>DCKG01000017.1:390-144424 GCA_002320605.1 Bacteroidales bacterium UBA1680 | reverse complement strand
GGAGAAAGCATTGCTTGAAAGGCTTGCAAGGAAACATAACGTTACGCTCTCGCCGGCCTCTGCGTAAAATGTAGTTCATTAGAAACAATTCCCTATTACAGCGAAAATGCCTAAATTTGGGAAAATTTCACGGCAATGATTCAGGAAGCAGAAATTGACAAGGCCATCAAGGTCCTTTTTGACGAGATACAATTCACGGACGAGCCTCGTGGGCTTTACGACCCGCTCAGGTACATGATAGAAATCGGCGGCAAGCGGATACGCCCGAGGCTTTGCTTGACGACATACTCATTGTATAAAGATTTTCTCGGCTCGGAAGTACTCAATCCTGCTGCAGCTCTTGAAGTTTTCCACAGCTTCACCCTGATCCACGACGACATCATGGACCGCTCGCCTCTTCGCAGGAAGGTGCCGACTGTCTGGACCAAATGGAGTGAAGACACGGCCATACTTTCTGGAGACGTTATGTGCATAGACAGCTACGCCCGCATTGCCAAGGCTCCGAAAGATGTCCTGATGCCGACTCTGGAACTTTTCTCGAAAACCGCCGCGCAGGTCTGCGAGGGTCAGCAGTATGACATGGAGTTCGAAAGCAAGGAGGTGGTGTCGATGAATGATTACATGAATATGATAGGCCTGAAGACCAGCGTTCTCATCGCCTGCGCAGCCAAAATGGGAGCTTTGATCGCCGATGCCCCAAAGGAAGACTGCGATGCGCTTTACGAATATGGCTACTACCTCGGCTTGGCTTTTCAAGTTCAGGACGACTATTTAGATGCCTTCGGCGATGAGGCCGTATTCGGGAAGCCCATCGGAGGGGACATTCTGAACAGCAAGAAGAGCTGGCTGACGGTTCGCGCCATAGAAAAGGCCGACGACAAACTTCGTTTGAAAATCATTGACACGATGGCCTCTAAAGCCGCCACCGCATCCGAGAAGTCTGCAAAGATTTCTACCATGATGGAAATATATTCACGCCTTCAAGTCGCTCAGGATGCCAAGGCTGAGATTGTTTCCCTGACAGACAAGGCACTCTCCTACGCCCACCAAGCCTGCAAAGATTCCGCCTACGGAACCATGGAGCGCTTCGCCGAAAACCTCATCGGCCGCCAAAGCTAACAGCGCCACAATAATCTTTGCGACGGATGAGGAAGCACTCCCCTTAGGAGCACTGTCCCTTAGGACAAACTCACCCCTTACACGCCATTCCGGACCTAGCCTCCTGCCCTGGCTGCCTTTTGCCATTCCGGACCTCATCCGGAATCTAGGCTTGCGAAACGCAGATCCTGAAACAAGTTCAGGATGACGAGATGGGAAGGCACTGAATCAAGTTCTGGAGGAACTGCTGGGTGCCGGGTTTAAGGACTTTGTGAAATTTGTTGGCAACGGTGATATGTAATAGGAGCTCTGATTAACGTATAAGTGTTCCCGACCAGGCTTTCGAAGGAGGGGTCGGCAATGGGTGGGCTACAAAGGTGGTGCCGCAGAGCATGCGGCTGTTGCCGGCGATTCAAAGTACATAAATAACATCGCACCCACCATCCATTCCTAACGCCCAACATCGCCTCGTCATTTTACGAATTTCAAGAAAAGAATTCCTTCCATGGCATATGTGGGAAATATTACGTAACTTAGACGATAATATATTAATAACTAAACCATAAAGCTATGGAAAGCTATTATCCACCCATTGCAGTCACAGACTGCTTCCACATTTACTCCAACGGCAAGAAAGTCAATCTTCTTTTCTCTTCAAGAGAAGAGAAGATATTCATGATGAATCTTCTGGCTATCACTTCCTACTCTTGCAGCGTCAAGCTTCTGGTACATCAGATCCTAGACACTCACTTCCATCTTATCGTCGCAGGGAAAGTCTCATCCTGCGCCAGATTCCGGAATGCCTTGCTAATAAAAATGATAAAATTCATAAAGCAGAAAGGCTCCAGGGCATATTCTAATGGGGATTTCGAGGTTTCGATGTCACCCATAAACGAGGCCACGGAATTGAAGAACAAATTCATGTATGTCTACAGGAATGCCATAGTGGCGGATTTCAAGCTGATGCCTTGGGAATATGAATGGGGGCCAGGAAACATCTACTTCGTTGACCACTCGACCCTCTCCAATATTGGCAGGCCACTTGTGGATTTTACATATAATGCTCAGATGAAAATGTTCCACTCGAAGGTGAAACTGCCTGCAGATTGGAGGGTGAACGAGGAGGGGATGATTTTGCCTCACAGCTACATAGACTGGAGGAGAGTTGAGGACATGTTCGGGCGGTCGAGGGTGTTCCTTGCTTTCTTGCATCAGGGCAAAGATAAAATTGTGAGCATGAATCCTTATAATGCATTCAAGGCAAAGGAGGCGGATCTTCGAAAGGAAGCCGAAGAATTGTGCATGAATATCTTCAATTGCAAGTTGAAGGGTGCCAGCCTAGAGCAGAGAATCGCAATTGCCAAAAAGGAGTGGGGTGACAGGCGGACTTTCTCTTTACCGTTGCTTTCCCGCATTATCCTGATAGACGAAACAGTTCTACGCAACATCCTGGAGCCATAAGGATAAGCCTTGCTTTTCCACGTTCATTCCGGACTCGATCCGGAATCTAGATTTGCTTTTCCACGTCATTCCGGACTTGATCCGGAATCTAGGCTCATGGACACTAGATCCTGAAACAAGTTAAGGATGACGTGAAGGACCGTTCAGAATGAACGGGGTGGTACGCTCGGGATGACGGGGTAAGTCGTTCAGGATAACGGGACGTGGCATTCTGGATGACGAGGTGGTTCGTGCAGGATGACGGGGGTCGTGCAGGATGACGGGGGTCGTGCAGGATGACGAGATGGGAAGGCACTGAATCAAGTTCTGGAGGAACTGCTGGGTGCCGAGCTTAAGGACTTTGTGAAATTTGTCGGCAACGGTGATATGTAATAGGAGCTCTGATTAACGTATAAGTGTTCCCGACCAGGCTTTCGAAGGAGGGGTCGGCAATGGGTGGGCTACAAAGGTGGTGCCGCAGAGCATGCGGCTGTTGCCGACGATTTTTGAGTTTCACTGGTTAATGTTCCGGGAAGCAGATGGACTGCGGCGGAGGGTGAGAATGTCTATTTCGGGCCAGGAGCCGAAGCGGAATGGGATATTGCCTCCGGAACCGGTGCTGACGAAGAGTTTCTGAATGGCAGCATGGGCGGCGTTGGGTGCAGTATTGGGGACTGATGAGGCAGTGGCTGGGGTTGAGAGAGTAAGTGCTGATGAGGCAGGGGCTGGGGTTGAGGGAGCAGCTGTAAGTGCTGAAGCGGCAGGGGCTGAAGAGGCAGTGGTGGGGGCGGTGTATAGGCCGGCCCACTGGCGGAACATCAGCATGGACGGAGAGATGCCCCAGAGGCGGAACTGCCAGGCATGGGTGTGTCCGGATAGGGTTAGATCGATGTCTGTCTGGGGCAGCACGGTGCTCTCCCAAAAAGTCGGGTCGTGGCTCAGAAGGATTTTGAACATTCCATCTGGCACTCCAGAAAGGGCCTTAGGCAGATTCGCACGCTGGGGATAGGGATATCTTCTGCCTTGATTCTCAACCCCAATCAGAGCGATGCTGTCATTACCATGCCTGATAACCGCATTCTCATTGAGCAGGAGACGCCAGCCCATGGAGCGTTCCATATCCTGTATTTCCTGAATGCATTGGGCCCGCTGAGAGGCAGTCAAGCGATCGCTGTACATCACGTAGTCATGGTTGCCCATGATGGACCATACGCCGTCTGGAGCATGTAAGCCAGATAAAATTTCCGTGAAAGGCCGAAGTTCAGAAGGCATTAAATTCACTATATCCCCAGTAAAAACGATGATATCTGGCTGCTCTGCCAAAGTCCTGCGTACCTCTCTTGCTATGGTCTTATGGCTGAAACGATATGTACCGAGATGGAGATCAGAGAGTTGCGCTATTTTATAGCCGTCAAAAGCCTCTGGAAGGTCGTCAAAGAATATGTCGACGTGCCTCACGGTGATAAGACGCCATCCGAAGACAAGGCCGAAGATGAAGCAGCAAACTGCGCCAACGAAAAAGACCTTACCAACTTTGCGAGCATACTTCCCAACTGGTTTTATGAATATGCCAATGAGTTTGCTGACTGCCCAAGGCAGAAAATACGACGCCGAAAATGCTGTCGCGATAAGTGCAAATATTACGAATATGAAGGTCATCTGCGAATCATGGCAGACATAAGGTCAGCCTTTGAAAATTGCAGTTCGGGAAGCCACCGCTGCGGCGGCCTGGACATAATCTTCTCCAGAAGAAGCGTAAAGGATAGCTCGCGAGGAGTTAATTAATAGCCCGCCTTTCGCACTCGCCCCATTGGCAATCACCTCCTCTGCGCTCCCTCCCTGAGCACCTACGCCGGGCACCAAGAAGAAATTATCCGGGCAAAATGCACGGATTTCTTTCAGCTTGTCAGCCTTCGTGGCTCCCACCACGAACATCATGTTATCAGGAGTGGAAATGGACATCATTTTCTCCATCACCGCCCGATACAGGGGCTTACCCTCCACACCATAAGCAGTGCCGTTGATGAGGCCTTGGAAGTCAGACGACGAAGGATTGGAAGAGAGTGCCACCACTATGGCATAGCGACCAGGATATTCAAGAAATGGAGTGACAGTCTCGCTGCCCATGTAGGGCGAGAGCGTCACAGCGTCGAAATCGAATGTCTCAAAAAGCGTGCGGGCATACATCTTAGCTGTATTTCCGATGTCTCCCCTTTTAGCGTCGGCGATTATGAACTCTTCTGGATAGCTCGAACGAATATATTCAACCGTCTTCCCAAGCACTTCCCAGCCAGCCGCCCCAAGATATTCATAAAAAGCAAGATTCGGCTTGAAGGCCACGCAATGCGGAGCAGTGGCATCTATTATGCGTCTGTTGAATTCCAACACTGCTTCCGTAACGCTGCGACCAGACTTAACGCATTCAGGCAGTTTTGCATAGTCGGTGTCCAGCCCCACGCAGAGCATGGTACGCTTAGAGCGAATCTGTCTGAATATGTCGTCTGTCGTCATTGCTGAATGGAATTTTCAAGTTTCTGCTGAGCGTACTTCAAGGTGACGGTGAAAGTCTTCTTGCTGGAAGACGGGGCATCGTACATGGCATCGTCGAAAATCTGCTCGCAGATGGAACGCAGTCCACGGGCTCCAAGCTTATTGCTTATCGCAGTGTCGACGATGAGATCTTTCACGCCAGGTTCGATCTTCAGCGTCATGCCATCCATCTCGAAAAGCTTCTCGTACTGCTTCAGAATAGCATTTTTCGGTTCCGTCAGGATCCGCAGAAGCGCATCCCTGTCCAGCTGATCAAGATAAGTGATGACTGGCAGGCGGCCAATGATTTCAGGAATCAGGCCGTAAGCTCTCATGTCCTGGGCATCAACATATTTCAGCAGACTGTTCCTGTCCACCCTCTGTTTCTTCGTGGCGCCAAAACCAATCACCTGAGTGTTCAGTCTCTGGGCAATCTTTCTCTCAATGCCCTCGAAAGCTCCTCCGCAAATGAAGAGAATATTCTGAGTGTTAACGTGAATGAACTCCTGCTCTGGATGCTTCCTACCTCCCTCTGGCGGCACATTTATCACATTTCCTTCAAGCAGCTTCAGCATAGCCTGCTGAACGCCCTCGCCAGAAACATCCCTGGTGATGGATGGGTTGTCGCTCTTGCGGGCGATCTTGTCTATCTCATCGATGAAAACTATCCCCCTCTCAGCCTTAGCGACATCGTAATCCGCCTCTTGCAAAAGCCTTGTCAAAATGCTCTCCACATCCTCACCGACATAACCAGCCTCCGTGAGCACCGTTGCGTCTACGATCGTGAACGGCACATTCAGCATCTTAGCGATGGTTCTGGCTAGCAATGTCTTGCCAGTCCCAGTAGGCCCTACGAGCAAGATATTGGATTTCTCCAGCTCCACCCCATCGCCAGGCTTGTCCACCAGATTATGGTTGATTCGCTTATAATGGTTGTAGACGGCCACAGAAAGCACTTTTTTCGCACGATCCTGGCCGATGACATATTCATCAAGAAACGCCTTTATCTCTTTAGGCTTCTTAACGTCTTTTATCTTTCCCAGATCATTATTTCTTGCGTTGGGGCTTGTCAGATCCCTGAGATAGCTGTGGACCAGCTCAACGCAATCGCTGCAAATACAGCCGTCAAGCCCCTCCATGAGGAAAGGCACCTCGTTCTCCTTTCTTCCACAGAACACGCAGCGCCTCCCCCCCCTAGATGTCGTCTTTCCGCTTGCCATTTATTTAGCTTTCTTAGTAAGAATCTCGTCTACCATGCCATACTCAAGAGCTTCCTGAGCATTCATCCAATAATCCCTGTCCGCATCCTTGAAAACCTTATCGAAAGGCTGGCCGGAATGCTCAGAGATTATTGTATAGAGCTCGGTTCTCATCTTCTCTATTTCCTTGGCTGCGATCATGATGTCAGAAGCCTGTCCCTGAGCGCCTCCGAGTGGCTGATGGATCAGCACCCTTGCATGAGGCAGGCAGGAACGCTTGCCTTTAGCTCCGGCGCAGAGGAGCACCGAACCCATGGAAGCGGCCTGGCCGATGCAGATGGTCGCCACATCGGGCTCCACGAGCTGCATTGTGTCGTAGATCGCAAGACCGGATGTCACTACTCCGCCAGGAGTATTGACGTACAGCGATATGTCTGCCGACGGATCCGTGGATGCAAGATACAGCAACTGAGCCGTGATGATGTTGGCTACGTCGTCATTGATCTGTACGCCCAAGAATATGATCCTGTCCATCATCAAGCGACTGAAAACATCCATAGAGGCGACATTCAGCTTTCGCTCTTCGATGATCGTCGGATTGATGTAATCGTCAACCGCTCTTTCGTAATCGTCTAGGGTATTGGAATTCAGCCCTCTACCTTTGACGGCATATTCATTGAAATTATCTTTCATATCATTTCAGCTTCCCGAATTTCTCAAATGAGATTTTCTTATCCTCGAGGGTTGCATGCTCTTTCACGGCAGCCACTGCCTTATCGTTCTCTACGAACTCCTCGATGTTGCGAGAGTGACGTTCATCCTGGAGGAAATGATGTGCAGCGTCTGTGAGCATCTCATCAGAGAGATTGCCCATTCCGTACATGGCATACTGATATGCCGCATAGCCTTTTGCAGCATCAAGCAAGTTCTTGTCATTAATCTTCACGTCGAATTTCTTGAGAATATAGCCACGCACGAGCTGCCATTTGAAATCTTTTGCGAAGCTGTCGAACTCTTTATCGACATCCTCTTTGGTGACTTTCTCTTTATTATTCTCCAGAAGCCATCTTTTCAGGAAGGCCTCAGGAAGCGTAATGCCAGCCTTGTTGACGTAATATTCACGAATATCCTTATTCAGCTTGTAATCCGAATCCTGCTTGTGGTTGTTCTGGAGCCTCTCGGTTATTCTGACATCGAGTTCCTCAGGGGAAGTCACGACGCCTTGTCCGAAAATCTTGTCGTATGTCTCCTGATTCTCCTCGGCAGGGGCGAACGTCTTTACGTTCACGATGGTGACCTCCCATTCAGGCTCCATGCCGGCAAGGTCTTCTTTCTTGACTTTCAGCAACCGTGCCCTGTCCTCCTCATTAACGAACGCCTCGTTCACGTTTACAGTGAACTTGTCATCGGCTTTAACGCCCAAGAACAGGCTTTTCTGCGAATCAGCTACGCTGCGTATGCCCACGTAAGCGCCTTCAACGGTCTTCTCGCCTTGCTTGAGATCCACCGTCAGGATATCATCCTCGCCAGCCTTTTCGCACTCCTGAAAATCGCCATACTGACGGAGCAGGTCTGCTTTCGCATCTGCCTTCTCCTTATCGGAGATTTCGATGTCGTAATGAGTGAATTTGTCTGACTTGTCAACCTCGAAATTGAGTTCTGGTGACAGGCCGATGTCAAATTTGAATTCGAAATCTGCCCCATCCTTCCAGTCATTCTCTTTCTGGTTCTCGCTAGGCAGAGGTTCGCCTAATACTTTCAGGTTATTGTCCTTTATGAATTTATCGAGCTGCTCGGCAACGGTACCGTTGATAGCCTCGTACAGAGCCTGCTCACCGTAAATCCGCTTTACAAGGCTGGTCGGAGCCATGCCTTTGCGAAATCCTTTGAAATCCGCCTTTCTCTTATATGCGGCCAAGCTTTTTCTCTCCGCCTCTGCATAATCATCTGCCTTCAAGGCGATTGTAAGTTCGATGTTCAGATCATCGATTTGATTCTTTGTGACTTCCATTGTATATTAATATTTTATATTCAAAAAAATGGGTTCAAAGTTAAACATTTATCCCCAATCTGCCAATACCGGTCTTACGGTTAGGGTATTCAATCCTCTCGTGGAATATCTGCCTCAGGTAATCTTTCAAGACTTGCTTCAGCGTGCATAGCTGCCTTATGGAAATAAGAGAATTATCCAGCTGTCCAGCATCCACCTTCATAGCCACCATCCTCTCGACGAATTCAGACAAGGCCTCCTGAGAATTGTCTTTCAACGTTCTAGAGGCAGCTTCCAAAGTGTCGCATATCATAAGTATGGTCTGTTCCTTGGTGTAAGGCCTTTCTCCATGGTAGAAGAAATCGGCTACATCCGAAGGATCCCCTCCCTCGTTGAGATATTTATTATAGAAATATGTCGTTGCGGATGTCCCGTGGTGGGTTCTGATGAACTCCTTGATCACTTCCGGCAGCTTGTATTTATCTGCCAGCTCCAAGCCATCATCAACGTGCTTGATTATGGCCTTCGCGCTCTCCTTCGGGGTGAGATTATCGTGATAATGTGCCCCTCCAGGATTCATGCTGGCGTTTTCGATGAAGCATAGCGGGTTTTTCATCTTGCCGATGTCATGATATAATGCGCCTGCGCTCACCAGCAGAGGGTTCGCATCAATGGCGCGTGCAGCCGCATCTGCCATGTTCATGACCTGCAAAGAATGCTGGAAGGTGCCGGGCGCAAGATGCTCCAGCTGCCTCAGGAGAGGATTGTTCGTATCGCACAGCTCCCTAAGCCTGGAATTCGACACCAGATTGAACATCCTCTCGAAAAGATAAACCAATGGATATCCAGCCACAGAGAGCATCGAGGACACGAAAAGGAAGAGGATGGACTGGTAAGGATTATCGTTCACCATGTCAATCATCCTGAAGCCGAAATAGGTAAGGGCCATCGTGCAGAACACTATCAAGGCAGAGATGAACTGCATCCAGCTGCGATTGAAAAATCTGAAAGTATATATTGCGACCAGGCTGCCTGCCATGAATATCACGTAAAGCACGATTCCGTTGTTAGCAAAAATCAGCAGCGGCAGCAGTGAAATGAAACATTGCGGAATTATGAGCTTATTCTTGAAGAACGCTTCCAGGAACAGGGCGGTCAGAGTGAACGGCACCATGTAGATGAATCTTGGGGCGAACTTATTGATTATGAGTGTGACAACGGTAATCAAGAGAAAAACGAACAACACATAATAGAACTTGTTTCTTTCTTTGAATATGTTGTTGTTGGAAAAATAGAGGGTTAGGAATATCAAGAATGCCAATAACGCAGCTATGAGGGCGTTCCCTAACCAGAACAGCACTTTCGGGCCGCCGTAACCCATGCTGGCCTCATATTCAACCTTGTATGAATCAAGAATCTGAGCCACCTCGGCAGTGACTATCTCGCCTTTCGAGACGATGAGCTGCCCAGCGCTCACGAACCCCTGCGTAGGAGAAATCTGAGAATCTCTTTGCGAATTCACCAGCTCGGTCGTCTTTGCATCGTATTCAAGATTAGGCGAGATGAGATTATAGATGCCGCAAGCATTCAGCACCGAGTCGGCATTGGCCCCTTTTGCTTTCTTCGCCACATCGTCAAGAAGCCTGGCCTTAGCATCTGATTCTTTCAGCACCTCGGAAGCAGGTTTCTTCGTGACCCTCTTGTCTTTATGAATATATAAAACCGCGTCAGGATCTTTCTTTGCCCTAGAGTCCAGTTTCACGCCCTCGTCGCTCACCACTCCGCTGGAATAGATGTCCAGCATGGAAGACACGATTACCGGTCTCAGCCAGGAATAGTCCCCCAAGTCGGCCTCGTCGGCGGCTTTCCTGCTGTTTGTCACCACATCTTCCTTATAGACATAGTACGGAACCTCAACGGAACGGTTTGCGCTACGCTCCTCCCTAAGCTGCTCGTCGGATTTCAAGATAGGGAAATCAAACTGGGCAATCAGCGTCTCATGATTCCATGGAGAGCCTTTCCGATAGTCGTAGCTGAATTTCGCATTCCTCGGAAAAATGAAAAAAAGAATGAGAAACAGCGCGAAAAGCGGCAGGATGATCCGAAGATAGTTTTTTGGAAGGCGTGGCAGTTTCATCTCGATTAATTATTTGAAGGGACTTCCCGTTTCTCTAGCAATATATTTATAAGTCAGGCGATCCATCAGCCTTGGGAAAAGCCTGTGCACCCACACCGAGGCTTTGCCCAGAGCGCCAAGAATGACTTCCGAACGTCTTTTCTCAAGAGCCTTTGCCAGATGCATCGCACACACTTCCGCACTCATCAGCTTGCCCTCGTTGAGCGGAGTGCTGCCTTGGGCAGAGCCGTCGGCTGTGAGAGCCGCATTGCGAACATTGGAAGAAGTGTAACAAGGAGCGAAGACCAGCACGTTCAGGCCATCTTTCAGATGCTCAATGCGAATGGTGTCCAAGAAACCCCTGATGGCATATTTTGAAGAGGAATATCCTGTCCTGGCTGGCAGGGCGCAATATCCTGCGGTGGAAATGACTCCTACGACCTGCCCCTTCGTCCCAAGAAGGTAGGGCAGAGCGAATTTAGTGCAGTAAACCGTGCCCCAGAAGTTCACGTCCATCAGCCTCTTGATGACGGACAGGTCCAGATCTTTGAACATAGCCCTCATCGAAAGGCCGGCGTTATTGACCAGTATGTCTATTCTTCCGAATTTCTCGACAGTCTTTGCAATAAGATTTTTGCAGTCTTCTTCGACGCTCACGTCGGTCTTCACGCAGAGCACTTTTTCAGGGTCGCCATTCACGTTAGGAGCCAGTTCAAGCAGTCTTTCGTATGACCTTGCCGCCATCACGACATTCGCCCCGAAGGATCCGAAAAGACGAGCCGAAGCCAACCCGATTCCCGAGCTGGCTCCAGTTACTATAATAACCTTATCTCTGAAATATTCAGGATCCATATTCAGAGAATTTATTTCATGACTGTCATTGTGGCAATCTCTCCGTTGGAATAGTATCCTTTGTCAAGCTTCTCCCTTATCTCCTTGAAAGCATTGAGCGTGTAGTCCACGTCTTCGAGAGTGTGGGCAGCAGTAGCAATGATTCTGAATATTATCATTCCCTTAGGAATCACCGGATAGATGACCATGGAGCAGAATATCTTGTAGTTCTCGCGAAGGTCTTTGACGATCTGCGTGGCCTCGCCTATTCCGCCCTTCACGTGCACAGGCGAGACGCAGGCCTCTGCCGGTCCTATGTCGAATCCCTCCTTGCGGAAACCATCCTGAAGGGCCCTCGTGACTGTGAAGAGCTGTTTACGCAGGGCATCGCCCTTAGGGCTGTCAATGATTTCGAGCCTCTTCATGTTTCCTATGACAAGAGGCATCGGAAGCGCCTTGGCATACATCTGCGAGCGCATGTTGAACTTCAGGTACTTGATTATGTCCTTCGGCCCTGCGATGAAGCCGCCTATGCTGGCCATGCTTTTCGCAAAGGCCCCGATGTAAAGGTCGATGCCATCCATGCAGTGCAACTGTTCAGAAGTGCCTCTGCCATGCTCGCCCATGATGCCGAAGCCATGAGCGTCATCTACGAATATCCTGAATTGATATTTCTTCTTGAGTTCTACGATCTTGTCCAGGATTCCGAGAGCGCCGGTCATTCCGAACACGCCCTCTGTGATGAGCAGCACGCCGCCGCCATTTTCTTCAGCCAGCTTGCAGGCTCTGGAGAGCACCTTCTCGCAGCTCTCGATGTCGTTATGTCTGTATTTGAAGCTCTCGCCCACGTGCAGACGGATTCCGTCCAGCAGGCATGCATGAGCCTCAGCATCGTACACTATCACGTCGTGACGGCCAGTTAGGGCATCAATGGCTGAAACTATTCCCTGATAACCGAAGTTGAACAGAAAGGCATCCTCCTTCTTCTCAAACTCTGCGAAACGCCTCTCCAGCTCCTCGTGGTAGCGAGTCTGACCAGTCAGCATCCGGCTGCCCATAGGATATGCCAGACCCCACTCCTTAGCTGCATCGGCATCTGCCTTGCGAACCTCTGGGTCATTCGCCAAACCGAGGTAATTATTGAGGCTCCAGTTGAGCATCTCCACCCCGTTGAACTTCATGTGAGGGCCTAATTCCCCCTCCAGACGAGGGAACATGTAATAGCCATAGCCATCGTCATAATACTGGCCGATTGGGCCGCCAGTATCTTTAGAAATCCTTGCAAAAATGTCGTTGTACATATTATTGCGAATTTTTAAGCATCAATGTTTGCGTAATGTGCATTTTCCTCTATGAACTGCCGGCGAGGCGGGACATCGTCACCCATCAGCATGGAGAACGTCCTTTCTGCCTGAGCTGCGTTATCAATCGTGATTTTGCGCAGTCTTCTCTTCTCTGGATCCATAGTGGTGTCCCAGAGCTGCTGGTCAGACATTTCACCGAGACCTTTGTACCTCTGGACGGTAACCCCCTTGTCGGAGCCATGGCCGAGCCTCTCGGTCGCAGCCGACCTCTGATCATCGGTCCAGCAGTATATCTCTTCCTTGCCTTTCTTCACGAGATAGAGCGGAGGGGTAGCCAGATAGACATACCCGTTCTTAATCAAGTCGAACATGTAACGGAAGAAGAACGTTAGGATCAGGCAGGCGATGTGGCTGCCATCGACATCGGCATCGGTCATTATTATGACTTTGTGGTAACGCAGTTTGCTTAGGTCCATCCTCTTCTCTCCGTTCTCATCTTCCTGAGCCACTGAAACCCCGAGAGCCGTATAAATATTTCGTATTTCCTCGCTGTCGAAAGCCCTGTCACCCGCTGCCTTCTCCACGTTCAGGATCTTTCCTCTCAGAGGCAGGATGGCTTGATACCTCCTGTTGCGCCCCTGCTTCGCAGTTCCACCTGCAGAGTCACCCTCTACCAGGAAGAGCTCGCACTTCTCCGGATCCCTGTCAGAGCAGTCAGCCAGTTTGCCAGGCATCCCGGCGCCAGACATGACGGACTTTCTCTGAACCATCTCGCGAGCTTTGCGGGCGGCATTCCTTGCTGTAGCTGCCAGCACTATTTTCTCGATTATGAGTTTTGCCTCTTTCGGATGCTCCTCAAGATACTGATCCATAGCCTGAGAAGTGGCCTGCGAAACAGCCGAGGTGGCCTCCGGGTTGCCAAGCTTCGTCTTTGTCTGTCCCTCGAACTGAGGCTCGGCGATTTTCACGGAAACCACGGCGGTAAGGCCCTCTCGGAAGTCCTCAGGGGCGAGGTCTCCTTTGAATTTAGCAAGGAGGTTGTTCTTCTCCGCATAATTCTTCAGTGACCTTGAAAGGCCCATCTTGAAGCCTTGCAGATGCGTGCCGCCTTCGATCGTATGAATGTTGTTGACGTATGAATATATTTTCTCGGCAAATCCGTTATTGTAAGACAAAGCTATGTCAATCGGGATCACTTTGTCGCTCTGGGTGCAGATAGGCTCAGGAATGAGCTGGCTGGCACCTGCGTCGAGATATTCAATGAACTCCCTCAGGCCATGTTCCGAGTAGAAGACATCCTGGTGCTTGATCATCCTGCCAGTAGGTTTCTCGTCTCCGTGCGCATCAGTGACATATTCCTCAACCAGGTGATCTGGCCTGTCATCGGTGAGCGTGATGCGTATGCCTTTGTTCAGGTAGGCAAGCTCGCGCATCCTGGCAGCCAGGGTATCATATTTATAAACTATTGACTGGGTAAAAATGGTCGGATCCGGATGGAAGGTGATGGTGGTGCCTGTGTCATTGCAGTCGCCTACCACCTTAACCGGCCCAAGCGGCTTGCCTTTGGAATATTTCTGGATGTAAATATGCCCTTCGCGATGCACTTCAGCTTCGAAATCGTCAGAAAGAGCATTAACGCAGGAAACGCCCACGCCATGGAGACCGCCCGAAACCTTGTAGCTGTTCTTATTGAATTTTCCACCGGCGTGAAGCACCGTGAGAACAACCTCCAGAGCAGAACGATGTTCCTTAGGGTGCATGCCCGTAGGAATACCACGGCCGTTATCGGAGACCCTGATTGAATTGCCTTCCAAAATGGTGACGGTTATATCCGTGCAGAACCCCGCCATTGCCTCGTCGATGCTATTATCAACTACTTCATAAACGAGATGATGGAGACCTCTTTCGCCTACGTCTCCGATGTACATCGATGGCCTTTTCCTTACTGCCTCAAGCCCTTCAAGGACCTGTATGCTACTCGCGGAATATGCTTCTTCCGCCTTTTTCGCCTCTTCGTTTTCTATCATAGCTTGTCAAAAAATTTGTCTGTTTCAGGTCATCCCATAAAACAGACAAATTTACTAAATTTTTCTATAAATTCAAGGTGATGCCAGCCGTGATCCAGAGACCTTTTTCGACGTAGAATGGATTCGGCTGAACTTTCTGGCCCAGAAGGTTTCCGCTTTCCAGCCAGAAGCCGAGCTTTCGGTTGAACTGATATCCTCCCAAAATGCCTAGATCGAACCAGCCTGGAATTGAATAACCACCTTGGGAATTAACGTAGAAATCCCCTTCTCTCTTGTGGACATAACTCATATTCGCCCCACAATATATCCGGCTCGTTATGTCATAAACAGCCTTCAGGCCGAAAGTGAAGTCAGGCATGGCAAAAGCATGGCTGCCGTCTTTTGGGAACTTAGTATGGTAATAATGGAAGTCGGCATCGGCCTTGAACCTTTTCACTCTCAAGTTCATGAGCGCATTCACAGAAAAAACGTCGCATTCGCTACGCAAATATGCTGGAACGTAATACTCTTTCCCAGAATAAGCAACGTAATCCATCAAGGTTTCGTCATGCGAATTCAGCCTGGCGTTCACGTCATAGTGGAATGCCGTCGAGAAATCTCCCTTGAAACCAGCACTGAGGTCATAACCCGTATCATTGCCTAAAGTAAAGCACAGCGGATTGAAAAAATGATTTCTTCCTTCCTGCACGGAAGACAGCGTGTTGATTTTCGTGCCATTGTATATCCGGACATAAGGCTGGAAACCATTGACGAGAGCGATGCTAGCGTAAATGTCAGGGTTCAGCATGACTCCTCCATCCCACTCTTCCGGCTCCAAGAGGTCCTTCTCGTCGTTATCGCTGAAGAACTTCTGGATGCGAAGACCCACATTGACTTTCAGCTTGCCTTTCTCGAACACGTACTTTGGCGTGACTGCGAACACCCCGTACGCCCCTCGCAACAAGTCTGAATATCCTGCGTAAACGCCATCCAAGCCGATCAAGAACTTATGGCCATTCACGGCAAAGCCCAGATTTCCGTCCAGAGAAATCACGGTTTCCTTGTAGTCGCATTTCCCTTCGGCTATTCCTAATCCACTCAGGACATTCAAGGCGGACTTGCCATAAAGGTTGCCGAGGCCTGAGGAATATTCAAGATTGTTTTTTCCGAAGCGTCCTTTGACGGTCGCGTCATAATAGAACTGAGCGTCCGGCCTATCGTAAGACTGCAAGTTTAGATAGACATCAGCCGCATTGTAATTCTGAGAAGTAAGCGTGTCTTTAGTATTCAAGCCATAATAACCGACGCCGAAAGCGAACGTGCCTGAATCCCAGCTGTACCTGCCATCGAAGCCAGCCCTTGTAAGGGCATCGTGGCCTTTGTACGAATTCCCATTGGATTTCAGCTCGTACACGCCCTGTGAGCCAGACTTCAGCTTAGGAACAATCTCGTGATATTTCCCGAAATAAGACCTGTGATTAGCATAGATGCTGAACTGGAAAGGTCCTTTCCGCTCCGGACTCCACACGAAATCCAGCTGCGGATGAAGCGAGTAGCCCGCTCCTGCTTTCAGATAGAGGCTCTTGCCTCGCCAAGCGTCCCTGCCAGGCTTAACGTTCAGCATGTATGGCTTGAAACTATATGAAGCGTCATAAGGGTTATCGAAAACCTGATAATTGAAATCCAAATCGAATCGTAGCAGCGAATCAGGGACCATCATCTCGGTTAGTGGTTTCTGAATATGCGACGGGTCCCCTTCGTAGGTATTCGTCACCTCGACCGTAGGGTTCAGATTCTGGCCGAAAGAAATAGCGCACGCGCCTAGCGCGGCTGCGGTGAAACATATTCTTTTAATATTATTCATTGCCTGATTCTATATTATTAAGCTTCTCAAGCCTCATCCTCACATTATCCTGGACATCATCCGAAGTGCCTTTTTCTGGTTTATAGCCATTCCTTACGCTTTCGAAAGTCGCCCTGGCCTGCTTGTAATCGTCCCTCTCGGCAAACGAGTCGCCGAGCGTTATGAACGCCTTAGCCAGCCAGTAGGACTGCTCGGGAGCATCTTTCGCAAATTTATAGACCTTAGATTCTACGGAAGCATATTCACCCTGATCGTATGCATCTTGAATGAGCATGTATGTAGCCTCTGCGCCTTCATCGGTCGCAGGCTTAGCGCTGAGCTTATTGAATATGCCGAATGCCTTATCTCTTTCATTAGTAGAGAGATAAGACTTAGCGCAAACATAATCCGCCTCCCTGCTCTCATCAGCCGTGACTTTCTTCAAGGCCTTCACCTTTTCTGCCTGGTTGATTGCAGACTGCCAATCCTGAGCCTTGTATGACGACCTCATGAGCCCAAGCCTGGCGGCGTGAGTCATTTCGGCATCGCTGGTTTTCTGAACTA
Organism: Bacteroidales bacterium UBA1680; assembly: GCA_002320605.1. GTDB lineage: Bacteria > Bacteroidota > Bacteroidia > Bacteroidales > UBA932 > Cryptobacteroides. Next base: position 127,504 of record DCKG01000017.1, on the reverse strand, counting down.
AGGCAGCGTAATTCCTGTAAGCCTCGTTGAAACGCTCCATCTCATAATGGAGCTGACCGCTGCGAAGGAGAGCCATTTCTGAATATGCCGCATTAGGATCTGTCGAAAGTGCTTTCGCATACCAGTCGCAGGCCTGTTCCTTCTTGCCCGCATTCCTCTCGCATTCGGCCATATAATAATCGGCCTTGGCGATATTCTTTCCGTTCGGATAACGGTTCATATAATTTTGAAGGGATGCAGATGCCTTTTCATAATTCTCGGTCATGAACACCTGCTCGGCTGCAGCGAAATACATGTCATCTTTCTCGCTATCGGTCTTGCCGAAGTTAGCGCCCACCTTGTCGGCATAGTCGAGATATTCATCTGCGCGACCCTGAGCCTGATATATTGACTCAATGGCAAGAAGGGCATCCTGAGCATATTCAGTTCCAGGCATTTCTTCAACTACTTGCTTGTAATAGCCCAGAGCCTTATCATTGTCAGACTTATTCCTAGCTATCATTCCCAGCTCTATCAGTGAGCTGGCGTTTATGGTCTTGTCAGAAGAATTCTTCCGGAGCTTCTCAAAGCAGTTCGCCGCATCGTCGGTCTTTCCACCTGCCACATAAGCCCTGCCGAGTTCGTACATGGTCTCTGGATAATATTGTGCCGAAAGCTTAGACGTAAGAGCCCGAGACAGCGACTCTATCTTCTTGTCGTTTTTTCCAGACAGGCCGTAGGCGATTCCACACTGCAAATAAGGATAAAGGTTGTCCGCATAGGCAAAACGCTGCGTAGCGTTCTCATATTCTTTTATTGCCTTCGCATAGTCCTTAGTCACGAAGTCGCAGTCTGCCCGCCTCAGGGCGGCATCTTCTCCCATCTCAGGGTTCCTCGTCCCAAGATATTCATCGAACCATTTGGCCGCAGCGGCATATTCCTTATTCTTGAAATGGCACCAGCCGATATTGTATGGCAGTAGTTTTCCTTCCTCTTGCTTGTCTAGAGCCGAAATATTGAAAAGGTCCTTGAAAGATTCGGCGGCGGCAGCGTATTGCTCGCTGCGGAATTGTGACTCTCCAAGCCAGTAGCGAGCTAGCTGATTGAACCCATCGTGTTTGTTCGAATAGAATGAAGCGGCTTTAAGCAGAGGAATTGCGTCCTTCCAAGAGCTTCCGCCGATTAGTTGTTGAGCCCTTAGGTAATTGGCTTTCATATAATTAGCCTTCTGGTCATCATCCAAAAGGTCTATATGGCTGTAGGCATCCACCGCCCCTGAATAGTCGTGATTGTAAAGGCACGAAAGGGCCATATAACTGTAAATCTGGTCTCCTTTAGCCTTGCCGTACTTCTTCATATAATCGTCGAAGACGGAAGGGTTATGGTTCAAGTCAAATGATAGCTTGGCGTAATTGAAATGAGCGTCTTCCTGAACCTTCAAGTTAAATGAACATTCCGAAGCGGTCTTGAACGCATCCATCGCCGCCACCTTGTTACCCGTCTGGATGTAGCTGTAGCCTAATTCGTAATTAGCTATCTGCCCGATGGAATCCGTGCGCTCCTTCATCATCGAATAGTTGTCGATGGCACCCTTATAGTCACCAGTGGCATAATACAGAGACCCGGCATAGAAGAAATCGTCACGATCCATATCCCTGCTGCTCTGGTTTATCATATCGTAATATCTCTTGGCGTCGTCGTTATCTCCTTGGGCAAGGTAAGACTCTGAGATGATTCTTGCCAGATGAGACCGCCTGTTGTCTGGGGCGTTTTCCATCATATCGATGCCGTTCTTGATGACATAGCCATAATCTTTCATCATGAAGCGGCACTCGACCTTATAATATTTTGAAAGCTCTTCGAAGCGAGGATCTTTCTCGGATTTGTCGAACCAGCCGTATGCCTCCTTGAACTGCTTATGGGAATAATTGATGTAGCCTAGGATGTATCTTGAAGGTGCAGTATAGTCCGACATGGGCATATTTTCCACTTTCCCGAGCTCCATCCTGGCGCCTTCATAGTCACCTACTCCAAATTTTGAATAGGCATGCTTGAACTCATATTCTGGAATCTGGGAGAGACTCAAGTCTTTCGTATCCACTTGGCTGAATTCCACAAGGGCATCATGATAATTTTGGTCGTCAAAGATGTTCAGTCCTTTGTAGAAATGAATCTGCGGCACTAGGCCGGAATATGGATGATTGGCGATATATTCATTCGCGACAGTCTCATAGCCAACTTCTTGCAGCCTAACGGAGCAAAGAGCCTTGTACCCAAGAGCAGTCTCATCGCCAGTATTTGAATAGATTTCATTGAATATGCTTCCGGCTCTTTCGAACATTCCGTGTTCGTAGAGGTCCATTGCCTGCCGGAAATCATCTTTTTGCTTGTTCTGAGCCTGCATTGGCGCAGACAGCAGAATTGCCGAGATAATAACCGCCGCTAACAGTTTAAGCTTCATATCGACTCTCTTAAATATTAATCACGCAAAAATACTCAATAAATAAGTAAAAATTCAATTATATTTGTTTACTTAATGGAAGAAAACTAGGATATGACAGCAAAAAACGAACCGTTGATCACTTTCAAGGATGCCGAAATCCTGAATGGAGAGAATCCTGTCATTTACGACCTGGACATGGATATTTATCCTGGCGATCTAGTCTACATTGTGGGCAAGGTTGGCACGGGAAAGACTTCAATCATCCGCACGATGATGGCCGAGAACCCGCTTGAAAAAGGCTTCGGGGAGGTGTGCGGGTTTAAATTGCACGGCATCCGCGAGAAAGACATCCCTATGCTTCGCAGGAAGCTCGGCGTCATATTCCAAGACTTTCAGCTTCTGATGGACAGGAGCGTGGAAGAGAATCTTTCATTCGTGCTTCGTGCCACTGGCTGGAAGGACAAGGATGCTATTGATTCGCGAATTTCAGAGGTGCTTGACGGCGTCGGCATGCGAGACAAGGCGCATAAAATGCCTCACCAGCTTTCCGGTGGCGAGCAGCAGAGAATTGCCATAGCCCGTTCGCTGCTGAACAAGCCGCAGGTCATCCTAGCCGACGAGCCTACAGGAAACCTAGACAGCGAGACGGCCGAAGGAATCTTGAATTTATTGCTGGAAATCAATAAAGAGAACGGCACTGCCATCGTGATGGTGACTCACAACAGGAATATCTTTGAGCACTACCATGGCAGGGTCTTCGTCTGCAAAGGCGAGAGCTGCGAAGAGAACCTCGACAATGAAGCCATTGATCTGGCTCTGACCATATAAGACCTTGCGTTCGTCGGGAAGCCCGGCTACGGATCCGACCATCTTCAATTGAATATGCTAAAGAAAGAAAGATATAGGAATATATTGAACTGGTTCCTGAAGAACCAGCCAGCAGCAGAGACAGAGTTGCATTATGACTCTCCATTCCAGCTGCTCATTGCGGTGATGCTAAGCGCACAGTGCACGGACAGGCGAGTGAACATGGTCGCTCCTCCGCTCTTCAAGGCATTCCCCACGCCCGATAAACTTGCCGCTGCCACATTCGACGAGGTATTCCCCTACGTTAAGAGCATTTCCTACCCGAACAGCAAGACGAAGCACCTGATTGCCATGGCCCAGAAGCTCATTTCCGATTTCGGTGGCGAAGTGCCATCCTCTATCAACGACCTGATGACGCTTCCAGGTGTTGGCCGCAAAACAGCAAATGTCGTTGCCTCGGTAATATACAAGGAGCCCGTAATCGCTGTAGACACACATGTATTCAGAGTATCGCACCGCCTCGGCCTCTCCAACGGCAAGACAGTAGAGGCCGTAGAGAAAGACCTAGAAGCAAACATCCCAGAAGACCTGAGGTCCATCGCCCATCACTGGCTGATACTCCATGGCCGGTACATCTGCACCGCACGCGCCCCGAAATGTGCGGACTGCCCCCTCGCCGACTGGTGCCGCGACTATGGTGCCAATTGATGGGGAATTTTGTATCTTTGTCGTGCGAAGATGTGTGTGGGGAGCTGTAGAAAACGCAGAAATGGAAAATAATCCAAAATATTTAAGAATATGAAAAGAATCGTACTTATCCGTCATGGCGAGAGCCAGTGGAACAAAGAGAACAGGTTCACGGGGTGGACGAATGTCGATCTTAGTGAAAAAGGCGTTCAGGAGGCTTTCGAAGCTGGAAAAACTCTTAAAGAGAACGGCTTCACGTTCGAAGTCGCCTACACTTCTTACCTTAAGAGGGCCATCAAGACTCTGAACAATGTACTTGACGCAATGGATCTGGACTGGATTCCTGTGCGCAAGAGCTGGAGACTGAACGAGAAACATTACGGAATGCTCCAGGGCCTGAACAAAGCCGAAACCGCCGAAAAATATGGCGACGAGCAGGTGAAGCTCTGGAGGCGCAGCTACGACGTGGAGCCTCTGCCTCTAGACGAAAACGATCCAAACAGCGCCACCAAAGACTCACGCTACGCTGGTGTCCCTGATGAATATATCCCTCGCACCGAAGCACTGAAGCAGTGCATTGAGAGAGTGATGCCTTACTGGGAATGCGAGATATTCCCTGCCCTGAAGCAGCATGACGACATCGTGGTCGTTGCTCATGGCAACAGCCTACGCGGCGTGGTGAAGCACCTTAAAGGGATATCCGACAACGACATCGTCGGGCTGAACATTCCTACGGCCACGCCTTACGTGTTCGAGTTCGACGATAACCTCAAGCTCGTAAAGGACTACTATCTTGCTGATCCCGAGGTTCTCAAGGCTAAGCAGCAGGCAGTCGCCAACCAAGGAAAAGCGAAATAATCCTGTACTAATTAAACTTCAATGGTTCCTACAGACATGCGGGAGCCATTTTCAGATAATGATGGCGGGAATGCAACTGTAACGAAATTGTAACATCAGTGAAACCAGACGGTAACATATTTTTAGGAAATTCGCCGAGTAATCGGATAAATGCATATTCATCCGCAAAATACTAAATATGAGCATATTCCTATTTTTCGTACTGTTCCTTTTCTCGTTGGCCGTGGTGGATCTGATGGTCGGGGTCAGCAACGACGCAGTGAACTTCCTTAACTCTGCCATCGGGGCAAAGGTAGCATCCTTCAGAACCATCATAATCGTGGCGGCAGTCGGAGTCTTCTTCGGAGCGACCATGAGCAACGGGATGATGGAAATCGCCCGACACGGAATCTTCCACCCTGCGATGTTCTCGTTCAAGGAACTGATATTCATATTCCTGTCGGTCATGATATCCGACGTAATTCTGTTGGACATATTCAATAACCTTGGGCTTCCTACGTCCACTACAGTCTCGATGGTTTTCGAGCTCCTAGGCGGCACCACCATATTCGCCATAATGAAAATGCACGGCGAGCAGGCAGGAATGGGGCTGGGCGACCTGATGAACACCGAGAAGGCAATAGAGGTAATATTCGGAATATTCATTTCTGTTCCTATCGCCTTCTTCTTCGGAGCCATCATCCAATACCTCTCAAGGCTTCTTTTCAAGTTCACATATTCATACAACAACATGAAATGGAAAATTGGCATCTTCGGCGGCATAGCGGCCACAGCCATAGTCTATTTCATGATATTCAAGGGAATAAAGGGAATGTCCTTCGTCAGCGCTGACACAATGGCATATATTGAAGCGAATACCCCGATGCTAATGGGAATATGCTTCATTGCGTCAACTATCATAATGCAGGCGCTACATTTCCTGAAAGTTGATGTGTTCAAGGTTCTGGTGCTGCTCGGCACGTTCGCCCTAGCCATGGCATTCGCCGGGAACGACCTAGTGAACTTCATCGGAGTGCCTCTTGCTGGATACGCATCATATCAGGATTTCATGGCACATCCGGGCGCAGACCCTTCCACCTTCATGATGGCATCGCTGGACTCCCCTGCCAAGACCCCAGTCATATTCCTGGTACTTGCAGGTGCGGTCATGGTCGTCTCCCTAGCCACATCCAAGAAGGCTCGCAACGTCATCAGGACATCCGTGGATCTCTCTCGCCAGAACGAGGGAGACGAGATGTTCGGCTCTTCGAGAATCGCTAGGGTGCTGGTAAGATTTTCAGACAGCGTAGGGAATTTCTTCAGCGATGTTTTCCCAGACAACGTCAAGGCCTGGGCGAATAAGCGATTCGATACCAGCGACCTCCAGTTGAGGAACGGGGCTGCGTTCGACGAGGTCCGCGCCACGGTCAATCTGGTCGTAGCCAGCCTTCTGATAGCACTGGGAACATCTTGGAAGCTGCCTCTCTCAACGACTTACGTGACATTCATGGTCGCCATGGGTACCTCGCTCGCCGACAGAGCCTGGGGAAGAGAGAGCGCAGTTTACAGAATCACTGGCGTGATCTCAGTGATAGGCGGATGGTTCATCACTGCCGGTGCTGCCTTCATCCTATGCTTCACTGTGGCATGGCTGATTAATCTTGGCGGTTTCCTGGCAGCCTGTCTGTTCATGTGCCTTGCGGCGTTCCTGCTTATCAGGAGTTCAGTCAAATATCGTAAGAGGCAGCAGGAAGAGAAGGGCGACGTTATCTTCAGCAAGTTAATGAGGAGCACCGACAAGGAAGAGGTGCTGAGACTTCTCTCCGAGCACGTGAATTCAACCCAGTGCAATTTCCTTGAATATGTCAACACTACTTACAAGCAGATAACTGACGCATTCATAGCCGAGAAGCTGGGACCGCTGAGAAGCGCCGGTGAAAGCCTGAGACGCAAGAGAGAGGAACTGAAGAACACTCGCCGCAAAGAGATGATCGGGTTACGCAGGATAGATACCGATATAGCTATGGAAAAGAACACCTGCTTCCACCTAGGGAGGAATTCCTGCGAGGAAATCCTCTACTGCCTGAGGCGAATCGTAGACCCTTGCGAGGAGCATGTAGATAACCACTTCATGCCGATGAGCAAAGAACAGGTGAAGGAGTTCATTCCGCTCCGAGACACGGTTTTATTCCTGCTGAAACGTGCTTCTGAAATTCTTCGAAGCGGCTCTTACGATCAGGTTGAAGAAGTGCGCCACCAAGGCGAAGAGCTTAAAGTCTGCCTTGAGCAAACCAGGGACAGGCAGATGATGAGGATGCAGACCAGCAAGGAGAATATCGCCGTAGGCTATCTATACTTGAACATATTGCAGGAAACCAGGGAAATTGCATCTTCCGTCAGGCACCTCCTCCGCTCCGCCAAGGGCTTCAACGAAGGTTAGTCTTACTTGGCTTTCGGAAGACTGAATATGAATTCGAGGCCGCCGGTCTGGGCAAGACGGACTGAAATGCTGCCGTGATGCAGCAAGACTGCATTCTTTACGATAGCCAGCCCAAGGCCGGTGCCACCCATTTTACGGGAACGCCCCTTATCCACTCGATAAAAGCGCTCGAACAAATGAGGAAGATGCTCCGCAGCCACCCCCGCTCCGTTATCAGCGAAGCTGAACGTATAAAAATTCTCATCCTCGGAAAGAACTTGCACAGTTACCGTCACTCCATCACCGGCATAGGCAATGGCATTGTCCGTTAGATTCCGAAATATGGAATATAGCAGAGAATGGTTGCCGACGACAATGACCTCGGGGCCTATCAGAATCCGCACCATGATATTCTTCTCTTTGAGCTTCTGAGCCACATCCAGCAGAATCGTATTAAGGAGAGCCAGAATATTCATAGACTCCCTCCCATAACTCCCAGGAGCATCGTCCAACTTATTCAATGTGGAAATATCCTGAAGCAGCGATGACAGCCGCTGGCTTTGAGTGAAGCACCTTTGGATGAAATGATTCTTTGTCTCCTCATCCATATCAGGGTCCGAGACTATTGTCTCCAAGTAACCCTGGATGCTGCTGACCGGGGTCTTAAGCTCGTGGGCCACATTCTGCGTCAGCTGCCTCTTAAGACGGTTCTTATCCTCTTCGGCATTTTGCAGTTGGTCGTACATGCTCATCCTCCCCTCCTCAAGAGATTTCTTGAGATGGGTGAACCGCTGCCTTACCATTATTAATGCAAAAATAAGGAAGATGACAACGGCGAGCAGTAAGATGATAATCACGGTACTCATTCGAAACAATAGCCGAAGCCATGCCTGGAAACTATTTTCTCTCCATATTCGCCGATTTTCTTCCTCAGCCTTGTAATGCTCACGTCCACCGTTCTTTCCGTGACAATGACGTTCGCAGGCCAGATGGCAGAGATAAGGTCGCTCCGAGAGAAGACCTTGCCAGGATTATGCACCAGCAGCTTTAACAGGTCATATTCAGTGCGAGATAAAGAAACCGGCTTTCCATCCACTTTAACAGACTTCTTTTCATCGTCAATTTCTATCCCGCCAGAGGCTGAATCACTCCTTGCCCTTCGTAGGACGGCTTTTACCCTAGAAATAACCTCCTTTATAGAGAAAGGCTTAGAAATATAGTCGTCTGCGCCAAGATCCAAACCATTCACTGCATCATCCGCAGTATCTTTCGCAGTTATGAATATGATAGGGATATCCTTGGTCTGGGGCTTCTGCTTCAGCATTTTCGCAAGGTCGAATCCGGACATTCCTTCCATCATCACATCCAAAAGAAGGAGATCATACGAATTTATGCCCTTACCAAGAGCATCCTCTGCAGATTGAGCCGTAGAAACCTCGAATCCGGCTTTCTCCAAATTGAATTTAAGAATCGCGCAGATGTCCAATTCGTCATCGACGACAAGTATCTTCATCTTATCCATGTAACACAAAATTAACAAAAATGCCGGACTTAGTCAAAGAAAAAGTCCCCACCACAATGTTACATTAATGTTACAGCTCAGTTCAATGCATCTGCGCTGACTGGAGCCGAAATCTCACTCTCTGCATTTTCCTTCGAAAGAGCTGATACATAGTATACTCCAGCAGAAGTTAGTTTGAAGCTCGTCGAAAAAGAGGTGCCTACAAGATTAGCTTTCTTCTTCGAAGCATCCAGTTTATAGATAGCATAATAAGCGGCGCCTGATACAGAAGACCACGTGAGCGAAGAACTCGAAATTTTAACATTGCCTGGTATATCAGGTCTATTTTCGGTTCCCCTGCCCAAATACGGCAAGAGAACCTTCTCGCCGAATTTGCCCTTAATTGCGTCCGTGATGCCAATTTTGTTCTCCATGAGGGACGAAGTGTTGTACAGCAAGGCCCCTTCTACTTTGCTATTGGACTTTGCTTTGGAATATAGAGAATTGAACAAAGAGACAGAGAAACCATCTTTATTGCCATACATATATATTCCGTATCCTACCATGAGATGAGATTTCCCGGAATTCTTCGCAAACCATTCGAGCCTGGGCTCGAAATACGTCTCGTTGAAATACAGCTGCGGAATGATGACATCTATCCACCCGGCCGAACAGCACTTCGCAACATCAATGTACTGGACATTATAGTTATTGTCGTAGTTGCCTTGAGGAGCCACTGAGAAAATGACTCCCGGCTTCGCATCGATGATGGTCTTCTGCATCTGCTGGATCATCTTGCTCACATTCCCGCGCCTAAAATCCTCGATGTTATTGTATCCGGAGCCGTATTTCTTGTATTCCTCTTCATCGTTCATAGACTCCCCGCTAGATAAAGACGGATAGAAATAGTCATCCATGTGAATTCCATCGACGTCGTATTTCGTTATGATTTCCTTGACTATGTTGCACAGCCTGTCCCTCACTTCAGGAAGGGCTGGATTGTAAACCCGGAATTTCTGATAATCTTTCGTCAGCTCCTTCGGAATCTTAGGATCCAGTTCAGGGAAATTCCCATTCATGCCTGTTTCTATCCTATACGGATTTATCCAGGCATGGAATTGCATCCCCCTCTTGTGCGTCTCGTCTATCAGCCATTTAAGCACATCATAACCAGGATCCTTGCCTGCAGTGCCCGTAATGGTTTTGCTCCAGGACTCGTACTGCGAATCGTAATAGGCATCCGACTTGCTCCTGACCTGGAAGAATACCGCATTGATGCCTGTCCGTTCAAAAAGGTCCAGCTGATCCTGATAAAGCTTTTTCTGCGAAGCCTCATCATGATTGCTTTTCGGCCAGTCTATCTCCCAGACAGTTGCCACCCATGCCCCCCTGAGCTCCTTTTTCGGGAGCTCGACCGATGTTGGAGTTTCTGGAATATCTGGTTTTTCCGGAATAACAGGATTTGTGCCCGGCACGAAAGGGTCATCCTTCTCTCCGCAGGCCACAAGGACGACGCAGAGAGAAAGGGCGATGCAATATTTGAAAAATCTTTTAATCATCGAGTGTTACTTTTATCGGGAAATCAACAATCACGAAACCCATCTGCGTGCTGAATGCGAACACAGATAGAACAGAATCTTTGCCCTCAGCATCCTTCTGTATTGAGTAATTCACCACAGTGCCAGGGGAGATGCATTTGTCGCTCCCAAGCACGAACTCGTAGATCGGTTTCGGATTGGCATTGAGCAATGCCACGGCGTCCGACAATGATGAGCCTTTAGTAATATCATATATTCTGAGAGCTGACGTTCCGCTGCCATTTCGGTTAACGGAGCAGGTAAGAAGATAACGCTCTTCATTGAAGACAACGATCTGGCAAGCAGTAATCTGAAGCCCGCTAAGGCCAGAAATTTCAGCGCTAGCCTTATTCTCCTCGCTGACTATTCTTGGATAAGCATTTATGCCGCTGAACACAAAATCGCTCGTCCCTCCAATCCTGAATATCGTAGGGTACGAATTAGCCCCGCTGAAAGAAGTCAGGACTTTAGGCCCGCCGACAGTCTTCCCTGTAGTAACGGAATACCTGATGAAGTCGGCTCCGTTGTTGCTGCCGAAGAAAACGTAGCCATTCCCTTCTGCGCCAATATTGAAAGAAGCGTTATCGCCATGACGAGTGTTCGCATTTGGAGCATCGTCAGCCAGAATGGAATTCAATATATTCTCAGGAGCCGAATCAGGAGTGTCCCAGTAATATATCTTCAGAGGAGACACTCCTCCTCCTGATAGATTGCTGACATAGATGTGGCCATTTCTCAGGGCCCCGCAGCTGATAGGGAAAGTTCCTCCTGCAATCCCTGTGACATCTAGGATTTTCGGACTATCAATCGTGCCTGCCTTCAGATCCGTGACGCTGAAAAGCTCTGGCTTGACTCCCCCGTTCCTAGACACCAACAAGACATGATTACCATCGAAATCTGCCCACCTGGTAGAGCCAGAGGCGGCATCAGCTATCTTTCCACCTGTGAAATCATACAGCGTCGCCTTATCCCAATCGGCACCATACACAGGAACTTTCTTTCGTATGCGAACGAAGTAGTCTTTATAACGGGTATGATTCTTAACCCTCAGCAGGACAGTCTTTTCTGTCTCTTCGTCTGAGAGCGTAGCGTCTATCACGTCTGAATCAAGTTCCGCCCCTTCGGATACGGTTGCTTCAACCTTTAAGTTAGAAAAATCCGTTGAAGGATCGAATCTCTTGAAGGAGACCATCTTTTTCTCTTCATCAATCGTACCCTCATAGATCAAGTTTTGCTCAGCCCCTGCATTAATGACCTTTATGGATAAAAGGTCTGTGCTGTATGGGGCATCCAATGCGTCTGGATAATCATCGGAGCATGAGTTCATGGTCGCGGATACGGCGAATGCCATCGCCGCGACGGAAATATATTCAATGAAATATCTTATATTCATAACAATCATTCTTAGTTGGATCTTATAGGCCATCCTTCGGTCTGCGTGAGGGTGTACCCTTTGTTTTTGTATTCTTCGATGTTGTTAGTGCCTATTGGAGAAAGGTATGGATTGACGTTAGGCAAGTTCAGGTATTGCAGTCTGCCAACTGTCTGGATTGGAAAGTAGAACCCTCTCATCTTGCTTCCGTTCTTTCCGTCATAGACGATCTCGTTGCCGTTCATGTCAACCACGCGAAGCTTATCTACGTTTCCTGAAGAAAGAGCCGTGGAATCCTCCTGCCCGAAATTAACCCAAGTACCATAGAGTAGATCTTCGTTAGCATCAGTATCCATATATTCAAGCTTGTGCCAACGGCGCAGATCCTCGTATCTCGAATATTCGAAAGCGAATTCCATCCTGCGTTCGCGTCGAATCTCCCAGAGCAGCTGTGGCACATCATCATCCCTTTCAGGGTCGTTTGGAAGAGCCGACAGACTCATAGGCGCTGTTTTTGTCACTCCAGCTTTCACGGCCTCTTCTTCAAGAGGCCTGGACCTGATTTTGTTTATGGACATGTCTATATCTTCCTGCGTCACAGTTCCTTCGCCTAGGGTTTCCAGTTCTGCTTTAGCTTCTATCCAGTTCAGCAGCACTTCAGCATAACGGAAAACAGGATAACCATTCAGGTTGTTCACGCTCGTCCATTGCGACTCTGCGGTGCCACCTTCTGTGGCAAGAAAAGCCAAAGCACTCCTAGGAATGAATTTGACGGCGAAAAGATACGAGCTTTTCGCAGCAGATACTGGCTTGCCGTAGAACGTGGCCTCAAATCGAGGATCTCTGGTTTTAATTAAAGCAGAGAGCGTGAAATCTTTCGCATCCTCAACTGTTGATGTCTGCCAATCATTTCCATCCACGCAGATGAACGATTTTATGAGATCGAGAGTCGGGCCGTTCATCCTAGATTCCTTCGGATTGCAATACGATGCTACGCAGTGGGTGATTCCCTGTGCGGCATCATATTTCCTATAAAGGATGACATCTTTGCTACTTGAAAGGTCAAATGAGCCGAATAGCGTTCGAAAATTCTCCACTATGTCATAGCGCCCGCTAGATATGACAATGTCGGAAGCTGTCTTGGCAAGGGAGAAGAATTTAGCAGCTTGGTCATTGTCTTTGTAGTAATATTTCTGCCAGCTTCCTTCCATCAGAGCCCAGCGGCTAACCATCGCAGCTGCGACATATCTATTTATTTTGAATGCGCCAGCGCTAGTGCCGATGTTTTGTATAGCAAAACTGAAATCGTCCCAAACATAATCCATGACCTCTTTTCGAGGCATCCTGTCCTTATAGAGCTCGTCTTTCTCGTTAGTCGCAAGCACGTGATCATAATAAGGGACATCACCCCAAGTATTGCATAAGCGAGCATATTCAAGTCCTCTGAACAGCCTTGCGATTCCCATCCAGTGAGAATATTCGCTAGAAGAAAGGATGTCTTTCATGCGCTCGTCTATGCGCTCAACCATGATCTGAGCTTTCCTGACGTAAGAATAACTCCATATCGACGATGACGGGACGGAACGAGTGAAGTTGCTCTGAGTCCCCAGATCCACGACATCGTCACTGAAAGTGAATGACAGCAGAGGTGCTCCAGATGTGCTCCAGCCTGTGCCATAACCTATGAAATATCTGTCATAGAAGCCATTCGCATAGACTTCCAGTTTCTCTGCGCTCGTCCAATAAGTTTCATCTTCCGTCACGGTAGGCGAAGGCCGATCCAGCACTTCATTGCAAGAAACCAATGATAATGCTGCGACGACCAGTAATATTGATATTCTTATTTTCATATTCATTCGATTGTTAGAAAGTTAACTGAAGTCCCACTGAGGCCGATTTAAACACAGGCGTTCCTGTACCTGTCCGGCCTAAGTTGTAGCTTGAGCTGAACATTGAATATCCAGAAATCGCCTCAGGATCAATAGGAAGGCCCTTTAGATGATCCCATGTCCAGAAGTTCTCCAAAGACACGTAAACTCTGGCCTGATTGAGGAAGACTTTTCTAAGAAGCCTCTGCGGAAGCGAATAACCTATCGTTACGTTCTTCAGGCGAAGGTAAGCCATATTCAGAAGATATTTGCTCTGAACCTGCATAGTGAAGCCCGTGTTGGCACCTCCGAGATCCCATGCCCTAGGATAGAAAGCATCATAGTTTGCATCGGTCAGATTTCCTTCTGCGTCGTAATGCTCGTACCAATAATCTTTAGTGAAAGTTTGAGGCAGAGCGCCTTCCTTAGCTGAATATCCAGGAATGGCGAGCTGGCCAGCTCCCCAGATCTTGCGTTTCCCTATGCCTTGGAAGAACATAGAAAAGTCGAATCCCTTCCAGTCTGCCCCGATTCTGAAACTGTACTCGTAACGAGGAGTGCTGTTTCCTATAACCGTAAGGTCGCCATGATCCCCATTCGTTCCGGTACCGCCATCGATAAAGCCGTCTCCATTCAAATCCTTGAATTTAACATCACCAGGGGAGCAGACGGCATTGTTTCCATCCTCGAAAATAACCTGATAGACAGGGTATTGCGCAGTCTGTTTGTTCGTGCTGCGAAGGGTGCCTCTGAAAATCACGTTTTCCCTGACAATGTTTCCGGAAGAGTCATAAACGAAATCTCCCCTCTGGTATAGTCTGTCAGTGACATAACCGTAGATGTCCCCCCATCTTCTTCCCGTTGAATAGGCTTCGCTGATAAGTCTGTCCTCCCAAGGAGTTGCCCAGTCCGCACCCTTAGTGATTTTAGTTGTCGCGTCAGAAAGGCTCGCGGTGAAATTGATGCCAAGTCCATTGGCGAACCGGTAATCGAAATCGTAAGTGATTTCCCACCCGTTAGTCCTCAGGTTACCGTAGTTGCCGCTTGGAGCACTAGCACCCAACGTAGATGGCAAAGACTCCCCAGGAATTATCATGTCCTTAGTGTCTCTTCTATACCAGTCGAATGTGACGCCCATCATATTCTTGAAGAACCTTAGATCGAATCCCAGATCCAGAGTCTGAATCATCTGCCAGGTTATGTCCGCATCAACCAAGCTCGGGGTGCTGAAATATGTCATCTTCCCAGAATCGTCCAGCCAACTCGTCTGACCGTATGTCAATATAGAGCGATAGAGGTTGCTAGACACTGACTGGTCTCCAAGCTGTCCCCACGAGGCTCTGAATTTGGCGAAGCTCAAATGTTCTTCTACCGACTCCATGAAAGACTCATTCGAGAGGATCCATCCTCCTGAAAAAGCAGGAAACCATTTCCACCTGAGATCTTTCGGGAATTTATGAGAGCCATCGCGACGGAGGTTTGCCTCAAGGAAATACTTATTGGCGAAAGAATAGTTTACGCGTCCGAAAAATCCTATGCGGCTAGACCAATCCCTAGAGCCTTCAATGAACTGATTACCCGTTGCCAGGCTGAATTGAGGATTCGTCGGAACCAGCAAATCATTTTTCTTTCCAGTGAGCGAATTGTTCTTTCCTGCTATGATGTTCGTTCCCAGCATGAACTTAAAATCATGCTGTGCGGCACTGCCTAGGGTTAAATGATATGTAGAATAGGCATTGACAGTGTTATTATTTGCAACATACATATAATCTCTAACGTATGTAGCCTGCTCTCCACTGGAATTGAAGTATTTCGTAAGAGGGAAGGTATAGGCAGGCATGGCTCCATCGGCACCAGCATCTACGGCGTGGCCCGTGTCGTCGACGTATACACGTTGGCCATCTACGAGCCACTCAACTGGTGAATACCACGTCAAAGCCGCCTCATACTGCACATTCGACCCCCTCCGTTCCGTCATCTGCCGGTCGTAAGTGTAGTCGAATTTCAAATCCCATTCTTCCGTGAAATTAATGGTAGCTCCGAGATTGATATGGAAATATCTGTTTCGCAGATTATCAGTGTTTGCAGCCATCATCTCGTATGCAGATTCCCGGATGTAATGATCCCGTTCCATCACGCCGATCGGGAAGAGAGGACTCCAGCGATAAAGGTAGAGCCAAGGGTCTGCGGCATAGTTGCCTATGCCTGGATAGCGCTTATTCCTATCTGAATACATCGCACCTGCCCTAAGCGTCAAATATTTATTTACTTCAGTAGTGAAACTGAATGAAGCATTGTAGCGCTTAAAATCATCCACCTTCGCTGTCCTTGTCATGCCATTCTGATCAACCATGCCAAGGCCTATGCTGTAAGACGTATCATGATTTTTGCCCGTTACAGACAAATTATGTTGCTGAGAAGGCGCCCAGTTCCGAATCATAGACTTAACCCCATCATAAATGCGATAGCCGTACTTTTCGGTTCCATCAAAATACCAATCTCTGCCATATAGAACAGGGTCGTTCCATTTAACTACATCGCCCCACTTATCCTGCCATTCCCTAGCCTTCCGAAGGCTCTCTGCACTAATCCTCCAGAAACCTCCGGCTGGCATTGCCGCCTTTCGGTTCACTTGAGCATCGTAAGTATACTGCAGTGCATCTATGCCTCCGATATCGATGCTTTTAGCAACATTCTGCCACGAGAAGTTATCAGTGTAAGTAACCCGAATCTTAGGCCCTTTTGTTCCATCCTTCGTCGTGACGAGAATTACGCCGAAAGCAGCTTTTGAGCCATAAATCGCTACCGAAGCGGCATCCTTGAGCACAGTGATGGATTCGATGTCGGCAGGATTAACCATCTGAAGGCTTGGGATTTCCACATTGTCGAGCAGAATGAGAGGGGAGCTTCCTCCATTCACCGACCCAATCTGCCCACGTATTCTTATGATAGGATCCGAACCGACTTCTCCTGTAGGAACTCTGACATTCATTCCGGCGACAGCCCCCTGCAAGCCCCTTCCCACGTCAGGAATCGGACGGCTGTCTAAAGTCTTGCCAACATCGACGGTGGCTACCGAGCCAGTTATGTCGGCTCTTTTCTGTGAACCATATCCAACGACAACCACTTCATTCAGAAGTTCTCAATCATCCTCTAGGATGACCGACATTGGATTCGTAGCTTCAATCTCCAAATCTTTATATCCTATGCAGGATATTTTTAATATGGCTCCAGATGGAACGCCAATGCTGAAATTTCCATCAGAATCGGTAATTGTCCCATTTCTAGCGCCGCTTTGGAAAACGCTTGCGCCTATTACCGGCAGCCCAGATTTGTCAACGACTTTTCCTTTAATGACAGATCTCTGTTGAGCAGATAATTCGGCCACAGCAGAGGCATGATGAGTCTCGGCATTTGCCGCAGGAGACTCTTCGCTAGCATGAACAAATAAAAATAAATCAAGAGACAAGAATATTATCGATGCGCAAAACCGCATGACAAACTTTCCGTAAGGCCTGATTAGCAATGTGTTAAAATAATTCATGATAATATTAAGACGAATTAGTTAAAACGTTTTACAAATATAGTGATAAATGTTCAGTTCAAAAACCCTACGTTAAAAAATATATGTCATTACCTTGGAACGAAGTAACCTTCCCACTATCAGGGCGGTTTGGGGGCTCGCACACCCTTAATGCCGGGCGAACAAAAAAAAGGACGGTCACGTGGGCCGTCCTAACTCTTATTCAGCAATATGTCTGCTTACATCATGTCGCCGCCCTGGGGCACTGGTGCCGCCGGAGTCTTCTCTGGGATGTCCACGACGCCACACTCGGTGGTCAGGAACATGCCAGCTACAGAGGCAGCGTTCTGAAGGGCAACGCGGGTAACCTTCGTAGGATCAATGACACCAGCCTCGAACATATTCACATATTCGTCTGTGCGAGCATTGTAGCCGAAGTCACCTTTGCCTTCGCGAATCTTCTGGATGACAACGCTTCCCTCGACGCCAGCGTTCTCGGCAATCTGACGCAGAGGCTCCTCGATTGAACGAGCCACGATGTTGATACCGGTGTTCTCGTCCTCATTGTCGCCCTTGAGAGTCTTCAGAGCATCAGCAGCGCGAACGTATGCGGTGCCACCACCTGGCAGATAGCCTTCCTCGACAGCGGCACGAGTAGCGTTGAGCGCATCTTCTACCCTGTCCTTCTTCTCCTTCATCTCAATCTCGGAGCCAGCGCCTACATACAGCACTGCAACGCCGCCGGCAAGTTTTCCAAGCCTTTCCTGGAGTTTCTCCTTATCATAATCTGAAGTAGTGGTCTCAATCTGCTTGCGGATCTGAGCGACTCTGTCAGCTATGTCCTGCTTAACGCCAGCACCGCCGACGATCGTAGTGTTGTCTTTAGTGATAGTAACCTTTTCAGCCTTACCAAGCATCTCAGGAGTAGCATTTTCAAGAGTGAAGCCCCTTTCCTCAGAAATAACTGTCGCGCCGGTAAGCGTAGCGATGTCCTGAAGCATTTCCTTACGACGGTCACCGAAGCCAGGAGCCTTAACGGCAGCAATCTTCAAAGTGCCACGCAGTTTATTTACTACAAGAGTAGTAAGAGCTTCACCATCAACATCTTCGGCAATAATAAGCAAAGACTTGCCATCACGAGCGATAGGCTCGAGGATAGGAAGTAGATCCTTCATTGCGGAAATCTTCTTATCCGTAATAAGAATAGAAGCATCATCAAGGACAGCCTCCATCTTGTCGCCATTGGTCATGAAATAAGGAGAAATGTAGCCTCTGTCGAACTGCATTCCTTCAACGACCTTAACCTCAGTATCGGTACCTTTAGCTTCCTCGACAGTAATCACGCCGTCGCCTTTTACTTTCGACATTGCATCAGCAATCAGCTTACCGATAGTATTATCGTTATTGGCAGAAACAGTAGCGACTTGTTCGATCTTGGAGTAGTCGCGTCCAACTTTCTTGCTCTGTTTCTTAAGATTCTCAACTACGGCATCAACTGCCTTGTCGATTCCTCTCTTAAGATCCATAGGGTTAGCTCCAGCGGTAACATTCTTCAAGCCAACATTGATGATAGCCTGAGCAAGAACCGTGGCAGTAGTAGTGCCATCGCCAGCCTGCTCGTTAGTCTTCGAAGCAACTTCCCTAACCATCTGGGCACCCATATTCTGGTACCTATTCTCAAGCTCAATTTCCTTAGCGACGGTAACACCATCTTTAGTTACCTGAGGAGCTCCATATTTCTTATCGATCACTACATTGCGCCCCTTAGGTCCAAGAGTAACCTTCACTGCATTTGCTAGAGCGTCTGCGCCCTCTTTCATCAAAGAGCGAACGTCTGTATCAAATTTAATTTCTTTTGCCATAATTCAATCCTCCATATTCATTAAAGAATAGCCAGAATGTCTGACTGCCTAACTATTAGATATTTCTTGTCATCGACAGTAACCTCTGTACCCGCATATTTGCCATAAAGAACAGTGTCACCCTTCTTGACTTCCATAGGCTCGTCCTTTTTTCCAGGGCCCACTGCCAAAACTTCTCCTTCTTGAGGTTTCTCTTTCGCTGTGTCAGGAATATAAATTCCTGCAGCTGTCTTGGTCTCAGCCTCCTTAGGCTGAATCAGAACTCTGTCTGCTAATGGTTTAATCATGATATTAGAATTTAAAAATTAATTTTACGTCTAGCCCTAGATTACTCTAAGTCCTCAGACCAAAAATCAAAGGCTATGCCATTAGGTCAAATATGACAATTTGTCACCAAAGACTCAAAAATGACACCTTGTAATTCCAAAGCAATTGCCTAAATTTGAAAAATATCATAATATGAAGAACACTTTTATGAAAACCCTAACCAGGGCAACCCTTGTCATAGCCA
This sequence comes from Bacteroidales bacterium UBA1680, assembly GCA_002320605.1. Classification (GTDB taxonomy): domain Bacteria; phylum Bacteroidota; class Bacteroidia; order Bacteroidales; family UBA932; genus Cryptobacteroides. The sequence goes on along the minus strand of DCKG01000017.1, from coordinate 108,118 downwards.
TTGTTCTCTCAATGGCAGCAACTTCAGGTTGCAGTAAGTTCGGGAGATCGAAAGGGCAAAGCACCGAGTTTGCAACTTTCATCAAGGCATATACTAGCGGAATGATTTCCGACAAGACTACCATCAAGGTCGAACTAACTTCTGACGCACCAGACGTGACTGCCGGCTCTGACGTCAAGAATGGGGTCCTGACATTCTCTCCGAATATAAAAGGCACCGCCAGATGGCTCACGCCTAAGGTAATAGAATTCATACCAGAGAACGGCGCGCTGAAATCCGGCCAAGCCTACAAGGCGAGTCTCAGGCTGGACAAAATCCGCAAGCTGAGCAATAGGAAATACAAAAAATTCACATTCTCTTTCATGGTCGCCATAAAAGAGGCTGTGATGAGCCTGGATAATATGACTATAACAGCCGCTTCCCCAGAAGCGGCGAGCGTAGAAGGCAGCATATCCCTTACCGAAGAACTTCCTCTGGAGAAAGTGAAGGAAATGATAGAATTCAGCTATCCAGACAATTCTGCGGAGCTGAACGTAACCATGGCTAATGACCTGACGCATTTCCATTTCGAGATCCTTGGCTTGAAGAGAGGGAAAGATGACAGGACGCTGAAACTGAATATGAAGCCGGCGGACACCGGATTCGTCACTGACTCGAAATTCGAGATAAGCGTGCCAGCGTCTGGAGTATTCAAAATCATTAATGCTGAACGAGTTGACGTTTCGAAACATTACATAGACGTGTTCTTCTCGGAAGCATTGGCCGAATCATCAGATTACACAGGGCTGATCACCCTGGACAACACTGAAGGGTACATGATGCAGATAGAGAATAACCACGCCAGGGTATTTTTCGAAGGGGCGGAGGATGCAAGCGTGATATTGAACATCAATCAGAACGTTAAGTCAAGTGCCGGAGCGCTACTGAATAAGGCCTATTCAAAAGATTTTGCGCCTACCCAAGAAAAACCAGCCTTGGAGCTTTCCATAAAGGGATCAGTCCTGCCGAATTCCAAAGAACTGCTACTGCCATTCAAGGCCGTTAACCTGAATGCCGTGGACATAAGCGTGATTCAGATTTACGAAGACAATGTGCTGAATTTCTTGCAAGATAACGAACTTGACGGTTCGAATTCGTTAAGGCGTTATGGAAGACTGATCTACAAGAGGTGCCTGAGACTGGATTCCGATCCGTCGAAAAACCTGCATAAGTGGCAGGACTTCAGCGTCGACCTCTCCAGGCTGTTCAAGCAAGAGGCTGGGGCAATTTACAGAATCAGGCTGTCTTTCAAGCAGGAATATTCATTATACGGGAGTAGCGATGACTTTAAGAGCGGCATGCCTCAGAATGACGTCGTGGACATATCTACGGTGAGCATATCAGAAGAAGATGACGAAGAGTGGGATGAGCCTAATCCTTATTATTACGAGGACTTCTTCGATTGGAGCAAATATAACTGGAAGGATCAGGACAATCCGGAGAAACCATCATACTATATGGAAGAAAGCCGCTTCCCTGCCATAAACCTTTTATCCTCGAATCTTGGCATAATCGCCAAATACTCTGGCGGAGACCGCATCTGGGTGAGCGTAAGTGACATTTTAACGGCGAAGCCTGTGTTCAATTCCGAGCTTTATGTCTACAGCTACCAGCTGAAAGAGATAGGGAATGCGAAAAGCGGCACTGACGGAATGGCAGAGATAAAGCTTTCTGCCAAGCCGTTCGTAGTCGTAGCGAAGCGAAGCGGAGCCACCAGCTACCTGAAGGTGACCGAAGGCACAGAATGCTCCACTAGCAGGTTCGATGTTGGTGGGAAAACACTGGAGAAAGGCCTGAAAGCCTTTATTTATGGAGAAAGGGGCGTATGGAGGCCTGGCGACACGCTTCACGTATCGATGATACTGCAAGACAAAGACAAGAACATCCCTGACAGCCATCCGGTCGTTATGGAACTTTACAACCCTCAGGGGCAGTTCTACAACAAAATCGTGAACGGGGATGGGATGAACGGATTCTACGTATTCAACATTCCGACTAAAAACGAAGACCCTACGGGCTTGTGGAATGCGTATTTCAAGGTCGGCGGAGCGACTTTCCATAAGTCTTTGAGAATAGAAAGCATAAAGCCTAACCGCCTGAAGATTGCCATGAAAATCGGGGACGGAAAGACTATAGACGGTGGTCAGAAGGTGCCGATCAGCTTAGATGCCAACTGGCTCACAGGGCCTGCGGCGGCTGGACTCGACGCAAAAGTCACTATGACCTTGCGCAGCACTGGCACCAGCTTCGAGGGCTTCAAAGAATACATATTCACAAATCCTGCTTCTAGCTTCAAAAAGAGCGAGCATGAAATAATCAGCAGCAATCTCGATAGCGACGGGCACCTGAGCGCCTTGGTTGAAATGCCCGCAGCCCAGGATGCCCCAGGAATGCTTTCCGCGAATATCTTGACGACGGTGGCAGAGCCAGGCGGAAATACTAGTTTCAATAGCACGACGATGAGCTATTCTCCGTATTCATCATACGTCGGAATGAAATTCCCGAAGAGCAAAGCTCACTATCTTGAGACCGACAAAGACTATTCTATCGGAGTAGCCGTAGTGGACAGGAATGGCAAGAGGATTTCAGGGGAGAATATTGAATATTCGGTATACAAGATGAAATGGAGCTGGTGGTGGGAATCTCGCAGCGAGGAATTCGACTCCTACGCCAATGGCACGAATGCCAAGCCGCTCTCTTCCGGAACGCTGACATCTTCTGCAAACGGGGATGCAATAATTCCGTTCAAGATAGACTACCCTGAGTGGGGACGCTATCTGGTCATCGCTAAAGATGTGGTAAGCGGCCACGTCACCGGGGGCTATCTCTACGTCGATTGGCCCGAGTCTCTTGGAAGGTCAACGAAAACCGACCCTACGGCTCTATCTATGTTGACTTTCTCCACTGACAAGGATAATTACGATGTCGGGGAGACGGCCCTCATCTATATTCCTGCCGCAAGCGCAGGACAGACCCTGGTTTCCATAGAGAATTCCACTACGGTTTTATCACGCGAATGGGTAAAGAATTCGAGCGGTGGCGTAACATACAAACTGAAGGTAAGACCAGAGATGGCTCCGAACTGTTACATACACCTGACCATGGTCCAGCCACACGAAAGGGATGACAACGACCTTCCGATAAGGTTATACGGCATCAAGCCTATCTTCGTGAACAATCCTGCCTCGCATCTGGAGCCAGTCATCAATATGCCTGACGTGCTTCGGCCAGAGGAAGAATTCACGATGAAAGTGAGCGAGAAGAATCACAAGGCGATGACATACACCATCGCCATAGTAGACGAGGGACTGCTGGACCTGACAGCCTTCAAGACTCCAGATCCTTGGAATTCGATGTACGAGAAAGAGGTCCTTGGGGTAAAGACTTGGGATTTATACGATGACGTGATAGGGGCTTTCAGCGGCAGATTCTCTCCAATGTTCAGCATCGGAGGTGACGAATCCATGCCTGTAGGTTCGAGAAAGGACAACAGATTCAACCCTGTCGTGAAGTTCCTCGGGCCGTTCTCCCTGCAAAGCGGCACTGCGACGCATAAGATCTGGCTTCCTATGTACGTGGGCAGCGTGAGAACCATGGTGATTGCCGGCAAAGACGGAGCCTACGGGAAGGCAGAGAAGACCACCCCGGTTAAATCGCCTCTCATGGTGGTGCCTACGCTTCCTAGAACGCTGAGCACGAATGAGGTAGTCGTCCTGCCCGTGAATGTATTCGCCCTCGAAAATGGGGTGAAGGACGTAACGGTAAGCGTGAAGGCAGAAGGCCCAGTAAAAGTGGCAGGAAACAGCCAAAGCAATATTCAGTTCAAATCTACCGGGGACCAGCTCGTGAGATTCAGTCTCCTGACGACTGGCATCGGGCAGGCTGAGATAACAGTTTACGCAAACGGAAACGGCCATAAAGCCAGCGAGACGATTTCAATCCATGTCGGCAATCCTAATCCGGCGACGATATCCAGCACGACTATAGCACTGAATGGCGGTGCTAGCAATACTCTGTCATTTGCGCCGTTCAAGCCATCCGAGGACGAGTGGGCAGTCCTTGAGCTTTCAAGCATGCCTACAATTGACTATAAGGGAATATATTCGTTCTTCAAACATTACGAATATGACTGCACGGAGCAGCTGGCTTCTAAGGGAATCAGCTTGTTGGGCATTCGCGAGCACCTTGACGAGCATTCCAGGCTGGATGCAGACGAGACAATCAAGAATGTCATTCTGAAACTATATTCAAGACAGCTGGCAGATGGAGGATTCGCTTATTGGCCAGGTTATGCTAAAAGCAATGACTGGGTAAGCTCCATGGCCGGAATATTCCTTATCGAAGCTTTACAAAACGGTTTCCCTGTAAGCAGGGGCGTGCTGGCTAGCTGGGCACGTTACCAGAAGAAAGCAGTGCAAAACTACCGCACAGAGGATACGAATTCTTATTCAGATCTTTCTCAGGCCTACAGGCTTTACGCTCTTGCCCTGATTGGCCAGCCAGAGAGTGGAACGATGAACAGGCTGAAAGAAAAGGAAACGCTCTCTAATACGGCTGCGTGGATGCTCTCGGCAGCATATTCATTGTCGGGCAAGAAGAATATTGCTCAGGAAATAATATCGAATATCAAGAACGAAACTGACGCTTGGTCTAGGAATGACTGGACTTATGGGTCCATGCTTCGCAACAAGGCCATATCGGTCGAGGCACTTACTTTAGCGGATGAGATTCAGGAAGCATACGAAATGGCCCAGGAAGTTTCCAAAGGACTGTCCAGCTATTACTCGACTCAGGAAGCCGCCTTTGCAACACATGCGATGGCTAAACTGGCGAAGAAAGCAATCTCCGGGACTCTCTCGGCAGAACTGACACAGGGGAATGGCAGTCCTGAGACAATCAGCGGCACTTCCGGATATTACGAGAAAGAGCTTGACGCACAATCTGGTTCTGTCAAATTGAAGAATCTTTCCGAAGGGGAAATATTCGCAACGCTTGTCACTTCCGCATATCCGTCCGCTGGCGAGAAAATCCCTGCGAAGTCTAACGGGCTGAGCATCAGCGTCAGATATGTGTCCGAAGACGGAAAGACGCTCGAGCCTTCTGAAATAGTTCAAGGCACTGAATTCCTATCCATAGTCTCCGTAACGAACACAAGCGGCAACACAGATTGCTACAACGTGGCTCTGTCGGAGAAGATACCTTCGGGATGGGAGATATTCAATGACAGGCTGCTAGGCACCACCTCAGACGAGAGCGCCCCATGGACGTATCGCGACATCAGGGACGATAGGGTCAACTGGTTCTTCGACTTAGGCAAGGGTGCCACAAAGACATTCAGGATAAAACTTCAAGCCGCCTACGAAGGCGAATTCAACCTGCCAGCCATCAAATGTGAGGCCATGTACGACAGGGATTTCAGCGCTAACACGGCTTCTGGCACGGCGAAAGTCATCAGGAAATGACGCACAAAGGAATATCTCTCATTGTAATATTCCTTATTGCAGGCTTTGCCGTAGCATATTTTTTCTGCCTGCCGAAGGATTTATTCGCAGGCACTGAATATTCCACAGTCATAACCGACAGGAATGGAGAGTTGCTTGGGGCAAGAATCGCGAAGGATGGACAATGGAGATTTCCAGAATGCGACACGATTCCGCCAAAATTCCAGACGGCAATCATCGAGTTCGAGGACAAGTGGTTTGCCCTGCATCGCGGGGTGAACCCTGTGTCCATAGCCAGAGCCGCCATCGGGAATGTCAAGGCTGGGCGCGTGACTAGCGGGGGCAGCACCATCACTATGCAGGTCGTCAGGATGTTGCGCGGAAAAGAGAGGACTTTGTGGCAAAAAATGATAGAGGCTGTGCTGGCGACAAGGCTCGAACTGAGATATTCAAAGGAGAAAATCCTTGCCCTATATGCTTCCCACGCACCTTTCGGGGGAAACGTAGTCGGAATCGAAGCCGCTGCTTGGAGGTACTACGGCAAGCCTGCCGACGAGCTTTCGTGGGGCGAAACGGCAACGCTGGCTGTGCTACCCAACTCCCCTGCTGATATTTATCCCGGAAGGAACAGGAAATCCCTTTTGAACAAACGCAATCGCTTGCTGCGTAAAATGCACAAAGATGGCTGCATAGATTCCACAGACTTGGAACTTGCGCTCCAAGAGCCGCTTCCGGCTGCTCCAGAAGCCTTGCCTCAGGAAGCCTATCATCTAGTGGAATACTACCGGAAGACTAATCCTGGGAAAAGATCCCGAACATCCATCGACATACATCTGCAACGACAAATCCAGGCGATTACAGACCAGTGGAATGAAGAATTTTCAAGAATAGGAATATATGACATTGCTGCCGTCGTGGTCGATGTGCACACAGGTGAAGTGCTGGCCTACGTCGGGAATGCAAATCCACACAGAAAGAGGCCAGGAGCCGATGTGGACATAGCCAGGTCGCCAAGGAGCACGGGCAGCATATTAAAGCCTTTTCTCTACTGCGCCATGTTGCAAGAAGGGGAACTGCTACCAAACACGCTCCTGCCGGATATTCCCATGAATTTAGGCGGGTTCTCGCCTCAGAATTTCAATCGGCAATTCGATGGCGCCGTGCCAGCATCTGAGGCTCTTGCAAGGTCTCTGAACGTGCCTGCGGTATACATGCTCAAGAAATTCGGCACCCAAAGATTCTTGGAAGTTTTAAGGCGATGTGGGATGACTTCTCTTGGAAAGAGCGCAGATCATTACGGACTTTCGCTAATACTTGGCGGGGGCGAATGCACTCTGTTGGATGTTACTAAGGCATATTCAAGGATTTCCCTTTCCTATCAAGCTGCAGACACAATATTCAATGATAGGAAAAGTCCTCTGCATAATTTTCCGTTGAAAGACAAATGCGCCCTATGGTACACTCTGGATGCGCTAAAAGAGGTGAACAGGCCAGACGAGATTGACTGGCGCCTCATTACTTCCGTGAAACGAGTGGCTTGGAAGACAGGCACCAGCTATGGATTCAGGGATGCATGGGCAGTAGGGGTGACTCCTGAATATGCAGTAGGAGTCTGGGTAGGGAATGCAGAAGGACAAGGGGTGCCCGGATTGGTAGGCGCTAGGACGGCAGGACCTGTGATGTTCGATATATTCAATATGCTGCCTTCAAAGGAACTTAACGATAAATATGCTGCTAACGGCTGGTTCTTGGAGCCTGTCTATGGGGACTACATCAAGGCAGAGGTCTGCCCTCTCTCTGGGCATCTGGCTGGACCTGGATGTGATTCGGCAAATTTGCTCATGCTGCCTCGAAAGGCGATGAAAAGTGACCCTTGCCCATATCACAAGATTGTGGACGGCATAAATACCTTCATCCTTCCCCCTTCTATGGAATGGTATTACAGGCAGAACCATCCCGAATATGCTCCATACTCGCCTGAGGACAGCGAGAATTATGCTCTCATGGAATTCATTTACCCAGAAGGGGGCAGTACGATCTACATCCCACGCCAGCTGGACGGCTCCATTGCTGGAATCACATTCAATCTTGCGCACAGGCTGCCATCGGCTAAGATTTTCTGGCATCTGGACAATGAATATGTCGGCCAGACGCAATTCATCCACCAGCTGAGCCTTACGCCTGCCCCCGGCAGGCACACAGTCACAGTGGTGGATGATAAAGGAAACTCGCTATCAGTCGGCTTCACGATTGCCGTGAGCGAGAAGGGCACTACTCGTCTTTAACGGAGAATCTGTAGATGCATACCTGTGTGTATTTCTCACCTGGCTTCAGCGTTACCGATGGGAAGTTCGGCCTGTTTGGGGAATCAGGGAAGTGCTGGGTCTCGAGGGCGATAGAGGTACGATACTCGATAGGCTTGCCATTGACTGCTGGTCCGCCGGTTCCCTTGAAGAAGTTCCCAGTGTAAATCTGGATGCCAGGCTGATCGGTAAGCACCTCAACCTGACGACCGGAAGTCTTGTCCAACACAGTGCAGGCCGTCTCGGCATCGCCTTCCGCCTTACGGTCGAGCACCCAGTTATGATCATAACCACGGGCGTTCTTAAGTTGCTGGTCGTCATTGTCGATTCTCTCACCGATTCTGGTAGGAGTACGAAAATCGAACGGCGTACCCTCTACGCTAACATTTTCGCCAAGCGGAATGCTGAGGGAATCAATCGGCGTAAATTGGCTTGCGTTCACATACATAAAATAGTCGAGAACGGTTCCGTCAGCATTGCCTTGCAGGTGGAAGAAAGGATGGTTAGAAATATTCACCGGAGTATCATGGTCAGTGGTTGCCACATAGTCGATTCTGAACTCATCATTGCTGTTCACTGAATATGTCATGGTAACATCTAGGTTGCCAGGATAGCCTTCGAAGCCATCCGGACGAAGATAGTGAAGCACGAGAGTAGAATCATCGTAATCTTTAACGTCCCAGACGACATTGTCGAAACCGTAGAAACCGCCATGAAGCGTATTTACCTTATTGTCGTTCGCAGGCACATTGTAAGTAGTATCATTGAGGACGAATTTAGCTCCGCCGATTCTATTTGCCACAGGGCCAACGCAAGCGCCAAGGAAACGTTCACCATCCGGATTGGTGTATTCCCTTATGGTTCTGCGGCCAAGCACGATGTTTTCTTCCTTTCCATTTTTGTCAGGGGTGAAGATCGTTACGACCCTGCCTCCGAAATTAGTAGCCTGGAGCACAATATCTCCAGCCTTGAGGGTGTACAATTTCACAGGAATGTTGTTGATGGTCGTGTCGAAATTCTCTGCTGGAAGGATATCGGCAGACTGCTCCTGCTGTTTTTGCTGTCCGCATGCAGCCATGAAGAGAACCGCAGCTAACAAATAAAAAGATTTACGCATATATTTATGAATTTTTGATTTTTCTTTTGCAAATATAACAAATACTGACTATCTTAGTAAAGACTTTTCTGCCGTGTGGCACAAAATATGCATTAAATTAAATGTTCTTGTTAGTATTTTAGTTGGTTATTAGTTATAAGTTTTCATACTTAAATTCTTATTCAACAAGACAAATGCCGGCTCTGCTGTGAAGCAAAGCCGGTCTTTCTTATATTGCCCAAGCATTGATTATTTTTTCTTCGTTGATGATGTCGCGGCGCTGGTGGATTTTTTCGCTGAAGGGCGCACATACCCATCTTTCGTGGCTCTTTCAGACATCTTCTGAATCCTAGTCTGCGTTGCTGGGTGGGATGAGAACAGCGAAGTGACAGAGCTTCCTGCCGCTGCCTGAGTGCCACTGCCCGTAGAGCCGCCAGAAAGCTTGAGCAATTCCTCGAAAGCCATTGCCATGGCCCAAGGGTTCTTCCCACTATTCTTCAAGAAATCATACCCGTAATCATCAGCCTGCGACTCCTGCTTCCTTGAGAAGCTGGAGCTTGCAAGTGCCTCGCCGATGTCACCTAACTGGGAAGCCGATAGCACAGCCACATTGCCTCCCGTCGATATGATTGCGTCCCTCACTGCCGAAGTCATGAGCGCCTGCTGGAACTGCTTCCTGGAATGTTTCAGAGCAACGTGGCCGATTTCGTGGCCGACGACACCCAAAACCTCATCATCGCTCATCAAGTCTAGAAGACCCGTGTAAATCCTCACGCTTCCGTCCGCACAAGCGAAAGCGTTCACATCGCTGGTCTGATAAACCTTGAAGTTGAGCGGAATGCCATCTACGCTAGTAAGTCCTTTCGTCATGTTCCTGACTCTTTTTACGTAAGGACTGCTCTCTGAGAGAACCTTATTCTCAGCATCGAGCTGAGTCACATACTGACCGACATAAGCCTGAATCTGCGCATCAGTGAGAGTTGCGGCCTGAAGAACCTTCGCTCCGCTGGATAAAAGATATTCAGGATTAGACGTCCCGCATGACGAGGCTAGAAGCATCAGCGGAATCAAGAATAATAGACATTTTTTCATCGTTAATGATTTTTACCCTATTTCAAAGGACAAAAATATATAAAATTTAAGAATATCATCCATGTCTGCGTTGCAATTCTTTCTCTAAATCTGCTATTCCATAACCCTTGCTCACTAGGAGGACCAGCAAATGATATATTAAATCAGACGCCTCGTAAATCAGTCTTTCGTCATCGCCCTTGACAGCCTCGATCACGGTCTCTACAGCTTCTTCACCTACTTTCTGTGCCATTCTCGGAATCCCAGCCTTGAAAAGCGAGGCAGTGTACGAGCCTTCAGGCATCTGTTCGTGGCGGCCACGAATCACAGACTCAAGCTCACGGATAAAGCCGGTGCTGGATGGCACTGCATCGCCCCAGCAAGTCTTCGTGCCTTTGTGGCATGTAGGGCCGTCCGGCTTTGCCCGCACGAGAAGCACGTCGGAATCGCAATCAGGAGAGAGCGAAACCAAATGGAGATAATTCCCGCTCGTCTCGCCTTTGGTCCAGAGCTGGCCACGTGACCTGCTCCAGAACGTCACCAAGCCTGTTTCCTGAGTCTTTTCCAGCGCCTCGGCATTCATCCAGCCGAGCATTAGCACCTGGAGCGTCAATTCATCCTGCACGATGGCAGGCACCAGCCCGTCGGTACCCTTCTTCAAATCATTAAAATTCAACATATTCATTAATATTTATATTCTTACTGAAATTTCTCTTTCTGCCAGCCGCCGCTTAAGGTCCGGGATTTTGATTTCTCCAAAATGGAATATGCTTGCGGCTAGAGCTGCATCTGCCTTGCCGGTCGTTAGCACTTCCGCTATATCATCCACGGAACCAGCTCCTCCAGAGGCGATTACTGGAATTGAGAGCAGCTCTGACAATCTGGCATATTCATTTACTGCATAGCCTTTTTTCTCACCATCATGGTCCATGGAAGTGAAAAGGATCTCCCCCGCTCCCCTATCCTCTGCCTCTTTTGCCCATGAATATAATTCCTTGTCGGTAAGTATTTTACCCCCGTGGGTAGTTACCTGCCAAGACTCCTCGGTAATCTTGCGGGCATCGATCGCTACGACTACGAATTGGGAACCATAGCGCGAAGCAATGCGAGTAATCAGTGACGGATCATTCACGGCAGCCGTGTTGATGGTAATTTTATCGGCACCGGCATCCAGCAGCCTTGCGGCATCGCCGAAAGACGAAATGCCCCCACCGACCGTGAACGGAATATTTATGCGTTCAGAGATTGCAGAAACCAGCTCCGTGAAAGTTTTCCGACCTTCGAACGAAGCACTGATGTCCAGATACACCAATTCGTCTGCTCCCTGACTTGAATATTCAGCACCCATCTCAACCGGGTCACCGACCTCCCGGAGGCCGACGAAATTAATCCCTTTCACGACCTCGCCGTCCTTGACATCCAGACAAGGTATTATTCGCTTCGCCAACATATTTCTTTTAGATTTATTCGACCTTCGTAAATCGCCTTCCCTACTATAGAGGCGCTAATTCCAACGTCTTTTAGCATCTCCAAGTCCTGAAGGCTGGACACACCGCCACTTGCGATGATTCGCACATTCGGGAAACGTTTTTGAATCCCTGCATAAAATTCAGCATCAATGCCTTGCAAGGTTCCGTCACGTGAAATTTCAGTGATTTCGGCTTCTGAAACCAATCCGTCGTAGGATTTCAGCAGATCGTCCGCCGCGAGCTGCGATTTTTCCAGCCAGCCGCAGGTAGCGACAACACCGTCTTTGATGTCGATACCGAGGATTATCTTTCCTCTATAGCATTCCATCCAGTCTTTAGCCTGTTCCGGATTGGTAACGGCCACACTGCCGCAGACGACGTAGCTTGCTCCTGAATCCAGAGCCGATTTCAAGGACTCATACGACTTGATTCCGCCACCGAATTCGACTTCCAGCCCTGTCTGCGAGGCGATTGCCTCCAAAGTCTTCAGATTCTGAGGCTGCGATGCCTTTGCCCCGTCAAGGTCAACAAGGTGAAGCCTTTTCACCCCAACGGTCTCAAACTCCTTTGCCACGTCGATGGGGTTCGTAGAATAAACTTTCTCGCTGCCGTAGTCTCCGCGGGTAAGCCTCACGCATTTGCCGCCAATGAGGTCGATAGCAGGTATTACAGTGAAATTCAGCATATTCGCAAAAAATTTTCAAGGATTTTCTCACCTACCGGGCCGCTCTTTTCCGGATGGAACTGAGTGCCGTAGAAGTTACCCCTGTTCATAGCTGCGCTGAAGGTGATGCCTGCGAAACAAGTCGATGCAACTGTCTCTGAATCCGAATATTCTGGATAATAGGAATGTACGTAATAGACGAAAGATCCTTCCTGAATGCCTCTAAAGAGGGGGCTGCGAAGATTCTCGATGGTGTTCCAGCCCATGTGAGGAATTTTCGCTCCTTCTGATGGCCTGAAACGCAGCACCTTGGAATCGAATATATTCATACACTCCGCCGGGCCCTCCTCGCTGGAATCGCACATCAGCTGGAGCCCGATGCATATTCCTAAGACAGGCTGAGTCAGGTTCTTAAGTACATCTGCCAACGGCAGGAGAAAGCGCATCGCATTCGAGGCCTCGCCGACCCCTGGCAGAATCACGTGAGAAGCCGTTCTGATCGCCTCCGAATCCGACGTCACCTGAAAATCCGCCTCCAGGCGCTTCAAGGCATTCTCTACAGAGCGAATATTCCCAGCCTTATAATCAACGATCGTTATCATAATATTCCTTTGCTAGAAGGGATTTCATAAGGGAATTCATTCTTCGCGGCCGCCATCCTAATGGTTCTGGCAAATCCCTTGAATATGGCTTCGGCCTTGTGATGCTCGTTCTCGCCCCTCGCCTCGATGTGCAGGTTACACTTCGCTCCAGTGCATACCGACTGGAAGAAATGCCGGAACATCTCGGTGGACATGTCGCCAACTTTCTCGCGGTGGAACTCAGCCTTCCACTGAAAATCCGTGCGCCCTCCGAAATCCATCAGCACGGCCGCATCGCAGTCATCCATTGGCAGGACAAAGCCATAACGAGCAATGCCCATCTTGTCGCCTAACGCAGCATCAATCGCCTCGCCGAGTGCTATTCCCGTGTCCTCAATCGTGTGATGGTCATCGACCTGCAAGTCGCCCTCGACCTTTACCCTCAGCGACACTCCTCCGTGATGAGAAATCTGCTCCAGCATGTGGTCGAAGAAATCAAGGCCGGTGGAAATTTCGGAAATGCCGCTCTTATCCAAATCCAGTTCTAGCGACACGCTGGTTTCCTTCGTTTTCCTTGTCAGCCTGACATGACGCTCCCCGAGACGTTCAATGCCATTTCTATCTTTGCCAGGACCAACCCCTAGCACATTCAGCAACCTGTCATTCTCGAACGGGGTGCCTATGGTGATTCGCAGGCAGCCTTCGCAGCCTTTCACCCGCGAGCGGTTCCTGACGATGATCCCACTGCGCAATAGCTTTGCATAAAGCCCTTCGGGATCAGTAACCTTAACCAGAATGAAGTTCGAATCGCTAGGATAAATTTTCAGCACCTCCGGGCACTCTGCCAAAGCCTTCTCGACTCTGAACCTATCCCCGATGATTTCCGCCACACTGCGATCCTTAGCATCTTCGTCCAGCTTAGTCAGAGCCATCTTCTGAGTCAGGATATTAATATTGTAAGGGTACTTCACCTTGTTCATCGTAGCCACTATTTCCGGCATGGCAATCGCAAGACCGATTCTCAGGCCTGCCATCCCCCAAGCCTTGGAAAGCGTCTGCAGGACGACCAGATTCGGGTATTTTTCTATAAGATGAGCCAAGGATCCACGATTCGAGAAATCTATGTAAGCCTCATCCAGAACCACAGCTCCGTCGAAATCTCTCAGAAGTTTCTCGATGTCTTCCTGCGGGAACGAATTGCCGGTAGGATTGTTCGGGGAGCAAATGAACATGAGTTTCGTGCGAGAATCTGTGGCAGAAAGCATTCCATCTACGTCCAGCGAGAAATCTTCTTTCAGTTGGACCTTCCTGACCGCAACGTCATTCATTCCGGCTGCTACCTCATACATTCCATAGCTGGGAGCCATTAGCACGGCGTTGTCTTGGCCAGGCGTGGCGAAAATCCTGTACATCAAGTCAATCGCCTCATCGCTTCCATTGCCCAGAAAAAGCTGATTGGGAGAAATTCCCTTGATTGCCGCGATCTTTGCCTTCAACTGCTTCTGACGAGGGTCAGGATAACGATTGATGCCGTTGTCGTACGGGCTTTCATTCGCATCTAGGAATATTTCGGGGCGGTTTTCTCCACATTCGTCCCTTGCCGTGGAATAAGGATCCAGCGCCTTAATTGAAGGGCGAATCAAATTCGATATGTTCATATTAAAATCATTTTTCAATTCTAGCTTTCACCGCAGCCGCATGAGCGTCCAGTCCCTCCGCAAGAGCCATGGTCTCAATGGCACCGCCAATGCCCTCCAAACCCTCCTTCGACAACTCTTGAATGGTCATCCTGCGCATGAAGGATTCCACCCCGAGGGCACTGTAAGACCTTGCCCAGCGACTTGTCGGAAGGGTGTGATTCGTGCCTGAAGCATAGTCCCCAGCGCTCTCTGGTGAATAATTTCCTATGAATATGCTGCCGGCTGCATAAATCTTCTCTGCCATCGCCCAAGGCTCCTGCATAGAGATTATAAGGTGCTCAGGGGCATATTCATTGGCAAATCTGGCAATTGTCTCTCGATCCGGCAACACGATTATTTTACTGTTCATCAATGACTTGGCAATCGTTTCCTGACGGCTCAGTCTGGTCATCTGGCGATTTATTTCACTCCCAACGGCTTCTGCGATGCTTTCATTAGTGCAGACAAGGATTGACTGGCTGTCCGGCCCGTGCTCGTCTTGAGACAGGAAGTCGGCAGCCACGAATGACGGCTGTGATGTTTCATCGGCCAGCACCATCACTTCGGAAGGTCCTGCAGGCATGTCGATTGCCACTTGGCTCATTCCGACTATCTGTTTTGCCTTCATCACGTAACGATTGCCCGGTCCGAAAATCTTATCTCGCCTCGTGATGCTCTCAGTGCCATAGGCCATCGCTGCAATAGCCTGCGCACCACCCAATTTGAAAATATTCTTCATTCCGCAGAGGGTGGCAGCATAAATGATACAGGGATTTGCCTTGCCTTCAGCAGAGGGAGGAGTGCACAGAATGCTGTCTTCGCAACCGGCAACTTTCGCAGGGATGCATAGCATCAGCACCGTGGAAAATAGCGGAGCCCTGCCCCCTGGCACGTAAAGGCCGACCTTATTAATCGGCACAGACTTCTGCACGCAGGTAACGCCAAGCGAGGTTTTCACCCTGATTTCCTTTGGCAGCTGCGCAATATGGAATTTTAGGATATTTGAATATGCCGTAGCGATGGCATGCTTAAGATCTTCTGGCACAAGCTCGCCCGCCTCCACGATTTCTTCTTCGGAGACCTTGAACCCACCCGAAAGCGAAGCCCCGTCGAAGCGCTTTTCGTACTCTCGCAGGGCAGCATCTCCCCGCTCCTGAACGTCTCTCAATATATTCCTGACGCCTTCCTCGATATCAGAATCCTGCTCGGATGGACGCTTCGTCAGGCTGTCCCACGCAGACTGCGGAGGATTAATGACTTTAAATATATTCATAGCACCATTTTTTCGACTGACAGAACCAATATTCCTTCGGCGCCTACCTGCTTCAATTGCTCAATCTTCTCCCAGAGCACATTCTCTTTCACCACCGAGTGCAGCGAGGACCAACCCTCCTGCGCCAGAGGCAGGATAGTCGGGCTTCGCATCGCAGGCACTATCTTTATGGCCTCTTCAATTTGCGAATTCGGAATGTTCATAAGCAGATATTTAAGACCTTTGCTGTCTCTCACTGCATTCAGACGGAATTTTATCTGCTCTAATGCTGAAAGTTTGTCGTTGCTGACGTTTTTCCCTTTTATCAGCACAGCCTGAGAAAAGACCACTTTCTCGACTTCTTTCAGGCCATTGCTGACGAGGGTGCCACCAGAGGAAACGATGTCGAAAATGGCATCGCTCATCCCGACGGTAGGGGCTATTTCCACAGACCCCTCAATGACGCTGATTTTCGCATCTATATTCTTTTCATTCAGGAATTTAGACAGGATATTCGGGTAAGACGTAGCTATTCTCTTGCCGTTGAAATATTCAAGCCCAGCGTAATTCTCCCCCTTTGGCACAGCCAGTGAAATCCTGCAACTCCCAAACCCGAGTTTATCTATTATCTCCACGTCCTCGCCTTTCTCCAGCACTTCGTTGTAGCCTACGATTCCTATGTCCGCAACGCCCAAAGCTACTGCCTGAGGGATGTCGTCGTCCCTTAGAAATAAAATTTCCGCCGGATGGCTGCTGGAACGCAGAAGGAACTGGCGTTTGCTGTCATCTACATCGATTCCCACCTCTCGCAGCAGGCTGAGGCTGTCTTCACTCAATCGGCCCTTGGCCTGAATAGCAATTCTTATCATATAGCAAAAAATGAAAAAGACTTGCGGCCATGAAGGAAGCAAGTCTTTATAAATATCTTATGTCCAGATACTCACAGTCAGCTTACCTCCCGATTCGAGCGGCAATGATGGCAATGAATATGAAATAGGTTCAACATTATTTGTTAGTTCGCCTAACAAAATTGTAAATTATTTTCATAGCATCAAAATTTTTTCGTCAGAAAATGCGAAAATATGGGAAATAACGCAGCCTGAGCAAGAATTCAACGGATAATCAATAATTCGTGAGGTCCCGAGGCCATTTTTAGCCATTTGCAAAATCCAAAAACATTTTTCTGCAATTTTTTAGCACCGAAAAATGCTATTTCCAGGCCCTTCAAATTACGTTTTTTCAACTTAGACGGTGATATTTTCTGTCACCGGCTAAGTTGGAATACATTTGCCTTCGAAATAATCTTAACTATTTATCGCTATGAGAAAAGTATTTAGTCTGTTGCTGTCGGCGCTCATGATAGCGTCTTGCAACGAAGAAAACTGGACTCCGCAGGAGTCCGCCACGCCTATTCAGAAAGAGGAAGCAGTTTCCCATGAGATGATCGAGCTGGGGCGGAAACTGAAAAATCCGTACACAGTGAAAAACATGAGCGCTGCCATCTCTGCCCTCTACCCGACAAGGGCCGACGTAGAAGTACCTGCGACTGACATGTATGTCAGGTTCTTGCCTGACGGCCAGAAAGATCTGAACACCTTGGACTCGCTTGGCGCAGTGCTGTTCGACTACCCGCTAGACTACGAAATAAAGACAGAGGGGGACTATTATCACGATCCGTCCATCCCTAAGGACGAGGTGTCTTGGCAATATGCCGTAGTGCCTTCCGATTTCGAGTTTCCTGAAGAAATCAGGCACGAAATCCTCGATGAGTGCTACATTCCTAAAGATGGAATGGTCACGAAAGGACTCGAGGACATCGACTGGGACGATGTCGAGAGAACCGCCTTCGAACAGACAGGGAACGGGGACATGCTCGTGCCTGATACCAGGGGGCGCAAAGTGCATCCTGAGGGCTACATCAAAATCGTGGATGACAAATTCCCGCAAAGCAGGACATTCGGAGTATGCGGTGTTAAAGTCATCGGCCGAGTGTTCGTGAAGTTCGGCCAGGATTACACCGATGACAAGGGTCACTACAAGCTGAACAAGAAATTCTCTTCCAAGCCTCATTACAGCATCCGGTTCAAGAACAAGGCCGGCTTCAAGATCGGATTCAATAAGATTTTAGTCACTGCATCTACGTCAACACTAGGGAAGGGCAGCCCCTCTGGCAAAGACGTCACGATTGACACGAAATCTGGAGATAAAGTGTTCAGAAGATGCGTCGTGAATAATGCCGCCTACGAATATTACACCACATGTTCTTCATACGGCGTGACACCTCCGCCTCATAACCTGCGAATATGGATCCTGGACCTCATTAAGCCTTCTTGCGCCATAATGATGCACCATGGCACGCTGCTAGACAATACCCTCCTCAAGAAATACCTGAAATATTATGTTTCAGTTATAAGGATTTTTGCCCCTGACATCACAATCGGGACAAGAGACAAGGACTACAAGTACGATGAGATTTTTTCAGTCACGATGCACGAGCTGGCTCACGCCTCCCATTTTGCGAGAGCAGGGAAGGATTATTGGGGCCTGCTAACAGAAAGGATGCTGGCAAACCTTGCGATGACAGGGGACATGTACGGTAGCGGCAAAGGAGAACACGAAGGAATAATTGGAGTGAGCGAGATGTGGGGATACTTCATGGAATATTCTCTTTACAAGGAGCGTTATGGCAGGGATGTCGCCCAAAAAGACGATCTCTGGTTCCATCCAGAGGCACTTGAAGACTTGCAAAAGAAAGGCATCACCAAGAAAGACATGTTCTTCGCCCTGAACTCAAACGTCAGAGACATAGAGACTTACTTTGAATATCTCGCAGCATCCTGCCCATCCAAGAAGGCCGTCATCGATCGCGTCTACAAACAATATTACAAGTAATTTGGAATTAACCGAACATTTCGTATATTTGCATTCCCCAAGCGCGGGTGGCGGAATGGTAGACGCGCTAGTTTCAGGAGCTAGTGTCAATTATGACATGT
Organism: Bacteroidales bacterium UBA1680; assembly: GCA_002320605.1. GTDB lineage: Bacteria > Bacteroidota > Bacteroidia > Bacteroidales > UBA932 > Cryptobacteroides. Next base: position 89,530 of record DCKG01000017.1, on the reverse strand, counting down.
GAGTTCGACTCTCATCTCGCGCACGCTAGAGACCGTGTCAGAGCAATCTGATGCGGTCTCTTTCTTTTTCCGCATTGGTTTTCGGCGGCATATTTGCTATATTCGTAAAAAATCGCACTTATGGAAATTGTATTTCTGGATGCCGCCACGATAGGTGACGCTTCTTTAGAACCGATTGAGAGACTAGGACATCTCACATGCTGGCCCACATCTACCCCGGAAGAGGCATTAAGCAGAGTCTGCGATTGCGAAGTGTTAATAATCAACAAAATAAAGGTTACCGCCGAGCTGCTGGATGCCTCTGTGAAGCTCAAGCTAGTCTGCGAAGCAGCGACAGGGACAAATAACATAGACATGAAGGAATGCGAGAGGAGAGGCATACCTGTCAAGAATGTGGCTGGTTACTCCACCGACAGCGTGGTTCAGGAGACATTCATGCACATGCTCACTCTTGCTGGGAACGGCCCTTACTTCGACCGGAAAGTGAAGTCTGGGGAATATTCCGCCAGCGGGCTCTTCACCGATGTCACCAGACCTTTCATAGAGTTTGCAGGAAAGACTCTCGGCATCATTGGGATGGGGGTGATTGGCTCAAAGGTAGCTTCGGTCGGGAAAGCCTTCGGGATGAAAATAATATATTATTCCACTTCCGGCACCAGCCACTGCGCTGAATATCCTAGCGTGTCCCTTGACGAGCTGATGCGAGAAAGCGACGTTATTTCGGTGCACGCTCCCATGAACGAGAGGACAAACGGACTGGTCGGAGAAGAGCAGCTCCGCCTGATGAAGCCCACGGCATTCATACTCAATATGGGACGCGGAGGCATCATAAAAGAAGATGCCCTCGCCAAAGTCATAGACGAAGACAGGATCGGAGGTGCCTGGTTGGATGTTTACGTGACAGAGCCGCTTCCAGCCGACAGCCCATTGCTGCACACCAGGCATCCAGAAAAACTAAGCCTCACACCGCATACCGCATGGGCTAGCGTGGAGGCTCGAAAAAGGCTTATCGAAAAAATCGCAGAGAATATCTCTGAATCTCTCTAGTAATATGCCACCGTCTTCTGCTCTATGGCAGACATGAGAGCGTTGGCGAGGCGGCTCACCCCGAAACGGAAAAGGCTCTTGCAAAGCCACTCATCTCCGAGGATAGTCTTCACGATCATATAGTAGCAGGCTGCGTCTTTTGCGCTAGAGATGCCGCCCGCTGCTTTGAAACCGACTTTCCTGCCGGTCTTCTCATAAAATTTCTTGATGCACTCGCACATTACGCTTGCCGCTACCGGAGTCGCATTCACGCTGACTTTTCCAGTAGAAGTCTTGATGAAGTCAGCGCCCTCTTCCATAGCCATGAAAGAAGCCTCTGCTATCCTTTCCGGAGATACCAGCAAGCCCGTCTCAAGAATGACTTTGAAAACTACGCTGCGTCCAGCCAGCTCGCCAGCGGCACGGACAGCGGCGCACATAGAGCGAATCTCTTTTCTCGCCGCATCGTAATTCCCGTTCAGGAACTCATGCAATGCTAGCACGATGTCAATCTCGTCAGCACCTGCAGCCACCGCCATCTCGCACTCTTTCACCTTGACATCCAGGAAACTCTGAGACGCAGGGAAACAACCCGAAACCGTAGTGACATGGACGCCATCGCATCGGAGATTCTCCCTCACGAGGCCAGCGAAATTCGGGTATACGCAAATGGATGCCGGGAGAGGATACTCCGGATATTTTCCTTTGAAGGCATTGACTTTGCCCACTAGCTTCTCGATGGAAGCAGGCGTGTCCTCGTTGTGGAGTGACGTCAAGTCCATGAAAGACATGCATTTCTTAAGAACGTCTGCCGACATGACACCGTCTATGTTCATGGCAATTGCATCCAGCCTCTTGCTTATCTGATCTTCTTCTGGAGAATAACCGTAACTCGTCAAAATAGAACTACTCATAATATCGCTGCACTAATGTTGATTACAAAGGTAAAGAAAAAAGCTCAGGAAAAAACCCTGCGCCCAAAGATTTTCAACTTCTCAACCTCTGATCTGAATGTTGAAGCCTTCGTCCACTAGAGGCCGGACTAAGGCCGTCATTTCTTCCACCGTGAATTTGCTAAGATTTTGTGCTGGGGCAGGGCGGTCAAGGGTGTAGACCATGACCTCGCGAGGGCTCAGCTCGCGAACGATTTCCATCCAGCCATCCAAGACTTCAGGCGATGAGGAATCGAAGTCCGGAGCCTTCAGGAACATGGTCTGCAAGATGAAATCGCCGTTAAATTTTTTCAGTCCTTCTACGATATCTGAGACATGGTACCCGCAAGAGGGCTTATTGATCCTGGCTGCGAGCTCATCCGTTGGGGCATCGATCTTCATTATGGGATTATCCACTTTGCGCAGAGCATCGAAAACTTCTTTTCGGGAGATTCTCGTTGAGTTAGACAGGACAGAAACTTTTGCGCTAGGATAATATTTATCACGCAATGCCAGCGTGATGTCTATGATTTCTGGAAAATCCGGGTTCAGCGTAGGCTCGCCATCTCCGGAAAAAGTAATCGAATCTATTTTGGTGCCACCTCTGGAGCATTCTTGCAGCATTGCTCCAAGAGCAGCCTTAACGTCATCAGCCGACGGAATATTCCTATCCCCCAGCCCGTCCTTATTCCACCCGCACTCGCAATAGATGCAGTCGAAGTCGCAGAGTTTTCCTTTCTGCGGCAGCAGATTTATACCTAACGATGCGCCAAGGCGGCGAGAATGAATCGGCCCGAAAACTATATTCTCCCTCAGCATATTCTTATATTATTCGACGAGAGACGCTTGCAGGCGTCAATGAAGCGGAATCAGAAAGATTGCCAATCGCAACCAGCCCAGGCTTTTTCCCTGGCTCAATCGAACCGATGACATCTTCCTTCGACAAGAATTCCGCACCGTTCTGGCACGCCCACGTCAGCAGTTCATTGAGGCTGAGTCCTTCGAAATTGCATTGCAAGCAGTGCATTTCCCTGACGATGTCCAAATCGTCATTGCTGGATAGCGAATCTGTGCCAATGGTGAGCTTCAGCCCATTGCGAAGCATCAGACGGACAGGAGGCAAGGCATTATGTATGAATATATTGGAACAAGGGCAGAGGGCTATGAAAGGATGTCTCATCACTGCTTTCATGGCATCTATGCCTTCCTGATCCATGCAGACTTCATGCACTAAGAGAATATGCTCATCGAACGGTGCAGGATGAGCTTTTTCAAGCCTATCGATGAAATATGACAGAGAAGATTTCCCCGTGACAGGAGGAACGCTCATTCCAGCGGCTTTTCTATTGTCCCACATCTTTCCGCAGCCATATTTCAGCATCTCCTCTTCTTCATGAGTTTCCTCGCTATGGAAAGAAAGATAGCCTGATTTGAGCCCTTCTCTTGAAGATGCCGTGAGCAGCTCCGGGCTCATGGTGTAGCAAGCGTGAGGAGTCGGAGACGCATCCAAACCGAAGCTTCCGGCAATTTTCTGGAGCGCCAGTACGCTAGCAATAACTTTTTCGCAATCTTCCGGCTCGGTTCCGAACACCTCCAGGAAAGTTCTAGAGTACATCGGGGATTTTCGTTTTATCTCGAACGAGTCTGCGCAGTTGCTTATGTCAGCCATGGCCTGCACTCCCCTCGACCACATCGCATCCATCCAGAACTGAATGTCAGAGATCTTCTCTTCCATCGGCTTGGTGTCTCGAAGGGCATTAATCTGATCGATGAAGCCAGCCATTCCGGTGCCTTTCTTGAACAAGCCTTTCATGTAAGAAAGCTCCACGTGGCAGTGGGCGTTCACGAAACCTGGCACTATTGCCTCTCCGTCCAGAAATTCGCTCTCGCCACTAGGATTCTCGCAAGCTCCGACAGAGACGACTGTTCCGTCGTCAGCATATTCAATGTATCCGTTTCTAATAGGTTCACTTCCTCCAAGAGGGAAAACATATGAGGCCGCTATTCTATTCATTTCGTTTTGGCTTTAAGGACAGGCATTGCATTAATCACAGATATATTTTTTATTACCTTATCCTCATCATTGAATTCCTTCGCCTTTGGGAGCCCCGAAGCTTCAGCATCCGCTTTAAGAGAGTCAGGCACTGGATCTGGCAATTCATCGAAAAACATTTCAGGGCCAGAGAATACAGTGTCTTCAACGATAGGTTTCGGATACCAGACGCTGTCCGCTTCCTTCGTCATCCTGTAGCCCTTAGTAATGACTTTCAGGTCATCATTACGATAACCGATTTTCCACTTCACGCTTGCCGCATGTATGCTTGACGCCACATCTTCTCTATCCACTTCTGCCACAAGGCGTTCAGATTCAGAAGAAAGCATAGCGGAGACATCATCCATAAGGTCTACGAATCGTTTTGGGTCTTCGAGATAAACAGCTACCGTGTGATAATAATCATCCAGAGTGTAACCATGCTTTTCCAGAATGGGTTCGTAGAACCATGTCGTGTCGGCCTTAGAACGCTTGTCCGGATTGTTATTCAGCCACTGGTCGGCCAAGAACATTTCTTTGTATATTTCCTTCATCTTCTTCTGAGGAATTGTCTTCGGTCTTCGTACGCAAGAGCAAGCTAATGCGCACACCACTAGGATGGAAATGAATATGCCGACGAATCGTCTCATCTGATTATCTTAGAATAGCACCGAACTGATTCTGGAATGAGGACAGTAATTTTGACATTATCTGCTCCACAGCATCGTCAGTGAGGGTTTTTTCCGGATCTTGCAAAACGAAGCTCAAGGCATACTGCTTCTTCTCGGAAGGAATTTTGTCGCCTCTGTAAACATCAAACAGCGAAACGCTCTTCAGCAACTTCTTCGCTGTCTTGAATGCCGCTTTATGCAGATCAGCATAGCTTACGGACTCATCCAAGAGTAATGCCATATCTCTCCTAACTTCAGGGAATTTCGGCAACTCAGTGAAATGAACCTTGTCTCTCTTCACTAAAGTGAACAGCATGTTCCAGTTTATCTCGCAAGCGAACACTGGCTGCTTCACGTCGAATTTCTTCGCAAGAGCCGGAAGCACTGTGCCTATGACTGCCAGCGGAATTTGCTGCCCTGGCATGGCGTAGGCAGTTCCTTCACTGAATACATCTCCTGGTGCAGGAGCAGCCTGCATCTGATAAAGGTCAGCGCCGAAACGCTTCATCAGCAGTTCCAGATAGCCTTTAAGCTGGAAGAAGTCGCTCTTGCCAGGTTGGTAGTTCCAAGCCTTCTCCGGTGTTCCTGTCATGAACAGGCCGAATGCCGGATGCTCCTCGTAAGCATCCAGCGTTTTGCCATCCTTCTGAGGGTCATGACTATAAACAGAGCCATATTCAAAGAATTTAAGGTTCGTCATTTGACGGTTGACATTGTATGCTACCACCTCGAGGCCATTGAATATGAGGTTCTGGCGCATTACATTGAGGTCCGTGCTCAAAGGATTCACTATTCTCACGCACCTTTCTTCTGGATATGTTTTAAGGCCGGCATAGTATGCCGATTTCGTGAGCGAGTTGTTCATCGTCTCTACGAAGCCGTTGGCTGCCAGGAAATTGGAAATCCCGTTACGGATAGCTTCTGGCTCTGGGGTCGGAGTAGCGCTCACGCTCATCTTCATGTGCATCGGCAGGTCCACGTTGTTGTAGCCGTAGATTCTCAGGATTTCCTCGACCACGTCGCACTCGCGATAGACATCCACCATATAGGTAGGGGCGGCGACTTTCGCCCCGTCCGGCCTTCTTTCCACGAAATCGTAGGCCAAGAAAGTGAGAATTTTCTCGATGGTGTCGTAGCCTATTTTCTTGCCAATGAAATCTTCAATCCTATCGTAATCCAAGTCGATGACTTTCTTGCGAATCGGCACTGGGTAGAACTCCTGCATATTACCCTCGACATGGCCGCCGGCAACCTCCTGAATCAGCAGTGCGGCACGCTTGCAAGCATATTCGCAGATTGATGGGTCCGCCCCTCTCTCGTAGCGGAAAGATGCATCAGTCTGCAAACCCTGGCTCTTAGAAGTCTTCCGAATGGAGCCAGGATCGAAATAAGCACTCTCTACGAATATGTCCGTGGTGGTCTGGGAAACTCCGGATTCCTTGCCTCCGAACACTCCCGCTATGCACATAGGCCCGTCCGCATTGGCTATCACGATGTCGGTCGCATGAAGCGTTCTTTCCACGCCGTCCAGGGTAACGAGTTTCTCTCCCTCTTTCGCCCTACGCACTATAACCTTCCCTCCTATTATCTTTGAAGCATCGAACGTGTGCAGCGGCTGGCCAAGCTCGAACAGCACGAAATTGGACACGTCTACGATATTGTCAATCGGGCGCAACCCGATGGAAATCAATTTCTTCTGAAGCCACTCCGGAGACGGGCCGACTTTGGCGCCACGAATCGTTATTCCAGCGTAGCGAGGTGCGGCAGTCGCATCCTCGACATCGATTGGAATGGCATTCCCATCGCCGTCCTTGTATGCGCTTACGTCTGGGTAATGGAACTTGCAAGGAATGTTATTGAGACGCATCCAGGCATAAAGGTCGCGAGCCACGCCGATGTGCGAAGCGGCGTCCACGCGATTCGCCGTTATCTCATATTCAATTACGGCCTCGGTCTTTAAATGTAGATATTCCTTTGCTGGGGTCCCGACGACGGCATCCTCCGGCAGCACCATTATTCCCGCATGGTCAGTACCTATGCCGAGCTCGTCCTCGGCGCAGATCATTCCCATTGACTCTACCCCACGCAATTTGGATTTCTTTATTTTGAAATCCCCAGGCAGCACGGCTCCTATGCGGGCGAAAAGCACTTTCTGGCCTTTTGAAACATTCGGAGCACCGCAGACGACCGTCAGAGGCTCACCAGTGCCATCGTTCACTTTCGTGACGTGCAGATGGTCTGAATCCGGATGCGGTCCGCATTCAATCACTTCAGCGACCACTACACCTTCCAGTCCACCAGGAATCTCCTCCTGTTCCTCAACTGAATCAACCTCAATTCCAATCGCCGTCATCGCATCCGCAATCTGCTGCGGCGTGAGATCCGACTCCAAATAGTCTTTAAGCCAATTATAAGAAAGCTTCATATTCCTTTAATATTTTATATTCTATCCTTTCAAATCCCCTGTGGAGAAAAGCGACGTCACGAACTCTTTTTTGTCGAAAGGCTTCAGGTCGTCTATTCCCTCTCCTATTCCTATGAATTTCACGGGCACTTTCAGCTGGTCCACAATGCCGATTACCACTCCCCCTTTGGCGGTGCCGTCCAGCTTCGTGATCGCAAGCGAAGTGATATCGGTTGCCTTGGAGAATTCCTTGGCTTGCTGGTAGGCATTCTGGCCGGTGGATGCATCAAGCACCAAAAGCACCTCGTGAGGGGCGTCAGGAATGACTTTGCGCATCACATTCCGGATTTTCGTAAGCTCATTCATAAGATCCACCCTGTTGTGAAGCCTGCCGGCGGTGTCTATCAGCACCACGTCGGCGTTCTTCGCGACCGCAGAGCTTACGGTGTCGTACGCCACTGATGCCGGATCGGAGCCCTGATTCTGCCTGACGATGTCCACGCCAGCCCTGTCTGCCCAAATCTGCAGCTGATCGACTGCGGCCGCTCTGAATGTGTCCGCAGCGCCAAGGATCACCTTCTTGCCCTGGGCCTTGTAACGCGCCGCCAGCTTGCCTATAGTGGTCGTTTTGCCGACCCCGTTCACGCCCACGACCATCACCACCAACGGCTTTTTCGTCAGGTCGAACGGCTCAGCGGACGAAATCTCGCCCCCCACGTTCAGAAGCTCGCCTATCTCGTCACGGAGCATGTCCGCCAGCTCGTCCAAGGACATGTATTTGTCGCTCTTCACCCTCGACTCGAGGCTGTCGATAATCTTCAGGGTCGTATCTACGCCCATATCTGAAGATACCAGAGCCTCTTCTATGGCATCCAGCACATCATCATCCACCTTCGATTTACCTACGATAGCCCTAGACAGCTTCTGGAAAAAGCTTTGCTTGGTTTTCTGTACCCCTTTGTCAAACAGTCCCATGATAATTCTTAAAACTTACAAATATACCAAGAAGCGTGGAATATTCATTAAATCAGCACCAGCACTATGAATAGATAGAGGAAGAACATCTGGAGATGCAGCCTGCCGTTCGTGCTGTAATGCAGCATCTCTTCCGATGGATTAGTGCCTGCCATATCCAGCAGCTCAGATGACGAAGGATTCCAGCGGGCGGAATATTTCCGTATCAACTCTCCATCGTTGAAGAGAGTATAGCCTCCGTTTGCCCTATTCACTGACACAAGTGTCTTGAAATCAGCAAAATAAACATATTTTTTCAGCCTCGACCGCACATCAGGAGTAATGGAGCCCAAGCTATCGAAAGTCTCCTGCGAACAAGACACAAGCGCAATAGGAACGTATCCGGAGCTCTTCGCGATCTCCATAACATCTGCCATCCTGTCCCAAGCCCCTCCCTTGAGTTTCTCCGGCTTGTAAGCAGAGCATACCATCACGTCGCCTTCCGTAGCCAGCCCGTCCTGGTAATTTCCTTCAGCGTCTTTGAAAGAGAGCTGCGGGAAAGTTTCGTTCTCCTCCCCGTCGTTGATGCGCACTGTCTCAGTCCTCACGTATGTCCATGTTGAGTCAGGCAGCTTATCTAGCGGGAATGCGCCTTCCTGGCCATTTTTCTCGTAAATCACCTTTGTCTCCATGTCGTCGTATGCCTCGGATGGATTGTCCATCGATGCATAGAGTTCGCTACCCGGTTTGAACGCCGTGTAGTCAACCATAGGGATGGTGAACCATGAATATATCGTGAAGCCTAGCATTGATGCGGCTGCTATCCAGAAAGCGATATATTTCAGTTTCTTCGCATCGCCATATTCATTGATGGGAAGGAACGCAATGGCAGCCAATGCCAGCAGCACAAGGTTCTTAAAGAAAGTCTGCAGGTTGGTAAGGTGAATCACCTCTCCGAAACAGCCGCAGTCCATAGGAGGATTGGAAATGGCAAGAATGAGCGTAAGGATGGTGAAAAATGCTACCATCGCAGATGTCACGATTGCGGTGATCCTTCGCCAGACCCCTGTCATCAAGGCACTTCCCACAATAGTCTCGAACAGGGCAAGAAGGGTTCCAAGCACTTTGGCGGCAGGGTCTAAAAACTGAATATGGCAAAACTTGAAATAGTCCTCCATGATGAGCCCTGTGCCCACGGGATCCATCAATTTGAAAACGCCTGCGACTACTAATGTGGCACCTATCAGGAATGCGCAGAATCTCCTTAACCTATAATGGGATTTTTTCATTTAATATCTTGTTTTCGCAAAGCAGCGGCCTTAGAACCTAAATTTTCACTGCACTTCAATGATTCAACCTCCTTGACGATTTTAGCGAATATGTCGTCTGGGAGCAGCATGTCTCCGAACTCGTCGGAGCAGTCGATGGAAATGAACTTAGGATCCAGTTCAGCCTGGCGCCTATAAACATCCCTCACTCGCTTCTGGAACTCGATATCCGCCTCGTGCACATCCTGAGCGCCATGGAGATATTCCCTGTCCTTTCCCTTCCTAGCCGCCTCCAACTCGCTCTTGACGAACGAGATAGGCACATCCAGGAATATGTTCAAGTCTGGCTTCGGAAGGCCGAATGCACCGTATTCAGTGTCGAAGATCCACTGCCTTAGCGCCTCCCTTGCCTTCGTGTCTGCCACTTTAGCGCACTGGTAGGCGATATTCGAATAAACATATCTGTCCAGAAGCACGTCTCCGCCTTCTGCAAGGGTCTTTTTCATGGTAGGTGCAGCGCCATGACGATCCTCTGCATAAAGGAGCGCCACCAGCTTCGGGTGCACTTCGTTCATGGAACCGAAATCGCCCCTCAAGAAGCTGCTGATGAGGTCGCCGTACACAGGGGCATCATATCTGGGGAAGTGAATATATTCGAACTTGTCGTTCTTCCCCTCCAGGTATTTCTTCAGTTTCCGGACCTGGGTGGACTTGCCGGAGCCGTCCAACCCTTCAATGACTATTAGCATATTCTTAAAAAACTTCGCAAAGATACCACAATTTTGACTATTTTTGGCGCATTATGGAAAACACTAGACAAGATTTTAACGTTACGAAAGCCAAGCCTGAATCCAGGCTGGCAAATTCACGGAAAAATATTCAGATAATGGGAATCGTCAATCTGACCGATGACTCGTTTTACGCCGGCAGCAGGGTACTCTCGGCTTCCGGCGAATTCGTGCCGGAGACATTCCTTTCCAGAGTGCGGTCGATGGCCGCAGACGGAGCTGCCATCATCGATCTCGGAGCCTGCTCCACGCGCCCCGGGTCAGATTCGGTTGACGAGGAGACTGAGTGGAGAAGACTTGAACCGGCGCTAAGGCTCCTGAGCGGCAAACGGGACTTCGACGTGTCCATCGACACATTCAGGCCAGAGATAGTCCTGAAGGCGTACAATGCTTTCGGACCGTTCATAGTCAACGACATAAGCGGAGGATCGGACGAGATGCTGTCGCTGGTGGGACGGCTCGGACTCCCCTACATAGCCACTCATTCGCGCGGAAACTCCAAGACCATGCAGAGCCTCACGGACTACGATGACGTGACCTCGGCAGTGAAAGACTTTTTCGCCGACTTCTCTCAGCGCGCCATGCGATTCGGCATTTCCGACTGGATCCTTGACCCTGGTTATGGCTTTGCGAAGACCATTGAGCAGAACTGGCAGCTGCTGCGTGAGCTGCCTCAGCTGGCGATTTTTGACAAACAGCTTCTCGTAGGCGTCTCCCGAAAGAGCATGATCTGGAAGCCGCTCGGCATCACGCCTTCCGAAGCCCTTCCAGGCACGCAAGTCGCCCACCTCGCCGCCCTCCAAGGCGGAGCCGACATCCTCCGCGTCCACGATGTCGCCGAAGCCCGTCACACAGTCATCCTCTGGCACCTTCTCAACGGGCAACTTTAAGGCACCTGACACACAGCGCAATAATTCAGACGCTCGCAATATATCCCTATAATAGTGACAAATATGGGCAAATCGTCCCTATTATAGGGATTTTTAGTATATTCGCAGAAAATACATGATCATGGTCGACGAAATTTTATATCAATATCAAGATGAGATGCTTCGGCAGACCACTCAGAAGCATTTTCGTTATCTTTATGGCGACATTGATTGGAGGGCGCGAATGATAGGCATTATTGGCCCAAGGGGAGTAGGGAAATCAACCATGCTGCTTCAGCATATCAAGCATCTTCCGGACAGGAGCAATGTGCTCTATGTAAGCGCAGACAGCCTATATTTCAATAGCCACTCTATTGTGTCTCTGGCAGATGAGTTCGTGAAGTACGGAGGCTCTCATCTCTTCATCGATGAAATCCATAAATATCATGGCTGGAGCCAGGAACTCAAGCAGATTTATGACGTTCACGCTGACCTGCACGTAGTGTTCACGGGATCTTCCGTACTCGAAATTACTAAAGGTCAGGCCGACCTGAGCCGCAGAGCGCTGATGTACTCGATGCAAGGTCTGTCATTCCGCGAATTTCTTCTAATCCGCAAAGGCATCGAGGCCCCAGTGTTTTCAATAGATGACATAATAAAGCAGCGAGTTACTATTCCGGAACTTCCGCATCCGCTACCATATTTCAATGAATATCTCACTGAGGGTTACTATCCGTTTGCTGAAGAACCTGGATTCTATCAGCGCCTGAATCAGATAGTCGTGCAAACGGTGGAGATAGACATCGCCCATTCCGCAAACCTTCGTCCAGACACGGCCCGCAAGCTGGAACGTCTGCTGGAAATCGTTTCCGGAATAGCACCGTACAAACCCAACTTCGACAGCTTGGCGCAAGAAGTTGGGGTCAGCAAGAACAACGTGCCTTCTTATCTCGTTTATCTGGGACAGGCAGGGATGTTGGGGTTATTGCGCGACAACACGCAGGGAATGAGAGCTCTTGGAAAGATGGAGAAAGTATATGTGGACAATACTACTCTGATGTATGCCCTGACAGGTGGGAAGGCAAATATAGGTAAGACGTTTTTCTATAATCAGATGCGTGTCCGCAATCTAGTCACGGCATCACGAGAAAGCGATTTTTACATCAAGCCATATACATTCGAGGTTGGCGGCATGAAGAAGGGAAAGCGCCAAATAGAGAATGTGAACAATGGAATCATAGTGAAAGACGACATCGAAACCGGGCACGGATCCGTCATCCCATTGTGGTACTTCGGCATGAACTACTAACCGTGGAATATCCTTAAAGACTTGATCCACGCGATGATGTCGGCGATGACTTCCGGAGAGATTGTTTCCTCGATTGAAGAGATTTCCATCGGGTTGCCAGTAGCAGCATGCTGGAATAGATGGTTCAGGCCAGATTCTAGGTTTGCGAAAAACAGATCCTGAATCAAGTTCAGGATGACGAGGGCAGGGTCGTTCAGGGTGGCATCAGCCTAGAAGCCGGTGTAGTTCCAAGGGGTGATGGCGTGGAGCTCTGCCTTGACGGAATCGGAGACGTCCAGAGAATCTATGAAATTAGATATGGTGGACTCGTCGATTGCAGCACCGGTGCGCGTGAGATTCTTCAGCGTCTCGTACGGGTTCGGATAGTTCTCGCGGCGGAGGATGGTCTGAATGGCCTCGGCAACTACAGCCCAGTTGCGATGCAGGTCGGCATCGATGGCAGCACGATTAAGAATCAGCTTTCCGAGTCCTTTCTTCAACGAAGCCAAAGCAATCAGCCCATGGGCAATCGGCACGCCCACGTTCCTCTGCACGGTGGAATCGGTCAGGTCCCTCTGCAGACGAGAAATCGGAAGCTTCATAGAAAGGAATGTAAGCACGGCATCCGCCATCCCGAGATTCCCTTCAGCGTTTTCGAAATCAATCGGATTCACTTTATGTGGCATGGCAGAAGATCCAACCTCGTTCTTCGCCACCTGCTGGTGGAAATATTCCATGGAAATATAAGTCCAGACATCCCTGCAAAAGTCAATGAGAACAGTATTTATTCTCCGAAGGCAATCGAAAATTGCGGCAAGATTGTCATAGTGGTCAATCTGCGTCGTGGGGAAAGACCGCTTCAGCCCCAGCGAAGTCACGAATTCGTCCCCGAAGGCAACCCAGTCTACAGAAGGATAAGCGACCTTGTGGGCATTCATATTCCCCGTAGCCCCACCGAATTTGGCAGGATAGGAAAGCTCCGAAAGCTGCCTCATCTGCTCGCGCAAACGCACCACGAACACCTCGAACTCCTTCCCCAGGCGGGTCGGCGTCGCAGGCTGCCCGTGAGTCTTCGCCAGCATCGGCACGTCCTCCCACTCCTGCGCATCCGCCTCCATTGCGGAAACCACCTCGGACAGTCTAGGAATATATTCATTTTCAATAGCTTCCTTCAGCATCAGCGGCTGGGCCGTGTTGTTGATGTCCTGCGAAGTAAGCCCGAAGTGCACGAACTCCTGCCATCGGGATATTCCTAAAGCCTTGAATTGCTCCTTAATATAATATTCCACTGCCTTCACGTCGTGGTTCGTGATTTTCTCTATTTCCTTAACTCGCACGGCATCGGAAGGCTGCATATTCGTATATAGCGAACGCAATTTCGAAAAGAGCTCTTCCTTTGAAAAGCCGCTCCCCTCCCCGAAGTCAGCGAGCTGCGGCAGAGGAATCTCGCAAAGAGCGATGAAATATTCAACCTCAACCCTCACCCTATTGCGGATGAAAGCATATTCACTGAAATACTGCCTCAAGGCCTCTGTCTTCGAGGCATAACGCCCATCGATGGGAGAGACCGCCGTTAAAGAATTCAATTCCATATTAGAAGCTGTTTTGAAATATTCACTCTTGTTCTTTATGTGCCTTTTCGGCCATTTTCTTCTGCTTCATCGGTCACATAGCTACCGCTATGCTTCCTCTTCAGCAATTGAAACTGTCTCGAAAAATCCCTATGAATAACTGCGGCAAACATTTCAAAACAGCTTCTTATTTTTCGTCTTCTAGAATGTACACGTCATCGCCAGGCTCGGCGAAATTAAAGTTCTCGCGGGCATATTCCTCCAAGGAGTCCTTGCTTGTCGTCAGGCCATTGATCTTATCCTCCATATCTTTTATGTCGGCCTCATATTCCTTAATCTGACGCCCTTGCTGCTGGATTTCTATTCCAGACCGAATCCAGCGCACTAGATTATTCTTGTTCAGGAATCCGACTAGGATGACGAAAACAACCGTTGCCACTATCGCATATCGCACGAAAGAGCGTTTTTCAGCGTTCGAGCCGTCTTTATCTTTGTCCCAAATGTCTTTGAACTTTCCCACGATTACGAAGGTTATTTGCGCAAAAATAACTAAATTTGCGGAAACTAGATAATAAAATCACAAGCCAATGAAACCTACGCTTCTCGTCTTGGCTGCAGGAATGGGCAGCCGTTATGGCGGATTAAAACAAATGGACGGCCTCGGCCCTAGCGGAGAGACTATCATCGATTATTCTATCTACGATGCAGTTAATGCTGGATTCGGAAAGGTTGTCTACATAGTCAGGCAATATTTCAAGGATGAGTTCGAAGAAACAGTGAGGCAGAAATACTCTGGCGTGAAATGCCCTGACGGCACCCCGCTGGAGTTCGATTTCGTGATTCAGGAGCTCAACAAGATTCCATCCAAATACACGCTGAACCCTGAAAGACAGAAACCTTGGGGGACGGCTCACGCTGTGCTCATGGCAAAAGATGTCATACACGAGCCATTCGCAGTCATCAATGGCGACGACTTCTACGGAAAAGATTCTTTCAAGACCATAGCCGGCTGGCTTAAGGCTCATGAAAACTCTAAAGGAACATGCAGCATAGTGGGCTTCGAGCTTGACCACACCCTCTCCGAGAATGGAAAAGTCTCCAGAGGGATATGCTACTACGATGCTTCCCAGCACCTTACCGGAGTGGCAGAGCACGTGAACGTTGGTAAGGAAGCCGACGGGAAAGTTTATGGCGACGACACTGTCACTGGCCAGACGCATATCGAGCTTGACGCTAAGGCACTCTGCTCTATGAATATGTGGGGCTTCACTCCAGACTATTTCACCCTGAGCGAGGGAGTCTTCGACAGATTCCTCAGCGAGAACATCAACGAACTGAAGAAGGAATTCTACATTCCATATGCAGTGGACGTGATGATGAAGGAGGATGGCTACAAATGTGAGGTGCTTTCGACCGACTCTCATTGGTTCGGAGTCACCTACAAGGAGGACCGCCCAGGAGTGGTTGCCAAATTCAAAGAACTGGTGGATAAAGGAATATACCCTACCCCGCTCTGGAAGAAGTAATATATTTAATATATTAATGGATATATCTCATCTGCCGGTAGCGGGCAAGCCGTTGCTGGCAGATTTTTAATTTTTTTCAGGAATATGTCATTTTTCAAGAATAGACCAGTCCAGAAGAACTACGACCTGCTCTCGGCTTGCTCGTGGTACACGCCGTCAGTAGGCGGGCTATTCGCTGTCTTAGGGTGGTTCATAGTTGGAATGATCCTCGCCGGAATCGTCGTCTTATGTTTTAATTTGTTTTTGCCGGGCTTCAAGATGAGTTACATGATGCTCATAATGTATCCGGTCCAGTTCATTCCAGTTTTCATTTTCGTAAGGCTCAAAAGCAGCCAGAACTCAATGTTTGACAGAGGCTATGCCTTGGACAGCAACCACTTCGGGAAAGCAGGAGGCTTCGGCGCAGCTCTTTTAGTCATTCTGGGCACGCTGTCCCTTTCTTTCATGACAGAACTGCTGAACAGCGTTCTACCTGAAATGGATGACAATCTCATGAAAGCCATGGAGGCGATTCTAGATGGTCCGCTCTGGGTGAGCATAGTGACGACCTGCATATTCGCTCCCGTGCTGGAAGAATGGCTGTGCCGAGGAATCATCCTGCGCGGCCTTCTGAATTACTCGCACAACGACGGCCTCAGCAGAGACGTTAACAGCAGAGGCATGTCACCTGCCTTGGCCATATTCATTTCCGCCCTGTTCTTCGCCGCCATCCATGGCAATTACTGGCAAGGCATCACTGCGCTGCTGATCGGCTCCCTGTTCGGATACGTCTACTACAAAACAGGCTCTCTTAAGCTAACCATGCTGATGCACTGCTCGAACAACCTGCTGGCCGTTCTCATGTCCCAGTTCGGGGGCGAGAAGGTTCAGGAAGCCAAGAGCATGCTGGACATAATGCCCAGGACATTATATTTCACCATATTCGCAATAGCGGCGGCAGTCCTGATCCTGGTGATTCTTTATTTCGCCAAGGAACAAACCGCCGACGCCCACGGCAATTGCGATGTCATTCCAACCGCGGAAGATATGTCCACGACGTCGGATGCCAACCAGCAATAATGATTGACATCAACGATCGTTTTTCCCCATATTTTGAGAAAGATTTTATAAAAGTTTCCCTTTTTTAGGGAAACTTTTATATATTTGTAACTAATCACTATCGTATTAATTATGGTCAAGGACGTTATAAAATTTATCATTGCGAAAAAACAGAGCGAAATGCCGTTCAATTTAATAGAACGTGACATAAAGATTCCCACGGAAGAGAATAAGATAATAACTATTCCTGGCATCCGTCGCTGTGGCAAAACTACGATGATGGAACTAGCGGTCAATCAACTCCTTAAAGACGGGGTCAGCAAAACTCGCATCCTATGGATTGGTTTCGATGACGAACGCTTAGTTGGCATGAGCACGGACGAACTGGACGACATAATTTCTTCTTACATGGAGATGTTCCCTGAAATCTCTATTAATGAAATTTATATGTTTTTTGATGAGATTCAGCTGATAAAGGATTGGGAATATTTTGTCCTGCGCCTCTACAAAAGCTACTGCAAGCATATCTTTGTCTGCGGGAGCAATGCCACGATGCTATCGACAGAGGTTGTCTCAGCGTTACGAGGTTATCCTTTGGAATATAAGACATTCCCACTTTCTTTTCATGAATATCTAAGATTCACTGGCATTGACGACACGAGTCACTTAGAGAGCGATATCGCAAAAATAAAGGCAGCCTTTGATGACTACAACATTTTTGGCGGTTTCCCTGAGGTCACGTTAGCTAAATCGGAATCTCGTAAAATCGAACTGCTCCAGAACTATTTTACTGCAATGCTCTATAGGGATCTAGTCGAGCACTACAAAATATCGAATGTAAGCGTTGTAAACTACTTCATTAAACGACTGCTTGCCAACATCTCGAAGCCTACATCTATCAACAAGATATTCAACGACTTGAAGTCTCAAGGATTCAAGGTCAGCAAGAATGACCTTTACCTATGGTCAGACTATATATGTAATATATTCTTATTTCTCAGAATCCCAAAGTATTCAAAATCATTGGTACAACGCCAATCAGGACTGAAAAAATATTACTGCATGGATAATGGGATTCATTCAAGCATCCTTCTTCCACAAAGCAACGATAATGGGACTAAACTTGAGAACACGATTTTTCTTCAGCTATGTCGAATTCGCTCATCTGTTGAGGAGATTTTTTATTTTCAAGACGGCAAAGAATGTGATTTCGTTCTGGAAGACAGGGGAAAAATCAAGAACCTAATCCAAGTGTCTTGGAGCATCAACAACTCCGAGACAAAGGAGCGTGAGGTTTCTGGCCTTCTGAAGGCTTCACAGGCAACAGACTGTGACGATATGACCATTATAACTCACGATGAAGAAGCAACATTAAGGCATGGAGATAAGAGCATAAAAGTCGTTCCTGCATGGAAATGGCTACTTGGCAGAATGTAATAAGAAGACATGAAAATATTCGTAGACGAATATGCTGGGAAGGTACGGCTGGTGAAGCGCGTGGGAACTAGGAGGCTCTCACTGCGGGTAAGCGTCAAAGGGGGCGTGACCGTTACTCTCCCCTACTTCGCTCCCTATAGGGAAGGGCTGGAGTTCTTCATGGCTAAGCGGGATTGGGTGCTGAAAGCTCAGGCGCGGCAGAAGGAAAGGACTGGCAATGAATATGTTTCATCGGCCTCTGAAATTGAGGCCTTGAGGGTGCAGGCGAAAACTGAACTGCCACCTCGGCTTGCTGAGCTTGCAAGGAAATACGGCTTTCATTACAATCAGGTGCGGATAAAGCACAATTCTTCGAACTGGGGCAGTTGCTCGGCGAAGGGCAACATCAACCTGAACCTCAACCTGGTGAGGATACCGGCAGAGCTTCGCGACTACGTAATGCTCCACGAGCTCTGCCACCTGCGCTACCTCAATCACGGCCCTGAGTTCCACGCCCTATTGGAACACGTCTGCCCCGGCCATCGAGACCTGCAGCAGCAACTGAAAATGCATAAACTAATTTGAGAAATCATTGGAACAAGTCAAAAACCCTGTGTTTAAGAATACACCACGTCATCCTTAACTATACTCCCCGTCATCCCAAGCATTCCACCGAAATGGGGCTGGCAATGTGGGACATAGCATCCCTAGAAGCACTACTGCCAGCCCGCTAATTGCAAAGAACGCAGGAACTGAATCGGCTCTTAATGATGGCGTTGATCGTACAGGATGAGCGTAGTGGAATTTCGCAAAGTGCTGTCGGAACATGTCCTTCCGGAGGCTCTGCAAATGGGTGTCGGTCGACAACGTGGCTCTTGGGAGGCTTCGATGTCGAGACATGCCCTTCCCTACGCACCTCTGTGCAGCCTGCCTCGACAGCATTCTGCGAGACAACCCCAGGCTATTTCCTTGGTGAGGCCGCCTTTTGGCCTGCCTCGACAGCGCTTTGCAAGACACTTCTTCCGAACGGTTTGAATATACGTATGCAATTCTTTATTCGCAGCATCGACAAGGTTTTATGAGACCTTGAAGAGAGGTTGTGATTATTCACAATCGTAGGCAACGGTGACATTCATTTTAAGAGCCAAGGACACATATTCGCATTACCAACCCCCTTTCTGTGAACTGGGTGGGCGGCGCAGTTCTTCATTACAAGCCAGTCGGTGGCACTATACCGTCGCCCATAAATGTCATTTTTCTCGTTTTGATGTCCTTCTGGGCGAGGACATGGATTATACTTTGCAACCACATCGACCACAACCTCGCCGGCAGCCCTGCATTTCACGATGACGGTAAAACGAGTTCATCCTTCTTCAGTCATCCGGGCTTGACCAGGAATCTGGGCTCGTTTATCCCCGTCATCCGGACTTGATCCGGAATCTAGGCTTGTGAAGAACAGATCCTGAAACAAGTTCAGGATGACGGGATGGTGCGGTCAGGATGACGAGATGGGACGGTCAGGATTGTGGGGTCGTTCGTTCCAAGGTGATCTCATTCATTCTTTAACACAGGGCTTTGGACTTGACCCAAATCATCTGCCCCATGAATATGAAGAATCACGATGCTTGGGGCAAGCATTAGCCGACGATAATTAGAAGGAGTCCGTCAGAATCACTCCTATTTCCTCCGTGGGGTATTTCCGCGCAAATTCGGAGAGAAGATCGTCGTGCCAAGCTTTAAATTCTGCGCTCTCGTACAGAGAAATGGAAGCGACTTCAATCACGTGCATGTTGAAGATAGTATCATACATGTATTTCATCCTGGCATTAGGATTTGCCTCAATGAAAGACTCCATTTTCCTTGTTATGTATTTATCAGCCTTCATAATCCACAATTCTCACCGTCACATTCATGGCAGTGCAATACTTAAATTAATGGGAGCTAATAATCAGAATCTTAACGAAAGAAAGATCTTGATTAGTATAGCTGGTTGTGTTTGTTAGTTATAATTGCACAAATATAGCCCGAATAATCGTCAAATAAAAATATTTTTTTTGCTTTTCTCGACCGATCAAAGCCACGCAGGAAAGACTTCGATGAATGAAATCAAACGGATGCAAAACGTAAAAAATCTCGGTATGCGAAATTGGATAATTATTTTTAACTTTGATATATGGATCCTGTGCCTCTGAAATAGGACTAGCCACAGGATTGCTTTATGCATCAACTAGAATTCTCGCCGCAATCATTGCGGTAAAGAATGAATATAATGAGAAAAGCTAATAAACCAATCCAGCAAACAGGCTGCGACGTATTTGACCTCAAGCACTTCCTATCCAAAGACGAAGTGTTTCACATAGCGAGGGTCTGCATAAATACGAGGAATGACATTTCATACCACTCCCATAACTATGCGGAATTGTTTTGGGTGGAGAAAGGGATAGGCATCCACTATATAAATGGGGACAAGATAAGGATACAAGCCGACGACATAGTGTTCATCCGCCCTGAAGACCGGCACACTTTCTCCTCAAGCAGCAAAAACGGACTCACTCTTGTCAACATAGCTTTCCCCGCAAACACTTTAGAGATATACCGGAACAGATACTTCCCTACCTCTAATCGATATTTCTGGTCTAAAAGTATCCTGCCATTCCACATAACAGTCTCAGACAAACTGATAAAGAGATTCTCCTCTAGAGCCGAAGAAACAATGAGGTTCAAGCGATCGTACATGCAGCTGGACAGCCTCCTTCTTTTCATTCTGAGGAACATACAGCCACTAGCCACTGAGCAGGATTATTCAAATATCCCCTCATGGCTCATCTCTGCGATAAAGAACTACAACAATACTGATTGCTTCAGGAACGGTACTTCTGGCTTCGTTGAACTATGCGATAGGAATTCGGATTATGTCAACAGAGTAATAAAAGAGGTCTTCCATCAGACAATGACAGAATTCGTGAACGACATCAGGATAAAGCATGCAGCAGACCAGCTGATTCTCACCAGTATTCCCATAAAGCAAATAGCATATTCATGTGGATTCGAGTCTCTTGCTCATTTCTACAAACGATTCCGTATTCGATACGAGCAGACACCCCTGGAGTATCGAAAACTGAACCAAAAAATCATCTAGGAACAATTCCACAGATGCCGACCATTCTACGGATGAAAGAAGAATACATTCGAGGCTAATTCCCCCGAATGTCGGAATAGAGTAACAAATGTCTTTTTACCAATAATACTAGGATGTCGCATGCCTCTAGTAAATGCATAACTTTACACTTGGAAACTCGCAACCGCATATGGCAGGCACAATTATTACTTTACAGAGGATGTCAATTTACTATGGACACTATTCTTAAATTAAACGAAAACCCTGTGGCATACCCTGTACTAGTAGTAATGGTCACAGCCTTCTTTTGAATGTTATCGCCTAAATTCCGCCAATTGGTGGTAGGCAGAATTGTTGAAAATTCATCTCATCATTATAATGAAAATAATTCTCAAATACATGGTATTCATTTTCGCTGTAGTTGCAACACTGTCCTGCAAAGGTTCAGGAGACAACGGCCTCACAGACTATATTGACACGAGAATCGGTACCCAAGCATGGAAGAAAGGATCGACCCTCAGTGGACCCGAAGAGCCTTCAGGGTTCGTATATCCTGGCGTAGGCCACCCATATGCAATGATTCAGCTATCTCCCCAGACTGCGAGAACCGATAGATGTTACTTTTCTTCCCAACCATATATTCAGGGGTTCAGAGCCAGTCATTATCCAAACGGAGCAGCAATGTCGGAATACTGTTCCTTTACCGTAATGCCTTCCACAGGCACCCTTGGAGAAAGGGCTCATGAAAGGGAGGCAGATTACTCCCACGACAATGAGATAGCAAAACCATACTACTATAGCGTTGCTCTCGACAGATACAGAATAAAGGCCGAACTGACAGGAGCATCGACTTCAGGATGCATCCGGTTCACATTTCCGAAATCAGATAGCGCACATATAACATTCGATAACGCCAGAAGCGAGTACGGGAACTATTTCCACGTGATTCCACAGAGCCAAGAGATAGAAGGCTATGTCACGACGGCAGGAAGGGTAGGGAATCAAGGTTATGCGGGGAATGATTTCGCATGTTTTTTCGTGGCGAAATTCAGCAAAGCCTTCGAGTCATGCGACATTCTGCCAGAGCCGGTATTCGGTGAAGATTCCGCTTTATTCCCTGGTGGATTTACAGGGGAATTCTTTGATAATCCAGATTTTAACGGGAAGCCAGTTGCAATCATAACGACAAAGAATCTCGATTTTCAATGGGAAGGCTCTCCCGCAAAAGGAATTCCGGAAGATCATTTTTCCGCCAGATTCACAAGTGTTCTTAAAGCAAGGAAAACCGGAAAGCATGTATTCTACCTCATCACAGACGATTACTCAAGATTGTTTATAGGCGGAGTTAAAGCAATAGACACGAAGAAGACTCACCGTCCATTCACAGATATGTATTCAGTCTGCTTGAACGAGGGAGACACAGCTAGCGTCAAGGTCGAGTATGTAGAAAATACGAGGCTCGCTACAGTAAGGCTCCATTGCGTTGAACCGGAAAGTCGCTCCGAGCCGGAACTAATGAAGATGGCGCAGAATGGATCTGCCGCCGCTGCCGCAAGCGTGTCTTTCAAGACAGAAGAAGGCGAAGTCGTGGACATCAAGATCGGGACATCGTTCATAAGCATCGACCAAGCCAGGAAAAACCTCGAACGGGAGATCGGGAAGAAGACTTTCGATGAGGTCAGAGACGAAGCCAAGTATATCTGGAACAGAACCGTCTCCAGAATATGCATCGAGGCCAAAGAATCCGACAAGCAGATTTTCTACACTGCGATGCAAAGGGTATCTCTCCTTCCCAGAAACATCACGGAAGATGGCATGCACTACAGCGCATTTAATGACAGAGTGATGCCCGGCATCATGTACACCGACTACTCCCTATGGGACACCTTCAGGGCACTTCACCCTCTCCTCACGATACTTGACCCCGAGAGGGTCAACGAGATAATAACGGGCCTTCTGAACTGTTACGACGAAGGAGGCTGGATACCGAAGTGGCCTAGTCCAGGGTATTCCAATATAATGACAGGAACGCATGGCGATGCCGTCATTGCAGATGCCTATGTCAAAGGCATACGAGGATACGACCTTGACAAGGCACTTGAAGCAATGATCAAGGGTGCTACGACCCCTGGGACTGGAATATACAAAGCCCGTGTAGGGATTCTAGACTACATAAGACTCGGATATGTCCCTACTGACAAGGAGAAAGAATCCGTTATCAGGACAATGGAATTCGCATACGACGACTTCTGTATCGCGCAAGTTGCGAAGGGAATGGGCAGGGAAGACCTGCATACCACCCTGATGAAACGTTCAATGAACTACATCAATGTACTTGATCCTGAGACAAAACTCATTCGCGGCAGGAACAGCGACGGCTCCTGGAGGAGTCCCGAAGACACTGACGTAAGCACATGGTCTAAAGGGACTGAAAGAGACAGGGAGACTTATTACAGGAATATTACGTTCTTCGTACCTCATGATGTGCAAGGTCTCATCAATTTTTTTGGCGGAAGCAAAGAGTTGGAGGCGGCACTTGACCATTTCTTTGAAGGAGATTTTTATTACGTAGGAGACGAGTTTTCTATGCATTCCCCATACCTTTACAACTATGCGGGAGCAGCTTGGAAGACTCAGAAGACGGTAAGGAGGCTTGTAAGAGACAAGTTCAGCAATGGGATGGATGGCCTTCCGGGGAACGATGACTGCGGACAGCTTTCAGCATGGTACATATTCAGCGCAATGGGATTCTATCCGACATGTCCCGGGCTACCAATATACCAAATAGGAAGCCCTAGCTTTAACAAAACAGAGATATTCCTTACCAACGGCAGGACATTCAAGGTCATAGCAAAAAACAACTCTCCGGAGAACGTATACATACAGAGCGCTACTCTTGACGGCAAGCCTTATACGAAATCGTGGATAAGCCACGAAGATATCATGAGGGGAGGTACGCTAGTGTTCAAAATGGGAAGCTCTCCAAACAAGGAGTGGGGTTCCGGGAAGGATGACATTACTCCCTCGATCAGCAAGCCTCTGGCAACGGAAGGTGCCGTTTCTTCTATGACAAATAATACGTAATATGCTTCATTACATTTTAATTCATAACATTTATGCTTCCTCCTAATTTGCCGGATATGGGACAGTTCCCTATCCTAAAAACTTTTCTATCGCGAAGGAGGATACTCGCTCTTTGCGCGCTGATATCCTCTTTCTCACTCCCTGCTTCTGCAAGCATTGTCAATTCTACTGTCCAGACTGTCTCTCAGCAACAGCAGTCCGAGAAAATCAGGGTGTCCGGACAAATACTTGACGAGAACAGCGTTCCAGTAGCTGGAGCCAGCATCTCCGAGACAGGCTCTTCAAATGGAACGATTTCCGATTCCGATGGGAAATGGTTCCTGACAGTCTCCAAGGGAAGCACCCTAGAAGTGTCATTCCTAGGATTCATTACGGAGAGCGTCACCGTCAATGCGGCTGGCAACGTCAGCATAGTTCTCCGACAGGACAGTCAGATTCTTGATGATGTCATAGTCGTTGGATATGGCAGCGTCAAGAAAGCGAATCTCACGGGGTCGGTTTCCAAGATTTCCGAAGACGCGATGTCAGACCGACCTATTGCCACTGTGGGAGAGGCATTCCAAGGTCAGCTTGCCGGAGTGAGTGCGTCTGCCAGTGGTGGAGGTCTTCCTGGCAGCAACCTCACTATCCACATCCGCGGAATCAACACCATCAATGGCACAAGCACTCCTCTTTATGTCATTGACGGAGTTCCACGCAACAATATGAGTGACATCAACCCTTCAGACATTGCTTCCGTCCAAGTTCTCAAAGATGCCTCATCATCTGCCATATATGGATCACGCGGAGCAAGCGGGGTCATCCTGATAGAGACAAAACAGGGACAAGGAAAACCTTCTGTATCTTTCGACTCCTATTACGGACTCCAAAATGCAGAACGAAAATTGGACATCTTCGACGGAGAAGAGTATGTAGCACAACAAATGTACATCCGGAACGTCAACCATCTTCGCCAAGGCGGATCCATGAAGGATCCGATGTCCGCAAGGACATCAGCCAACAGAATACCTGACTGGTGGCTCACAAAGACGGATTTCACTGACTGGCAGTCAACTGTCTTAAGAACTGCTCCTATCCAGAATTATCAGGTCACGGCCTCGGCCAAGAATGATATCGGCTCTATATTCCTGTCAGCAGGTTACCTTGACCAGCAAGGCATAGTCATCGGGACAGACTACGCAAAGATTAATGCTAGGGCCAATGGCACCCTCAACATAAACAAGAGGCTCAAAGTAGGGCTCAACCTAGGTGTATCGCGTTCAAAACAGGACCAAGGAGGTGGCGGCGGAAAGGAATCCGCCCTACATCATGCAATCATCATGTCTCCGCTTGTCGGTAAGGAGGAGTCCACTCGCGACAACGGGATGCCATCTTCCGCCGAAGTCGGAGAGGTGTTTCCTAGCCCTTATCTCAGGCTCAAGGAAATGACGGACAGATACAGGTACACTCGCATCAATGCATCTCTTTGGGGCGAGTACCAGATTCTTGACGGGCTTAAGTTAAAAACGATGTTCAGCGACACTTACGATGGAATGACCCACGAATACTTCCTTCCAGGCAATATCAACAGGAACGGATTCAAATCAGAAGGAAACAGCGATTCCTACACCATCAACAACTGGATGATCCAAAATACCCTTACATATGAAAAGACATTTGGCAAGCATTCAATCAGCCTGCTGGCCGGCCAGAGCGCCGAGAAGGAGAGATATTACGATATAAGCGCTGCCGCTACCGGATGGACTTACGAGAATCTCACCACCCTGAACCTTGCCTCCACCCCTACTGAAGCATCCACTTCAAAAACCGCCTACGCCAATGCATCATTCTTCGGCAGAGCCAGTTTCAACTTCGACGAAAAATACTTGCTTACCGCCAGCATCCGCCGAGACGGTTCGTCAAGATTCGGCCAGAACAACAGATGGGGAACATTCCCATCAGTTTCTGCCGGATGGAAGATGAACAAGGAAAACTTCCTCAAGAACGTAAGATGGATATCCCTTCTGAAGATCCGCGCCTCATGGGGCAAGGCAGGAAACGACAACATGGGAAGCGATTATCCTTCAATTGCCGCCCTTGGTACGTACTCGACCGTATGGAACGGCAACATAGTCAGCGGAGCTGCTCCTTCAAACATGGCGAACAAGAATCTCCAATGGGAGGCGACCAAGTCCCTCGACTTTGGAGTTGATTTCTCTGTATTTGACAACAGGCTGCAGATGAACATCGACTACTATATCAACGATACGGATAATCTTCTGTTCTCGATGCCTATCCCTTACACTACGGGATTTAGCTCATACCAGACCAATATCGGATCCGTGCAGAACAAAGGCATCGAACTGGATCTTACCTCAATCAACGTGAACAAGAACGGCTTCAGATGGATGACCAACCTCAACCTGTCCCACAATAAAAACAAGGTAACGGACATGGGCGGCCAGCAGGTACTGGACGTCAGGAGCTGGGGACAGATCTATCGTACAGAAGTTGGGAAGCCTCTTAGTCAATATCTCGCATATAAGACCGACGGGCTGCTCACCAAAGACTGTTTCGATGCGAACGGAAAAGCCCTCGTTCCAATTCTTTCAGGTCAAGAGGAAGGCAACGTCCGTTATGTGGATCAGAACAATGACGGAAAAATCACTTCCGATGACATGGTCGTCTGTGGGAACAACTTCCCTGATCTCACATATGGCATCACAAACAAATTCAGCTATAAGAATTTCGACCTAAGCTGCCTGGTTCAGGGGCAGATTGGGGGTCACATCCTCTACATCGGAGGACGTCATAATGACATGGGCAACGGCACTCGCAACACCTTCCGTAAGTGGCTTACCAGCTACAAAATCGATTTCGAGGAAAAGTACGGGACGGGAGAGAATCCTATTCCTACTGATTACATCCAGAAGCATGGCATCAACATGAACTGGGATGGGAAGACTCCTAACGCCTTCGGGCAATCAGGCGGCGGCCTCACCGACGATAAGAGAATATACAGCACCACCTACCTGCGAATTAAGAACATCACTCTAAGCTACAATCTGCCAAAGAGCATTCTCGAGAAGGTAAACATCAAAAATGCGAGGGTCTACGCTTCCATGGACAATGTCTACATTTTCACTAACTATATCGGCTACACTCCAGAGTCCGACACTAATGGCAACGGCACGACAAGGCTCGGCGTTGACTATAGCACATATCCTCTGAGCCGCAAAGTCGTTTTCGGAGTTAATCTAACATTTTAATTGAGTCTAGACATGAAAAATCATATTGTGAAAATAGCGCTTGCGCTCACACTTTGCGCCACGCCTGCCTTTACCGGATGCGAGGATTTCCTCACCGAAAATCCGCAATCAAAGTATTCGGTTGGAACGTTCTACAAGACCACTTCCGATTTCGAAGTTGCTATTGCCGGCGTATATGCGCAACAACAGGATTTGTTCAACAACCTTGGTGGCACTTTCAGAATGTCGATTACCAGAAGCGATGACACTAAGGTAGGGGCTGGGTACGTGGACCAAAATGACAAATTCCTTGACGATGCCACTGGCACGTACATCCTAGATTTCTGGCAGAAACTCTTCACCGTAGTTTATCGCGCAAACGAGATTCTTGACAAAATAGATGGGGTTGAGTTCAAAGACGAAACCCTAAAAAAGAGCATCAAGGGAGAGGCTCTCGCTCTTCGGGCATGGGCATACTACACGTTAGGGGCCTCATTCGGAGGCGTTCCTCTCCTTGACAAGCCATACTCCACAGATGGAACAAGGAATATAAAGCGTTCCTCACAGCAAGAGACATTCGATTTTGCAGAGAAGGATTACACGACTGCCATTACCTTGCTCCCAGAATCATGGGAAGGGCAAAATCTCGGCAGAATTACGAAGTATGCTGCGGAAGGCGGACTCGCGCGTCTGTACATGTTCCAGTCTAAGTTTTCCTCGGCCGTTCCTCTTCTAAAGAACATCATCTCCTCAGGAAAGTACAAAATGGCCACAAAGTACGAAGACTGTTTCAACGATGCATTCAACAACTCACCGGAACGTCTGTGGGAAATCCAGTTCACGAACGGAGGCCTTGGCGAAGGCAACATCCTCTGCAATTCATTCTTGCCTGAAGGGTATAAAGGCAATCTCACTCCATTCTCTGGCGCATCTGCATTCCTGGAAGTGTCTGAAGATATGATTGAAGCATATGAAAATGGGGACCTCAGAAAAGAGCAGTCTGTCGTAACCGGCATCACCGTGGGGAGTAGCGTCAGGAGCGGATGGTACATACGCAAGTGGCTTCACTACACTGCCGTGCCAGTGAACAACAATGACTTCGCAGTCAATCTTCCTGTCATAAGGTACACCGATGTTCTGCTTATGTACGCCGAATGCCTCAATGAAGCAGGATATTCAGCCTCTGGCGAAGCATTCGACCTCATTAACAAGGTCCGCGCACGCGCAGGCCTTACTGCCCTTACAAGCACGACGACACCTTCACAGATAGCATTCCGTAATGCAATAAAGCAAGAAAGAAGGGTCGAGTTCGCATTCGAGGGACTTAGATGGCTCGACCTCGTAAGATGGGGAGATGCACAAACCGTCATGGACAAGTTCTTGGCTAGGGCCGAGAACGAGAGCGGTTTATACAAGATGGGCAGCGCAGACAGGCTTCTGTATGCAATCCCAGCACAGGAAATTGCGAACTACAATGACAAAGCCGTCATGTGGCAGAATCCTGGATACTAGAATATATTCTTCAGGAGAGAGACCCTCCTCCCGGCGAGGATCCTCTCCTGAGGTTTTGTTCCTATCATTTATTTCCGAGTAATTTATTAAATTCATCCTGTTATGCACAGAATCCTCAGCCTTCTTTCTTTGCTCGTCATTTACGCAGGTGCCAGTACATTAGTTCCTGCGGCAAGCGAGCCTTACGGCAGAGGACTTGACCTCCGCCCTGCGAAATGGATTTGGCATCCATCGTCAAGGACTCCACAAAACACTTTTGTCCTTTTGCGAAAGGATTTTGTTTTGGACTCCATTCCGAGCGAAGCGAAAGGCTGGATCGTCGCAGACAGCAGGTACAGGCTATTCGTCAACGGAGAAAGAGTTCAGTGGGGTCCGGCCCCGTCTGACCCAAGATGGCAAGAAGCTGACCCCGTTGACATAACGAGATGTCTGAAGGTGGGGGGCAACACCATCGGAGTGGAAGTCTGTTTCTTCGGAAGCGGAGATGGCACTACACCTATCGGAAAGCCAGGCTTGCTTTTATCACTTAACATTGGCAGAATGAAGATAGTCAGCGACACTTCCTGGAAGTGCACGCTTCCTCAGTCATGGGAACCCGGCAAATACAAGCGCTGGTTCCTTCGCTCTCTTCAAGAGTGCTTTGATGCCAGGAGATATCCATACGGATGGACTACCGCAGGATACCAGTTAGGTCGAGAGTGGATCAATGCCAGAGAATATGGCCAAGGCAATAAGCCCTCCATATGCAATAGATACAGAGACTATATCTGGGAAAGTCGCAACAACAGCAGTGATGTCGAACTCCGAGAAAGGACCATACCCCTAATGGATGAAAACATAGTTTCAAACCCCTCGCTTACCGAAACCATGGTTATCGACTGGAAGGTTCCTGTAGAAACTTTTTTTGACTTTGCGATGGATTCTTCCGCCTACGAAGTCAGCGACAGGAAGGTGTATTCCGAGCCCATGCAAAAGAGTTCATACTTGATTAGCCCTTGTGGGGACAAAAGCGCATCATACATATTCGCTTTCAGTGAGCAGGGTGTTGGATTCCCAAAATTCAGGATCGAGGCTCCAGAGGGGACAATAGTCGAAATGCTGGTTCATGAGGCTCACGAACCAGGCGGACCGGCTATCATCAATTCCCATTTTCACTCTTGGACGAGATTCATATGCAAAGAGGGTTTGAATGAATTCGAGACATTCGATTTCGAAAGCTACAAGTGGGTACAGTTCATCATAAGGAACTTCAACAGACCTGTCACGCTTTCCAGTATTTCAATGCGCAGAAGAATATTCCCATGGCCTGACACACCTGGCATAGCCATCAGGGACGACACTCTTAGCATGGTCGTAAACGCTTCCATAAACACTCTGAACAACTGCGCTCAGGAGACCCTAGTGGACGGCATGGCAAGAGAAAGACAGCAGTACAGCGGCGATGGAGGCCATCAAATCCATGCCGTGTACCAAATGCTGGGAGCAGAAGACCTTGTCACCAGATACATAAACACTTTCAGCCAAGGGATTTCCATCGATGGTTACTTCATGGACAGCTGGCCAGGCTGGGACAGGCTCGTCCGCATTTTCGAGCGGCAGATGCAGCTTACAGCCTGGGGTCCGATCCTAGATCACAGCATTGGCTTCTGCTTCGATGTCTTTAACTATTACATGTATACAGGCAACAAAGATGCTCTCTCCGAGGTATTTCCCCGTCTTGAGAAATTCTACCATTACCTGAAGACACTCACGGATGACAAGGAGCATCTTATCCCGTCAGAGAACCTTGGAGTTTGTTCTGTTTACATGGATCAAAAGGCCTACGACAACGACAGAGACAAACAGCTTGCGCTTAACCTATATGTAGCCGCAATGTGCCGTTACGCCCTCTCTCCTCTTTGCGAGGTCTTTCAGAGAAATGACCTTAAGTCCGACATCAATGAATATGGCGACATGATTCTCGCAGGATGCATCGACAAGTTCTGGGACAAAGAAAAAAAGATATTTGTCCGCAACCTTCCATGGAGGGACAATGATGGCGAGGACAGATACTGTGACAGATCGCTTTCCACCGCATTGATCTTCAACCTATGTCCAGATGGATATTACCAGAATTGTCTTGACGTTTTGATAAACGAGCCGCCGAGCCTTGGAAAATCATACCCTTGCAATCTTGTATGGCCGATGTGGGCGCTCGTGAAGTTCAGGAGAATGGACAAGGTAATCTCTGACCTTAGGTCACGGTGGGGGAAAATGCACTCCATCTGGGAGAATAACACTCTGGAAGAATTCTTCGACAGCCAACCTGACAACACTTCCCAATGGAGCCATAGTGCCGTCCTTCCGGCTATTGCAATGAGTCAGGGAATAGCGGGAATCATTCCGTTAAGGGCTGATGGAAGTCTTGTCAAAATAGAGCCGCAGGTTTGCGACCTGGAGAGTGTGGGCTTTTCCGTCCATTCGCAGAGAGGTGATATTCATTTCTCAAGCGAAGGGAAGAAGGGCAATAGGACGATTACGTTAACGTTGCCTTCCAGCATTTCCGCTGAAATCTGGCTTGACGAGAAGGAGAAAACAAGCCTGCCTCTGCTTCGACAAGAGAATCGTGGAGTAAAGGTTTACTTACTCAACGCCTCCGCTCCTTACGATGAGGGTGAGTCAAGAACCATTAAGATTAAATTAAAGCACAGCTGATATTCATGTCCGAACACATTTTAAGAATAGGTATGCGAAGAATATTATTCCTTCTCATCTGTCTTGGAAGCATTTTCAGTTGCAACAAACAAGTTGATTCTAACCTAACCTATTATATTGATACCCGCGTTGGGACAGCTGCCAACGCAATGTCCACCGAAGGAAGGTATGGAAAAGGAAGCGAGGAATACGGACAGACCCTTCCTTCGGTGCTAGAGCCCAATGGAATGAATTTTTGGACTCCTCAGACTCGGGATTCGGAGCGAAAGTGCATTGCGCCATATTATTACAAGGACACATTAATACAAGGGTTCAGGAACTCTCACTGGATAGTTGGGGGGTGCACTCAGGACTACGGATCGATGACTCTGTTTCCCTCAACCGGCATAAGCTACACGTCTCCATCCGATCGAGGAGTCATCTTCAGCCATAGTGACGAAATCGCTACACCCTCGTATTATTCCGTGTATATGAAAGGCTCCGGGATTACGGCAGAGATGACAGGGCGCTCGAGAAGTGCGATATTCAGATTCTCATATCCCGAGGAATTGCCTGCCTACCTCATCATCAACCCGAACAGCGATGAAGGAGCCGGCCATATCGAAATCGACACGGTGAGGAAAGAAATACGAGGATACAATCCAATCCACAGAATATATCAGGGATGGGGCAAACCAGCCGGTTACAAGGGCTATTTCGTCGTTAAATACTCAGATGCAATCGAAGATTACGGTACATACTGCGACAATAATATTTTCGAAGGAGAAACGATGATTGAGAACAAGAAAAACATAGGGTTGTGGATACGGTTCCATCGAAAAGATCCTTCTTCACCGATTATAGTTCGAGCTTCTAGTTCTTTCACGGATATGGAAGGTGCCCTCAATAACCTCTCTTCCGAAATCCCACACCAAAAATTCGATGACATTAGAAGGGAACTCTCATCGATATGGAATAAGCACTTAGGGCAGATAACTGTGACAAGTACCGACTCCTCCCTACTCCGAAAATTTTATGGCTCGCTGTACAGAGCCTCTTTCCTTCCAAGGACGATTAGTGATGTGGATGGAAGATATCCAATGTTCTCAAAGGGGGAACATATTCTGAAATCAGAAGATGGAAGGCCGGTGTATGATGACTACTCTATGTGGGACACGTTCAGGGCTCTTCACCCGCTTCTAGTGCTTATTTCCCCATCCAAGAGCGCTAACATGATGCGATCTCTTGTCCTAAAGTACAAACAGGGAGGATGGCTACCGATATTCCCCTGCTGGAACAGCTACACAGCAGCAATGATTGGGGATCACTGTACAGCCGCAATTGGCGATGCGATAGTGAAAGGGATACGGGACTTCGATGTCGAGACTGCATACGAGGCTACGCGCAAGAACGCCTTTGAGATGCCTGAAACCCACGAAGAATATGCCAACGGAATGGGAAGACGTGCTCTTGAGAGCTATTTGAAGCATGGATACATTCCATTGGAGGATTCTGTCCCGGAAGCATTCCACACAAAGGAACAAACCTCCAGGACTCTTGAATATGCCTACGATGACTTTGTTCTCTCACAGGTTGCTGCCATCCTTAACAAGGACGAGGACTACGCAATCCTCAAGAAAAGAAGCGAGAACTACCGTAACGTCATCGATCCCAAGACCGGATATGCAAACGGGAGGTACAAG
Organism: Bacteroidales bacterium UBA1680; assembly: GCA_002320605.1. Classification (GTDB taxonomy): domain Bacteria; phylum Bacteroidota; class Bacteroidia; order Bacteroidales; family UBA932; genus Cryptobacteroides. The sequence continues at coordinate 56,430 of DCKG01000017.1, read as the reverse complement.
GACGGAAGCTTCTGCGAGGACAACAATCCTTTTGCAATGGCTTCATACATTACCGAAGGCGCACCATGCCATTATACCTGGTTCGCACCCCATGATCTGCATGGTCTCATGGAGGCCATGGGAGGAAGGGGCAGTTTCATTGAGAAACTTGACACCTTGTTCGAAGGGGAATACTACTGGCATGGAAATGAGCCATGTCATCAGGTAGCATATCTATATGACTATGCTGGAGAGCCGTGGAAAACGCAAGAATATGTCTACAAAATACTCACTAATGAATATGGCGACATACCGGGCGGACTTGCCGGCAACGATGATGCCGGACAGATGTCTGCATGGTTCGTATTCAGCAGCCTTGGCTTCTACCCAGTATGCCCAGGGAGTCAGTATTACGCCCTCGGAAGTCCCAGATTTGACAAAGCAGAGATCAGGCTAGAGAACGGTAACAAGTTCACGATCATCACGAAGCAAACAGGACGTGACAACATATTCATTGAAAAGGCCAGTCTAAACGGAAAAGAATACTCTAAGAACTATATCAGCCACCAAGACATACTCTCCGGGGGTATGATGGAATTTGTCATGGGGGATTTGCCATGCAAGAGCAGGGGGACAGACAAAGATGACAATCCTCCGGATCTGTTCCAAATCGGGAGACGATAGTCATAAGCAACCTGACATTTTCATACCATAGCAAAGATTCACCCCTTAGAGGTTAAGGAGTGGGGCGGTAGGTTGTTGTTCCATGGTTAGTTCCATCCTCCTCCGGCTGCCCGCCTCTTACCTAATTTAGACTTCAAGATATATTCCGGCCCCTTTGTTAAAGTCGATGGATAGGGTGAGCAGGAGGCGCTTCTCATATGGCTGATAATCAATATATTCGCTCATACCAATTACCCACCCTGCCTGATTTTTATATAGGTGAGCAGCACCCCTGCTGATAATCAATCACTTACGAAGACGTTTTGCTCACCCTCTGGAGATCGACTGTTCGCATCTTTCTTTCTCTTGCGGACAAACATACTGCAAAGGTAGCCTGAGGGTACAGCAATGGCTGAAACCCTGTATGGCTTAAGGCCTGAACGTAAAGCCTTCTCCCCAGCCCATGATCACATATGGGACAGAAATCTTATAGACTTCTTCCATCTTGTAATATGTCAGCCAGAATGCCTCGCGGTGATCTATGGAATGTCCGAGCTCGTCTTCGTGGCCCGTCACTATCACCTTCGGAGAAAATCCGGCGACATATTCGTTGAAATGATTGCTCCAACAATTGATTATCAGCACATCCAGGCCTTTGGCATATTCCTTGGCATTTCTTATCATTGGCATGTCTTCCTCGTTGTACTGATCACCTAGATGAGCCACCGAGCGACCATTCGGCAAGGTGAATACATAGAGGTTATTCAAAAGGTCATCCTGATGCCCTGGGAGGACCATCACTTGAATTTTTTCTCCACCCATAGCTACGGAGACTTCCTTTGGCTCGTCATAACGAACCAGATGCACGTTTTTGCCGGAAAGGGCGTAGTTTCCTACAACATACACCGGCTTGTCCATTGATGAGAACAGATTTATTACGTTCTTGTCGCAATGGTCTTCATGAATATGGGTTATGAACAGCCCGTCGCACCTGCTCACGATCTTTGTCATGAGAGAATCGGGGATGAGTGAGCCTTGCCGCCCGTTCAGGTCAACAGCTATGATGCCTGCCTGCGACCGGATGAGGAATCCGTCATTGTATATTTTGTATATTCTGACATCTTTCTTAGAAGGAAGAGGCTTCTTCAGATCGTTCAGCACCCGGTCCAGACGAGATGCAATGAAATCCCTCACCAGTTGGCCGTCATCGTATTTTGTCTCATGCAAGACAGCATCCAGCAGCGTCAGAGCCTGCCTCCTTTCCAATGAATATTTTACAGATGGCGGACATTCGTCAAGCGTTTGGTTGACCAAGTCCAAAATGACAGTCCCCTGCGCATTCAGATAATTCTCAGGGCTACCCCAATACTGCAATCGGCGCTGGCCTGGCTGCGAGTACGCAACAATGCATACGATAACACCTGCCAACACGGCGAAGAATCTAAGACTTCTCATAGTTATCAAACGATATTCCAATATCAATTTATCACCATGTCGAATTGGTCACACTTGCCAGTGCGATGGGCAAATTGCTTAGTCGTCGGGGATATTCCGAACAGCGGGGAATAAGTCTTGACCTTGATGGTTTTTCCGTCCGGCATGAACTCCAGAATCCTCAGCCATCCGTCTCCGCCGTTGCCTTCCCAGCCACCACCCAGAATCTGCACATTGAACATCATCTGATGTACTTCTTTCCCTGAGTGGTTTTTGTCTTTGCGGTAAGCCACGCTTTTCTCGAAGCTGCCAGGCTCGCCGGTGTGTCCGCAGATGACAAGACGGATGTTATCAGAAGGCTCGACCAGCTTCTCCCAGATATCCTGACCATAGTTGCGAGGCTGAATTTTATAGTGTTCGTCCTTAGTGCGTTCGGCGGTTTCTTCCCTGAGAAAAGAATGAGTCATGAATATGACTTTGTAATTCTTGTAGGTGTCGCTTGCGCAGAGGTTTTTAGCCCACGACAGGACTGTGTCCCTCGGTGCCCACTCCGAAGTAATCACGAGGATGTCTCCCCAATTCTCGTCGTGGAAAGCATATGCAGAATTCTCAAGAGAGACCCTGCCTTCCCTGTTCGGAATGGCAGACACCAGGCAGTCGGCGAGCTTGGGATTCCTCTCGAATGTGAAATATTCAGGGAAATGGGTGAACCCTTCATCCCCCCTGACGTATCCATATTCATGATTGCCTGGCGAAATGATATAAGGCACCTTGCCATCAAGACGCTCCATGCAGTGCGAAGCCCATTCCCACATCTGCTTACTTGTCTGATTCAGCATTTTACGGTTGCGGACGATGTTCTCGTTCTGCTCTACCAAATCGCCGGTGAGAAGTACGGCTTTGACATTCAGGTTGTCGATGTTATCTGCGCACCAGACCGTGCAAAGCTCGAACAGAGGCTGATTGATGTCATATTTAGTGTAGCCCTGAGGATCCCCCATGAGGATCATGGAAAAAGATCCAGGGTTCGTCAGGTGCTGCTGATCGGCACGATCCTGGGCATTTGCAACGGCTGTGAGAAGGAGCCATGTCAGTAACATTAGTTTTTTACACATAATTCAATTATTTCCAGCTAGGACACACGGAACTAACGGTTGGCTCTTCATATTCAAAACGCGGCCATCCGCTCTTCCAAACTATCTTGTCCAAATTCATGCAGCGGCCGTCATAGTCATTCCCCCTCCAGTAAGCATGATAAGCCATCCAGTCCTGTCCAGAATCGTCAGTAATTATTTGAGCGTCGTGTCCAGGACCCACGAAAACCTTATCATTCCTAGAAGAGAGAATTGTGTTTGAATAGTTCGAATCGGTCAGGAGTGTACCTTCCGGCCCGCTGAAAGGACCAAGAGGCGAGTTACTTCTGGAAACGACCACGTGGTAAGTGCTAGACTCTCCGCTGCAGCAACTTCCCTTGGAATTAAACATAAAATAGAAGCCATCTCTCTTGATTACATATGTACCCTCCATGTTATCGGCTCCAAGCCGCACAATTTCTGTTCCTTCCTTAATGGTAAGACCGTCATCCGCCAGTTCAATGACCCATATTCCTGAATTTGAGCCATAACTGCCAAAATAGAGATATTTTCTTCCATCGTCATCGATAAAAAGCATTGGATCAATTGCATTAGCAACGCCAATGGTTTTTAAGGACACAACCTCTCCCTTGTCCACAAAAGGTCCTGTTGGGGAATCGGAAACAGCCACGCCACTAGAGCTAAGATTCGGACTATCCCAAACCCCCAAAGCATAATAAAGAACATACTGTCCATTTACATAGTTGATGTCGGGAGCCCAAACTCTGGAATTGTCAACCCATTGAGGTCTATGTACTCCAAAGCCGTCAGCAGCGAACTCCCAATGCACCATATCCTTTGATTTGTAGATTGGAAGGTATTTGCAGTCAGCGTTGCCACTTGTTCCATTCTGAGTTGAATATGCATAGAAATAGCCTGTCCTCGTCCTGTCATCAATTACCGTAGGATCTGGACAGTTATTTTTGATGACTGGATTGCGGTAGTAAACCTTTTGATCTTCATTGTTATTACCACTGCCATTCCCTTCGGACGAACTACTACCTCCTCCACAAGACATCACAAATGTAGCAATAATGGTTATTAGGACTATGTCCAACTGTCGTATTTCTCTCATAAATACATAATTTAAAAGGAGTTGCCCCTGATAGCAATTCAAGAACAACTCGCTCGAAAACATTAGTTGCTCCAGCCAGAGGTCTGCGTAAGGTTGCTATTCATTTCCATTTCCTTTGCAGGAATCGGCCAGCCATTCTTCAACTGTTCTCCGACAGACTGATGGCGATAAGTAGTTTCGCCCCACACCTGCATTAGTCCATTAGTGTTCATCTCGCCAATCTGACCAGATGAGTGGTCATGGAACTTGAGATCATACCAAGTGCCCCAGCGAAGCTCATTGAAATACATGGAATCCTCGCCGCCGAGCTCGACATAGAACTCATAGCGGATGCGCTCCCTCATATCATCTTGTACCTTCACTGCAGTGGCAGGATAATCAGGATCATTTAGTAGCACATGGCCGCAGCGTTTCCTAACCATATTCACATAAGTGATAGCCTCGTCTGTCCTTCCAAGTTCATTCAAGCATTCTGCCCTTCTGAGAAGGACTTCTGCATATCTCCAAAGGATTATATCCTCAGGGTAAACCCAGCGAGTGGTGCACTCATCGCCTTCGGTGACATATTTCCTCCAAAGGTAGTAAACCTTAGAGTTCGTATCGGTACGCACATCATAAGGAGCGCCGGCATCCAAGATGTAAGGCCATCGAAGTGTCCAGATGTGCGAACCTACTCCAGACTCATATCCATAATAGGTCGAGTACGGAGTTATTATTTCCTGCATCAGGCGAGGATCACGATGCTCGTATGCGGCGCGGATCCGTGCCTCGTTTCCTTTGTCAAGATATTTGGACATGTCAGCACCATAGGCCACCATGTTCTGATATCTCTTTTCATTGAACGATGTTGCAGGAGTGTTTCCGTATGTGCCGTTAGTTGCATTAACAAGACCATCCCTAAGAAAGAATACGACTCTTTGCTTCGGAGTCATGCTGCTCCAGCCTGGGCAATAGTCGTCCCAGTTGAATTTAGAACCATCTTCATTCTCGAATCTTTCGACATAAGCTGGATTTGGCAGATAATTGTTCCATGCAGAACCACCCGTACAACGGTTACCATAGTTGATTCCTCTAGGATTTCCCTGTCCAGACATCTGAATGCACTGTACTGAAAAAATCATCTCATCACACTGCTCATTAGATGGCTTGAAGAGTTTGAAAAAATCATCATTCCCTTTCTTGCCTTTGCTCGGTGAATAAAGGTCATAACCTAAAGTGCCTACTCTTTCAAAGTCGGAGAGAGCTTTAGCATAATCATCGATGAATTGGTATGCCTGACCCCTATAGCAGAGTGCCGCGCCCCTCGTTACACGACCATATTCACTATTCCCTGCTGCTATCTTATCAGGGATGTTCGTGTCATTGATAACATCAGTAAGGTCGGAGATGACTTGATCCCAAACCTCAGCCTCGGAAGAACGTGGCTTAGTAGCCTCGCTAATAGGCACATTCTCTGTGTATATTGGGACTCCCTTCCAGATAATATTCAGATAAGTGTAAGCCCAGGCACGGAGGAACTTACATTCTGACTTCAGTCCTGACTTCTCGGCCTCATCCATGTCCGGAACCTTGTCGATATTGTTGATTGCATCGTTAGCCCTATATACTATTGTGTAATAGAGCTTATACATTGTAGATATGCCTTCTGTGGAAGGAGTCATTGAACCTGTAATAACAGGACACGAACCTCTCCAATTCATGTCAATGTCCATAACAGAAGAATATGCGTCAAGAGGGACTCCCTGAATTCCACCTGTGTAATTCTGGGTGAACTTTGGGTACAATGTATTGTAAACCCCTGTCACGGCCGACCTAGCCAGAGTAGCACTTTTCCAGACATTCTCGCCTGAGTACATATATGTAGGTGCTTTGTCCAAAAGATCACTTCCGCAATTGCTGAATAATGGCAAAATCGCCAGAATTGCAATCAGAGATATGCTTAATCTTAAAAATCGTTTCATGGCATCTAGTAATTAAAATGTTACGTTTACACCGAAAGAATACTGTCGCATAGTTGAATAGCCTACCGTTCTGCGCATTTCTGGATCCTGTCCGGAGAATCCGGTAAATAACAGCAAATTTTCTCCGGAGAAGAAAACTCTAAGAGTTTCTACGAATATTTTATTCGTCCAGACTTGAGGAAGGGTGTAACCAAAAGTAAGATTCCTGAGCTTGAGGAAGTCACCCTTCTCGAGATGTAGCGTAGAAGAAGCTGAACTTTGGGCCCCGGAAAGGTTTACGATTCTAGGCTGTTTGGATGTCAGGTTGGTTCTACTGTCATTCGGATTGGAAGGATCGTAAAAATAGTGGTCATTTGCGACCTTGCTTGGGATTGCATAGCCATAGATGGTTTCGCTACTGTTACGTCCGGTGGAATAGTAGTAGAGCTTGAAGCCAGCCGACCCACCCCAGTTCATGCTGAAATCGAATCCCTTCCAGTTAGCGCCCAACTGAAGACCATAGTTGTATTTTGGCTGGGTCGAGCAATTCTGGGATTTCGAATCGTAGGAATTACCATAGATACCATCGCCATTAGCGTCGGCATAGATGTATTCGCCATAGTACAAGCCGTTTTTGCCAATGTTGTCTTTAGGCCGGAAGCTATAACCTGCAGCCTTCATTGCCTCTACCCATTGCAAATCATCCTCCGTACGAATCATGCCGTCTTTTGGACCGCCGTTTGGAAGAACGTTCCCGCTGGCATCGAAATATTTTCCGTTGCCTTTGTATACCTCCGGAAGATACCACTCATTAATCATATGCCCTTCAAGCACTCTGGTAGTACTTCCTGTCGAGATGTCACCGATATTCGTGGAATATTCGGTGTGGTCGTCATTCCATCCCTCCTGAAGTTTTCCTTTGTACTTAGTCACCTCGTTCTTGTTATATGCGAACGTTCCTTTGATGTTATAGTGGAAGGCCTCACCTATCGAGTCCTTCCAAGATAGCTCCAATTCAATACCCTTATTGCATACCTTGGCTATGTTATCCAGAGGAGCAGAGGCATTCCCAAAAATCATCGAGATGTTTGGCCGATAGAGTATTCCCGATGTTCTCTTATCGTATAAATCAATGCTTCCTGTAAAGCGGTCTTCGAAGAAACCAAAATCGAGACCAAGGTTAGTCACTGCTGTTTCTTCCCACTCAAGTGAAAGGTTGTTGATTGAGGTAATGGCTATCCCAGATGCATTAACCCCATTGAACGAATAGTTGGTGGCCGTGTATAAGGCTTGCCAATCGTAGTTTCCTATGGAGTTGTTTCCAAGTTTGCCCCATGAAGCCCTAAGCTTCAAGTTGCTCAGGAAGTCAAATTTCTGCATCCAAGGCTCTTCCGTAATTCTCCAGCCCGCGGAGAATGAAGGGAAGAATCCCCATCTATAATCAGGAGAGAACCGGGACGATCCGTCATAGCGAAAGTTGGCCTCGAAAAGATATTTTCCATCATAGGAATAGTTGACTCTTCCAAAATAGGATCTTGCAGCATATTCTGTTCCGTAGCCACCTGTACTATAAGGTGTTGTGGCGGCACTCAAGTCATCAACATTCGCGTCCGTGAGTCCAAGCTTAGACATAGAGGAATTTCTGTAGTGATAGGTCTGCACTTCATAACCAAACATAGCAGCGACATCGTGCATTTCAGAAAATGTCTGGCTATATTTGAGAATGTGGTCTATTTTGAGAATATTGTCTCTTGCATTGTACATCCTAGTGTAAAGTTCAGAAGGATTTGCAGCACCGGTTGAATAAGCCCCTTTTGAAAAACTGTACTTGCCGATAGAAGTGTCAGACTCTTTCTGCTCGCGACGATAGTCGTTGTAGAATAGTTCAAAGTTGTAAGAAAAATATTTCAGGAACTTCACATTCGCATACCAGTCCGTGTATAATTTTACTAGTTTGTTATAGCCCTTGATGGAAGCCGCATCCCAAAGAGGATTGTGCGACTGAGGATCATCTTCTGACCCTTCAGGAGCACCGTATTTGCCATCGTAATAAGGGTAAGTGCAAGGAATCATCTTGGTAGTGTTCAAAGAATCGAAAAAGCCGTCTGCTGTATCGTTAATGGCATTGTGGTCCTGATTTGTGAGTGATCCCCAAATCCTAGTTCCAACTCTCAGCCAGTTGGTAACATCGGAGTACAGATTGACACGCCCTTGGAACCTTTCATAGCCAGCATTTCGGATGATACCTGGATTGTTTGTGTAGCCGAGGCTCATTGTATAGCCAGACTTCTTTTCATGGCCAGTGATGGACACGTTGTGTTTCTGAGACCATTGCTTCTTATAGATGACATCCCACCAGTCCGTATTCGGGTAGGCAACCTTGTTAGGGTAGCCCGTTTCAGCCAGGTCGTCAGGATGCTCTTTGGCATTTTGCCAAAGCTCAATAGTGCTTTCCGGGAACTGAGCTGCATTGCCAGCATTCGTATAGGACTCATTCATAAGTTCCATATATTTGACATAGTCGGAAACCGTATGGACGATTTTCAGCGGCTCGCTGTATGCGAATGAGGCATCGTAACTGACATGAACCTTTTCCACTCTTTCGCCGCTCTTTGTTGTAATAAGGATTACCCCATTTGCACCTCTGTTTCCGTAGATTGCACAAGAGGCAGCGTCCTTAAGAACGGAAATGCTGGCAATGTCGGAAGGATTTATGAAAGTCAATCCAGGCTCTTCCATTCCGTCTATAAGAATCAGAGGAGAGGAGGAGTTGAGAGTTCCTGTACCTCTGATGTTAAAAGAGAAACTCTCCGCAGTCGGAGCGCCTGTATTCTGCATAACCTGCAGTCCTGGCGCTGCTCCAGTAAGAGCCTGAGAAATGTTAGTAATAGGTCTTGACTTGGCCTCCAGCGTTTCGAAATTCACGGAAGAAACTGAACCTGTCATATTTACTTTTTTTTGAACGCCATACCCAACAACTACGACCTCATCAAGCGCTGTCTTGTCCAGAGTCAGAACAATTGATAAATTGCTCGTCTGCGCCGTGACGGTGACTTCCGCATCCTTATAACCAAGCATGTTGACCACCAATAAATCACCTGTCTTTCCGCGAATAGAAAAATGGCCATTTTCGTCAGAAAGAGCAGTTTGATTATTAGTTCTGTTCAAGATGACGGCACCCGGCACCGGCCCATTTTCGTCCCGCACGACCCCAGAAACCATAGACGCATTGTCCTGCTGATTCTCCACGACAAGGATTATCTTGCCTTGATAGGCATGATGGGTTCCCGTTCCGGCCAGAATCTCCGTCATGGCCTCATCCACCGTACACTGAGACTTCACGCTGACCATCTGGCCAACGTTGAGCATGGCCTCATTGTAGGCTATCGTGTAGCCGCTCTGCTTCTCGATGTTCGAGAAAGCTTCTCTGATAGTCATTCTGCTGGAAGAGAATGACACCTGGGATTGGCTGCTAACTGCCCAGCAAGGGATAGTCATGACCAAAGCCAGAAAAAACAATGATAAGAGTTTGTTCATTTTTACTAGTGATTAGTGAATTGAATTATGCTTCTACGTCTTTAATTCTATTTTATGAATACATCTCCATGATTTTCTCGCCATTTCATTCCAGGGACAAGTTTCGATACGGCATTCAGAATGTCTTTCAGTCCTTCCCCATGAATGAATTTCGCAGTGATCACGCTGTCATCGTACTTATTCGTGGCAAGATATATCTTCACTCCGAACCGCCTCTCTATCTCTCTGAGAATGTCGCGAATAGGAGCCGAATTGAAGCACAGCATATCCGAAGCCCACGAAATCTCCTCCTGCGATGAGATGCCCTTTACCGTCACCTCTCCCGTGCTTTTGGCTATGCTCCACTGCTGGTCCGGGCTTATGACATACTCTCGGCCGTCACTACGGCATAGCACAGAGACGGATCCTCTACATAGAGTTGCGCTTTCATTCTCGTCATCGCCATATGCCGACACGTTGAATTTAGTGCCATGTACTTTTACGATGAAATCAGCAGTGCTAACTTCAAATGGCTTTTGCTCATCATGGGTGACATCGAAAACAGCCTCGCCGCTGAGGTATACGTTTCTTTTAGAACCTGCGAATTTATCTGGGTAAATTATGAGGCTTCCTGAATTCAGCGTTATTCTTGTAGAATCCGGGAGAGTGACATTCTTTGTCTCGCCCAGCTCAGACCTGACCTCAAAATATTCAATAGGCTCAGCCACTGCCAAAGCCTCCGGCGGTCTGTAAATTCTATATGTATAAATTGAGAGAGACGCTATCGCAGCAATTGCCGCCGCAGTGCCTAAGGAATATAAGAATATCTTCCGCAGCTTACTTGAATATGCTCTATTCCTATTCCGGCCTTCAATCCTTTCTATTTTCTTGACGACCTTGGAATAAGAGGTTTCAATCTCCGATTTAGAAATACCCTCAGCGCCGGAATGATTCCATATATTAAAGAAATCTTTATCTGTCATGTCGATAGTGTTATCATGATTAAGACACACAATCGACGCTCAGCACCCAAAGGAATTTCCAGATTTTACCTTAAAAAAATAATGAATATGACAACGAGCAACTCAGCCATTACTCTTCGTAGCTCCTTCCCCGCCAAGTTGATATGATTTTCGACAGTTTTCTTCGAGACATTCATCTGCTCTGCAATCTGATCATTTGGGATTCCGAATATTCTGCTCATCAAGAATATGCTGCGACGCTTCAGAGGCATATTCGATATTACGCTTCCCACAATCTTTAGTTTCTGCTTAGCAGAGATTGCTTCTTCCAAGATTCTGTCATCCTCAATATCTGCCATTCCATGGACTTCCCTCGCCGCGGAACGGAGATAATTCAGAGCAACATTCTTCGACATCCTGTACAGGTAAGAATTCAAGGAACGCACTTCAGGGAGGATGTGCCTCATCGTCCAGACTTTGACAAATATTTCCTGGGTAAGGTCCTCGCAGACGATAGAATCACGCAAGAAGCCTGTCAGGAAAGACTTCGTCTTCCCATAGTACTCATAGTACAGGTCTTGAAACGCACTCATGTCCCCCTCGGACACTCTCTTCAAGATATTTTCTTCCTCTAGCATGACTTACCGTTAATAAACACAAGCATTGCAAAGATACTAAATATCAACGTCAATCGGCAGGGCTGCATATTTAGAAGTGATCACAATTTCAAAACATGAAGTCTGTTCAAATGACATCTACTTATTCAAACGATTGAAATATCCATTCTCACAGCCCTTGGCTCGAATTTTTCAATCTAGGCAAGCGACGAAATAACGACAAGAAAACGTTTTATAAAAAAGCCTTCAAAATGCAAGAACAGTATTTCATGAAAAAATTTCAAACGTTTGCATTGAATTTTGAAAAACTATTTCTAAATTTGTCACAGGCAAGCAGGCTAGGAGTCTCTTGGCTAGTTATAACTAACCACATTATGAACAATTTACGAAAAAGCATTTCTCTTATGGCTGCCGTCACGATGATAGCAGCATGTGCCAATACCGGTAAAAAAGACATCATCGGCGAAAACATTCAGAATGCCGAAGTCCAGCTGAGTACTCTCTGCGAGGAGTCGCAGAAAGATGACACTTTAAGAATTCCTCAGAAATATCAGAATGGGAAAGTGGATTTCGTTTCTATCTATGATTGGGTGAGCGGCTTCCCCGCAGGAGAATTCTGGTACATGTACGACCTCACTAAAGACGAAAAATGGGCAGACGAGGCAACGAAGTTCACAGAAGTCTTGGCACCCGTGCAATTTTACACCGGCAACCACGATGTCGGTTTCATGATAAATGACAGTTACGGGCTGGGCTTGAAATACAAAAACAGGAAAGAATATGTTCCTGTAATCATCAACACCGCCAAATCTTTGATTACCAGGTACAAGCCAAATGCTAAAATCATCCAGTCATGGAACGCCAATCCGAAGAAAGACTGGGTATGTCCTGTCATAATTGATAACATGATGAATCTCGAATTGCTCTTCAATGCCACAGAACTTTCGGGCGATTCCACATATTACAAAATAGCCGTCGAGCATGCGGAAACGACAATGAAGAATCATTTCCGCAATGACTACAGCACGTGGCACGTGGTTGATTACGATCCCGAGACAGGCGCTGTGAGAGGGAAATACACTGCGCAAGGGTATTCAGACGAATCCGCATGGGCACGCGGGCAGGCTTGGGGCCTGTACGGCTATACCGCAGCATACAGACACACTCATATTCAGAAATTCCTGGACCAGGCAGAGAAAATCGAAAATTTCATATTCACGAATAAGAATATGCCGGAAGATCTGGTTCCTTATTGGGATTATGATTGCCCAGACATTCCTAACACGCCGAGGGACGTCTCTTCCGCTTCCATAATGGCATCTGCTCTTTATGATTTATATTCCATAACTGGGAAAGAAGATTACCTCAAGAAAGCTGATAAAATAATTGAATCACTTTCTTCCTCTGCTTACCGGGCAGAACAGGGCACGAACGGTGGCTTCATCCTGATGCGTTCAGTTACCAGCTTTCCTGCAAACGCCGGCGTGGACGTGCCTCTCAACTATGCCGATTACTATTTCCTCGAAGCGCTTATTCGCAAAAGAGATTTAAAGAAATAATCAAATGCGCAAGGCTACCATCACAGATATCGCAAAAGAGCTGAACCTGACGCCGTCTACGGTCTCGAGGGCTCTCTGTGGGAGTTCGCTCGTAAAGCAAGAGACCAAGGAAGCAGTCGAGGCCAAAGCAAAGGACATGGGATACGTGCGCAATGTCATGGCTTCGAATCTCAGGAAAGGCGTAGCCCAGACAGTGGGCATAATCGTTCCTAGGATCAACAGGCAATTTTTCAGCAATGTGATCAGCGGAGCGGAGTCGGTCCTGAACGACGCAGGCTACAATGTGCTGATCTGTCAGACGCAGGAGAGGTATGAAAAAGAAGTTTACGCCATAGACACCCTGCTCTGGAACCAGGTAGCCGGCATAATCATATCTCATTCCATAGAGACATCCGACACAAGCCATCTGAGCAAAGCCCTTAATTCGAACGTACGGCTGATTCAATTCGACAGGGTCTTCTACAATATCCCTGACGTGAAGGTCGTCAACGACAATTACCATGGAGCCTACACGGCCACCAAGCATCTCATTGACAATGGCTACACCAGAATCGGCACGCTCGCTGGCTACATGACCAGCGCGCAATACCGCGAAAGGCTCGAAGGCTACAAGAGAGCCCTGCTGGATGCCGGGATGGAAGTGGATGAAAGACTGATATTCAAAGACACCATCATCCGGGAGACGGGATACGCAAGGGCAAAGGAGGCTCTGGATCTGGGCTGCGACGCAATGTACAGCGCAGGAGATTTTTCCGCTCTGGGAGCCATGCAGGCCGCAAAGGAAAAAGGACTGAAGATACCTGACGATTTCGGCATAGTGGGAACCGCAAACGAGAATTTCACCGAACTAATGACCCCGAGCATGAGTTCTATTTCATTGAAACCATACCAGATGGGCAAGGCAGCGGCGCAAGCATTTCTGAACGATGACGGCAGCAACCCTGACAGCATGATAACGATTGAGATGGAACTCATGAAAAGAGAGTCGTCGAACCGACATAAAGGATCAAAATAGGAATTTATGGTTAATTTTTCACTTGAAGGCAAGGTCGCGCTAGTGACCGGCGCAACTTACGGGATTGGGATGGCAATCGCCACAGCCTTTTCAGAGGCCGGGGCAAAAATCTATTTCAACGGCAGAAATCCAGAACATATAACCGAAGCCCTTGCGGAATACAAGAGCAAAGGCATTGATGCAGAAGGACGGGCGTGCGACGTGACTGACGAAAAGAAAGTCAATGAATATGTCAGCGAAATAATAGCTAAAGAAGGACATCTGGACATTTTAGTCAATAATGCAGGAATCATTAAAAGAATTCCGATGACAGAGATGTCCGTGGAGGACTTCCGCCAGGTCATTGACATAGACCTAACAGCAGCATTCATAGTATCGAAGGCTGTGATACCGCACATGATCAAGGAAGGCCATGGAAAAATCATCAACATATGTTCTATGATGTCCGAGCTTGGCCGAGAGACAGTTTCTGCGTACGCGGCAGCAAAGGGAGGGCTTAAGATGCTGACTAGGAATATCGCTTCTGAATATGGAGAATACAATATTCAGTGCAACGGCATCGGCCCCGGCTACATAGCTACGCCACAGACTGCTCCACTTCGCGAGCGTCAACCAGACGGAAGCCGCCATCCTTTCGACTCATTCATTGTATCAAAGACACCTGCGGGACGCTGGGGCACGACAGATGATTTGCAGGGGCCAGCGGTTTTCCTTGCATCAGATGCCTCTAATTTCGTGAACGGGCATATTCTTTATGTAGACGGCGGAATACTCGCCTATATTGGCAAACAGCCTAAATGATGAATTTCCTGAATAAATATAAATTTGGAATATTGCTGCTTTTATTGGCAGCAGGATGTTCCGATATCTATAAAGTAGGGATATCGGACTCAAGCGGTTCCGAAAGAAGAGGCGAGATGGTGGTCATCTATCTCAAGGATATTCCTGATGCTGTCGGGAAGCGTTTCATCGTGAAAAATGAACAGGGATTAGAAATTCCTTATCAGATTACACATGACAGCCTTCTTATTTTCCAGGCGAACGTCCCAGCCAATGGAGCTGCCTCCTACAAAATTGCAAAAGGCAATCCTATGCTTTACGACACGCTTGCATGCGGAATGTACAGGCCGGACAGGAAAGATGATTTTATATGGGAGAACGACAAATCCGGTTACCGCACTTATGGCCCAGCGTTACAAGCTTCTGGAGAAAAGGCGTTTGGATACGACGTGTTCACGAAGAGCGTAACCTTCCCTGTGATGAAGGCTCGTTTTGACAGCGCACTCTACGCTAAAAACAAGCTGAACTTTCATCTCGACCATGGGAACGGCATGGATTCTTACGGAGTAGGTCCTACCCTCGGATGTGGGACGACAGCCCTCATCAAAAACGGAGAAATAGTCTATCCATGGGCATGGACTTCCTACGAGATTCTTGACAATGGGCCGCTAAGGTTCAGCATTAGGCTTAAGTACAGTCCTGTGGAAATAAATAGCAAGACAGTCGTCGAAACCAGGACGATCACTCTCGATGCTGGCTCTTATCTGAACAAAGCCGTCGTGAGCTACGAAGGTCTTGACAGCCAGGATGACACAGTAGCAGTCGGCATAGTCATTCACAAAGAGAATCCAGATGCATTCAGGTCAGGAGATAGATACATGGCCTACGCCGACCTTGGCGACAGGAACATCGGACAGAACGGAGAAATCTATGTCGGAGTCGTGTTCTGCTCAAGCCCAGACTCAATTGGATTCGTTCCTTTCGAGAATATTGATGAAATACTTGCTTCCGCCAATATGGGAGCTCCAATAGGACATATTCTTGGGAAGGCAGCATACTCAAAGAATACAGATTATTCATATTACTTCGGCAGCGGATGGAGCAAAGGCGGAGTCGGGAGCTTCGATGAATGGTGCTCGTACCTGCAAGGATTCTCCGAGAAATTAGAAAGCCCTCTGAATATCAATATATCTAAATGATGGAACAAGTTTTCAGTTACATAATAGGGCTCGGCGCAGCTGTGATGATGCCTATCATTTTCACGATTCTTGGCATCTGCATAGGCATAAAGTTCGGGAAAGCGCTTAAGAGCGGCCTGCTCGTCGGAGTCGGATTCGTAGGCCTCTCCGTCGTGACCGCCCTCCTCACTAGCAGCCTCGGAGGCCCACTCAAATCCATGTCGGAAATATATCACCTGCAATTAGGAATATTCGATATGGGTTGGCCTGCAGCTGCATCGGTGGCATACAATACGACAGTGGGAGCATTCATAATTCCAGTCTGTCTTGGCATTAATATTATACTGCTTCTGGTCAGAGCTACTAAAACAATAAACATAGACCTCTGGAACTACTGGCATTATGCTTTCATCGGCGCAGTAGTGTTCTTCGCCACGAACAGCATCTGGTACGGCTTCTTGGCCGCTATCGTCTGCTTCGTGATCACGCTAGTCATCGCGGATTTAACAACCGCCAAGCTTCAATCATATTACAAAGACTTGGATGGAATCTCAATTCCTCAGCCGTTCTGCCAAGGCTTCGTGCCTTTCGCAGAAGTCCTGAACTGGGGAATGGATAAGATTCCCGGCTTGGGTAAACTCGACTTGGACGCAGAAGGAATGAAAAAGAAGTTTGGCCTTCTTGGCGAACCGCTTTTTCTCGGCGTGATAGTCGGAATCGCAATCGGAATGCTTTCCTACAGTTCTTGGAAGGAGATAATTGACGGGATACCTCAGATTCTTGGTCTTGGAATAAAGATGGGAGCTGTCATGGAACTCATTCCACGTATCACTACCCTATTCATTGAAGGACTCAGGCCTATTGCTGACGCAACCAAGGATTTAGTTTCTCGCAAGTTCAAGAATGCATCACAGATCAACATCGGCATGAGCCCAGCGCTTGTGATCGGGCACCCTACCACCCTCGTGGTATCCTTGCTCCTCATTCCTGTGCTCCTGTTTCTCTCCGTGATACTTCCTGGCAACCAATTCCTTCCTCTGGCCTCTCTCGCCGGCCTATTCTACGTATTTCCTGCCGTCCTGCCAATCACTAAGGGCAACGTGGTCAAAACATTCATCATTGGGCTCGTATCCCTGTCGATAGGACTTTACTTCGTGACCGACCTCGCGCCTGCGTTCACACAGGCTGCTCAGGACGTTTACGCTAAGACAGGCGATGCCGCCGTGAAGATTCCCGATGGTTTCCAAGGCGGTTCGCTCGATTTTGCATCAAGCCTGTTCGCCTGGGTAATCTATCACTGCGTGCACGACTTCAAGATAATCGGCAGCATTGTCCTCGTGGCGTTCACCACTTTCATGGCAATCGTGAACCGCCGCAAGATAATCAAGGAATCCTTGATGGCTGGTGCAGCCTCTTATGATAAATAATATTCTATAGAATATATCTTATGAATATGAAAAAGATACTTACAGTTTTAGCTGCCACTTCATTAGTCGTCGTGGCCAGCGCGCAAGTCAATTACAAGATGCAGGTTGCCTGCAACCCACAGGATGTCAAAGGCTACGACACTGAAAGGCTTCGCAGCAGCTTCCTGATGGAAAAAGTCATGGTCGCAGATGAGATTAATGTGACATATTCAATGTATGACAGATTTATCTTCGGTGGCGCAATGCCTGTCGCCAAGACTCTGGCCCTCGAAACCATAGACCCTCTCAAGTCAAAATATTTCCTCGAAAGAAGAGAACTTGGAGTGATTAACGTGGGTGGCGAAGGCGTTGTCTCGGTGGATGGAAAAGACTACACACTGCGCTTCAAGGATGCGCTCTACGTTGGCAGAGGTCACAAAAACGTGACTTTCAGGAGCGCAGACCCTTCGAAGCCCGCAAAATTCTACATCAATTCAGCAACTGCACACAAAGAATACAAGACTCAGCTCGTGACCATTGATGGTAGGAAAGGTTCGCTTAAAGCTAATTCATTCCCTGCCGGGAAGATGGAAGAAAGCAACGATAGAGTCATAAACCAACTCATCGTGAACAACGTACTGGAGGAGGGGCCTTGTCAGCTTCAGATGGGACTCACTGAACTGAAGCCTGGCAGCGTCTGGAACACAATGCCGGCCCATACTCACAGCCGCAGAATCGAGGCATATTTCTATTTCAATGTCCCTGAAGGGAACATGGTATGCCACCTTATGGGCGAGCCGCAAGAGGAAAGGCTGGTCTGGATGGCCAACGAGCAGGCTATCATGTCTCCTGAGTGGTCCATTCACGCCGCTGCTGGAACCAGTAACTACATGTTCATCTGGGGCATGGCTGGCGAGAACCTCGACTATGGTGACATGGATAAGATTAAATATACCGAAATGCTATGAGTAAGGTCGTTACATTCGGAGAAGTGATGCTCCGGCTCTCAACGCCTGGTTTCTTGAGGTTCTCTCAGGTGCATCAGCTGGATGCAACATTCGGCGGCGGAGAGGCCAACGTGGCCGTCTCCCTTGCGAACTATGGCATCGATGCCGAATTCGTCACCAGAGTGCCGGACAATGACATCGCCGCTGCCTGCCTTAGCGAGCTAAGAGGCCTAGGTGTTAATGTCAGCCACTGCATTAAAGGTGGTGATCGCCTAGGAATATATTTCCTTGAGAATGGAGCAGTTGCAAGAGGCAGCAAGGTCATCTACGATAGGGCATATTCGTCAATTTCCACAATTGAGAAAGGGATGATTGACTGGGATGCGATTCTTGAAGGAGCTGACTGGTTCCATTGGACAGGCATCACTCCGGCCATCAGTCAGGGTGCCGCCGATGTCTGCCTGGAAGCGATTCAGGCCGCAGGCAGGCTAGGGGTTCCAGTCTCTTGCGACCTCAACTATCGCAAGAAGCTTTGGAAATATGGAAAATCAGTTTCCGAAGTAATGCCAGAACTGGTTTCCGGCTGCGACCTGATTCTTGGAAACGAGGAAGATGCCGAGAAAGAATTCGGCATAAAGCCTGAAGGTTTTGATGCAGAGAAAACCCAAGGCGAAATAGACCAGGCTAGATTCGAGAGTGTCTGCCGCCAGCTGATGGCAAAGTTCCCTCGATGCAAGAAGGTCGCCATCACGCTCCGTGGCTCGATCAACGCCAGCCACAACACCTGGGGAGGAGTCCTTTTCGACGGTGCCAGGCTATACTCTTCCAAACGCTACGACATCACTCATATTGTTGACAGAGTAGGTGGCGGCGACTCTTTCATGGGAGGGCTCATTTATGGGCTCCTGACATATTCAGATACCCAGGAA
The DNA here is from genome assembly GCA_002320605.1 of Bacteroidales bacterium UBA1680. Taxonomy (GTDB): domain Bacteria; phylum Bacteroidota; class Bacteroidia; order Bacteroidales; family UBA932; genus Cryptobacteroides. The sequence goes on along the minus strand of DCKG01000017.1, from coordinate 37,297 downwards.
GCCCTTGAATTTGCCGCCGCCGCATCAGCCCTGAAGCACACCATCTTCGGCGACTATAACCGTGTCACCGTCGCCGAAGTAGAATCACTAATGCACGGCTCCGGTTCCGGAAGAGTTTCAAGATAAAAAACGAACTATTGATATCATTATGCTTTAAATTAATAGACACTGTTCCACTTAAAGGAACTTTTATGGACATCCATTTCTCTCAAGGGGAAAATTCAATCACAAGTTATCAACACCAATAATCTAATTAATCAAATGGGACAATCATCATTTACAGATTTCCTAAGAAAGCGATTCATAAGGGGAGCAGGTAAGTTCTTCCGAGTTGCTTGCATTGCAATTCTGGGTATGATAGCCATCGACCATCATGCTGAAGCGAACAATGCACCAAAGTTCTCTAATGAGCAGATTTCATCAGAGAATGGGGATCTTCATCTACGAGAGACCGTGAAAGCTACCGAAGGGCAGGCTACAGTCTCTCAAAGAAAGACGGTCAAAGGGATCGTATTGAACACTACCGGCGAGCCGATAATCGGAGCCGGCATCCTAATCAAAGGCACGAAAAGCGGCACGACTTCAGACTTGGACGGGAAATTCAGCCTCGACATTTCTCCTAACACAACTCTTGTGGTTTCCTGCATTGGATATGTTGAGCAGACGATAAATGTCGGAAGCCAGACAGATCTCAGAATAGTGCTTCAAGATGACACCCAGAATCTCGACGAAGTAGTCGTCGTAGGTTACGGAACTCAGAAAAAAGAGAGCGTCGTGGCATCCATTGCCCAAGTCGGCAACGAATCTCTCCGTAAGACTGGCAATTCAACGGACCTTGCGGAAGCCCTGGTAGGTCAGGCACCGGGTCTCGTATCCCTCACTTCTTCAGGTGAGCCTGGAGGAATCACGACAGGTGAGAGCGCGACCAATCTCTACATCCGCGGTAGAAACACATGGAATGGAGGTGGCCCTCTCATCCTCGTCGATGGTGTCGAGCGTAGCATGAACAACGTCGATGTCAACGAGGTCGAGCGCATTTCAGTCCTTAAGGATGCATCTGCGACCGCAGTGTTCGGAGTAAAGGGCGCCAACGGCGTCATCCTCATCACTACCAAGCGCGGTGAAGAAGGCAAGACACGTCTCAATTTCAACTACACCGTCACTGGCAAGATGCTTGCGAAGCAGCCTGAAAAGATGGATTCCTATGATGCAATGATGGCAAAGAACGAAGTCATCGAGCGTGAAGGAGTTCTTAACGAAGTATCCTGGGACGCTTACACTCCTTACCGTATCGTGGAAAGATTCAGGGAACCTCAAAGCTCAGAGTACGCTGAGATCTATCCTAATGTGGACTGGACAAAGGAAATGTACGAAGACTTTGCAGTGAACACTCACAAGGTTTCCGCAAACATCCAGGGTGGCTCCAAGAAAATCAAGTACTTCGGCTCTCTTGCATATATGCACGAGGGCGACATGTTCCGTAACTATGACAACGGAAAACCTTACGACCCGAACTACAACTTCGACCGTTTCAACTTCCGCTCCAACGTCGATTTCGACCTTACCAAGACAACCCGCCTGAAATTCGACCTCGCAGGTTTCTTCAGCAGGAAGAACACCAATTTCAACAATGAAGGCTCCACAGCCCGAGCTGACCAATGGATGTATTCAGCTGCATATTTCCTTGCTCCCAACATGTTCCTTCCTATGTATTCGGACGGAAGATGGGGCGCTTATTCGGACGGTTCAAACAATTCGACGAACCCTATCGCAGCTGTCTACAACCTTGGACTCCGTCAGACCCGTACCACTCAAATCAATGCAAGATTTTCTGTGGATCAGGATTTGAGCTTCATTACCAAGGGCTTATCGGCAAATGCGCAGGTCACATACGACAACACCATCCGTTCCGAAGGTGGTGTCTATGATGTCAACAACTCCATCCGTGCGTCCGAGGCCAGAACTAATGTGGCTTACAAGTACATAAACTACAAGAACTACTATCCAGGTGCCGATGAGAGCGAATATGTGGTCTATCTGCCAGCCTCCGAGGACGAATATGACTGGGCTTACCAGGTCGTGTCCCGCAGATACGAGACAATTCTAGCGGCCAACTGGTCTAGCTATATCCCCGTAACCCGCCGCCTCACTTATTCCGCCCAGCTCAACTACGCACGCGATTTCGGCAAACACGGCGTGACAGGCATGGGAGTGTTCAAGAGAGAAGAATATGCCCAGGGTTCAATGTTTCCTAACTATCGCGAAGACTGGGTGGGCCGTTTGACTTATGATTATGACGGACGTTACCTCGTGGAGGCCAACGGTGCATACAACGGTTCCGAGAAGTTCGGTCCAAGCTACCGCTTCGATTTCTTCCCTTCCGTAGCATTAGGGTGGTACCTCTCCAACGAGCATTTCTTTAAAGTCAACTGGCTTAACAAAGTCAAGCTGCGCTACTCCCTCGGTAAAGTCGGCGACGATACCGGCGGCAGCAGATGGGCTTATGTGACTTCTTATGCATACGGTGGAAGATCCCGTCTTGCCGAGACAACCAACGCCTTCAGCCCGTACTACATGTACCGTGAGAACACTCTTGGTAACCCGGATCTCCATTGGGAGACTGCGGTTAAGCAGAACATAGGTTTGGAAGTCAGCGCCTTGAAAGACCTTATAGTGTTCAGTTTCGACTACTTCACTGAAAGACGTCGTGACATAATCCTCAGTGGATCCAGCCGTTCCATTCCTGCATTCTTCGGAGCCACAGCCCCTGCAGCAAACCTTGGCCGCGTTAATTCCAAGGGCTTTGAGATTGAGTTAGGTGTGAATAAGGTAATTGGCAGAGACCTCCTTCTCTGGGGCAAGCTCACAGCCAACCACAACGAGAACAAAATCAAATTCAGAGATGACCCACAGCTGCAGTATTTCTATCTGAAAAACGAAGGTTATCAAATCGGCCAGCAGCGCACTCAGATCTCTGCTGGAATGTATAAAAACTGGGATGAAGTTTATGCCAGCGTTCCTCAGGAAAGCAATGACGGAGACAAGCTTCCGGGCTATTTCAATATCGTGGACTTCAACGCCGACGGTATCATAAAGAGTTCCGAAGACACACCTCCGGTAGGATATTCCGAGATTCCGCAAAACACCGGCTCTCTGGCATTTGGCGTTGATTGGAATGGCTGGAGCTTTATGGCTCAGTTCTATGCCGTAAACAACTGTAACCGTTCGATTCAATGGAACAACTACCAGAGCGACTATGATATCGTCTATAAGAATGTCAGCGACTACTGGTCAAAGGATAATCCTAACGGGAAAGCGTTCCTTCCAAGATGGAAGACAAACGGCGAGTTCAAAGGCGACTTCTACTACTATGATGCCTCATTCGTCCGTCTTCAGACCATCGAATTGAGCTATACCTTCAATAAAACAGGTCTGTTGAAAAGAATCAATTGTGACAGACTGAGGTTATTCCTCAACGGTAATGACCTATTCTTCTGGTCTGACCTGCCGGATGCACGAAGCACCACATATTCAGGCGGTGGTGCGACACAGGGTGCCTATCCTACCTTGAAACGTATCAACTTCGGCATCGACCTTTCATTCTAAATATATTTGCGATATGAAAAAGATTATTTCTATAATATTCAGTATTGCAGCAGCTTTCGCAATCGTTTCGCTAACCATTTCCTGCGAGGACTATCTTGACAAAGCTCCGGAATCCAGCATCTCTGAAACGGATGCATTCGGAAACTTTACCTCTTTTCAGGGTTTTGTCGAGCAGCTTTATAATGTGGTCATAGGTTACGACAAATGCGGTGCCTGGAACAGATATACGTTTGCTGACGAAGACCTGACCATAGCTCCATCGAACTTCGACGCGGGCAACTGGTGGGGCAATGAAACTTATTTCTACGGAGCAGGTCCCAGCCCGACAACCAACGAGGGACGTCACCGCCGTGTATGGGAAGATGCCTGGTATGGCATCCGCGTTGCCAACATGGCAATTGAGGAACTTGACAAGAAAGACAGTAAGTTTGTCGGCACTGACGAAGAACGCAATCTTCTGAAAGGTCAAGCACTTTTCTTCCGCGCTTTCCATTACTATGAAATCTGCCGTTACTGGGGTGGCATGCCTTATATTACTCACGTAATCGGTTCTTCCGAGAACATGACGACTGAGGAATATAGCAGGCTCACGGCTCAGGAATCATTCATAAAGATGGCCGAAGACTTCGCTGCGGCAGCCGACCTCCTTCCAAATCATTGGGACGATACCGAAGCTGGACAGGTCACCAAAGGCAACAACAATTACCGCGTCAATAAGTTCTATGCTCTCGGATTCCAGGGTAAGGCTCTGCTTTGGGCTGCAAGCCCTATGCTTAACGAAGAGGCCGGAAAAGGTAACAACTTCAATGCGGACCTTGCGAAACAGGCTGCGGAGGTGCTTGGGAAGCTTCTTGCGCTTTGTGAAGAAACCGGCCAGTACGCGCTCGAGACTTGGGCCAATTATGAATCCATCTTCGTAAAGACAGGGTGGAACCGTCCTGGCGGAAAAGAGGTTATCATGAACGAGACCCTGTACGAGCGCGCACGCGTTATGTGGTCTTGCCTAGGAGCCACTGTCCCAGCATCCTTCGGTTGCAACTCATCAACCACCCAGCAGGACAGTCCTACTGCCAACATCACTCACAACTACGGAATGAAAAATGGCCTTCCTATAGATGACCCCGAGTCCGGCTATGATCCTGCGGACCCTTGGTCCAACCGTGACCCCCGTTTTGACAAGACCATCATCACTGACGGTGACCGCATTTCAAAGAATATAAATTCGCCGAACGACACTTATGCTCAGCTTTACAACGGCGGACGCCACCGTAACGGTGGTTCATACGGAACAGGAAGCCCTACAGGGTTGTATTTCAGAAAGTTTAACTTGATGGGTCCAAATTTCGTCAAGACCTCCAATGCCAACAACATGATACACAGCATCCCATACCTGAGAATGGCTGATGTTTACTTAATGTATGCCGAGGCAGTGAACTTCATGACAGGCGGCGGTCCTTCCGCAAAAGCTTCAACATATACCAAGACGGCAGTAGAGGCTTTCGAGGCTGTCCGCGCACGATGCAATATTCCTGCATTACCTGCGAGATATGTCTCTGACAAGGATACTTTCTTCGAATCTATCGTGCGTGAACGTGCCGTAGAACTCATTATGGAAGGACAACGTTTTGACGACCTCCGTCGCTGGAACAGAATTGCTGATCCGAGGTATCTGGAAAAGACTATATACAACTTTGACCGTGATGCAAACGGCAAGCCGACAAACATTCAAGAGGTGGTATCGGTTACCAGAGTCGCAACTTCACCCAAGATGAATTGGCTGCCGATCCAGGTCAAATACACCAAAATGTATGCTGGTTTCCCTCAGAATCCAGGTTGGTAGCAACAAAATAACGCAATGATTATGAAAACAAAGATTTACAAAATATTGATTGTCTTTGCGACCCTCCTGTTGATTGGAACAATCGAGTCCTATGCGCAGAAAGACACCCTGACGGCCGCTATCGATACAGACCGTGAGGATGAGTTGGTTAACCTCCCGTTCCGCAAGATAAGCACAGACGAGGTTGTCAGTGCCGTAAGCGTACTGGATGTCAGCAAAATAGGCCGATACGACAACAACGTATGGGTAAACGATGCTACAACGGGCCGAATAATTGGTCTGATGGGCGCAAACAATATCCGCGGCATCGGTGTCGGCATTGACGTAGCTTCGGAGACCGGCACTGGCACACAGTCAGGCAACGCACTATTCATCGTTGACGGTCTTCCTCGTGACATCAGCACTCTCCGTATGTCCGAGGTAGAGTCCATCTCTGTTCTGAAGGATGCCAGCGCAGCTGTCCTCTACGGAACTCAGGCCGTAAACGGCGTGATAATGATCACCACCAAGCGCGGTTTCGAAGGGAAGAGTCAGGCTCACGTCAATTTTAACTACGGCATAAAGTCTCCTATAGAGCTTCCATCGTATATGAATTCCGCAGACTACATGACCTGGTACAACCAGGCACGCATCAATGATGGACTTGATCCTTTGTACAGCGACGAAGATATCGAGCATTACCGCAGCGGCAATCCTTACAGATATCCTTCAATCGATTACTATAGCGATCAGTGGCTCCGTAAGTTCAAGAACTATTATGACATTAACGCAGAGTTCAGAGGCGGCAACAAAATGGCCAAATACTATGTGAACGCCGGATGGAACTCTGCAGGTTCGCTCATAGATTTCGGGCAATGGTCAAAAGCTAGGAATAATGCTCTCAACGTCCGTACCAACGTCGACCTCAAAATCAACGATTGGATTAACACGGAAGTTGATGCGACAGCTTTGTTCCGTGACAATAAGACCGGTCGCGGAAACTTCTGGAACACCGCCTACACGACCCGTCCGAACCTCTATTCACCTTTCATTCCCATAGATCTAATCGATCCTGAGAATTCATTGCTCCTTGCCCATAAGAACGATGTCGATGGCAAATATCTCTTCGGCGGTACCACAAGTTACACGTCATCCATATTCTCAAATGGATATGCAGGTGGTTCCTTCAATGGTATTGGTCGAAGATATACGTTCAACGACAGACTCAACTTCGACTTGGATGCCATCACCGAGGGTCTTGCGTTAAGCACCAACATGGCTTTCGACTATGGCATCTTCTATAACGAAACCGTTTACAATTCGGTTTCTGTCTATGAGCCAACTTGGGACAAGGATGAAGACAAGATTATTTCCCTAAAACAAATCGGCTCGGACAGCCGTCCTGGCACCAAGTCTGTCGGCAATCCTTACTACCAGAGAAGAATGGGATTCTCTTCGACTCTCAGTTACGATAGGACATTCAGCGATATCCATCACGTTACTGCCAATCTAGTCGCTTTCGCAAACCAGTACAAATGGCGTTTGTCATCCGGCACTTCAGAAACAACTGGCGATGAGGATCAGTTCCAGGGATTGAAGCAGGCACATCTCGGAATCCAGGCCAGCTATGCCTTCGACAAGCGTTATGTATTTGATTTCAGCGGCAACGTTGCAAAGTCAGTGAAACTTGCTCCTGGCCACGACATTGAATTTTCGCCGACTGTGGGTGTAGCTTGGATCATCAGCAATGAGGATTTCATGAAAGACATCCCTTTCGTAGACTACCTCAAGATCCATGCTAACGGAGGCATCCTCAAAGGTGACATCGGCATCGACGGTTTCTTCCTTTATGATGCAATCTACGTTGGTTCCGGCTCATTCGCTTGGAACGACGGCGGTCAAAGCCAGTCAGGCAGAACCGCAAACCGTGGTGCTAATGAAAAACTCGGAATGGAAAGACGCAATGAGATCAGCGGCGGCATCGAAGGACGCTTCTTCGACAATAGCCTTAGCTTCGAACTCAACGGCTTCTATGACAAATACTCCGATCAGGTTGTCAGGACAAGCAGTCTCTGGCCATCTTTCTACTCCAATTACATCCCGTACGAGAACTACAACGAGGACAGCTACAGAGGTTTCGAGGCAGGTATCTCATACACCAAGCAGTGGGGAGACTTCAACCTGTATGCTGCAGCCAACATTCTCTATTCCACTAGCAATATGGATGTTCGCAGTGAGATTTACGATGAAGATTATCTGTACCGCAAAGGTCACCCAGTAGACGGCACATGGGCTCTCGAGTCGCTCGGTCTCTTCCAGAGCCAAGAGGAAATAGACAATAGCCCTGTCCAGACTTTCGGAACGGTTCGTCCTGGTGACATTAAGTACAAGGATCAGAACAATGACGGTAAGATTGACAACAACGACCAGGTTTTTGTTCGCAGGTGGAATCCTCCTTTCTCTGGAGGAATTGAGTTCAAACTCTCATACAAGGGCCTTACCCTTTACGCAATAGGCAATGCTTATTGGGGCAAGGATTATTCAACTTTCATCGAGAACAATTACTATTGGGTAGATGCGACGGATCCGTATCCTACACACTCAAAGGATTCATGGACGCCGTCCAATCCTAAGGCGAAGTGGCCGGCTTTGAGCACGGCATCATCGTCCAACAACAATCGCCGATCAACGTTCTGGATGTATGACAACTCATTCTTCCAGCTCCGCAAGGTACAGCTCAGCTATAATCTTCCTGAAAGATTCAGCAAAAAACTGGCGATGACCAATCTCCAAGTGTATCTTGACTGCCAGATGCCTATCCAAATAGCTCCTAACCGCAAATATCGTCAGACCACGGTCAACGCTGAACCGCAGTTTAGAGGCTACTCGATCGGCTTCCGTACAACCTTCTAAAAATTGAAAGAAACATGAAACATAACAGACTATTTTTCGCTTTCGCGCTAGTTGCGTCATTGGGCTTTGCCGCAGGATGTGATGATCCTTTCAATGCGGAAGAGAACTTCCGAATGAACAAAGATCAGGTAATCAGCCGTCCGCAGTATGCGGAAGGATTACTCGACTACGCTTATACGCAGATGCCGTATCGTTCTTTCCGTTTCGACGAGGTTGCCACAGATGACGCTGTCTCCAACCAGACATCCAATTCCTACCGCCTCATGGCTGGCGGAAGCTGGAGCTCGCTATCGAACTCCCAGGATATGTGGACTGTCTGCTACAGAAGCATAATGAATCTGAACGATTTCCTTTCCATCATTGATGAAGTGAACTGGAAAAAATCCGATCCTTCCCAGAATGATGCCTTCAAGATGAGACTCTCCGGAGAGGCTTATGCCTTAAGAGGAGTAATGAAGTATTTCCTTTTGCAGAACCATGCAGGCAAAGGAGAAGACGGCACTATGCTCGGCATTCCTGAGTACAACACTCTTGTATCATCTCTCAAAGATTTCTCCGTCCCGCGTGAGACATTTACCGAGAGCGTGGAAAGTGCGAATGAAGATTTCGACAAGGCGCTTGACATGCTTCCTATGGATTATGTCGACGTGACAGACGCGACTAATATTCCTTCCAAATATGCAAGTCTGAATCTCACCGTCGAAGAGTTCAACAATGTCTTAGGCAGCGGTTTCACACAGAGGATAAGCGGACGTATCGTGCTGGCCTACAAGGCACGTCTCGCCCTCCTTGCCGCAAGCCCCCGCTTCAACGAATCCGGCTCTGCATCCCTTTGGGAGACTGCAGCCAACGCAAATGCCCAAGTTCTAAGTGATGTCGGCGGGCTCAGCTATTTTGATCCCAAAGGCAACATATTCTGGCTTAAGGATCAAGTGAATGATTCTGACCTTAACCAAGGCAACAAGAAGGAGACCAACGAAATCATCTGGAGAAGGGAGATACAAAACATAAACTCATGGGAACAGGACAACTACGCTCCTACCGTTTATGGCCACGGAAGAATCAATCCCACCCAGAACTTCGTGGATGCGTTCCCTATGAAGAACGGATATCCTATCGATGACGCCGCTTCCGGATACGATGCCCAAAAGCCTTACACCAACCGTGACCCACGTCTCGCTCAGATCGTGGTTTACGACAATAGCAAGGAGTGGGGCAAGACCATCAAGATCCTCGACGGGAGCACCAACGACGGTATAGACAAAACCGAATATTCCACAAGGACAGGTTACTATATGCGTAAACATTTACGTGAGGATGTCAGCGTACAAACTGGCAAAACCAGTACTCAGAAGCATATTATCCCAATTATCCGCTCCACTGAAATATTCCTGAACTATGCCGAGGCCGCCAACGAGGCATGGGGTCCCGAAGGAAAAGGCAGCAACGGTTATTCCGCACGCGATGTCATCGCAGCCATACGCAAACGCGCTGGGCTTGCCCAGCCTGACGATTATCTCGCCAGCGTGACTTCCAAGGAGGCTATGCGCCAGCTGATCCGTAACGAACGCCGTATAGAACTCAGCTTCGAAGGCGCACGTTTCTGGGATATCAGAAGATGGAAAAACGATCTTACTGAACCTGCCAAGGGTATCAGACTTGACGAGAACGGCAAATATGAGACAGTGGAAGTTGAACCTCGTCAGTACGAGTCATACATGATTTACGGTCCTATCCCGTTCAACGAAGTCATGAAGTTCGGCTACGTCCAGAACCAAGGATGGTAGTAACTTTTATAAAACAATATAGATCAAATGATTATGACAAATAAAGCATTTTCTGTTTTGGCTGCCGCACTCGCAATGGTCGGCTGCAGCAACTTCGATACAGAATTCCCTGATTACACTTATACGACGGGCTACTTCCCGTACCAGTTCCCCGTAAGGACACTTGTACTGGGCAACGACATGTATCCGAACGACAATGACAACGCCGGAAAGTTCGTCATTTCCGCGGCAATGGGCGGCGTATATAAAAACAATAAGGACCGTGTAATCAACTTCAAGGTGGATGAGTCGCTCTGCAAGAATGTCAGGTTCAGTGGCGGCGACCTTATCAAGCCACTTCCTCAGGCGTACTACACTCTGAGCGACAACAGCAAGATCGTCATCAAGAAAGGTGAATACAACGGTGGTGTCACCGTTCAGCTCACTGAAGCTTTCTTCAATGACCCCGATGCCATCAAGAACACTTATGTCGTACCTCTGGTAATGACCGGAACATCAGATCTGGACAGTCTTCTCGTCGGTTCAACAAACCAAGCTTCAGCCGACAGGAGGTTTTCCAGTCAATGGTCTGTTTCTCCAAAGGATTTCACCATGTTCGGAATCAAGTACATAACCGAGCTTCACGGCAACTGGTTCCATTACGGTTCCGCCACCATCACCATGAAGGACGGAAAGACCGAGTCAGTCGAGTACAAGACCCCGGATGATTTCAACCACGATGTCACCGACAACGAACATGTGATGCTGACTACGACAGGCAGACACACTTCTACCATGACACAGGCTCTCAAGGGCACATTGATGAAACTTACTCCAACCCTCGTGTTCAATCACGACGGGGAGAAAGTCACCATCACCGCACCTGAAGGCGTAAACTACAGAGTCTCAGGCAGCGGTACGTATGCTCTTGACAAGACTAGCAGCTACAACAGATTCAGTGACAAAGACCGTTACGTCATCACCTACTCCGTCAGCATTACTGACGCGGAAGGCAACGTCTACAAGGCAAACGATTATCTCGTAGCCCGTGACAGGGCTGTCACCTTGGAGACCTATACCCCTGAAGAAGCCAAGTAAGACCGTTAAATTTTTGAGAAGAGGGATGCCACAAGCCTAAAGGTATTGAGCCTTCCTCTTCTTTTTAACAAATTCGAACATGAACATTATCAGCAGAACCATTTGCATGGGGGCACTCCTTCTGGCAGGCATCAACTTGTCTTTCGCCTCAAATTACTCACCGCGTTATTTTCTCACTACGAAATACAGCAAGGAAGATGTCCGTAAAGCGATCATCCTTAATCAGGAATGGGTCGCCTTCCCCTCTTATTCCGACAGGGCCGGATGGGATTCTTTCCTCGGAGACAATAAAAACACGCTTATTGCATCAGGAGAAAAGAGCCTGGATTATACATGGCGCTTCATCAAGCCCACGGATTATCTTGAGTTCGAACGCTCTGGTGCCCGTTTAGACAGAGACAAGAACGCCAACCTGTCTGCATTGGCCTCTCTGTTGATGGCTGAATTAGCAGAAGGCAAAGGACGCTTCATCGACCAGATCATCAACGGCATCTATGCCTTCTCAGAATCCACCTCTTGGGCAAATACTGCTCATAATTCGCTACAGAAGTCACACCGTGCGATACAGGCATGGGACGATCCTGTGTTTGACCTTACTGCCGGAACCACTTCAAACCTGCTCTCCTGGACATACTATTTCCTTCATGAGACCCTTGACAAGACTGATCCTGAAATCTCCCGCAGGCTTTATCACGAACTGAAACACAGGATACTGGACGTATTTCTGACCAACAACAGTTTTTGGTGGATGGTACGGGATCAAAAGCACAAGAGCAACAACTGGACACCTTGGTGCAATTACAATGCGCTTAATGCTTTCATGCTGCTGGAGAATGACCCCGACAGACTAACTGATGCAGTATGGCTTTCAATGCAGTCCGTTGATGAATTTTTGAATTACACCTGTGAGGACGGGGCCTGTGAAGAAGGGTCAAGCTACTGGGACCGCGCAGCGGGATCAGCCTATGATTATCTGGACATTCTGAACCGTGCTACCGGAGGCAAGATAGCAATCTTCGACATTCCCATGCTTCGTAGTTGCGGAGAATATATTGCCAGATCTTACGTCGGAGACGGATGGGTCGTCAATTTCGCTGATGCCTCGGCACGTGGTGGCGGAAGCCCGTATCTGATCTACCGTTTCGGCAAGGACGTGGACAGCCCAATCATGAAAGGCTACGCCGCACACCTGTATAATCCCCAAAGTAACATTTCAAGCGGAGCTGATATATACAGAACTCTTGCAGCTTGTGCCATACAAAAGGAACTTGCTGCAGAAAAGCCTGTATTCGAGCATCCCGCATATTCCTGGTATCCGCAGACAGATGTCTGCTACATGGCAGGAGGGGATAACCTGTATGTTGCCTGCAAAGGCGGCTACAATGCAGAAAGCCACAACCATAATGACTGCGGAACCGTCTCTTTTTATATCAACAACACTCCGATTCTCATAGACGCAGGGGTCGGTACTTATACTCGTCAAACTTTTTCTAAAGAACGCTATACAATCTGGACCATGCAGAGCTTCTACCACAATGTCCCTGCAATCAACGGCATAGCCCAGAAGAATGGAGCAGAATTCAAAGCGAAGAACTCGTCATTTGACCCTTCAAGGATGACTTACTCCACCGACATATCAGCGGCATATCCGAAAGAGGCTCTAGTCAGGAAGTGGCTACGCTCATGCACGCTGAAAGACAATGAACTTACGGTCAGAGACAATTTTATCCTCGCCAAGTCCGTCGCTCCTAATGTTATCTGTTTCATGACATGGGGAAGCGTAGACATTTCAAGTCCCGGGGCCGTGCTAATTGAAGCTAATGGTCAGAAGGCAGCACTCAAATATGACAAACGTAAATTCATGGCTTCAGTTGAAACTGTGGCCTTGCCTGATGCCAGGCTTTCAAATGTATGGGGATCGGAAATTTACCGCATTGTCCTGACCTGCAAGGACAATAAGACAAAAGATAACTACGTATTCTCCATTAGACCGCTAAAATGATGAAAATAATCAAACCCTTTATATTCGCCGTCGCTTCCTTGCTGACCCTTGCTGGATGCAAGAGCAATCCAGAAATGGACAATCCATCAGGAAAAGATGATGATGGCAAGAAAATCACTTCTCTGACTTTCAAGGCGAATCTGCAGCCTTTTACCGGAACGGAATCCACAGCCGCACTGCCCCGCGAATGGCAGAAGGGAGACCGTATTGCGGTATTCTGCAAAAAGGAGGGCAGTTCAAAATTCATTTCATACGTATCGGCGCAAGGGGATGGAATATTCACAGGATCAGGAAGCAGGAATTCGAGATATTGGTCCGTCTTCCCGTCTTCGATGGTAGAATCTTTCTCACCCGGTTCAACTGACAATGCACAGGACACGCTTTACTTGCATTTCCCTTGCGAACAGAAAGGCTACCCAGGCAGTTTCGATCCTGAAGCGACTGGAGCCGTCTGCACATCCGCCGACACGACTTTGTCATTCAAAAACGTCGGAGGACTCATAAGATTCTCGCTCGGAGGAGGATCGGCCATCAAAACTATCACGCTCCGGACGCCTGACGGCTGTCGTTTCGGAGGAGTCGCCATGATTACCGTCTCTGCTGACAACAAGGCGACTGTGTCTTCTTATGTGGATCGCAAATCAGCTTACTCGATATGGCTTTCACCGGCCATGTCAAGTACTTTTGAGAATGACAGATCATATTGTTTCTCCGTTCCTGCCCAGACGTTCCCGAAGGGTCTGAAAATCATTTTTACAGATACCAAAGGGAAAGAGGCGATATGGTTTGACTCCACACCACGGACACTCGAGATATCTTCCATATTGGATCTGGGCATGATCGATGCCTCTCAGCTGGAATGGGAGGATGTCGCCGTGGTGGAATTCCTGAGAGAAAGTGGTAAAAATCTGCTATGGCCTTTCTCAAATCCTTCAACCAACCCGTTCCCTACTGGATACAAAGACTCCAAGCAGGTCAACTTCATGAGGAAACGCACAGCAATGACCCTAGATGGATTCGGAGATTTTGTCATTTACCCGTATTATGACACTTCGGCTTACTCGGATCCTTCAGCGGCGACAGGGAAATGCTATGTGGCACCGACAAACCATACCGGTTTCCGTTTCGGGAATTGTCCCGGCTCTTATCTCGAAGTGCCTGGGCGTGAGGGTAAGTCCATTTATAAGGTCACTGTCACAGTCGGCACCAACGGTGAGTTTTCATCCGAAGGATCGGTCGTTACTTCAAACCTCGGAGGACTAAGAATCACTGATGTAAACGGGGATGTCGTTCCAGGCGGAAAGGTGGCCAGCTCGCGTCTCTCCAAGGGCGCGGAACTGACCTGGCGATTCGGCGGCGCCAACGGGATGCCATACAGAATAGAGACCACTGAATCGGGAGAAACCTGCATACTGGAACTGAGGGTCTTCTACAGGTCTACATCTGATCCAGTCACATTCGCCGTTCAGTCCGTCAGCATGGACAGAATCAGCATCAATCCGGACGATCTCAAGTCGGCGACTCTCAAGGGCTCCTTCGAGGCTCTTCCCTTCTTTGACCAGACACAGTTCAGCTGCGGATTTGAATACAGGATGGTAGGCGCATCCGAATGGACAGCGGTCATCTGTGAAACAACTGCGGAAAATTTCCAGTCTGATATTCATGACCTGTCGGCAGACAAGGATTATGAATGCCGTGCCGTCGTGAAGACAAAAGACAAGAGCTATTTCAGCGATGCGGTCAAGTTCAGCACGTCTTTCAAGGAGGAGGTAGAGGACTCTTCTCCGGACGTGACCGGCACATATAATTATGGGACACTCAAGGCTCTAGGGCATCCTCGGATACTCATGAAAAAAGATGACTTCGAAACCCTTGCGGCCAAGGTGAAAGATCCCGTATCTTGGCCTACTCTTGCCAAACTGAATGATCTGATACTCACTTATGCAGAAAAGGAAGCCGCCTCCACAGAGTCCATCACGTATACTCTTGACGCATCCAACAAAAGGCTTCTTTCCGTTTCAAGAAAAGTTGAACTTATCCTATTGTACTGTAGTTATGCATACCGTATGACCGGAAGGGAGGAGTTCCTTGCCAAAGTAGTCGAAACACTCAATACCGTTTGTGGCCAATTCAAGGACTGGCATCCTTCTCATTATCTGGATGTCGGAGAAATGGCGCTCGGAGTTTCCCTAGCATACGATTGGCTGTATTATGATTTGGACTATAACACTCGTCTGATGGTCAGAAAAGCCCTCAGCAATTATGCCATTGATACTGCTCTTGACAGCAAGAGCGGGAAAGATGCCACACAGACGAGCAAAAACAACTGGAATTCTGTATGCAACGGAGGCCTTGTCGCAGCTGCCCTCGCTGCTTATCCTCAGGACAAGACGAATTGCGCGAAGGTTATCGAGAACGCCCTCGTGTCCAATGCCGCAGCTGTCAAGAGCATGTATTCTCCCGACGGCAATTACGGCGAGGGATATGGCTATTGGGAATACGGGACCGGGTATCAGATTTGTCTGCTCCAGATGCTCCAGAAGGCATTCGGCAACGACAACGGCCTTTCAAGGATTGACGGATTCATGAGAACAGGTGATTTCATGCTGTTCATGGGCAGTCCGTGCGGAGGAAATTTCTCGTTCGCAGATGGTGGCAGCGCAAGTGAATCCATGCAAATACCGATGTGGTGGTTTGCCGCTAAAACAGGCAATTCGGCATTAGTGGCCAATGAGGTGCGGCTGCTTAACAAGGGGAAGTATTCCAAGAACCGTCTGCTTCCGATCATCCCAGGGATAATCATGGATTTCAGTTTCGATCCGTTAAATCTCGCATTCCCTTCCTCCAACCTTTGGGTAGGAAACGGCCTGGTACCCGTAGCCATGATACATACAGGATGGAAATTTGACGAAAATGACAAATACATCGGTTTCAAGGGCGGCGCGGCCAGTGCCAGTCACGGTCATATGGATGCAGGCTCATTCGTCTATGAATCCCAGGGTGTGCGTTGGTCGGATGACTTGAGATGTCCGAATTATGCCACCATCGAAAATCTGACCGCAAAAGCAGGGGGCAGTTATTGGACGATGACGCAGAAGTCTCTGCGCTGGGACATATTCCGGATGAACAATCTTGGGCACAGCACCTTGTCATTCTCAAATTTCGATGACAGCTTCAGCAAACTCTATATGACCGACCACCATGTCAGCGGAAAGGCGACCATCGCCAACGTCTATGATGACGCCGCTTCACCAGGTATGAGGATGGACCTGACAGCCGTTTTCAAAGGGCAGGCCAAGTCCGTGTTCCGCACCATCCGTCTCGAAGGTGACAATCTGGTCATTACGGACGAAGTCACTGCTCTCGAAAGTGCGGACGCAAAGATGATGTGGAGAATGATCACACCGTCAACGGTCGAAAACGGCAGCAGTTATCAGATCCTTTCTCAAAAAGGCAAAACACTTTATCTGAGTGCAAAGAGTTCATCAACATCCGTGACATATACGACCTGGCCTGCCACAAGGCCGTCAGATTGGACCGTACGTACCGGATGGGATGACGAAAACAAGGGATACACCGTCGCCGGATATGTCTCTACAATTCCGAGAGGTACTTCCGTGACATTCACGACTACACTTAGCGGGAAGAAACCAAACAATTGAAAATTGAATATGGTATTAAGAATACTTATGCATGAAAAGGGAATATAAATATATTCTAAAAATTATTACAGTATTGTCTTCACTACTGTGTTGCTTGCAGTTGACTGCAGGGCATTACATGCACCCGCTAGAACAAATCAGTTTCGTGAGGGGTATGGTGTCACAGCGATGCGAGCCATACTACGATGCCTATATTCAGCTGATAAGATATGCTGATTCGCTCCAGAACAGCCAGCATCACGCCAGGCCTGATTTTAACGTTCCTGGCTATTATGTAAAGCCACAGGAACACAGGGCCAATTCTTTGGCGCTTCAGCAAGACGCTTTCGCTGCATATTGCTCAGCCCTTGCCTACAAGCTGACGGGGAAGAAAGCCTATGGAGAAAAGGCTTGTTATTTTCTGAACGCATGGGCATACATCAATAATAAATATTCAGAGCCAGATGGCCCTTTGGTCATGAGCTATTCTGGTTCGGCTCTACTGATGGCAGCAGAGCTTATGTCTGACTCTCCCATCTGGAAACAGTCAGACAAAGAACAATTCAAGAACTGGGTGGCCACAGTCTACAGAAAAGCAGCTAATGAGATAAGAGAAAGAAAAAACAACTGGGCAGACTGGGGGCGATTCGGTTCTGTGCTTTCCGCTTCGCTTCTGGAAGATGAAGAAGAAATGAATCGCAACATCGCTCTTATCAAAGGCGATTTCTCAAGAAAGATCGCACCTGATGGGCACATGCCAGGTGAGATTATCAGAGAACAGAATGGTTTGTGGTACACGTATTTTTCTTTAGCGCCAATGACGGCTGCCATGTGGGTAATCTACAATGCTACCGGTGAAAACCTTTTCTTCTATGAAAAAGATGGTGCGTCAATAAAAAAAGCCCTAGACTATCTTCTTCATTACCAGCAGCACCCTGCAGAGTGGAAATGGCATGAGACCTTGAATACGGGCAAACACGACAGATGGCCAGACAATTTGTTAGAAGCCATGGTCAGAGTCTATGGAGATGAGACATATTTGAAATATGTCGAAAGCAGTCGCCCACATATTTACCCAGAACATCATTTCGCATGGGTTTTCCCTACACTGATGCCTATCATGCTCGACGGCTACGACGAAGGTGGCCGCCATGCCATTAAGAAAGGTGAAATGGAAAGCTTAAGAAATTCAGTCAGGAATGAAATGCTATCTTCCGGAGTGAATGAGGAGAAAGTCAAAAGAATAGCCGAATCTTTAAAACCCGATGGGACTTGGCCTGGAATAAATTATTCTGATGTCTCTAACACCGGTTTTGAGCATAGCAGACATCTGAGCAATATGTTAGTGATGGCCAAGGCATACAAAAAAACCGGATCTCCACTTAAAGGGGGAAAAGACATCAAAGATGCAATCAGCAGGTCACTCAATTATTGGCTCAAGAACGATTTCATCTGCCAGAACTGGTGGTGGAATCAGATTGGAACGCCAGAAAACATCATGAACCTTTTGCTTGTTATGGATAATGACCTATCTGTCTGCCAGATTGACAAAGCATTGGAAATAGTCGGCAGAGGAAATGTCCATGCGAGCGGAGCGAGACCGAGCGGTGACAGAATAAAGATTGCCGGCATCCAAGCACAGAAAGCCTTGTACAATAGGAATGAAGAAGAATTCGCAAGATTAATGCGAATCATACAGGGAGAGATAAAATTCTCTACTGGCCGTGGCATGCAACAGGATTTCAGTTTCCATCACAGAGATGACAGAGTTAACAACACCCTATCTTATGGCAACCAATATGCTGACGAATTCGCCTACTGGGCCTCTTTAGTAGCCGGAACGAAATTCAGATTTTCAGATGAAGCCGCTAATACTCTCATAGATTACTACCTCGATGGAATCTGCAAGCAGCAAATATACGGCAGGATCACCGACCCCGGAGTTCTGAATAGAGACATAACAAGGCAAGGTGAGGGAAGAGTTTTCAGCCCAAGAACTCCTGAACGACTGATGAAAGTTTCCAATTACAGGCGTGACGAACTGGAGAACGTTGCCAATGCGAGGAAAGGCCAAAGTTTTGAAAAGACTTCCTTCGCTAAATATTTTTGGTGCACCGATCATTTCGTTTTCCAGAGACCTGGTTACTACACCTCCGTAAGAATGTATTCTAAAAGAACTGCGAATATGGAGCAGCCTTACAATGGAGAGGGACTAATGAACCATTTCAGAGGCGATGGAACTAACTACATTTCTCGCACGGGGAAAGAATATTCCGACTTAACTCCTGTCTGTGACTGGATGATGATTCCTGGTGCGACAACCATCCTGCTTGACAAAATGCCTCCAGAAAACGAAATTCAGAAATGGGGCTTGAACGATTTCACCGGCGCCGTCACAGACGGTCTCTATGGTACGGTCGGATTTGATTTCAAGAGTCCCCACACTGGTTTGTCGGCAAGAAAGGCATGGTTCTTCTTTGATGATGAATATGTCTGTTTAGGAAGCGGTATCAAGAACCCATCAAGAAAGCCAGCCATAACGACACTCAACCAATGTTACCTGAACGGGGACGTCATCGTGAAATGCGGTAATGATGTAAAAAAGCTAGAAAATGGAACCCGGACTTTAAATGATGTCTCATGGGTCCTTCATGATAGCATTGGATATCTATTCCCACAACATGCTGCTGTTTCAATCTCGAATAAGGAAGAGCAGGGAAGCTGGGCTATCTCAAATCGTCAGTCAGATTCGCCAAAAGACATCGTGAAAAAGGATGTCTTCAAATTGTGGCTTGAACAAAGGAGACAGAATGATGAAAAGAGCTATGAATATATCATAGTCCCTTCTACTAGCCAAGAGGCTTTGGAAGAGCAAGAGAACGGCAGTAGCATATCGATAATTGCAAACAATGAAGGTCTCCAGGCAGTAAGAAACGATGCCCTGCGAATCGCCTACGCGGTTTTTTACAGAAGTGGCTCAGTAGAAATATTCAAAGGGACGAAAATATCCATTGACTCTCCTGGTATGGTAATGGTGAAATATGATGGCACTGGAAAAATCACGGAGCTAGCTCTCTCCGATCCTACTCACCTTCTAGGCAGGATGCATATTCAAATCTCTAGAGATGGATTCCAAACTCAAGAGATTTCGGCTGACTTGCCTATAGGCACTTTCGCCGGCAGCAGCGTAATATTCAAATATTGATAACACAATAAAACATATTCATAAAATGAGACATCGATTATTTTTCTTATTCGCATTAATGCTGAGCAGCCTTATCGCAAGCGGCCAGAACAATTACGTAAAAACAGCCGAAAAGCTTCCTTCTCATCCTAGGCTCCTGCTGATGAAGGGTGAAGATAAGACACTGAAAAAACAAATTTCTAAAGATGCCGAGTGGCAGAATATTAATAATGCGATATTGGAAGAAGCAGATTTAATTATTGACCTGCCATTGAGCGAGAGGATCAAGGAAGGGAAAAGGCTGCTGGCTGTCTCGAGAGAAAACCTTCGACGGATATTTGCTCTCAGCTATGCTTACAGAATGACCGGGAAGCAAGCATATCTCAAGCGTGCCGAAAGCGAAATGCTGAAAGCAGCGTCTTTTTCGGACTGGAACCCGTCGCATTTCCTTGATGTCGGAGAGATGACGATGGCCCTTGCTATTGGCTACGACTGGCTTTACCCTCAGCTGTCACAAGAAACCAGGAAAATCATAGAGCAGGCCATAATCGAAAAAGGACTGAAACCGTCTTACGACACAAAATACAACTGGTTCGTCAATGCAGTGAACAACTGGAACCAGGTCTGCCATGCTGGGGTTTCATATGGAGCACTAGCAATCTGGGAAAAAGACCCAGAGCTATGCAGCGACATTGTCAACAGGGCAATAGAAAAAATCGCCATCCCGATGAAGCATTATGCCCCAGACGGAGCCTACCCTGAAGGTGGAGGTTATTGGGAATACGGTACTACTTTCTGTACGATGTTTCTTAGTGCCATCGAGAAGATTTTTGGCACAGACTATGGCCTGAGCCAAGCTCCTGGATTTATGAAGACAGGCGAATATATTCTTAATATAACGACTCCTGCCCTAAATATATTCTCATATTCAGATAATGGTGCCAGGGCATTTCTCTCCCCTGCCATGTTCTGGTTCTACGACAAGACAAAAGACCCTTCGATTATTTATAACCAGATCAGGGTCTACAGGAGAGATGGGACTAGCAGAATCAGGAAAGACAGGCTCGCTCCTGCTATCCTAATCTGGGGAGCATCTACCTCTCTCTCGAACCCAATAAAGCCATCCAATCTCTTCTGGAAAGCTCAGGGTTACAATCCAGTGTGCTTCATGCGCACTGACTGGGAAGATACCTCTGCAATTTTCACCGGTATGAAGATGGGAACTCCTTCTGAAAATCATGCTCACATGGACGTAGGTTCCTTCATCATGGAAGCAGAAGGCGTGAGATGGGCAATAGACATGGGCGCTGATAATTACAATAGACTGGAGGTAAGAGGCGTGGACTTATGGAACATGAAACAGGACTCGCAGCGCTGGGATTCATTCCGCTACAACAACTATTCGCATAACACCCTTACCTTCAATCGCAAACTCCAGAACGTCAAGGGGAAAGCGGAGATAACCGGATCTTCAGACAACGAGAACTACATGTACATTATCTCGGACCTGACACCTGTTTATGAAGGCCAGGTCAAGAGTGCCAAACGTGCCGTAAGCCTGATAGACAAAGAATATGTCGTCGTGGAAGATAAGATAGAGACTTCAAACCATTTTACAATGGCAACGTGGACTCTGGTTACTCCAGCAAAAGCCGAAATTATCTCCGACAAGGTATTGCTTCTGGAAAAAGACGGGAAGAAACTTTACGTTAAGGTTAGCGGCCCCGAGTCTATCCGCTGGCACATATCCCCTGCAGTTTCTCCTTTCACGTTCGACTCTCCTAACCCTGGAATAACAATAGTCGGATTCGACACTGACTTGAAACTCTCTTCTGTGCAGAACATCATCGTATGCTTGATTCCAGAAGACAATAAGGACGTGAAATATGAATCCGTGATCAAATAACGAATGCTAATAATATATCGCCATGTCAAAATTCAAGAAACTACAAACGCTTAATGCTATCATAGAAACAGGAATAGTTCCTGTTTACTACAACGGAGATGCCCAGACCGCGAAGAATGTCGTCAAGGCCTGCTACGCTGGCGGGATAAGAGCCTTCGAGTTCACTAACAGAGGCGACAGAGCACACGAGATATTCAGAGAACTTATCGTGTCCTTGCAGGACGAATGCCCTGAATTGGTATTAGGCGCAGGTACAATCTTAGATGCCCCGACTGCGGAACTTTATATTCAGTTAGGTGCAAATTTCATAGTAGCGCCTAACTTCAATCCTGAAGTGACTCGGCTCTGCAATAGGCGCGGCATTCCGTACTCCCCTGGCTGTGGCACCGTAACGGAAATCTGCAATGCTCTGGAAGCCGGATGCAATCTGATAAAGATTTTCCCCGCCGGGTGCGTCGGCGGGCCTGCTTTCGTCAAAAATGTTCTGGCTCCCCTCCCCTTCGTGAACTTGATGGTCACGGGCAGCGTAGAACCAACCGAAGAAAATCTTAAAGCATGGGCAGCCTCTGGCGTCGCAGCCGTCGGCATGGGTTCCAAGTTGTTCCCAGAAGAATATATTCAACGACATGACTGGAATGCCATTGCATCCATGTGCGAAACATCACTCAGATTTTTTGGGGACAGAAAGGAATAGCATACTGATTGCACTACGGTTCGCAGGCCATGTCGAATTAATTTATTAGCAAGGGTTTGAATTCTCAGATTTTATCCTTAAATTTGCACGCTTTTTCCGCATGGTGCGGAAACATATATATATTCAAATATTTAACTTTTTTTTTGCGAAATGGCAGAGTATTTACAAGCCGACAAGAAGCAAGAGATTTTCGCAAAGTACGGGAAGTCTAATACAGACACCGGCTCACCAGAGAGTCAAGTTGCTTTATTTTCCTACCGTATCGATCACCTCACAGAGCATGTGAAGAAGAACAAGAAAGACATCGTTACGCGTCGTTCCCTTCTTCGCCTCGTAGGTAAAAGGCGTCAGCTGCTGGACTACCTCCAGAAGGTTGACATCGAGAGATACAGAAAGATCATCAAGGAGCTCGGTCTCCGTCGATAATACCATACGGCAGGAAAGAATGAGGGATAGGCTGCGCATTGTTGCGGCTATCCCTTTTTTGTTGAGAACAATATCCCTGGCGCAGCAGTACTGCCCGCCTTGGAAATATATAGCAGAACGAAGTAAGTAAAAACAGTAAAATGAATGTTATCACAAAGAAGATCGAATTATCCGATGGTCGGGTAATCGAAATTGAGACTGGCAAAGTTGCCAAGCAGGCAGATGGTTCCGCCGTGGTCAAGATGGGAGGCACGATGCTCCTAGCCACGGTGACATGCGCAAAAGAAGTTGCGGAAGACACGGATTTTCTTCCGCTCCAGGTAGATTACAAAGAGAAATTTTATGCCGCAGGGCGTTTTCCGGGCGGTTTCATGAAAAGGGAGGGGAAAGCCTCAGACTACGAGGTTCTCATCTCCAGGCTCGTGGATAGGGCTCTCAGGCCTCTGTTCCCTGATGATTTTCATCTTGCAGTATTCGTGAATATATGGCTTGTTTCTGCTGAGAAAGACATCCAGCCGGATGCTCTCGCAGGGCTTGCTGCGTCTGCTGCACTTGCCTGCAGCGACATTCCATTCCTCGGACCTATCTCCGAGGTTCGAGTAGCCAGGATTGATGGTCAGTTCAAGATCAATCCTAACTTCAGCGAGATGGACAAGGCTGACATCGAGCTCATGGTCGGCGCCACCGAGGAAAATATCATGATGGTCGAGGGCGAGGCTAAAGAAGTTTCCGAGGATGTGATGCTGGATGCCATCAAGGCTGCTCACGAAGAAATCAAGAAGCATTGCCGCATTCTGAAAGAGCTCAACAAAGAGCTCGGCAAGGATGTGAAGAGGGATTATCCTCACGATGAGGAAGACGAGGAAATCAAAAAGAAGATTCACGATTTCGCATACGAGAAATGCTACGCTCTTGCCAAGGCAGCAAAGCCAAAGCACGAGAGAGAGGATGGCTTCGAGGCAATCAAAGAGGAGTGCATAGAGTCTCTCGGGCTCACGGATGACGAGAAAGAGAAGAAGAAACTCATGCTCGCTCGCTATTTTGGCCACGAGCAGAGAGAGGCGCTTAGGAACCTTGTTCTGGATGAGGGGCTGCGCGTCGATGGCCGTCACACGACCCAGGTGCGTCCTATCTGGTGCGAGGTAGGCGTTCTGCCTTGCGCTCACGGTTCCGCGATATTCACTCGTGGAGAGACACAGTCTCTGGCCTCAGTGACTCTTGGCACCAAAATGGACATGAAAGAGATGGATGAAGTGCTCGTTCAGGACGATCAGCAATTCGTTCTCCACTATAATTTCCCTCCATTCGCGACAGGAGAGGCCAAGGCTCAGAGAGGCGTAGGCCGTCGTGAGATTGGTCACGGAAACCTTGCTTACAGGGCTCTCAAGGCTGTCATGCCAACAGCACCAGAGTTCCCATATGCAGTGAGGGTGGTTTCAGATATTCTTGAATCCAACGGTTCTTCTTCACAGGCTTCAATCTGCGGTGGCTGTCTAGCCCTCATGGATGCTGGCGTTCAGATCAAGAAGCCAGTTGCTGGCGTTGCAATGGGTCTTATTACTGACGAGGAGCATCCTAACGATAGATATGCTATCTTGACCGATATTCTTGGCGATGAAGATCATCTCGGAGACATGGACTTCAAGGTTGCCGGAACGGTAGATGGAATCACGGCAACCCAGATGGATATCAAGGTTGACGGACTTTCTTACGAAGTGCTTGCAAAAGCGCTCAATCAGGCTCATGAAGGCAGGATGCACATCATGGGCGAGATGATGAAGTGCATAGACAAGCCTCGTGACGATTACAGGCCGTTCGTTCCTAGAATCAAGTCCTTCGAGATCGACAAAGACTTCATCGGAGCCGTTATCGGTAAGGGCGGAGAGACTATCCAGAAGATTCAGGCTGAAACTGGCGCTGTCATCACGATTGACGAGGTTGATGGCAAGGGTGTCGTAGACATTGCCACGAACGATGCAGAGGCCATGCAGAAGGCTTACGACTGGATTCAGGGAATCTGCGCTGTTCCGGAAGTCGGTCAGACATATCACGGAAAAGTCGTTTCCATCCTCGAGTTCGGAGCATTCGTGGAGATACTTCCTGGCAAGGAAGGCCTGCTGCACGTCTCAGAAATAGCATGGGGCAAGACCGACAAGGTTGAGGACGTGTTGAAAGTCGGCGACGAGGTGGATGTCAAGCTTCTCGAGATCGATCCGAAGACTGGCAAGATGAGGCTTTCAATGAGGGCTCTCCTTCCTAAGCCAGAAGGATACGTTGAGCCAGAACGTCGCCCGCGCCCTAGCGGGGACCGCGATCGCCGTGGCGGAGACCGTAGGGATGACCGTCGCAGAGGTGACCGCAGAAATGGCGACGATCGCCGTAGCGGTGATGATCGCAGGCGCCCATTCGGGCATCGCAGGGATCGTGGCAACAGCCAGCCGCAGGACAATCATGAGATGAACAACGCCGACAATAATAATGAATATTACGACGGCGGTTACGATTCATCCAACGACAACAACAGCGAGCAATACTTCTAGAATATAACGCCAGTGGATCATGCCCCTGACGAGCGAAATGAAAAGAGCGTGCCCCGAAGACCGAGGCACGCTCTAATATATTCATGAACCCTATTACTTGAGGTTCGGGTTGACTTTCTTCCAATCGTCGATGGCTGGGATGATGCCGAGGGTAATGATCTCGTCGCGCATCTTGCAGAGGTGCTCGTATGAAGCCTGAAGGGCTTTCATTTCAGCAACCGTTCCTTTCGGCTCCTTGTAGCTTACGCCATTCTCGTCCATCACGGTAGGCATTGCCATCATGACATGCTGGAATTTGTCATCATTGACGTACGTACCGGCAGGCCATGTGAATTTCTTGCCGCCCATCGCAGCCTCGATCATCTTGACTGCATTGTAGGCAGGGCTCTGGAATGAGCTGCGGCCACGAAGCTTGATAATGTTAGAGCCGCCCTGGATGGTAGCCTGCTTGATTTCCTCGAATCTTTTTTCAGAAAGCTTTTTCTTAGAGAGCGGAACGCCGTCAATCTTCACCTTCGAAGAGAACACTGCCATAGCCTCGCCGTGGCCGCCGTACGTGCGTGCTCCGGTAACCTTGTACTGAGGGACTTTGAACTCAGCTGCAAGCTCGGTCTGCAGACGAGTAGAGTCGAGAGCAGCCAGAGTAGTAACCTGCGAAGGTTTAAGTCCTGAATGAAGAAGGACAACGAGTCCAGTAAGGTCAGCAGGGTTGAAAATAACAACCACATGCTTAACTTTCGGGCAATATTTCTTCACGTTCTTTCCAAAATCCTCGGCTATCTGGCAGTTGCCCTTGAGCAGATCTTCACGGGTCATGCCTTCTTTACGAGGAGCTCCGCCTGAAGAGATGATGTACTTCGCATTCTTGAAGGCAACGGCAGGATCCGTCGTCCAAGTAAAGTTAACACCTTCGAAGGCGCAGTGTGCCATTTCAGCCACCACGCCTTTCAGTCCAGGCTCATAAACATCGTATAGGCAGATGTTCGGAGTGAGTTTCAACATTGCGGCCGTTTGAGCCATGTTTGAGCCAATCATGCCGGCAGCACCGACAATGACCAGTTTGTCATTTGTTAAAAATCCCATAATAATATTAATATATTTGATAAAGTTTCCCGACTATTCTAATACAAAGTCTTCTTCGCGCTAAAAACGTGCCATATCAATTTGCCTTTCAACTCACAAATATAGCAATTTAACTTGTATTTTCTTTGGAAAAGAAAATTCATTATATTTGCAGAGATAAAATTTTGGATATACTATATGGAACCTCCCAGTTCTATAACGACAGATAACTCTAGCAAGGCGGATCCCCGATCTGACGACCCGCTATCGCGTAACTTATTAACACATCAAAAAGAGAATTCGACGATGCAAGGATTGCCGAAAGCTTTTGCTATCATAATCCGCAAAGGAATCGACACTGCGGACGGATTTCTGCTGAACTAAAACTAAAAGACTGAATATTAAAACTTATGGCACTATATTTCACAAAAGAATTAGAAGAGACTAGATCCAGAATCGGCGTCTGGCATATAACAGAATCGGAAGACGAGCTAAGCAAGCTTGCGTCTGCCCCAACTGACGAGATGGAGGAAATCTCTTTCATAAAGAGCGAGTCGCTACGCAAGCAGAAACTTGCCGTGAAAGCCCTGCTCAACAATATGTTCGGAGAGAAGGTCTACCTAAGTCACCATGACAACGGCAAGCCTTACATCGAGAACAGCGTCACGAACATAAGCATAACTCATACGAATGAATATGTCGCCGTCATCCTGGATGACAACGAAGATGTCGGGATAGACATGGAGTCTCTGGCGAGGGACTTCTCTGCCGTTGAAAAGAAAGCGCTCTCCGAGGACGAGATCGAAGATCTTGACGAAGACAAGAAAAACGAGCAGCTGGCAATATACTGGTGCGCGAAGGAAGCCATATACAAGAGAATCTCGGCATACGGCGTAGACTTCGCCGAGCAGATAGAGGTCGAGCGTTTCCGTCCACGCGGAGAAGGCGAACTAGAAGCCACGTTCATCCATAAAGACGGCTATGAGGAAGATTTCGACCCTGAATATATGACATTCGACAACCACGTGCTGGTCTGGGTCGTGGGCTAAAAGGGAAAACGATATTGATATTACAAGAGCGCCGTCCATATATTCCTATGAGCGGCTTATATTTTATCAAATCCGCTAGAACATGTAACTTACGCCGACATAGAATTTGTTACGCTTGTGATGAGGGCCGCTGTCCTCCTTATTTTTATCTAGCAGGCCGAAATCATATCCGATTAGCACGCCGTACTTCTTTCTAAATTCGACCGAGACGCCTCCGCCGACCATTACGTCAAAGCGAGAATAGTCCTTTTCATATCCATTATAAGTCTTGCTGTCGTATTCTATGCTAGATGACAGGCCAAGCGAGAACGTCGGCCCGGCAAAGGCTCTTGCCGAAATATTCTCTGTAAAGTCGTGCCGATAGTTGAAACAAACAGGGAAATCCAGATAATGTTCCTGAATCTTCGCACCTGAATAAAATATATACTGGCCCCAGCAGCGAGCATTGGATTTTCTTGTGTAGGAGTAATAGATTCCTGGAGCCACACCCATATTCTCGTTAATTGGGAAGTTGTACGACAGCCCGAAATAGACCCCGCTGAAATCCACCTCGGCTCTACCTCTATCCAAGGAATTGATGTAACCGGCGCTGATGGCAAAACGACGATGGCTTTGTTTTGGCCGGATTGCCCACTGCACCTCAGGCTTATATGCCTTTGGTGCAGGCACATCCGACTTGATGCTCTCCGGCTCTTTCTCCGGGTTGTGTTTTTCTGTCTCCTCTACCGGCATCGTTTCATCTATTACAGGTTTTTGATGCCTGACGTAACTGACGAGATCGATTGTATCTTCAGGCATCTGTTCAAGCATCGTTTCACTTGTCGTGTCAACGACGGCTTCCGGAACTTGTTTAGGTTGCTCTATTATATGTTGATTGTCAGAATTGGTCAGAACAAGAGCAGCGCCTCCACCAATCACGCCCGCAGCGGCAACGCTGGCAAGGGCAATGGTGATGACGTTCGAAGATGCGGCGACAGCACCTCCGGCGGCAGCAGTTGCAGCCGAGCCTGCAGCAGCACCAGTTGCAGTAGTTCCTGCTGCGGCACCTGAAGCAACCGAGCCAGTGGCGGCAGAACCGGCGGCAGTAGAGGCAGCACCCGACGCCGCGCTTCCTGAAGCTGCGGACCCAGTTGAAACAGACGAAATCGCTGCTCCAGCCGCCGCTGCCCCTGCAATCGCATCGAGTTTTGACGCGATGCCGTCCCACACTGAAGAAGGGACTGCCTCTTCAACCCCTTCCAGAGCGGACTTAACCATCTTGTCAAATTCTGTAAGCTGCTCAAAAGCCATAGCACTCCTCTTTCAATCTCTTTTGCAATAACATACGTGCCCTTTGAAGCTGAGACCGGGAAGTATTTTCCGAGATCCCAAGGGCTTGAGCAATTTCCTTATGAGAGAAACCTTCGATAACATATAAGTTGAAAACCGTCCTGAAGCCAGGAGGAAGCTCACCGATGAGTTTTATCAGATGCTCATAATCTAAATTATGGGCTATTCTTGAGTCTTCCGTGCCAACCGTTTCGAAATTATCAATCCCCTTCTCCATCAAGGTACCCTGTTTCCTTAGCTGCATGAGTGCTGTATTGACGAAAATTTTTCGCGCCCACCCTTCGAATGACCCAGACCCTTCATAAGCATCCAGCTTAGTGAACAGCGTTATGAAGCCCTCCTGAAGAACATCCTGGGCACTTTGATCATCACCCATGTAACGCTTGCATAAAGGCAGCATTTTAGAAGCAAGAGAATCGAACAATCGCTTTTGCACAAGTCTGTCCCCTTTCTTGCAAAGAGAGAGTATCTCAGACATCTGGGAATTAGCCGTAGCCTCGTTCCCCCGCTGGTCTGATTCATCCCGCTTCCGAGAAATAAGATGCAGATTTGAAAAAACACGTTGCACGAATTATTATTTTTTTGAAATCAACTCACCGTTCAGAAATATTTATTCGATAAGCATTTTTATTCTAGTCCATTAATATGTCATTATGTTGCTCAAAGGTACTAAAATTATTCAGATTGTATTATTTTTGCATAGGCAAAAGCAAATTGAAACTGAATGAAAAAAATATTGTTATCCGTCATATCTTGCGCAATTCTTTCCTTACCTTCCGCTTTAGGGCAAAATGAGGTGAATAAATATAACGGAGAGGCCGGAAGCCAAATCATAGAGGCAGTTTCGAAGATAGTGGGCGACGATTTCAAGTCCGCAACCGACATTCTGAATAAGCTTGTGGCAAAGGACCCAGGCAATGATGCAGCTTACTATTATCTCGGGTGGTGCATGCTGAAGCAGAACGACGTGAAAGCTGCGCAAGAGTACTTGAAGAAAGCTGCCGAACTCGACCCTAAGAATTTCTGTTACAAATACTGGCTGGCCAACTCATATTACGGGAACGATGACATGATGGTTGCCTCGTACGAAAATCTTCTGAAAGAGTTCCCGAAAAAGACCGACATCTATTTCTCTCTGGTTAACCTTTATCTGAAGCAGAACGACTTAGACAAAGCCATGGCGTGCCTGGATCAGATAGAAACCGTTTTTGGAAAGAGCGAGGCCGTCACATCTACGAAATACGACATCTTGCTTCAGCAGAATAAGCCGCAGGAGGCCTTCGAAGAGCTGAAAAGATACAACGATGATTTCTCTTCCCCTACGATTCTCTCGAAAATGGGCGATTTTTCAATGGCTCAATACAAAGACTCCGCAGCCTTAGCCTACTACGACGAATCCATCTCGCTAGACGACTCTTACATGCCTGCAGTGCTAGGAAAGGCAGAAGTATATAGAATAAGAAGGGATTACGATGAATATTTTGCTGTCCTGAAAAAATTCATGGCATCGGATGGAACCCCTGCGCAATCGAAAGTCCAGTATATGAATATGCTGCTTCAGCGTAGCGAGCCTCGTTTCCTTCATAATTTCAGGCCGCAGCTCGATACGACTATGGATGAGATGCTGGAACTTAGCCCGAAAGACTCTTCAACTCTGATGCTTGCAGGACGCTATTACTACAGCACGGATAGGAAAGATAAGGCCAAGTCATATTTTAAATCCAACTCAGTATATTATCCTGAGAGCGCCACCGCCAGACTTTATTACATACAATATCTCTGGGGCGAGAAGGATTTCGATGACATGCTGAAGGAAACGGCCAAGGCTAAGGCAGATTTTCCAAACGTAACGGATTTCGTGGAGATAGAGAACGCGGCTTTCTTTAATGCCAAGAATTACGAAGGAATCGTCAAGAACTGCCTGGAGACCATAGACAAATATAATGGGGACACATCTGTGACCATTCCAGCGATGGCTACGTTAGGCGATGTCTATCACGAAATGGGGCATGAGAAGGAGGCCTTCAAGATTTACAAGGAAGTCCTCAAGCTCAATCCCGACTATGCTCCCGTACTGAACAATTATGCCTACTACCTTGCGCTGAAAGGCAAAAACCTGAAGGATGCCTGCAAGATGAGCAAGAAGACGATCGACAGAGAGCCTGACAATCCCACATACCTCGACACTTACGGCTGGATTCTTCATCTTTTAGGGAAAAATGATGAGGCGAAGGCTGTGTTCAAGCATGCCATGATTTATGGCGGAAAAGAGAGTGCAACGACCCTGGAGCATTACAGCATAGTGCTGGATGCACTTGGGGAGAAAGAACTAGCAAACGTCTACAAGTCTCAGGCAGAGAAGCTTAAGACCGAAGGAAATCAATAGGCAATGAGAACTGCCGGCAATATATTCATGAAAATATGCCTTATCCTTGCATTAGCGGCATGGGGCGGGAATCTGGCATATTCCCAGGATACGAAAGCACAGGAAGATAGAAAGGCTCGCCTAGAGAAGGAGATTGCCATCATAGACCAGCAACTGAAAGCGAATGCCAAAGAGAGTTCCCATGCCCTAAGCAACCTATCTCTCATTCGGAAAAAGGTTTCTTCCAGGAAAGAGCTGCTTGAGGAGAGCAACCGGAAGATAAGCTCTTATGAGGCTTCCATCAATCTGAAAGAGAAAGAAATAGCGGCTACGCAGGCTCGTCTGGACACGCTTTCGCTTTATAATGGCAAGCTAGTGCGCAGCGCCTACAAGAACCGCAATGCTAAAATCTGGTACATGTACATCTTGGCAAGCGATGATCTGGGGCAGGCTTTCAGGCGCTATGGCTATTTGAGAGACCTTTCGAAGCAGCTGAACTTGCAGGCTGAAAAATACAAGGATACGAAGGCTCAGCTAGAAAAAGAAACTGAGGAACTGAATATGCTGAAGGCTGAAGCGGAAGTCGTTCGAGCCCAGCATGCTGCTGAGGTCAAGCAACTCCAGAGCGAGGAAAATGATTCCAGAGAGGTTGTCAATCAGCTGAATAGGAATAAGAAGAAATACCAGAAACAGCTATCGCAAAAACGAAAAGAAGTCGAAGCGCTAAATAGAGAAATAGAGCGCATCATCCGCGAAGCCATGGCCGCTGAAGAGAAATCATCTGGGAAGACATCCGCCAGCGGAAAAAAGCCTTCGCAGCCAATCGATTATAAACTTTCCGGGGCCTTCCAGAACAACAAAGGCAAGCTGCCATGGCCGGCAGACGGCCCGGTAGTAGATCATTTCGGCCAGCATTATCACCCAGTCTACTCCAACGTCAAGCTGCCGTTCAATAACGGCATTTCAATCGCTCTTCAGCCTGGCACTGAGGTGAAGGCCGTTTACGAGGGGGTAGTGAAGCAAATAATCGTGATGCCTGGCTACAATAAATGCGTGCTAGTGCAGCACGGGAAATATTTCTCGTTCTATTGCAAGCTGGGAACTGTCTACGTGAAATCCGGGGATAAGGTGAAGACCAGCCAGGCCATCGGCACGGTAGATACAATCGGCGGGGACACTCAGCTGCATTTCCAGATCTGGGAGGGACGCAACCCTCAGAACCCTGAAACCTGGCTAAGGCCCCAATAATATATTCATGAATATGAAACATTGCATAACCATACATGATCTCAGCGATCTTGACAGGGCGGCAAGGGAATTCCTGAAAGAGATCGGGAACCACAAAATCATAGCGTTCTTCGCTCCCATGGGGGCTGGGAAAACGACATTCACGACGGCTATATGCAAGGCTCTGGGAGTGAAAGAAGATGCCGTCAGCTCCCCTACTTTCGCCATAATAAATGAATATAAGACCGGCACCGGCAATCCCATGTATCATTTTGACTTCTACCGCATCACGAAGATAGCAGAAGCTCTGGACGTGGGTTTTTACGACTACATCGACAGCGAACGACTTTGTATCATTGAATGGCCAGAGAATATCGAGGAGATACTTCCAGACGAAACACTGAGAGTCTCAATCACGGTTAACCCAGACGAGTCCAGAACAGTCTCTTGGGAAGACTAATCTTTCACCCTGTCCAAGAATCTGTACCCGGAAGCCTCTCTGAGGTGGGCCGGTATTATGTTTTGAGAGCCTGCTAGGTCTGCGATAGTCCTCGCGACTTTGATGATTCTTGAATATGCCCTGGCAGAAAGCCCAAGGCTGTTTATCAGATGCTCCATCAGCGACTTGCAGCCTGCATCCAAAGGACAGAATCGCTCTAGCATTTTCTCGTTCATCTCGGCGTTGGTGAATATGCCTTCCCCTGCGAACCGGCGTTTCTGAATATTCCTGGCCATCCCCACCCTTTTGGCGACTATTGCCGACGGCTCCCCTTTCTCCCGATTCACAAGTTTCTTTGTATCAACAGGGTGCAGCCATAAGTGAATGTCAATCCTATCCATTATCGGACCCGATAGCTTTGAAAGATAGTTCATCCTCAGGCTAGCAGAGCAAGTACACCTGTCCCCTTCACCGTAATATCCGCATGGACAAGGGTTTGACGCTGCTACCAACATGAACGAGGACGGGAATGCGACCTTCGATTTCAGCCTGGAAATCGTTACTTTCCTGTCCTCCATCGGTGCCCTGAGCGACTCCAAGACAGATCTTGGAATCTGGCCATACTCATCCAGGAACAAGATCCCATTCTGAGCCAGAGTAACTTCGCCAGGCCTTATGTCCCCACCATATCCTCCCCCGATTATAGCCTGAAGCGATGCGCTGTAATGCGGAGACCGGAAAGGACGCGTCCGCACCAGTCCTGGTTCTGATCCACCCAGCCCTGCTACAGAATAAATCTTGCTAGTCACGATTGCCTCCTCCGTAGTCATCGGTGGCAGAATGCCAGCCATCGCCTTAGCGATAGAGCTTTTCCCTGATCCAGGCGGACCAATCATTATTACATTGTGCGCACCTGCAGCAGCTATCTCTATTCCTCTCTTCGCTCCCTCCTGCCCGATGATCTCAGAAAAATCCATATAATCATTCCTAGGCTCCTTCACAAGCTGCTCTCGAAACTTGGTAAGTTTCCAGAACAGTTTCGTATTCTGGACAAGCAAATCTTCACAACCCTCGTTCCTTTGGAGGATAGAGATGGCATCTTGCAATGTTTCTATTCCGTAAACTTCAATGCCCTCTATTTCCGACAGTTCCAGGGCAGACCTCACAGGAAGGATGCAGCCTCGGCATTTCTTCCTCGCAGCCAGTTCGGCGTAAGGCAAGGCACCAGGGACTTTACGAACCGAGCCATCCAGCCCGAGTTCTCCCATGATAAGATACTTATCAAGATCAGGCATTTCAACCTGCCCTGACGCCGCTATTATTCCTAATGCAATCGGCAAATCATAACCGCTGCCATTCTTCTGCAAGTCGGCAGGAGCCAGATTTATCACTATTTTCTTCCCAGGCACATGATAGCCGAGCGTCTGCATAGCAGTGATGGTGCGCAACAGACTTTCCTTTACCGCAGCATCAGCAAGGCCTACCAGATGTATTCCTATCCCCTTCGTGATGTCCACCTCTACGGTGACAGGAATCGCATCGATGCCAATGCATTTCGCGCAATGAATATTTACTAGCATAGTTAAGAAGCTGTTTTGACAAAGATGCTGAATAGAAACAGCAATCTCGTAAAGAAACAGAAATTCCTCTGATGAAAACAGAAAAAAAATTTCTACTTTTTTATGTGTAATGAAAAAGTTTTTTGTTTTTTAGGAATAATTTATGAAAGACTATATAATTTTGCATAAAAACCTATTATCAAATAATGCAGGACAATAAAATAACCATCTTCTGCAAGAATGACGGGCAGAGACACAAGATTGACATGGGGCGAGACCTCTATGATTTATCCAAAGAATTTTGCAATACAGTAAAAGACGAAAAAACCGGGGAAGTTTTTCCCGTCCTTGCCGCGCTAGTGGATAATCAGCTGAAAGAGCTATCTTACAAGCCGACAGAGTACAGGCAGGTTGAGTTCGTAGGGATAAATAACCCTGACGGTCGCAGGACTTACGTCAGATCGCTATGCTTCGTGCTCCAGAACGCAGTCAGAAAAATATACCCGGATAAGGTGCTAGTCATAGACCATTCGCTTCCTAGCGGACTGTATTGTGAGATTCAGGAACTCGGAAGACAGGAGGATGGTCGTCCAAAGCCTTATTTCGCTACCGATGCAGAACTGGAGCAGATAAAAGAAGAGATGAAGAGCATCATCTCCAGAGACCTTCCGTTCACGAAAAGCAAGATGACTTCTGAAGAAGCCGAGGCAATATTCCTAAAAAACAATCAGCCAGAGAAGGCAGAGCTTCGAAAGAGCTTGGGCACTTTCAGTTGCAGCGTTTATTTCCTTGATGGAAACATGGACACCTTCCATGGACCTCTGCTGCCATCCACAGGCTACCTGAAAGTCTTCGACATAGTTGGCGTCGGCAACGGCTTCTGTCTGCAACAGCCTTCAGTGAACGATTTCAGCAAGGTGATGCCAATGAGGCGGCAGAGCAAGATAGCCGCAACCCTTAAGGAATATTCCGACTGGTGTTCCATCATTAACATAGAGTCTATCGGCACTCTTAACAAGGCCATCCTCGATGGCAAGGCCGTAGACCTCATTAATCTCGCCGAATCCCTCCACGAGAGAAACTACGCCAAGATTGCCGACATGATTTACGAGGATCGAGGCTCGAAACGCATAGTGATGATTGCAGGCCCGTCTTCCAGCGGAAAGACTTCCTCATCTCTGCGCATAGCCCTTCAGTGCAAAGTGCTTGGGCTGAGGCCAAAGGTAATCGAGCTGGACAACTACTTCGTGGACAGGGATAGAACGCCGAAAGATGAGGATGGGAACTACGATTTCGAGTCTCTGTATGCAATGGATCTGGATTTCCTGAATCAGCAGATTAACGATCTGCTTGACGGGAAAGAGGTTGAGATACCAAAATACGACTTCAAGACTGGCCACCGGATCTTTGAGGGGAATAAGCTCCGCCTCAATGACAAAGACATCCTAATCATGGAAGGAATACATGCTTTGGATCCCGAAATGACTCACTCTGTAGATAACTCAAAGATATTCAGGGTATTTGCCTCAGCACTCACATCCCTCAACATCGATGAGAACAACAATCTCTCAACTTCAGACAATCGCATTTTGCGCAGGATGGTACGCGACAATCGCACTAGGGGCATCACTCCAGAGGAGACAATCCTTCGCTGGGATAGCGTGAGGCGTGGCGAGAGCAAGCATATCTTTCCATTCCAAGAGAATGCCGACGTGCTATTCAACTCAGCGCTCATCTACGAGCTGCCTATGCTGAAATACTATGCAGAGCCGCTTCTAATGCGCATTGCGCCAAACTCCCCTGCCTACACGGAATCCACTAGGCTGTTGAAGTTCCTAGACTACATAGTCGCCCTTCAGCCTTCCGAAATAGCCGCAATCCCGCCAACCTCCATAATACGAGAATTCATCGGCGGACAAATGCTATAACCCCGTATTATTTTAGGGGGCGCTGCCCCCTACTATCCGCATCCGAACGGAAGTTCGGACTGAGCGGCATTTTTTAGCCGCTCAGGATGACTTCCGGAGGATGCAAGAGCGCGTGGTGTGTAATTCTGCATTTTTGCACACCCCAAGACCCGAAACCATCGTTCCGTGTGCAATTCCGCGTTTTCACACACCGCAAGACCCGTCGCATGACAGCGATTGGCATCCGACAGGCCTTCCGCAGGCCCGAAATGCCGTTTTCAACGGCTATCAGCCTCTACATCGCCGCAGAAGGTACATTTCCCCTGTTTGCAAATACCGAAAGCGTTTTTATGAGGCAAATCTGACGAGAGAAAA
>DCKG01000017.1:0-234 GCA_002320605.1 Bacteroidales bacterium UBA1680 | reverse complement strand
AGAGCGGACGATCAAGGAAATCAGATTCCTTCCCACCGAACACACCAACCCCATCCCAGGCATGAAGGACATTGTGGTAGACGTGGAGTGCACTGACGAAGAGGGAGCAAAGTACATCGTGGAAATGCAGCTGCATTATCAGGACTTCTTCTGCGAGCGCATGGTGTACTACTCTGCCGCCGCGCTCCTCGAGGAACTCCGGAAGGGAAACGATGGAAAGGACACGGCCTGCTT
>DCKG01000002.1 GCA_002320605.1 Bacteroidales bacterium UBA1680 | reverse complement strand
GACAGGTTATTCGACCTGCCCGGGCCTCTTTTTTTTTGCCCGACGGCTCTCGATGCTTTTGTCGTACAACCTTATTGTATTATATTTGAATGAGATTTTAAGGTTACTTTCGACCTTTTGAATATTTTTACTATGCTCGTCAGATTTCGATGCTGGCAACGAAGGTAGCAGGGCCGGTGAGAAATACTTCGTCGGCGCTGAAGTTTTTGCCGGAGCTGTGAGGGACGAAGTCTACGTAGATGTCGCTGAGTTCGGTCTTTAGCGGATAACAGTAGTGATCCTTATGCATGTCGACGTACTTGTAGTACAGATTGGAATCGGCGTACGGATTGAAATTGAAATTCGCTGCGGGTATGTAAAAGTTTTTCGCATATGCAGCTATTGCGGTGGCAACGAGACCGGTTCCGCAAGCGAGAGTCTCTCTTTCTACGCCCTTCTCGAACGTCCGCACGGCTATGCACATGTCCAGGCTGCGGAATTGCATTTCCTCTAACTTTTTCGGGTCAGGGTGGGGATATTCCAAGCTGTTCCTGTAACCTGGCTCGTCATCACCAGAGAATATGGGAATGAAGCCGACAAAATCGACATTGGTGCCTTGTGGAGCGAATCTGGGATCCCAGCGGAGGGCAGCTCCTTCTTCGGAGACGGGGTAGCTCAGCGGGTGGGCGACGAATTTCACGAAATGCCTGGTGCCTGTGTCTAAGAATATTCCATCTTCATATTCCGTGATTTCAGTGACCGGATTCATGGACAGCCTGACCACTAAAGTCTGATCGTTTCGTCTCTTCAGCGGGCTGAAGCATATTGCCTTGTGAATGCCATCAGGAGCCGTGAACGAGACCCATTCATTAACTGAGATTATTCCCTTCAAAGCTGCGAACGCCATTATGCACCTCCCGCCGTTGCCGCACATCATGCCGTGGGAACCGTCCGGGTTGTAGAAAGCCATCTCGAAGGCGGCATCCTTGGTGGTGGCTTTTTTCAGTAACATGACACCGTCGGCGCCAATGCCTGCGTGGCGGTCGCAGAGGGCGACTATCTTTTGGGTTGTCAATCTGTAAGACCCGTCTCGGTCGTCAGCAATGAGGAAATCGTTCCCAGCTCCGTGATACTTGTAGAAAATCATATTGATAAATGCCGGTTAAATATTTCAAGAATGCATTCTGAATGCCTGCATGGCAGATCTGGTAACCTGTACCGGTTTACCTGAGGGCTTGTTCCAGCTCCACGGAGGCATCGGTTTTGCCGTCGCGATATTTGATCACGACAGGGGTGTAGATATGAATTCCTTCGCTAGCTCCTGGACCAGTGGAAAGCGGACGAGAGCCTGCGACGACAACTGCTCCTGCTGGTATCTCGGTGCAGCCTCCAGAAGTTTTAGGCAGATAGCAACCATTGACGGCATCGTAAACTTTTGTTCCGGAAGTGATTATGACTCCAGAGCCTAGAACTGCGCTCTCACGGACGATCGTGCCTTCGTAAATTCCACAGTTTCCCCCGATGAAGGCATTGTCCTCCACGATTACCGGAAGCGCGCCGGCTGGCTCCAGAACGCCACCAATCTGAGTGCCAGCCGACAGGTGTACGTGCTTCCCGATTTGTGCGCAGGAACCAACGAGGACATGTGAATCCACCATCGTCCCCTCGTCAACGTAAGCTCCGATGTTTACATAGGATGGAGGCATTATGATCACAGACGGGGCGATGAAAGCACCGCAGCGAACAGAAGACCCACCTGGCACTATCCGAACTTTGTCCGAAATGGAAAATTCGTGCACAGGAAGCGTGTCCTTATCGAAAAAAGGCATTCCGGCAACGCTCATGTCGGTGAGCTGGCCGGCTTTGAAACCCTCCAGAATCACCTCCTTCACGTGAGCGTTCACCTTCCAGTCGCCGTCGGATTTTTCCGCCACACGGACTTTCCCTGCTTCCAGATCCCGTATTATTTCTTCAAATTTGCTCATGACTTGACGTTTAGGACATCCAGAGTAGCTTCCATTATTTCCTTGGTCTGTTCACTGGCCTCGGTGAGTGGCAGACGCATCTGTGCCGAGCAAAGACCCAAAGCAGCCAGGCCAGCCTTGACAGGAATCGGGTTGCTCTCCACGAAGCAATTATCGAATAGGTCCAGAAGCCTGTAATTCCATTCGCGAGCTTTCTCCCAGTCACCAGAAAGCGCGGAGTTCACGAAAGAAACTATCTGCGATGGAGCCACGTTAGAAGCAACCGAGATTACTCCGTCTCCGCCACATGCCATGATAGGGAAGGTCTGGTCGTCATTTCCGCTTAGTACGCTGAAATCCGAAGGCGCTCCGGCGATTATCCTCTCGATCTGTTTCAGGTCGCCCGAAGCCTCTTTGACTGCTATGATGTTCTTCACCTCGTGAGCGAGCTTCAATGCAGTAGCGGCCTTCATGTTCGTCCCGGTCCTGCCTGGCACGTTGTACATAACGATAGGCTTGGAAGTGGATGCCGCCACCGCAGAGAAATATTCATAAATTCCTTCCTGAGTCGGCTTGTTGTAGAAAGGCACGACGATCAGGAATGCGTCTGGGTTCAGAGGCTCCAAAAGCTTGATAGTCTTCACTGTAGCATCCAATGAGTTGGAACCGGCTCCTACCACGACAGGTTTTGAAGGGAATTCCTCGCGAGTGATGCGCAGGAGTTCGACCTTCTCCTCATCACTGAGGCAAGGAGTCTCAGCCGTAGATCCGAGAGGGACAAGAAAGTGAATTCCGGCCTCTGCCTGTCGCCTGACCAGTTTCTTGTATGAGTCAAAATCAACTGCGCCATTCTTAAACGGTGTTGCCAGAGCCGTTCCGCAGCCTTTCAATAATTTTTCCATATCACTTCAACTTATTAAAGAACAGTTCCTTGAATTCATGCGCTCCGCTCAGGCCTTCCGTCATCTGCGCTGCCATTACGGCCCCTTCTGCGAAGCCCTTGCGGGAAAAAGCCTCGTGTTCCACGGTGATGCGGTCGCTTGCTCCTTCGAAGCCGACGGTGTGAGTGCCAGCCAGCTCCCCGACGCGGATGGAGGCAACGCTAGGAGTCATATTCATTTCTTTCTCAACCACCGCAGCCAAGGATTTGGCAGTGCCGCTTGGAGCATCCAATTTATGAATATGGTGCTTCTCGACTATGTATGGAGCGTACCCTCCGGCGACCCCTAAGTACTTGGAAATTAGTTCTATGGCTGCAGAAAAGACATTCACCCCCACCGAGTAGTTCGATGAATATATCATAGGCGTGCCACAGGAAGC
The DNA here is from genome assembly GCA_002320605.1 of Bacteroidales bacterium UBA1680. Taxonomy (GTDB): domain Bacteria; phylum Bacteroidota; class Bacteroidia; order Bacteroidales; family UBA932; genus Cryptobacteroides. Next base: position 25,031 of record DCKG01000002.1, on the reverse strand, counting down.
GAAATACTCCTTTACCTCTTCCTGAATATCATTCCAGCCTGTGGTGCCAATGACGGCGGCCTTGAAATGCTCGGCGATGAAGCGATAGTTTGAGCGGAATGCGTCTGGCGTGGTGAAATCTATGCAGACGCACTCATTAGCGAGGACAGGGGCAGTCTCCTGAATGTTCTCGCTTTTGGCGGCACACTCAATTCCCTTGGAATGAAGCACTTCCTCTATCATGTGCCCCATCCTTCCGTAGCCACTTAATACAACCTTTATCATAATGAATATACCAGATTAAGCAAAAACATATTCATGAAGTGCCTTCAGCGTGTCCTGTAATCTCTCGTGGTCTATTACATAGTTGGTGCTAAGCATATTGGCACTGACATTCGCTAGATAGACTCTGCCTGCTGCCATCAGCACCTTGTCTCCTAGGCCTTTAACCGTTACAACGCCTCGTCCGATTACGGAGATCAGTGCTTTGTCTCGGAAAACTGTCACCTTAGCCCATTTAGAAATAGATTCAAGGGCCTCTCTGAGGCCGTAGAATTCTTCTTGTATGATCAGGCCGACTTCCGATTCGGTCGCCTCAGCGATGATGACGGGAATTTTCCTGGAATAGAGTGCTTCCATCACGCCTCCCAGGATGTTCGTCACCCCAAGCAGCTGCTGAGTCTCTATCTTTATGAACAGGATGTTGTTCCTCGAAGAAACAGCCTTCGGCCCCTCTGGGGCCTCGTCGCTTCGCTCCACCACGGTGCCTTCGCAGCTTGGATGCTTCGAATTCAGCACCAGTATCGGAATATTCTTCTGCCTAGCTGGCTCAATAGTAAGTGGATGCAGAACCCTTGCCCCCATCGCTGCCATCTCGGCGGCCTCTTCATAGGAAATCGCATCGATTTTCTTCGTGCTATCGAGAAGCCTAGGGTCCGTGGTCCTGATTCCATCCACGTCAGTCCAAATCTCGACTCTTTCAGCATCCAATGCCATTCCGAAGATTGCGGCCGAGTAGTCTGAACCTTCAAAACCCAAGACGGAAGTGGCTCCGGCAGCGGTCGAGGCAACGAAACCCTGCGTCAAGATTATGTCTGTGCCGTGGGATTCCAGGCCGATTATTCGCTTGACGTTCGCTTCGGTTACGCTCATGTCCGGGCGAGCGTTCAGGTAGTTGTCGTCCGTTGTGATCATTCGCCGGGCATCTATCCACTTGCAGGATATTCCTTCGGCGTTGAATGCGTATGATATGATGGTTGAGGAAAGGATTTCGCCCATTGAAATCACTCTGGCGTGGCTCCTTGGAGAGAGTTCTCCGATTTGGCAGACTCCGCCGACGAATGTCTCTAATCCCCGAATATGTTTCCTTACGTCTCCCAGGCACTCGTCTAGCAGGCTAGGACTGCTGCTAAGCAAGGCTTTCGCTAGGCCGAAATGCCTTTCGGACAGCTGTAGGAGCAGTTCCTTAACTTTTTCTTCGTGTTGCGCCTCTGCTTCAGTCGCAATCTCGCCAAGCAGTCTCGTGACCTTGGCAAGAGCGGAAACTACAACCAGAGGGTGCTGGCTCAGCCGCCCTCTGACAATTAAGATTACTCTGCGGATGGCCTCCTCGTCTTGCACGGAGGTGCCGCCAAACTTCATTACAATCATAATCCTTCTAAATTTTGTTGTCTATTGCATATTCTATTATCTTCTTCTCGGTCTGCGCAGCAGAGAGGATGTCCGAGAGGAGGACGTATTCGTTGTCGGTGTGTGCCGTGAGAATTGATCCAGGGCCATAAATCGCTTTCTTCTGGAATTTCGTGAGCCTGGGAGCATCGCTGCCGAAACAGCTGATCTGAGAACCAACCCCTGACACGTCGTGGAAATATTCCTTAGGGTCGTCTCCGCCGTATGGGTCAATGGTGGCCGAAGGAGGGCAGATGCTCAGCAAGGTGTTGTCTATCAGTGAATCCGTGGCGAAAGTAGTGCGGAAATATATTCGGAAGCTTATTTCTGGGCTCAGCACGTTATGGGGATTGTCGCTGCGTAGCTCGCCGATGTTCCAGGTCGTCCTGCCAAGGATCGGATCATCTGGAAACTCAACTTCCCTGAGCCTGTTCACGAAATCCACGAATATGTCGATTGCGCTTTTCCCATGCTCTGGATAGCCTGAATGGCAGGACTGACCGAAAAAAGTGAGTCCGTACTGCTTCGTGCCTTTCGAAGCTGATATCATTTTATTGTCGGTAGGCTCGCCAACGAGCACGAATTTGCCTCCTGGCATTTCTTTGTCCCATGCCTTCGCACCGTATGATCCGGTCTCCTCCCCGGAAACTAGCAGAACCCCCAGATTACTGAACCCGTTTTCAGCAAGCCCTGTTGCAGCATTCAGCATGGTGAATATCTGCCCTTTTGCATCGCAGCTGCCCCTGCCGGTAATCAATGTGTCGTCTTGCTCGGCGATTCTGCCGTCTGGAAGCCTGTCCCCTTTCCCTACCAAGCCGAGGATTGGCTTTATGTAAGGCGGAACGGTGTCCATGTGCGTGCAGAAGACATATTCAGGGTGCCCGGTTCCAGACCAGTCCAGCAGCAGATTCATTGAACTCTCATCCACCTTTTGCTCGAAAACTCTGAAATCAGGGAATTTCTTCTCTGGAATATAGAATGGAAGCCTCTCCTTCAGGAATTCTGACAGCAGAAGCTCATTTCCCGAAGTCGAGTTTATGCCAAGCATTTCCATGAAAAAACCAACGTCCATACACTATGTGCTAAACCGAGAGTTTAAAGTTATAAAAAAATTCTTTTAAATTTTTAATAGCGGCTCAAAAAAAGCTGGCTCTTGGAATGCTCCTGAGCCAGCCTATCAAATAAGTATGAATATTCAAAATTAGTCCAGAGTCTGTTTCACCTCGGTGATAGTGTATGCCTCTATCTGGTCGCCGATTTTGATATCATTAAACTTGTCAATGCCGATTCCGCATTCCATGCCAGCAGAAACTTCCTTTGCGTCATCTTTGCCTCGCTTAAGGGAAGCGAGTTCGCCAGAATACACCACGATGCCGTCGCGAATGAGCCTGCAATGAGAAGTCTTTGCGATCTTGCCATCGGTGACGAGGCATCCTGCGATGGTTCCGACCTTGGAAATCTTGAATGTCTGCTTAACGTCGGCGGTGCCAGTGATTTCCTCTTTCTTGATAGGCTCCAGCATACCCTCGATTCCATCCTTGACATCGTTGATGGCATCGTAGATTACTGAGTACAAACGAATCTCGATTCCTTGATCATCTGCGGCCCTGCGGGCGTCGGATGAAGGACGCACCTGGAATCCGATGATAACAGCATCAGAAGCCTCTGCCAGAATCACGTCGGATTCGGAGATTGCTCCAACTGCCTTGTGAATTACATTAACCCTTACATGCTCTGTAGAGAGCTTGATGAGGGAATCAGACAGAGCCTCAACGGAGCCGTCCACGTCACCCTTAACTATCACATTGAGTTCCTTGAAGTTTCCGATGGCAATCCTGCGTCCGATTTCTTCCAGAGTCATGTGCTTTTGAGTCTTGATGCCCTGGATCCTGAGCAGTTGCTCACGTTTGTTCGCGATGGATTTAGCTTCCTTCTCGTCATCCATTACGTTGAACTTGTCGCCTGCGCTTGGCGCGCCGTTAAGCCCCAATATAGAGACTGGAGTTGAAGGGCCTGCTTCTTGGACTTTCTGCCCACGCTCATTGAACATAGCCTTAACGCGTCCGTAATAGCTGCCGCTGAGGACCATGTCGCCCTGTCTTAATGTACCATCTTGTACGAGCACGGTAGCCAGGTACCCGCGACCCTTATCGAGGGACGACTCTATGACTGTACCTATGCCGTTCTTTTTAGGGTTCGCTTTGAGATCCAGCAAATCGGTTTCAAGAAGCACCTTCTCCAACAGTTTGTCTACGTTGATTCCTTTCTTGGCCGAGATTTCCTGGCACTGGTATTTGCCCCCCCAGCTCTCAGTCAGGATGTTCATTTGGGCTAGCTGCTGGTAGATTTTCTCCGGCTGTGCTCCTGGCTTGTCGATTTTGTTTATTGCGAACACCATTGGCACGCCGGCTGCCTGAGCATGGTTGATGGCTTCGATTGTCTGAGGCATTACTGCATCGTCGGCGGCTATGATGATTATAGCAAGGTCGGTGAGCTGAGCTCCTCTGGCTCGCATGGCGGTGAAAGCTTCATGGCCAGGGGTGTCGAGGAATGTGATCCTACGACCGTTCGGAAGCACGACGTTGTAGGCACCGATGTGCTGCGTGATTCCTCCTGCTTCGCCAGCTATGACATTCGATTTACGAATATGATCCAGCAGAGAAGTCTTGCCATGATCCACGTGGCCCATCACAGTGATGATTGGCGGCCTAGGAACAAGATATTCCTCGTTATCATTCTTTTTGTTATCATCAAGTTCTTCTGTGAGGTCGGCAGTCACGAATTCGACTTTATAGCCGAACTGTTCGGCTACAAGTACCAGAGCTTCAGCGTCGAGCCTCTGGTTGATGGAAACCATGAGGCCAAGATCCATGCACGCCTTGATGACTTCGTTCACAGGAGTGTTGTTCATGAGGGTCGCGAGGTCATTCACAGTCACGAATTCGGTAACCTTCAGAACTTTCTTGTCGGCCATTTCCTGAGCCATCTCCTCTTGAGTTCTGGCAGCAGCCTGCTCCCTCTTCTCCTTTCTGTATTTTGCTCCGAAACTGTTGCCCTTCTTGCTCTCGTTCATCTTGGCGTAGGTCTCCTTCACCTGCTTCTGAATCTCTCTCTGCAATGCCTCCTGCTCTTCTTCTGTCATCGCAGGCTTGAAACGATCTTGGTTGCGATTGCGCCTTCTTCCACCCTTACCCTGATCCTGGGCGCGGGCATCCTTTTTCTTATTCTTGCGAGAACTGTTATCGGCATTCTTGCCTTCTTTGTCCACATCCACTTTCTGGCTTCCCTTAGCAATCCTCTCTCGTTTCTTTCCGCTTTTTTTCTCGAATTGCGACATGTCGATTTTCCCAAGCACCTTGAATCCGGGCAATTTTTCTGCTACTTCTGTCACGGAATCGGCCTCTCCTGATTTATCAACCTTTACCTTTTCTTTGTGCTTGAATGCTTGCTGTTCCTCTTTCTGCTTGTTTGCGGCAGCCAGCTTCTTCTCATGCTTGGTCAATGCTTTATGAACTTCGGGAGCGGCTTCCGCAGGGGTTTGTACGGGAGTGGCTTCAATTGGTTCTTCAGCTGCAGGAGCAGGTTCCGCTTTCACAGGTTCTGGAACAATTTCTGGCTCTGGCTCCGGCACAGGTTCTGGTTCCGACTCTGGCTTTGTCTCAGGTTCTGGAACAATTTCTGGCTCTGGCTCCGGCACAGGTTCCGGTTTTGACTCCGGTTCTGGTTCTGGCTGTTTCTCTATTTCAGGCTCTTCTTTTATTGGAATAGAAGATAAAACATTGCTCTTGATTACAGTCTCCTGCACAGGCTCTTCTTCATCTTCCTGAGTCTCTTCCTGTTTGCGACGAGATCTCTCTATGATTTCCGTAAGCTTAATGTCCACCTTCTCCGAAGCTTCCTTGTCCGCAAGATCCTTCCCGAACTGCTTCTCAATGTCAGGAAGATATTCATCGGAAATCTTGGCGTTCGGGTTTTCTTCTACCTCCACGCCTTTAGTCTTCAGAAACTCTATCAGATTCTGAATTCCGATGTTATACTTCCTGATGATTTTGTTTAGTCTTATTTCACCCATTATTACTAACCCCTAGTTTATTCATTAATATATTTTCGAAACTTTTAGTCTTCGAATTCTGCCCTCAGGATTTTGAACACCTCTGCCACGGTCTCATCTTCAAGATCGGCTCTCTTTGCGATGTCTTCAGGTGAGAAGGCCAGCACGCTCTTTGCCGTGTCGCATCCGATGGCCTCTAGGCGATCGATGACCCACTGGTCAATTTCATTGCTGAACTCGCTGAGAAGAACATCCTCCTCGTCCTCGGCTTCATCTTTTGGAAGCTCCCTCCAGACCTCTATCTTGCGGCCAACGAGCATTCCTGCCAGTTTGATGTTGCACCCGCCGCGGCCAATGCCCTTCTTCACTTCGTCTGGCAGCATGTAAACCTTTATCTTGTCTTCATCCGACTTGCCAAGATCGATAGAAGAAACTCTTGCAGGGCTGAGCGCCCTTTGTATGAGGAGCTGAGTGTTGTTCGTCCACTGCAACACATCGATGTTCTCGTTACGAAGTTCGCGAACTATTCCTATAATCCTGGATCCTTTCACGCCAATGCAGGCTCCGATAGGATCAATCCTTTCGTCGTAAGACTCCACGGCGACCTTCGCCCTTTCGCCAGGAATGCGCACGACCTTCTTGATCGTGATCAGGCCATCGAAGATTTCAGGAACTTCCAGCTCGAACAGTTTCTCGAGGAATTCGTTAGATATCCTCGAGAGAGTGATGTAAGGCGTGGTGTTGTTCTTCATCTCGACGTTCTTGATGATGGCCCTGATGGTGTCGCCTTTCTTGAACCTCTCGCCAGGAATCTGCTCAGTCTTAGGTAGGTGCAGCTCGTTGCTGTCGTCATCGAGGAGGATAGCCTCTTTTGACCATGTCTGATAAATTTCGCCGGAGAAAATATCTCCCACCTTATCGGAATATTTCTTGAAAACATTGGCCTTGTCGATATCCATTATCCTTCCTTGGAGGTTCTGCCTTATATTCAGGATGCCCCTCCTGCCAAAAGAAGAAAGCGGTATTTTCTTCGTGTAGACATCGCCTATCTCATAGTCGTCATCGCCAGTCTCGGCTTTGATCTGATCGACGGTGATCTGCGTGTTAGGGTTTTCGACATCTTCCACCACTTCGAAATTCTGGTAAATCTCGCAGTCGCCCTTATCCACGTTGATGATAACGTCGAAATTGTCTGCAGACCCATAAGTCTTTGCGATCTGGGTGAGGAATACATCCTTCAGAACACCCATCATCACAGGGCGGTCAATATTCTTTTCTTCCTTGAAGTCTTTGAACGCATCAATGAGCGTTACTTCATCTTTCTTTTCCATATTTATTTATTCTTTGCCTTTTTTTCGAATATGATATGAGGAATCACTGAATTAATATCCTCCATCCTGAATATCTCCTCGTGTTCCACCATTACCTTTCTCTTCTTCCCCTCAACTGCCTCTTTCGATGAATACCTCAACGAGATACCGTCTCTCGTGGCATCGGAGAGCAGTCCGATGATTTTCTTGCTGTTCCTCAGCCTCACTTCTACTTGTGAGCCAATAGCTTTCTGGAATTGTTTCAGCACTTTGAAAGGCTGATCCAGGCCGGCGGAAGTGACAGTTAACGAATAGTCCTCGCTGTCTTTGTCGAAGGCGGCAAGGAAAGCGTTGTTAATGGCCTCGCAATCCTCCAGGCTCACTGAACCATTTTCTTTGTCGAGGGTGAGAGTGATGTCGTCATCTTTGCCTATTTTGGCATCAACGATGAAGCAGCCACGCTCGGCCACTTTTCCCTGCATTCTGTCAAGTATTTCTTCTCGTTTCATTTTGTTTTCAAAAAAAAGAGATAGGAGACGCTCGCCGTCCCCTATCTCACGCAACGGTTGCAAAGATAAGGATATTTTGTAAAATATGAAAACCTAAGAATTATTATATTTGTATTTCATAAGAAGTTATTAGGAATGTTCAAGAGATTCTCTGAAAGGTTCAGGAACAGGAAGCTGTCGATGAGGATGAAGCTAACGCTCAGCCTACTGGCCATCGCTGTCTGCCTGCTGGTTTCTAGCGTCATCTCTATTTTGGAATATGACAGGATGAGCAATTATGTCTCGGAACTTATCGCCGAGAACGTGAAGAGCATAAACATGGCCCAGCAGCTCTCCGAAGTGAGCAATTCCTATAACCTGGCGATTCTTTCTTCTATCGGGGATTCCTCTCTGACAAGGCTTCCAGAAATGCATCAGAAGGCATTCATGAGCCATTGCGACTCGCTTAGGAAATCTCTTACGAGCATCGATATGCAGCCTCTGGCAGATTCGGTGGTGTATTCGTACTCGGCATACATGCTTACGTCGCTTGAATTGAACGACGTGATGCTCTCCGATTTCATTGACACAAGGGCTTGGTACTTCGACCGCCTGCAGCCTCGTTTCCAAAGGCTTTCCGGAGACATAGATAACCTTGCTGGCGTGATGTACGGTGAGCTGAAAAAAAACTCCCAGACATTCCAGAGAGGGTTTTACAGGAGCATCATCCCTGGCACGGTGGCTGTCGGCGTGGGGTTGCTTCTGATAATGATGCTGCTGTTCTTCGTGTTGGCATATTACGTTAACCCAATTTACAAGATGCTTTCTGGCCTGGATGCATACAGGTCCTCTAACAAGAAATACGCATACGCTTTTGATGGCGACGACCAGCTCTCCGAGCTGAACGATGGAATATCTGAAATAATCGCTGAAAATCAGCAACTTAGAAAAAGGCTGGCAGATTTACGCTCGAGAATTTATAACGAGGAGAAGTAATGGATGTAAAGGTAATATCCAGGAACGTCGGCTACGCGTTGCTCGTAAACGCGCTGTTCATGCTTTTCTCCATACTTGTGTCGATGTCGAATGGCAATGACAGTGCGCTGGCAGCCTTGATTATCAGCTTTACCATAACTTTCACGTCTGGAATATTCCCTTTCATATTCGTGAAAAAGGCCTCTATCATTTCAATAAAGGATGGCTACGTGATCATAGTCCTGTCCTGGCTGCTGTCATTCATATTCGGAATGCTTCCTTATGCTCTTTGGGGTGGGCCTTTCTCCATCATAAACGCTTGGTTCGAGAGCGTGTCTGGTTTCACTACCACCGGAGCCACGATTCTTTCCGATATAGAGTCTCTCCCAAACAGTCTGCTGTTCTGGCGCTCTTCGACGCATTTCATCGGAGGTTTGGGAGTTGTCGTTTTCCTCCTGCTCATCATTCCGAACACTTCCCAGATGAGGCTGAGGCTAACGAACTTGGAACTTTCATCGCTGTCAAGGCAGGAATACAAGTCTCGCACGAACAAGACCGTATTCATATTCACATACGTCTATCTGGGCCTTTTGGTCGCGGCGTTCGTCTGCTACATGCTGGCCGGGATGAACCCGTTCGACGCTATGAATCATGCCATGAGCGTCGTTGCCACTGGCGGCTTCAGCACGAAGAACTATTCCATAGGCTCTTTCAACTCGTTGCCTATCACCATTGTTTCCATGTTGTTCATGCTGCTGGCTTCGGTGCATTTCGGCCTTATTTACATAACCGTTGTCACAAAATCTTTCAAGCCTTACAAGAACGAAGTGTTCAGATTCTACCTCTCTGGGATTTTGGCGGGGACTATATTAGTGGCGGTCACCCTGAAGGCCGAAGGGCTTGTGAAAGGCTGGGGAAACTCATTCCTGATAGGCTCTTTCCACATATTGAGTTATGCATCTACTACGGGGTTCGCTATTGCTGACAATAGTTCGTGGCCTATGCTGCCGAGCTACCTGCTGATTTTCTTCGGAATACGATGCGGTATGGCTGGATCCACGACAGGAGGCATAAAGGCAGACAGGGCTCTTTTATTCTATAAAGAGATTAGTTATCATATAAAGAACGTGCTCCATCCTCATTCCATTCACGAAGTGCGTCTGAACGGCAGGGTGCTCACTCAGAAGATGGTCGCGCCGCATATTCTTTATATCGCTCTATTCTGTGGCGTGATGCTGATTTCTCTGATAGTATGCCTCTGCTTCGGAGTGGATAACAAGAATGCGCTGATAGGCACCATCTCTTGCCTTTCTAACGTTGGTCCTTCAGTCGGGGAACTGGGCACATTCGGAAATTACGGACTTGAGTCAGTAGGAGCGAAACTCATGTACACTTTAGATATGTTCATGGGCCGAGTTGAAATGTACCCTATTCTGGCTGTGTTCATGATGATGTTCGGGAGGAGGGAGAAATAGGGAATGGAGAGGAACGAATATTTTTACAAGCTTTTCAGGGACAAATTCAGCTACGATGCTACTGCCGACCAGGACAATCTGTTCAGGACGGTTGCGGATTTCATTACTTCGGATGACGGAGACATATTAATAATCAATGGGTTTGCTGGTACGGGCAAAACTACTGCCATTTCTGCTGTCATCTCTGCGCTTGACTCGCTTCGTCCGGTGCCGAATCCTGAAAGGCCAGATGAGGTTGAGGAAATATGCCATTTGATGGCTCCCACGGGAAGGGCGGCCAAGGTGCTTTCGCAACATTCAGGCAAGCCAGCGACGACCATTCATAAATTAATATATCGCCAGAAGTTAGTCGGGGACGATGGCATGGGGTTCTTCTCGCTCGCTCCTAATCTTTTCGCTCATAAGCTATTCATAGTGGACGAGGTGTCGCTCATAGGGATAGAGGGCTCGTCGAAGCAGCAGAATGTGAATTTCGGCACTGGCGACTTGCTGAAGGACCTTGTGGAATATGTCAGGAAGGGACGGGATTGTCGGCTCATTCTGATAGGGGATTCTGCACAGCTTCCTCCAATCGGCTTGGAAGAGTCTCCGGCACTTTCTTATCCTTATATGCAAGGACGTTTCGGGGGCGTGAGCTACTGCTCCCTGACCGAGGTCGTCCGCCAGACGAAAGAGTCCGGAATATTGTTCAACGCCACGAAAATCAGGGGCTTGATAACCTCCGACGAGAGTGGCGATGAACTTTTCACTCCCGACATGCTCGGCCTAGGCACAGAAGGCTTCGACGACATATTCAGAATAACAGGAGGGGAGCTGCTGGACAAGTTGAACGCTGCCTATTTCTCTGAATATTCGAAAGACGACGCAGTGGTGCTATGCCGCTCCAACAAGCGGGCTAACAGATACAACGCAGGCATACGAGCTCAGGTATTTTACGATGAGGAAGAGCTGGTGAAGGGGGAGAAACTGATGATAGTGAAGAATTGCTACCAGTTTCTCCAAGGGGTTGAGGGCATGGACTATATTGCCAATGGTGATATTGCGAAGCTGCTCAGCATCAGGAATTTCGAAGAGCGTTACGGGCTTCGGTTCGCTGATGCCAGGCTCTCTTTCCCGGATTATGGGGACGTGGAGATTGAAGCGAAAGTGTGCCTGGACACGCTGATGTCGGAGTCGGCCTCGCTCACATATGAGCAGCAGAATGTGCTCTACGCCGGCGTGAATGAGGATTATTCCGACATCAAGGGCAAGAAGAAGCGTTATGCCGCGGTGCGCGAGGACCCGTATTTCAATGCTCTGCAGTTGAAATACGCCAATGCAATCACCTGCCACAAGAGCCAGGGCGGCCAGTGGAGCTGCGTGTTCATAGACAATCCGTTTTGGCAGGACGAGCTTACGAGGGATGACCTGAAATGGCTCTACACTGCGCTGACCCGCGCCACCGAGAAAGTCTATTTCGTGAATTTCAAAGACGAATTTTTTTGATTAGTGAATATTATGAATATGAAGCATTTGATCGCAGCCGCTGCGTTGCTGGGAACCTTAAGTCTCTCTGCCCAGGAATATAACGACATCCCTTACGATTGGAAGTGGGTCGGGGATCATGAGGTTGCCCTGACCTACGATGGCTCGTTCACTGCCGAGAAAGACTATTCCATTGATGCGAAGACGCATAAAAAGACTTTAGGAATATCTTATCCCGAGTCTGTGTGCGTGTTCCCATTCCAGCCAGACGGAGCCGTGAATCTTACATATTCCCCAGATTCTTCCATGATGGCTTTCACAAAGGACAATAACCTCTGGGTAGTGGATGTCGCCACGAGAAAGGAAACCCAGCTCACGTCTGACGGCTCCGACGTTATTTTGAACGGCTACGCTTCCTGGGTATATTACGAAGAGATTTTCGGTCGCCCATCCCGCTACCGCGCGTTCTGGTGGTCTCCTGACTCGAAGAAAATCGGCTTCTACCGCTTCGACAATTCGCTGGCGCCGGTTTTCCCGATATATTCTCCTTATCCCGAGGATTACGACCATTCAGGAATGGGGCTGCAATATTCCCAAAAGGCTGGAGGCGCCGTGAATATTGAGAACATGTCGCCAACCGGCGGCTCGGTGAGGATGACTCGCTACCCGAAGTGCGGAGATCCTAATCCGAAGGTGCGCATCGGAATTGCTGACGTGGAGTCAGCATCTGTCACGTGGGCAGATTTCGACGAGAACGAGGACCAATATTTCGGAACGCCTTTCTGGGGAGCGGACAGCAGGCAGTTCTTCATCCAGAGGGAGCCTAGGGTACAGAACACCCTTGATTTGTATGCGGTTTCCGCCGCTGACGGCTCAAAGAAGCAAATCTACCACGAGAATTATCCTACCTGGCTGGACTGGATTGACGGCATGATTTTCGGTCGCGATGGCTTGTACATGGCTCGCTCTTTCGAGACAGGCTGGGATCAGATATATTACCTGTCCTACGATGGTTCCGTGCTGAAGAGGCTGACTTCCGGCGAGAACTGGAGGGTGTCCATTCTGAAGGTCAACGAAGGCAAGCCTTCAAAAAAGTTCGACGGAAGCACATCAGAAGTCATTTTCACTGCCCAGAGAGACTGCCGGTGGCGGACAGCTATTTATTCTGCGAAGAATGGTATCGTGAATACAGTCTCGGACCCCGCCCTGAATGCTTCTTCAACGAAGATCTCTCCTGACGGTAAATTTGCCATCACCTCGCTCAGCAACGTTATCACTCCATACCAGATTTGGATTTACGAGGTTGACAGGCCGTCCAGCTCCAAGAAGCTGGAAGATTTGGCGGGTCCTGAATTCATTGCGAAGCATCCATCTTTGCCTCAGATCATCACTATGGAAACGCATGACGGACTGGTGCTTCCAGCCAAAGTGATTTATCCGAAAGGTTTCGACGCTTCCAAGAAATATCCAGTGCATTTCGACATCTACGGCGGACCCGACACTCCGGAAGTCAGCGATGTCTTCGACATGTTCGACCGTTATAAATGGTTCTCAGACAATGAAATAATCGAGGTTATAGCCGATTGCAGGGCTTCCGGACATAACGGCAGGCAGGGACTCGACCAGGTCTACAGGCAGCTGGATGAGCTGGAGGTTCGGGATTTCGTGGAGTGGGCAAGGTATTTCCAGAGCCTGTCATACGTCCTTCCAGACAAGATTGGCGTTGAGGGCTTCTCTTTCGGCGGCACCATGACTGCTCTGCTTGTGATGGATCATTCCGATGCCTTCCATTACGGAATCGCTGGCGGGGGAGTGTATGAGTGGGCGTTGTATGATACCCACTACACCGAGCGTTTCATGGATGCTCCGTCCGGCAATCCTGAAGGATACGAAAAGACGAAGGTGACTGCTCATGCGAAGAATTATCCAGTCAATGAGGAAAACTACGATGGCAGTGTCATGCTGAAACTGACTCACGGGACGGGAGATGATAACGTCCATTTCCAGAACACTCTGAGGCTTGTGGATGCACTTCAGAAAGAGAACAAGAAATTCGAACTCATGATTTACCCGGATGGCATGCATGGCTATCGCGGCTATCAGGGCAAGCATTTCCGCGATGCCAACCGCGCTTTCTGGCTAAAGTATCTCTGCGGAAAATAAGCTCCCGGCCAAGCCCGGAATGAACTGGAGGGAAAGCCCGGATGACGAGAGAAGTATGAACACATTTGCCCACACATGACCCTCTACGCCCCTTCACTTCAGCCGAACATCACACTACCACATCATCGGTGTGTGAATCGAGCTTTGCGCACACCGTGAGGCCCCGGCCCACTGGTACGGTGTGCAATTCGAGCTTTTTGCACACTGCGAGGCCCCGAACCACCGTCCAGGTGTGTGAATCGGGCTTTGCGTACAGGATGTCAAAAGCCCCGAGGGCGGGGTTGTGCTCTCGGGGCTGGATTTGGCAGTGTAAGTAGGAACTTGTCTTGATAGTATTTGTTGGTAATAATATTCTGCGCCAAATCGTTGCCTAAACTCAGGTTATCGGTTACGAGGGTCGCCGGGCGTCGGCTTTGCGGTTGCTCTATTCAGGGGCGCCGGCTTTGAGGTGGAGCCGGTCTGGACGTAATGGAATTCGCATTGGCGCTTGCTGTGGGTTGCATCAGCGTTCCAGCTCTTTATGGCGGCATTCATCCCGGCAGTAGCGGTGGACCATTTCACGGAAGTCCCGTCCACCGTCGCCACAGTGGTAGAACTGCTCGACCAAGTGACGCTCTCGTCCGTGGCATTACGACGATATCATAAGTAAAAATAGTCGTCAAGCCGATTCGGAGTTAGGACTTTTGAAACATTTTTCTTGGACTTTTCGTACTTCCGCCGAAGGCAAATTAGGGCTTTTTGAACAAAAATCAGACACAATCAACGGACGATCAATATATTAAAAGTTAAATTCTTCTTAGGGCCTTTTCGAAGATTTTTCTGAGCGATATCGCAGTAATCCCACCAGCAATCACGACACGGCTGAGACTGCGAGCAATCTCCCCCACATCACGTACAATCATGACTAAGACGGATTTATCCGTACAATTAGCGGGCACGGTACTATTTATTGCCGTGCTGTGGAATTGGGTTAAGCCTGCCCTGTGTGCTTCTTGAAGGGGTGGCTGGGCAGGCCAGTATGTTGAGTAGCGCCTTCCGATTCATGCCTCTATGCCCGCTGATTGCAAACATGGGAACGGAATTGGGGCCTGGATGGCGGAGGACAAGCGAACCTGGATTCTTGGTCAAACCGGAATGAACGGTCGTCTCTTGAACTTGATTCTTGATTCAATATCTATTTTTTTCTTATTTTTACAACATGAAAAGAATATTCGGCATATTCCTTTTGGGTGCAGCAGCCTTGGCAAGCATGTCATTGGCGGCGCAGACCCGCAGCGCCCAGATTCCCGGCCTGCGCCCTTTCGACGTAGACCTGAAAGTTATGTCGAAGGCCGAAAAGGACTCCATCAGGATGGTCTCGGAGTTATGGAATGAATATGTATCCTCGTTCACAGACGAGAAAATTTCAGACCAGAGGCGCAGAGAAATGTGGGTGGGCGGCGCCTCAGACTATCTCATGGAATTCGATGACGGAAACCTGCTCTACGGCACTTTTCGTGAGAACCGAATAGAGGATATTCGTAAAGTCAATGACGGCACATATGAAATAACGGTGGTCACCCGCAGCAAGCTTTCAGGCGATTACGAAGACTGGGTTGAATGTACTTACAGAGTGTGTGCCATGGCGGTTGCCAAAGCACGCCAAGGCGAGAACCCTTTCAGGCTCTGCAATTATCTGGATGCTTTAATCCCTACGCTGCAGAAGACCGAAGGTAGGGGGATTGTCTATTATGCACCATATTATATTAATATACCGAGGAAGACATTGACGGAGGTATCTGCGTTCATCAAGTCTTTTAAGTCTGAATATGGCATAGCTTCCCCAGCCGTCGAGTGCATCATTGAACCGGACGCGGACGCCTGCGCCAAAGCTGCCGGTATCATATTCAATGTATATCAGAACCCTCTGATGGCTCAGGAACCATTGAAATACACTAACGGGCGTTTCTACGGCAGGATATTCCCTTCTGGGAAGATGCTCACCAATTTTTTTGATGACAAACATGACATCGTTCTCTCCATCCTGAACAATGAATATCCTGATGCGCTGCCTTTGATGAGAGTGGGCGCTGCCCTATTCCATGGTGGCTGGATGGACTATGAATATTCCACGTTGCGTTCCAGCCTTGTCAAGTTCCTCAGCGCCAACAAGGACACCAACCTTGCTAACATGGAGGACCTGCTCGATATTCTAGTCGGCATCTCAAGGCCTTCTTCGGAGAGTGCCGAAATCCTTATTCCGCTTCAGTATCTCGTCGGTGCCCGGCTCGCAGAGATTGCCTATTTGAAGTACGGCCCCTGGAAAGTCAAGGATCTCCTCGCCTGCGAAGAATATTCCAGGCTTCCCCTAGTTCTGGGCTTTTCTCCCGACAAGTTGCGCGAGCTTCTGGTCAAATGAAAAACTGCGTCCGTAAGACGGGCGCAGCCTTCATTATACTTATAGACTCCGTTATTCGAGCGTGCCGTTTTCGGCTTTCTGGATCATCTGCTCGTTGGCGGTGATGTAGATTTCCACGCGGCGGTTCTGCGCTCTGCCTTCAACTGTGTCGTTGGATGCGACAGGTTCTGTGTAGGACTTACCTTCCGTGGTGAGTCTGCTGCTGGCTATTCCGCAAGTCTTCAGATAGTTGGCGACTGCGTCGGCTCTCTGCTTGGAAAGTCTCTCGTTCACTGCATCTGAACCAGTGTTGTCGGTATGTCCGTAGATAGTGATGTCAGTGTCCTGCATGTCGGACATTTTCTTAGCGAACTCTGCGAGTTCAGACTTTGAAGTCTTGGAGAGAGTGTAGCCATTGGTTGGGAAGAGGATTCCGCTATTGAACGTGACCTTGACGGCTTTTAGTCCGTTTTGGTCTTCTACTGTCTCAACCTGAGCGTTTTCAAGCTTTTCGAGTTCTTCAGCCTTCTTGTCCATCTTCTTTCCGATGACAGCACCCGCACCAGCTCCGACCGCGGTCCCAATCGCAGCACCAATCGCAGCACCTTTGCCATCACCGATCGCGGCACCAATGCCTGCTCCTATCGCTGCTCCGGCGCCAGAGCCGATGAGAGTTCCCTTGCCCGTTTTTGACATGTTCGCGCAGCCTTGGAATATCACGGCTCCGCAAAGGAAAACTAAAAGATATTTTTTCATGATTGATAAATAATTAGGATTGTTTCTAAAATATCATAAAACTCTATGCAATTATAACGAAAAAGTTGAACAATCAAAAAAAGAGCCAGGCTTTACTCCAAGTCCGGCTCTTTTTGATATTCATGCTGTGAGACGCTTAGTTCAGTTCAGCGAAATACTTGATGGTGCGAACCATCTGAGAAGTATAAGAGTTCTCATTGTCGTACCAAGAAACAACCTGAACCTCATAGGTGTCGTCGTCAATCTTCACGACCATGGTCTGAGTTGCATCGAACAGAGAACCATAGCGCATGCCGAGTATATCGGAAGAAACGATTTGCTCCTCAGTGTAACCGAAGCTCTCGTTGGCGGCAACCTTCATCGCCTCGTTAACTTTCTCAACGGTAACATCTTTACCCTTAACTACAGCATAGAGCAGTGTGGTTGATCCGTCCGGAACAGGGACACGCTGTGCGGCGCCAATAAGCTTGCCGTTCAGTTCTGGAAGCACTAGACCGATAGCTTTTGCAGCTCCAGAAGAAGCAGGAGTGATGTTGCAAGCACCTGCGCGGCTGCGACGAAGATCACCCTTGCGCTGAGGACCGTCGAGAATCATCTGGTCTCCAGTGTAAGCGTGGATGGTCTGCATGATGCCGGCCTGTACAGGGAATGCATCGTTCAGAGCCTGTGCCATAGGAGCCAAGCAGTTCGTAGTGCAAGAAGCTGCAGAGATGATCTGGTCCTCAGGGGTCAGAGTCTTGTGGTTTACGTTATATACGATGGTCTTGAGGTCGTTCCCAGCAGGAGCAGAAATCACAACCTTCTTAGCGCCAGCTTGGATGTGAGCCATAGACTTTGCCTTTGACGTATAGAATCCAGTGCACTCAAGCACAACGTCAACATTGAGCTCGCCCCAAGGCAGTTCGGATGCGTTTGGCTTTGCATAGATGGTGATTTCCTTGCCGTCAACAGTGATAGAGCCAGGAACAGTGACCGTACGGCCATCCTCAGCATACTGAGCGTCTTTATAAGTTACGGTGTGAACTGGTTTCTCACCAATTATGCCCTGATATCCACCGTGGGTGGTGTCATATTTCAGGAGTTGAGCCAGCACTTTAGGGCTGGTCAAGTCGTTGATCGCAACTACATCATAACCAGGAGCTGCAAACATCTGACGGAATGCAAGACGGCCAATGCGACCGAAACCATTAATAGCTACTTTAACCATTTTTGATAAAATTTATAATATGTTAAACATTCTTTTTCTAACTAACCGCTGCGACCTACTGCAAAAGCGATGCAAAAGTAAGAAAAAAATGATGAAATTGAATATATTTGCGGATGAAAAAAACTAGATGAAGACAAATCTGAATATATTGATTACAAACGATGATGGATTGAAGTCCAAAGGGATTGATGTGCTGATTCGGATGATGCGACAATTTGGCAGTGTCACCGTCATCGCGCCTAAATTTCCGCAATCCGGCATGTCAATGGCTGTCAGCTTGGGTGGGAAACCTGTGGCAGTCGAGACTCTGCCATCTGAGGGCACTGTCTATTATGCCAGCCTGGACGGCACTCCTGCCAGCTGCGTGAAATTCGCGATCGATGAAGTTTTCAAGGGCAAGCCTGATGTGGTGGTCAGTGGGATAAATCATGGCTACAATGTGGCCAGCGCGGCAAATTATTCGGGCACGCTCGGGGCTGCGGAAGAGGCTGCCTTGAACGATGTGCCGGGAATCGGCGTTTCTTTGGGGGACATGGATCCGGATGCCGACTTTTCTGCCGTCGAGAAATTTTTCCCTGGCATATTCATAAAGCTGCTTGAAGGATGGCCGCAGCGTAAAGGAATATATTATAACGTGAATTTTCCGAACTTGAAGACAGAGGAGATTAAGGGCATTCGCATCGGCCATCAGGGCATGGGACACTGGGAGGGGCAGTTCGAGCCGTGGGCTGGCGAGGGCCGGCAGACGCGGGAAGACGAAGGGCTCTATACAATCAAGGGGCATTTCGTGGATGACACTCCTGCTGAGGACGACCTTGCGGATCACCACATAATCCGAGATGGCTTCATTTCCATCACTGCCCACAACGTGAACAACACCGATTTCGAGGAAATCAAGCGCCTCAGCGGTTTGAATCGTGATTTTATAATATGAGCAAATACTACATAGTGGCAGGTGAGGCTTCAGGCGACCTGCATGGCTCTAACCTTATGAAAGGGTTATATGCCGAAGATCCTGGGGCTGACATCCGCTTCTGGGGCGGCGATCTTATGAATGCCGTTTTCAAAAAGCACCAGAGCGGCGAAGGACTGGTCGAAGATTACAATTCCGGAGCGGTGATAGGCTTCACGCAGATATTCACTCATTTTCGTAAATTCGCTAAGCGCTTCGAGCATTGCGCCACTGACATCAAGAAGTGGAACCCAGATGTCGTCATATTAATAGATTATCCCGGCTTCAATTTCAGAGTTGCGGAATTTGCTCACAGAGAGGGATTTAAAGTATTCTATTATATAGCACCCAAGGTTTGGGCATCCCGGGAAAGCCGAATCAAGAAGCTTAAAGCATTCGTGGACAAGCTGTTCATAGTTTTCCCGTTCGAGATTCCCTATTTCACGAAAAAAGGAGTGCCGTTTGTCTATAAGGGCAATCCGCTAATCGATGCAATCGACAACTCTCCTGCGCTGAAAGAAACCCGGCAAGATTTCTTGAAGCGCGCCGGCCTGCCGGACAAGCCGATGATCGCCCTGCTGGCTGGCTCCCGCTCCGGAGAGGTAAGCTACATGATGCCGGTGCTGATGAAATTCGCTGACCAGATGCATTCCCTTAAGGAATATTCCGACTATCAATTCGTCGTGGCCGGGGCTCCTTCCCGTTCAATGTCGGACTATTCGAAATTCATCGGCGGAAGGCAATATATTCATGTGATATTTGGAGAAAGCTATGCCATCATGCGCCACTCCGAGGCCGCTGTCATCAATTCAGGGACAGCCTCTCTTGAGTGTGCCCTCATCGGCACGCCGCAAGTGGTGGCATATGGCGGGGCTGAGATTAATTTTCTGATTGCCAAGAGCATAATAAGGGTGAAATACATCAGCCTAGGAAATTTGATACTGGATAGAACCTGCTTCAAAGAGCTGATGCAGTACTATTTCAATCCGGAGAATGTCGTCGAGGAGGTGCGCCGAATGATAGAGGATAAGGAATATAGAGACGAGATGCTGTCCGGCTATTCCGAAATCAGGGAAGCCCTTGGCGGACGTGGAGCGTCCAAAGCGGTGGCGAGTGCTATGATAGAAGAGTTGAGAAAAATATGAAAAAGTTGATTTTTGCCTTGGCAGCTATTCTTTTCATGAATATGCCGATGCAGTACCAGGCAGTATGCCAGCAGAAAAATGTTGAGGGACTGCCTGTTGAAATAAATGCAGTGGGCGGGAAAAACCATGTGCAGGGCATTGCTCTTGACAAAGAGGCTGGCAAGATGTATTTCTCGTTCACGACCAGTTTCGTCGTAACTGACCTCCAGGGCAATGTGCTTGGCTCCATCGACCGGATTCAGGGGCATCTTGGCGCCATGGTTTTCAATCCGGAGGACAGGAAGGTATACGAGTCTCTTGAGTGCAAGGACGACGAGATAGGCAAGGGACTATCTGATTTTGCCAAAGGTCGCTCGCTGTTCTACGTGGCCATCATTGACGTGGACAAGATTGACAAGGTGGGTATTGATGTTGAAAACACGGAGATTTTCAAGACCGTGTGCGTGAAAGATGCGGTTAGGGATTATCGTGATTCTGTGATGGTGGGAAGCAGGGAATTGCCTCATCGCTATGGCTGCTCAGGGATTGACGGCATCGCCATCGCTCCGAAGATCGGCAAGGCTTCGGGGAAGAACTTCCTCTACGTGGCTTACGGAATATACGGGGACGTGGATCGTTCGGACAATGATTGCCAGGTGATGCTTCGCT
This sequence comes from Bacteroidales bacterium UBA1680, assembly GCA_002320605.1. Taxonomy (GTDB): domain Bacteria; phylum Bacteroidota; class Bacteroidia; order Bacteroidales; family UBA932; genus Cryptobacteroides. The sequence goes on along the minus strand of DCKG01000002.1, from coordinate 4,373 downwards.
ACGACATCCAGAAATTGAACAAGCTTGCCAAGCCAGTCCGCTTCGGCGAGTTCGATGAGACAGGTCCAGAGAGAGCGCTCGACAAAATATTCATAAACACGGGAAATACCACCTACGGCGTTCAGAACATGGCGTATGATCCATCGCAGCGTCGTCTTTTCATGGCAGTATATAAGGGCAAGAAGCCGCAGTACCGCAATTATTCCCTTTTCGCCGTCGATTTTTCGGCGAAGCCTTCGACAGCACGCCTTACGTACCTTTACCCATACGACGGTGCCAGACGCTCTTTCGTCCCAGACTCCTGGAATGACCATCGTCATCCTGAACAAGCCCCCCACAGCCATCCTGCCCAATCCACCCACCGTCATCCTGAACTTGATTCAGGATCTCCTTCCGCCTGGAACTTCAAGTGGGGGTCTACTGGAATATGTTGCGTGGGAGGCGGACTTTGGTATTTCTCAGAAAATTATAAAGACAGCGACGGCCGTCAAGCCTGCCGCGCCCACCTCTACCGCTGGACAGGCGGCCCGGAGCCGTTCACACGGCTATAAGCCGACGTTTGGGCACCTAATATACCTTAGGCCATTAGCTTTTTCCTCCAATTCGTGTTGTGTCAGTTATCTGACAATTTTTATTGCCAAATTGTGGGAGTATCATTATCTTTGAATCAATCGTATTCGTGCGATGATAAATATATCAGTTGTTTAGAGTCGTGTCAAATAGTCTATGGTAAGAAAAGATAAGAAGACAATTTACTTTATAGAAGGAGAGGCTCCTGGTTTGTTTGGCCAGAAATACTCAAGTCGTGACTATAGGTACCAAGATGCTTGGGGGAAAAATCAGTTCAACAGTTCATTTCCTGCGTCTTTGGTTGCCTACATGTGGAGCAAAGGGGTTAAGCCAGTTCTTATTTCGACTGCTAAGGACAACGACATAATTCATGAATATATCGACTCTGATGCCTTGTTAGGTATTGATCCGCCCTATGCCAAAGGGTTACAAACTTCATCCGGGTGCCCCCGTCGATTCTCTTGAAGGAATACGTCCACTTACAACCAAGGAGCGTAGCATGATACAGACGTTCCCTGAAGACTTTGATTTTTCCGGAACCAAAACGAATATAGAACAGATGATAGGAAATGCAGTGCCTGTAAACCTTGGCTATTTCATAGCTGATGCAATTTTCCGATTCTCTGGCGATGAAAGATATTTCAATGTTGAGAAGAGACCTGCTGTCAGGCAACTATCTTTCTTCGACATTCTTGACACATATTCGCTGAAGTAGAGTGGTTGCCCAATCGTTCATGAAGAAGAGACAGCAGACTCGCAAACGCTGCTGCCAGTGCACTGTAATTGTCTGCCACATGTGGTTCACCGGATGCTTGGGGCCATGGCGACGCATTGGCTGCTTGTGAGAGGTGGCGTGGCCCGGCCTTGGTGCTTTTGATATTGCCGGTGGCAGACTTGACCTCTATTAGGGTACGCCGACCTTTGTGGCACATCAGGAAATCTACTTTCAGTCCCGTCCCGCCACTTCCTCTGGCAGAAATCCACGAAAACGCCATCCTGCGGTGCTCCGGCTGGATTTCCCTGGAAGAATGTACGAGAATGAGAAGCACAAGCGATTCCGCATTAGGTGGGGATGCAGTACAGCGACTGGCGGGCTGAATGCCGCATTCGCTGCACTACGTCTCAGGCGAAACTATCAAGACCGCAGGCCGGACTCACCGGCGAGGGCGAACCGCCGCTCTGTGTGCTACTGGTTCTTCTTTGGGACGAGGATGCCGTCGGGCCAGGTGGCCGGCTTGTGGGCCACGGCATCATTGCCGTTTCCGGTCCAGTCCTTTACCGTGTCGCCGCTCCCTTCATTGAACTTCCAGTAGGCCAGAAGCCCCGGGGTCTTCGGGTCCACGTCGTACATCGACGCGAAGATTTCCTCCTGCGTCCGGATCACGCCCCAGACCCTCACCTCGCAGATGTTTCCGTCCAGCTGGCGCGTGTAGTCCTCCGGCTCCCCGTACGAGTGCCCGATTTTGAACAAGAAGTCCTTCCCCCGCTTCTGCTTCCCGAGGTTTACCGCCTCGCCGTTGCCGTAATCCTCCAGTCGGCTCTGCTCCTGACCGTCGATGTACAGCACCGCCACCCGGTTCTCCGTGTCGTACGTCACCGCCACGTGGTACCAGGTCTTGTCCAGCAGGACCTTCGTCTTGTCCGCCTTCGGGAACTTCACGTCCCCCGGGCTGCAGAACTGCACCTGCGCGCTCGGGAAGCCGCTGTCCCCCAGCCGCAGCAGGCAGTACTGCTCGATCCCCATCACGGAGTTGATGCTCCGGAAGTTGTTCACATAGATGATCGCCTCGTAGGTCAGCTTCTCCAGGCCGTTCACCACCCCCGCCGTCGGGCTGCCCGCGTCGAAGCCCGGCACCTCGAAGTAGTTGTCCTTCAGGCTCACGGCCGTCGTGATCGCCGAAGAGCGCGTCACCACGTACCACAGCGCGGAGGAGGACTCCAGCGGCTTCACGCCCCCCGTCACGGAGGCGATCCGCACCGGAAGCAGGTACTGCGCGTCGATTTCCAGCTCCGTCAGCGACTGGAACGTCACCTGCACCGGGGCCGAGAGCACATCCCCTTTCTGAATATGCGCCCGTGCGGCGCCGAGCTTCCAGTACTTGGCGTCCAGCATTTTGCAGTCCGTGCCGTGCCGGGCGTTGTACGCCGCCACCAGCGACGGGTCCGCCGAAAGCTCCGCGTCCACGTCTGCGTCCGCCGGGTAGGCCAGCGCGACCGAAAGGTCCTTCGTGGCCGTCTCCAGCGTGTTCTTGAAGGTGAAGTCGCTCTCCGAGCGCACCTTCGCCGCCTCCAGATAGACCACGTTCCCGAACGGGGAATCCACCCCGTTGTCTCGCTCGCCGCATCCCACGGCTCCCGCCAGCAGCAGGAGACCGGAAAGCAGATACGCCCCCCGTCTCGCTGTGCGGGAGGATGACAGTATGATTTTATTCCGTGTTGTTTTCATTGACTATTCCGTTTTATCCGTTTTCCGTGGTCCGAGTTCAGGCCTAAAATCCTTAATAATCCAATTTATTATGCTAAATTATGCTATATCATGCTAACTTTACGATCCAAATGCGTCGCGGAGCACCGCGGCCGGATCTCAAGAAGCGGAGGAGGACTACCCGTGAGGGAAGACCCCCTCCGTATTGCGTACTACTGACACCTTGGTATCAGTGCATCGCGCCGATGCCCTCCTGGTTAAAAAAAACTAAGAAAGAAATAAATAATTAATTAAGTTAATTTGATAATTCTTGACGATCAATAGTTTTTCGCGTGGCTTACACCCGTCCAGCAGACGTTCCGTCCCCAAACATAAGGCGCAAAGCAATTCATGATGTTGGCGGCATTCCACTGCCGAAGGTTGAACATCATAATTGCACCATAGTCAAAATAATCATCCACACATGATTGAATTCCACTGCAAATCGGATATGTCGTTCCGCCGTTATCAACATGGATGGACAGTTTCGCCCATTTGCTGGCAGGGAAACCTGTAGGAGGATAGGGATTGCAGCCGAAGTTAGGCCACATATAATCCAAAGCATTATAGGTCGTCGAGTCGAAATTCAAAGAATAGCCGCCATCCGAATAGTAAAACGCCGTAACCAATTTATTGGGCAGCAGCTGCTTCACGCGTTTGATCAGATTACCGTAGATAGTGGCGCTCGGGGTCGGCAAGCCGGACGGCGCCTGATAATACTTCGCATACTCATCGTCGAAATCCACGCCGTCCAAGCCGTAGGTGGTGACGCAGGTAGCGATCTGCTGGGCGAAACTCTCCAGCAGGGTCGCATTGAGGTTGGCGAAGCCTACGCCGGTGTGGTTCCCCAGGATTCCCAACAGCACCTTGATGCCCTTTTGCTGCAAAGGCTGGATCAACGTGCTGGCGTGGCTCAGGATGTAGGTCTGGTTCTCGTTGTGGTGGAGCGTCACCGAATTCGCAGTGCCGTTGATGTTGGAGGCGAAGAGAATCACATGGTCGATTACTTCTTCCTGCGGATTGGTGTCGCAGAAATAGTACTCCTTGGCGTTCAAGGGATTGATGTCGTTGGTCTCGATGTAAACCGTCAGCTTGGGCGTCTTGTTGCCCACGGCGCGGGTCACGGGCTGGACTTCTTTCAGCGCGTCCCGCTTGTTCATTTCCAATTTTTCGGAGCTGTTGCAGCTTGCAAATGCTACGCTCATCGTTGCCGCCATTGCGAGCAAAGAAAAGATGTTACTAATTTTAGCCATAACAAATTGATCAATGATTCGTTAAAAATTTAATAGTTATATACTATTCAATTACTTACATATACAATAGCCCGTTTCCGGGTAGC
>DCKG01000035.1 GCA_002320605.1 Bacteroidales bacterium UBA1680 | reverse complement strand
AGGGGCGATTACGAGGGAGATCCATGGGCTTCCCGACGAGGTCAGGCAAAGAGAGTACGGATCCAGGAATACTGGTGATGCCGATGCGATCAAAGACATTATCCATATGGCTGAGCTCTCAAACCTTGGCCCCGGATATGACTCCAACGCAATTTAACGCACGACCCTGTAAGCCAATGCACGACCATTTACAACATTCTCAACCTGCCGGAGACTGTCTTATCTGAGAACTATCTTGACTGTGAGATAGTCTATCTTGCCGACGGAACCAAACTTAGGGCAATCGAAACCCAGGACATGCAGGCTGGGTATTACTACGCCGGGCCGTTCAGGATCTGCTTCTGCAGGAAGCGGCCATTTGCATATTCATTTTCGGGATGTTATTTTTGCATCGTTGACAATGAATATGGTTAGAAAGTGTTTTGCCAGAATCGCCCTCGTAGCAATTTCAATGACGGTGGGCGTCAATATTTTATATTCACAGGAATTCCGGAATTATCAGTTGGAAGAGCTGGTCGTCAGCAGCAGCCGCGTGCCGATCGACCTGAACCAATCGGCTAGGGTGGTGACAGTGCTGGACAGCATTGCCATAAAGGCCTCCCCAGCGCATACGGTGAATGACTTTTTGAAATATGCCATAGGCGTGGACGTTCGCCAGAGGGGCGGCATGGGCGTGCAGACAGACATCGGCATGAGGGGAGGCACGTCCGACCAGATTGCGATACTGATAAACGGAATCAACGTGTGTGACCCTCAGACAGGGCATTTCGCCCTAGACCTGCCGATGGACAAAAGCGACATCGAAAGAATAGAGATACTGGAAGGCCCGGCAGGCAGGATTTACGGAACCTCTTCTCTGGTCGGAGCTATTAATATAATAACGAAGAAACCAGTAAAGTCTTCTGCAGATGTACGGCTTGAAGGTGGCTCGCATGGGAGTTTTTCTGGAACGGCTAGGGGAGCAATTGCAAACGGAAAATATTCCAATAGCATTTCTTTTGGTTATGGTAGGTCTGACGGGTATCTGAGAAGTTCGAACGGCAAGCTGAACAGCGACTACGATGCTTTCAAGGCTTTTTATCAGGGGCAGTACATAGGCGCTGATGCTGACATTCTATGGCTGGCAGGAATTTCGGACAAGGCATTTGGCGCCAATACTTTCTATAGCGTCAAATACGACGACCAATACGAGCATACCAGCAAAGCCTACTTTGCGGTCCAGGCAGAGACTAAGGGCAGGATCCATTTCAAGCCGTCTGTGTATTGGATGCATTCCCGCGATAGATTCGAGCTGTTCAGGGGTGATGAATCGAAGGTTCCATTCAATTATCACAGAACTAACGTGTATGGCCTCAATCTGGGCAGCTACTTCAACTGGAAGCTGGGTAAGACTGCTTTCGGAGCGGAAATGCGCAATGAGGACGTGCTCAGTACGACCTTGGGCGATTCCCTGAATACTCCGAAGCATATTCAGGGCACTGACAGGGAATATTTCTTGGGCAAGAACAGAACCAACATAAGCTTCTATCTGGAACATAACGTACTATTGCGCAGGCTGACTTTTTCCGGCGGAGTGACTGCCGTGAAGAACACTGGCAGCGAGATGAGTTTCATGCTCTATCCGGGGGCTGACATGAGCGTCCGCATCGGAGAGAATTGGAAAGCGTATGCTTCTTGGAACACTTCGCTCAGGATGCCAACGTTCACCGAGCTGTACTATTCCGTAGGCGGCCATAAAGCCGATAAATATCTTAAGCCGGAAGAAATGACGGCATATGAGGCAGGCTTGAAATATTCAAGGTTGTGGCTCTCCGCCCAAGCCTGCGTCTACCTGCATAGGGGTAGGAATATGATAGATTGGATACGCGACTCATCCCTTGGGGATGAGGCCGTCTGGACATCAGTGAATCACACCAAGATTAATGCCGTGGGAGAAGAGATTTCCTTAATGGTGGACATGCCATCGCTCCTGGGTAGGAATTTCTTCCTCAAGAGCCTTTATCTCGGCTGGAGTCACATCGACCAGGACAAAAACGTGGGGGAGAATATTCAATCGCAGTATTCCCTCGAATATCTCAGGAACAAGGTTGTCGCAAAGGTAGACATGAATATAACCGGTGCCGTTGACGTGAATCTCTCATGGCGCTGGCAGCAGAGGGCAGGAAACTATGTCCCATATTCATTGGTAGATGCCAGGATAGGCTGGAGGCAGTTCTTCGTGAATATTGAAAATCTCCTGAATCATGAATATTCCGACTTCGGCGGCGTCCCACAGCCTAAGCTTTGGATCAGCGCCGGCGTAACCGTCAGCCTCTATCCGCGCTTTTCGCTGTGATCAAACCTTGGTAAAGTTAGCAGAAATATTCAGTTTCGGCAAGATGTTCTAAAACTTAGATACTTTGTGTTGCAAGGTATTGAAAAGTTTTTATATCTTTGCATCGGATTCTACCAGGAATCGATAATAAATACTTTTTGAAAATGAATAAAGTAGTTAGCGCAAGCGTTGGCGGAAGGGAATTTTCCTTCAATGAAGATGCCTATGACAGGCTTTCAGATTATTTCAGGCACTTCAAGTCACGCCTGAAGATGGATTCTCAGGCTTCTTCCGATGAGGTAATGTCGGAAATTGAGCGACGCGTCGCCGAGCTTTTCGCTCAGGCGACCGGAGGACAGGTTAATAGGGTAGTGGACTACGATATGGTCAGGAGGGTCGTGGAGCAGCTTGGAATGCCCGACGGCTCTGCGGAGCCTGCCGACGGGACTGGCAGAGCAGACGGAAATGCAGAAAAAGAAGAAGAATATGGTAACGGGCCGGATTTCTCATATTCAGGGATTCAGGGCAATTGCAAGAGGAAATTGTTCAGGGATAAAGACAATAAGGCTATTGCCGGAGTCTGTGCCGGATTGGCTGTGTACTTCGACATAGATACCACAATCATTAGGGTAGTCACTCTGCTGGTCTGCCTCTTGTGGGGTACTGGGCTGATATTTTATCTAGTCATGATGATAGTCACGCCGGCGGCGAAGACTCCTTACGAGAAATGCCTCATGCATGGTTTGAAGCCTACCGCTGAAAATATGGCAAAGTTCTCATCTAATAAATAATCATTATGAACATGAAAGCAGACAATATATCGGATAACATACGTTCACAGATGCGTAAGGGCGTGCTGGAATATTGCATACTCAGCATTTTGAGTCGCAAGGAGGCTTATGCCAGCACCATCCTCCAGGAATTGAAGGATGCGAACATGCTGGTGGTCGAGGGCACCATCTACCCTCTGCTCATTCGTCAGAAGAATCAGGGCCTGCTGTCTTACAGGTGGGAGGAGTCTCCTCAGGGACCTCCTAGGAAATATTATTGCATAACGGACAAGGGCTTGGAGCAGCTGAAGGAAATGGATGCGTCATGGAACGAGCTGGTGTCATCGATCGAGACTATTAAAAATAAGAATGCTGGAATATGAAAATGATTGAGAAGCGAAGCATCGGTGGATACGTATTTTCCCTTGAGACAGATGCCTTCAATAAGATTAATGAATATCTTCACGAGCTTAATGAATATTATTCTCTCAAGCAGGGCGGCAATGAGATTATGGATGGCATTGAGGATCGCATGGGAGAACTCTTGCTTGAAAGATGCGGGCAGGATGGCGTAGTCAACGAGCAGAATGTCGCTGAGGTAATAGCCATACTTGGACGTCCAGAGGCTATCGAAGAAGAGACTTCCGAATCTGATCCTCAGGATAAGAAAACTGTTGCTCCACAGAGTAGAAAGCGCCTTTACAGGAACATGGCTGACCGCAGGATAGGGGGCGTTTGTGGAGGTCTAGGAACATATTTCGACATTGATCCTACCATATTCCGGCTCATATTCGTGACAGCATCATTGATGATGGTATTCCTTTATCATATTCTTTGGCGTCATTTTTACCTTTCCGAGGAGTTCTGCTATTTTCTCTTTCCGACGGTCTATGCTGTTCTATGGATATGCATGCCGGCTGCGAAAACGGTTCGCCAGAAAGATGAGCTTCATGGCGAGTTAGGAACTGTGGATGCTATCAGCGAGAGGGTGCGTCGTGAACGTAATAAGCCAGAGAACATCAAGAGATACGATACCTGGCCAAAGGTAGAGAGGATTCTGCTGGTCTGCGTGGGCATCATATTGATGATAGGGGGCATTTGCGGGATATCTGCTACGGGCACGGCATTGCTGAATCACGATTACATATATTACAGAACATTGGAGAACGTGCACGTAGGCTTGGGCAGTGACTTGCATGTACATCTCATTGAGCCGTTGAATTCAACCTGGGGACTTGCCAGCGTTTCATTTTTAATATTAGTGCCTTTCGTGCTCATGCTTTATTGGGGCATATTGCTAGCTTTTGGGCTTAAAGCTCCCAAATGGCGACCTGGCCTCATCCTTCTCCTGCTCTGGCTTGCGGCACTTACGGCGATGGCCGTCTATGTGAATATCTACATCGCATCCACGTTATGACGCGCAATAAAACAGAAAGGAGATGACCTCAATGCCCTAAGGCATAAGAGTCATCTCCTCTCTATATCGTATGTAGTTCGCTAAAGTCCGAAATAGAAACTTACGGTGGTGCCGACGTAGCACTTAGGGTATCCTTCGTTGTCGCCTATAGGCATCTTAAAGTATAGCGAGCAGTCCAGGCGTTTCCAAGCGATTCCTGCGCTGACAGCACCTGAGACATTCAATTCGTACTTATCTATGATGTTGTAGAATCCGCTTCCGGCAACATAGAATTTCGATCCATTGAATGCATCGCAGATGTTTGCCTTGACCTTCGCAAAAGATATGAGCCTGAAATCATTCTTCAAATCATTATCGTTAACCAAATCTTTCTTGCGAAATATCAGTCCGGGAAGAACGCCAGCCTCAGCTTGAACAGGAGACAGATAGTCCCCATATTTCAGGCTCACTCCCAAGTCATAGTAAAAGTCTGTCTTGACTTTAGTGGATAATGAACCCTCATATTTTGAAGGACAGTACCCGAAATCAACTGCAGTTAGTCCCAAGTTGAATCTGTGGAAGAAACCTTTTTTCTGGCCTGGCTCCTGAGCAGAGGCGCTTAGTGGCAACAATGAAAGTGCCACGACAGACGCTAGAAGAATTGATGCGAATTTTCTCATCTCAGATAAAATATTCAACCTTATTTTGACTGCTCGATTTCGGCCTGCGCCGCAGCGAGGCGTGCGATAGGTACCCTGTAAGGGGAGCAGGAAACGTAGTCGATTCCGATCTTGTTGAAGAACTTGATGGAATCAGGGTCTCCGCCATGCTCGCCGCAGACGCCGCATTTGAGGTCTGGCCTCTTTTTGCGTCCGCTCTGGACTCCGAATTCTACTAGCTTTCCTACGCCCTTCGTGTCTATGGTCTGGAATGGGTCGGCATCGAGAATCTTGTTGCCAAGATAATCACCCATGAATGTGCCAACGTCATCGCGAGAGAAGCCGAGGGTCATCTGCGTAAGGTCATTCGTGCCGAATGAGAAGAACTCTGCGGCACGGGCCATCCTGTCGGCAGTCAGAGCTGCGCGAGGGATTTCTATCATGGTTCCGAACTTGTAGGTCAGGAACTGCCTCGTGGTGCCCTCAACCTCTGCCTTGACTTTATCGCAGATGGCACGCTGGAAGCTCAGCTCCCTGGCGGAAATCGTGACAGGAATCATGATCTCCGGCTGAGGATTGTAGCCTTCGGCCTGGAGTTCTGCCGTGGCGTTGAAGATTGCTCTGTATTGCGTCTCGGCGATGAGCGGGAATGACACGTGGAGACGAACTCCGCGATGTCCCATCATTGGATTCTGCTCATGCAGGGCCTCGCCACGTTTTTCGATTTCCGCGACTGAAACTCCAAGTTCTTTCGCAAGCTCTTTCTTTTTCTCCTCTGTCTTAGGAACGAACTCGTGAAGAGGCGGATCCAGCAGACGGAATACGACCGGCTTGCCATCCATTATCTTCATGGTGCTCTTCACGGCGGCCTTGATGTAAGGCTCCAATTCTGCGAGAGCAGCCCGACGTTCATTATCTGTGTCGCAAAGTATCATTTTGCGGAGTTTCATGAGCGGCATTTCGGAATTCGCTCCATAGAACATGTGCTCGACGCGGAACAAGCCTATGCCCTCGGCACCGAATTTCAAAGCTTTCTCGGCATCTTCCGGAGTATCGGCATTTGTCCTGACTCCAAGCTTGCGATATTTATCTACTATATTCATGAATTTGATGAACATCGGATTCTGCGAGGCATCCATGGTGTCGAGCTTCTCGGCATAAACGAGCCCTTTGGATCCGTTCAGGCTGAGCCAGTCGCCTTCTCTCAGCACCTTGTCGCCGAATTTGACGGTCTTCTTCGCAAGGTCTATGTGCATGGCCTCGCACCCTACGATGCAGCATTTGCCCCAGCCGCGTGCGACCAGAGCCGCATGCGAAGTCATTCCTCCGCGAGTGGTGAGGATTCCCTCTGCGGCGCGCATGCCCTCGATGTCTTCAGGCGATGTTTCCTCGCGAATGATGATGGCTTTCATGCCCTCTGCAGCTGCGGCCATGGCATCGGCAGAATTGAACACGATCTGGCCTACGGCTCCGCCCGGAGATGCCGGCAGACCCATTGCGAGGACAGTCGCCTTTTTCTCCGAAGTTGGGTTGAGGATAGGGTGCAATATCTCATCCAGCTGTGCAGGAGAGACCCTCATCACAGCGGTTTTCTCATCAATCATTTTCTCATCCACCATGTCCAGAGCCATCTGGAGGGCTGCCAAGCCGGTCCGTTTGCCTATGCGGCATTGAAGCATCCAGAGCTGGCCTTCCTGAATCGTGAACTCGATGTCCTGCATGTCATGAAAGTGATTCTCTAGGCGGATACGAATCTCGTCCAGTTCCTTATAGACTTCCGGCATTGCCTTTTCAAGAGAAGGCAGGTTTTTATTGTGCTCATTCTTGGTTGCCTCGTTCAGAGGATTAGGCGTGCGGATGCCCGCTACGACGTCCTCTCCCTGGGCATTGACCAGCCATTCTCCGTAGAATTTATTCTCGCCTGTGGCAGGGTTGCGCGAGAAAGCCACGCCGGTGGCTGAAGTATCTCCCATGTTCCCGAAGACCATCGACTGGACGTTCACTGCAGTGCCCCAGTCATCAGGAATTTTCTCGATTCTCCTGTAAGCGATGGCTCTCTTTCCGTTCCATGATTTGAAAACGCCTCCGATGGAACCCCACAGCTGAGCATTGGCATCGTCAGGAAACTCGACGTGAAGAACCTCCTTGACCTTTACCTTGAATTTTTCGCAGAGCTCTTTCAGCTCGTCAGCAGTTATCTCTGTATCGGATTTGTAACCTTTCTTTTTCTTCAGCTCCTCCATCATCTTGTCAAGCTGCTGGCGGATTCCTTCGCCATCGGCAGGCTCGATTCCTTCAGCTTTTTCCATCACAACGTCTGAATACATCATGATGAGGCGCCTGTAGGCATCATAGACGAAACGAGGATTGCCGGTTTTCTTGATAAGCCCTGGAATCGTTTTCGAGCACAGTCCAATGTTCAGGATCGTGTCCATCATTCCAGGCATGGAGCTTCTTGCGCCGGAACGGCAGCTGACCAGAAGCGGGTCAGTTGGGTCACCGAACTTGCGCCCCATGATTTTCTCCGTCGCTTTCATGGCAGCCGCGACGTCTCTCTTAAGCTCGTCGGTGTAGCCGCCTCCTAAGGAATAATATTCCGTGCAGCATTCTGTAGTGATGGTGAAGCCTGCCGGAACAGGCATTCCAAGCTTGCTCATCTCGGCAAGGTTAGCCCCTTTCCCTCCAAGGAGTTCTCTCATCTGGCCGTTTCCTTCAGCGGTTTTCCCACCGAAGCGATAAACGCGTTTCTTATTTTCTAACATATTCTGAAATTATTTTAGTCAAGAATTTCGTGCGCAAAGGTAGAAAAAAGGAATGTATTATACAACTTTGAATATTTCAAATTTAAAGCAGTTTTGCGGCAATGTCGGAAAGCTCGCTTCTTTCCCCTATCTTCAGGAATATGTGTTCGAAAAGTTTCTGCCCTTCCATTTTTTCATTGAGATGCGTCAGTCCGTTGGACCATTGGTCGAGATATGGCTGGTCTATCTGGAATATGTCGCCTGTGAACACCATCTTGGTGCCGTCTCCGGCTCTGGTAATGATGGTCTTTATCTCATTAGGGGTGAGGTTCTGGGCTTCGTCGCAGATGAAGTAGACCCTGCCGAGGCTGCGTCCCCTGATGTAGGCGAGAGGAGAGATTACCAGTTTCTCATCGTTAATCAGGGCGTCCAGCCGGGCAGCTTCTTTGCTCCCTGGGCGGAACTGTGACCGGATCACGTTGAAATTATCCATCAGTGGCTGCACGAACGGGCTCATTTTGGCCTTCTGGTCGCCCGGCAGGAAGCCGATGTCCTGATTGCCTAGCACGATTGTCGGACGCGTCAGGATTATCTGGTCGAACTTGTCGGCCTGTTCCAGGGCTGAGGCCAATGCGATCAGGGTCTTTCCCGTCCCGGCACCTCCGGTCATGGAAACCAGCTGGATATTGGGGTTCAGGCAGGCATCTATGGCAAATTTCTGCTCCTGATTGCGAGGCTTTATGCCATACACGTCGTGGGTCTTCACCAAGACTATCTTTTCAATGTCGGCATCGTACCTGGCGCAGATCGTGTCTCCATTTTTCTTTATCTTATAAAGCTGGTTGGCACGTGGCTGGATCTTGCTGACGCTTTTCCATTCCACGCTGTCCTCCGGGCTGTATGCGAGTCTCTGGATTACCTCCTGAGGAATATTTTCGAGAATCTGCACCTCCCTGTTGGCATTCTCGACTTTGTCCTCCTGGATCCTGTCGGTGAGGTAGTCCTGGACTTCCATGCCGGCGGCCTTCGCCTTCATCCTGAGGTTTATGTCCTTCGTGACGAGTGCGACGAATCTGTCGGGATTATTGTCCCTTACCCAGATTGCCGTCGCCAAAATCCTATGGTCGGGAATGTCTTCGTAGAACATCCCCTTCATGTTCTCAGGGAAAGGGTGATTAGGCTCTATCTTGATATTCCCCAGCCCCTTGCCGATGGGAATCCCGTCCTTTCCGAAGGTACGGCCGTCAGTAATGCGGTCGATGTCCCGCATGAATCCTCTGGCGTTGTAAGCTAGGTTGTCGTTGCCTTTCTTGAATTTGTCTAGCTCCTCGATGACCGTGACTGGCATCACCAGGTCATTGTCCTGGAATTTCCTGATGGCCTTGTAGTCATGCAGGATGATGTTCGTGTCCAACACGAAAATCTTTGGTTTCCTCACTCCGTGATTTGGGATGGCATTTACGTTAATTTTCATATTCATTTGATATATTATTTCACCAGCAGGTTAATCAATCCTCTCCTTCAGATGCCTGACTGTTCATGAGGGAGAGCAGGATGTCGGATATTTTCGGATTTCTGACGTTCTTGATGGCGATTTTGTCCTGATTCAGGATCGGGTGTCCGATGGGGTAATAAGCCACGTCCTGAAGCATGAATTCGGCATCTATATAGTCGTAATCGGCATCTTTCACCTGGAGCAGAACTCCTGGAATCTCGGAGAACAGTACCCTGAACTCATTCTTCTCATCGTAGGAATTCATGATTCCGTTTATGTCCACCGTGGCTCCGATGCCATCAGAACACATCAGCTTCAATGCCGATAGCAGTCCTCCGCCTGCCACGGAAATTGCGGAGACAGCTATTCTGTCTTCCACGAACTCTCTCACGACTTCAAAGCAGTCTATGAAGTAGTCGGCATCTCCGAGTTCCGGGAATATATCGAGGCTCTTCCCAAGCGCCTTGCCCAATAGCGAATTGCCTAGCCTGAAATCGCAGGTGTCGAAAGGCACGTAGATGAGCCAGCTGTCCGGATCTGCCGCAAGCTTGCAGGGAATCGCACGGCGCGTGCCTATTGAAGGGTGGTCGCTTCCAAATGGGTCGTTTCCTGAGAGATCGTAAACCTCCTCGTCGTCATATTCAATTATATTGCTGGCGTTTCTTGAAATCGTGCCGACCTTGAAGTCTACGCAGCAGGCCTTGTCACTCTCCTTGAAAGAATATTCTTTCAGCCCTATCCCTAAGCCTTGCATGTATTCCGAGGCAGCTTCGACGGAAGAGTAGAAGCCCGCCATGTTGCCCAGAGGCTTTGTCATCCATCTCCATCTGGCAGCCAGAAGAAGGTCGCTGAGCCTGAAATGCCCGTGCATCCAGAGGCAGTCCAGCAACGTCTTGGCGATTATCCCTTTAGTGTAAGGTCCTGAATAGCACGATGCGCATCCCGTTGGGGATCCCAGCAGAGGCATTACCTTCTCCAGACATTTCTCGGGGCTGATGTCGTCTATTGGGCTGAGGGTTGGGGACGGATCCGTAGTCTCGTCCACGATCGGATCGAAAGCAGTTTTCGTCGATTGCTCTGATGCAGGACTGCTCTTGGCCTCGCTCTGGGGCATGCGAAGGCAGTCGTCGAGAATCTCGGCAGGGGTAAGATCCATCGTTACGCCGTCGATGACATAGGTAGAATTGAGTGCAGAAGTGTTTCCTTTCATTATTCGTGAATAACTCTGTAAAAGTAAGAAATTTTACTTTCAGTTCAAAGACAAAACTTGAAACCGCCCCGTCACCTGTATGCTTATGGAGGTTGATTTTCAATTGCAGGTGGCGGAGCGAAATCTGGACAGATGGGTGATGTGTCACACCCAACGGTTTCAACAGTGTTGTTCCCGATACTGTTCCGGCTGCCGAATGATTAATTTCGTTTTTGCTTCCTTAATCAAGTATGTTACGAAAATAGTAAATTTGCTTGGTATTTAACGGCTGCCATAGAGAAATCTTAGAGGCTGCCGCCGTGGAATTTTATGAATATGTCGAATTACTCTGAAAAAGAATATAATGATGCTCTGAATGCCATCTTCAGTCGTTTCCCATCAATTCAGAATGTTGGCTTTGGTGCGAAGGAAGGAGCCTACAAGCCCGGGCTGGAGCACCTGCTGAAGTTCGAGGCCATCCTCGGGAATCCACACGAGGATTGGAGGAGCATACATGTGGCAGGAACGAATGGGAAAGGTTCTGTGGCGAATATGCTGGCTTCGGTGCTTGGCTCTACGGGACTGAAGGTTGGACTTTACACCTCTCCGCACCTGGTGGATTTCCGGGAGAGGATGAGGGTGTGGATCCCAGATTCGGCTGTATCCCAAGGAGGACGAACGGAGATGGTTTCCAAAGAATATGTCTTTGATTTTCTCCAGAGGTACAAGGCTGATTTCGAGAGTCTGGACCTTTCGTTCTTCGAGATAACGACAGGCATGGCATTCAAATGGTTCTCAGACATCCACGTTGACGTTGCCGTGGTCGAGGTCGGGCTTGGGGGGCGCTTGGACAGCACGAACATCATAACCCCGGATCTGTCCATAGTTACGAGCATAGGGATGGACCATTGTGACCTGCTAGGGCACACCCTAGCGGCAATCGCAGGCGAGAAGGCTGGCATATTCAAGAAAGGCGTTCCTGCCCTTGTTGGGGAGTATCTTCCGGAAACGCGTCCGGTTTTCGAGGCGAAGGCAAAAGATTTTTGCCCGCTGACCTTCGCTCAGGATGCTGTCCCGTCGCTCTGGAATCCAGATGTCCCCCAAAACATGGATTTGCAAGGCTGGTATCAAGAGAAAAATCTACGCACAGTTCTCGCTGCCGTGGACATTTTGATGAATAGGCAAGCCGGACTGGCGGAATATTCAAGGCTGAAAGATGGGAACATGTTGGCGAATGCCTTGGAGCACACTGCTTCCCGCATGGACTTCCACGGCAGATGGGAGAGAGTGTCGAGCCGGCCTCTCGTCATTGCGGACATCGGGCATAATCCCCCGGCGCTCAAAGAGAATTTCGACCAGCTGAAGTCGATGTCTAATAATGGTGAATGTGACTCGCTGATAATAGTTTACGCCGTCATGGCCGATAAAGACCTCTCGCACATATTGCCCCTGATGCCGGAAAATGCCACATATGTTTTGACGGCACCGGCAATCAAGCGGGCGCTTCCTGTGGATGAGCTATATTCAATGTGCAAGGAATATTGGAAGGAGCAGGGCAGAAACACTGAAAGGTTGCATGTGGCTCAGGACGTTTCCAGTGCGCTCCATCTGGCAATTTCGCTCTCTGGAGAGGCTGCCAAGCCTCTTGTCTATGTCGGAGGAAGTTCCTATCTTGTAAGCGAAGCCGAACCCCTGATTCGAGATTTCTTGGCTTCGGGATTTATTAAGCGATAATTTTGAATATATGAATAGAAAGTTACTGAGTGCGCTAGTTCTAATCCTAATCGCTGGGTTCGCAGCACTGACGACAATTTCAGGCATGAATCAGAAAAAAGCATCGAAGGCTGACAAACAAGGACACGTACTGACCGAACTCTGGTCGAAATATTACAAGGCTGAGAAGGCGGACCTCCCCCAACAGGAAGAGGTGGCTCTTTCTGTAATTGCGAAAGAGGCTAAGAATCAGCGTTGCGCATGGGATTTCTACGATGCGGTCACTCGCAAGGCGGATGTCGTCGCCCAGAAAAACTGGAAAGACAGGACGAAGGCCGAAGACGAGTTGTCCAAGGCTGTGGGAGAATATGACGACCCGTTGCTCACGTATCTTCTTAACGTCAGAAATGGTTCTGATGGCTCTTGGGCTGATTCTGTCAAGATTTATAAAAATAAGCTGAGCGCATTCAGGAGGGATGATTTCTACACGCGCTGCAATAATTCATCAGTTACCTGGCTGCTGAAAGGGCTCATTCCGGATGCGATTCGCAACGACTATGAGTTCGTGCTCTGGAATGAACTGGCAAGGCATATGGGAAGATATTCAGAGTCAGAATCTTATCCACTACTTTCGTCTGAAGTTGAAGGCACCTACCCTGCCGAGGCTTTTCTGAAGTTCCTGTCGATGTCCGATAAGGTAACTTGGCTGGAAGATTGTGACCATGCAAAGTGCATCTCGCTTTGCGATGAATATATTGATGAATATTCTGGAAAGGCGGTTTCTCTGTTTGCGAAGTCCATGCTTCTGGGCGTGGAGAAAGGCAGCCTGGATGCGGTGAATGCCGCTTCTGCACAGTACCGCAGGCTGTACGACGAGGCTTCGAAATATTACGATGAGTCGGGATCTTATGTCAGCAAAGGTGGCATCGAATCCGAGATTGCCTGGGCGTCCAGAACCGATTTTATCTATTTCAGGCAAGATCTCACATCGAAAAACCTCAGCATTGAGGTAAAGGAAGACACGGCTTTAGTAATATTCCGGAACATGGAGAATGCGGTTCTCTCTTTCTCCAGAAATGAAAAGAATGCAAAGCCGCTCCTGACCAAGACTGTCGTCAATCCAGTGAAGAGTTTTTATGTGCAAGACACCGTGAAGGTGAAACTCAATTGCAAGGATGATGGGGATTACATTGTCAGAGTCAGGAATGGCAAGATTTCCAGCGATGCGGCGTTTTCCCGCCACAGGCTCTCGATAGCCGTTCGAGGAAAAGGAAAGGATTTCCATTTTTATGTGGCTGACTGGAAGAGCGGAGAGCCTGAAAAAGTCGTCGACCTGAATCTGTACGTCAGTGGCAAACTGGTTGCAAGTGCCAAGGATGTTGCCGTGGACGGCTTCACCTCGCTCCCTGATGTCATTTCTTCCAAGCTGACTGAAAACGTGACTGCCTTCGTCGAGGCTTCCTGCAAAGATGCGGATGGGAACGTCAAGAATTCTGCGCGGCAGGATATATACCCTCGTTTGGAATCTGAGCGTTCCGATGGCTTCGAGTCGGAATATTGCAACATCCTGACTGACAAGAAGGCTTTCAATCCTGGCGAAAGCGTGAAATTCAAAGCCGTGCTTTATCAAGGTGATTTGCGCAAGAGACTTTCAGTGATGCCAGCCGGACGTTCAGTCAAGGCCGAACTCATCGATTCCGAAGGCAAGGCGGCTGGCTCGCTGGAACTTACGACCAATGAATATGGCTCCGTGGCAGGCGAATTGGAAATTCCTGAAGACCGCCGGAACGGTGGCTTCCGCCTGGTCATTACCGACGGCAAATTCTCCAGCGACTGCTACCTCACGGTAGGTGAATACGTCCTGCCTACGTTCGACGTGACCTTCGACGACATCGACACCCTCTATTTCGAGGGCGACACTGTCACGGTCCGTGGCCATCTGAAGAGTTATTCCGGGCATTCTCTGTCTTCTGCGCGCGCTACCTATGAGGTCGGCAATTTCAGCCAGAAACTGTCCGGTGGCAAAGTTGACGTTGCTTCTGATGGTTCGTTCGAGATTTCCTGCCCTCCTGCCAAGGATAACTATCTCTACAGATTCACGGTCAAGGTCGTCGATCAGACTGGCGAAACACAGGAGTTCAGCAAGGTTGTCTATGTAGTCAATTCGCTGAACCTTGGCATGTCGCTGCGTAACTCTGCCAACGGGTCTGTGCAGTTTGACTCTGATGATCAGGCTCCATATTTTTTGTCTGGCATGGCTAAGTATGGCCAGTCGGTTTTGATTTCCGATGACGTCGCCAAAGTGGTGTTCACGGTACGCAACCCTTCGGGCGGCAACGTAAAGGTGCCGGTGAAATATTCATTGAAAGACGCTTCCGGAAAGGTGCTTGAAAGCGGGACAGCCATGTCAGGTGAGGCTAAAGAATTTGCGCTCAAGGCTTCGGGAGCATATTCTATAGAGGCCGGCGTCGAGCAGCTGACGTCCGCAGGCAAGCCTCTAAGGTCTGAAGCTACCATGAGGCTCTTGAAAGTCGCTGATCCTGACAAGGTGCTTTCAGCTGAGGTAGAGAACATTTTCAGGCTGTCTGGCTCTGCTTCCGACGGGAAAGTGCTGAGCGGCGAGAACATCGACCTGCAGATCGGCGCTTCCTGCGGCCCGGTATGGGCTGTCGTCGAACTTTTCGACGATAGGTCTAATGTGCTGGAAAAGAGGATGGCGCACTTGACTGGCAAGGCAGGTGAGTCCGGTTCGCTTGAGACTGTTTCGTTTGAATATAAGAATGGATATCCTGACGCAGTGCGCCTGCTGGTGTTCTATTTCCGAAATGGCACTCATTACGAGTTCAACCGTGAAGTATCTCGCGAAAGGAATGACCTGCAAATGCCACTCGAGTTCAAGTCTTTCACCGACAAGGCATTGCCCGGAACTAAATATTCATTGACGCTCAAAACAGGCGCCTCAGCAGAGGCTGTCGCTGCCATATTCGATAAGAGTTCAGAAAGGATTGCTTCGAATGGCTGGCGCCCGGTAAACCTTTCGGGCTGGCATGCTGCATATCCTAACACCTATGTTTCGGACGGAGGAATCGCTGCCGACGCTGGTTTAGCTTTAGAGGGAGTAGTCGTGGGCTATGGGAAGCTGCGTCGTTCCAAGCTTTTCAGCCGGTCTTCAGCTCCGGCGGTTGCGATGGCTACAATGGACAATGCAATCGCCGCGGAAGAACCTGTCTACGATGCTAGCGAAGAGTCGAAAAACGTGTACGTGCGTGGCCTTTCTGAGGCAGAAGTGGTTTCGGCTGAGGTTTCCGAGGATGTTCCGGTCCGCTCCGATTTCTCGACTTCGATTGCTTTCGAGCCGTTCCTGCGCTCAGATGCCTCAGGGGATGTTTCAATGAATTTCACTACGTCGGACAAGCTGTCTACTTTCGTCGTGCAGGTGTTCGCCCACGATAAGCAGATGCATAACGCCGTGGCTCGCCGGGAGATGGTGGTCACCATACCTGTGAAAGTTTCAGTGGCGGAGCCGAAATATTTATACAAAGGCGATAAATATGTGTTGTCCGCCTCAGTGTCGAACTCTTCCGACAAGTATGTGGACGGCAGGGTTGTCCTGCAGCAGTTCGCAATTCCTGCCGGCACCGGCTCTGCCATTGCCGACGCGAAACCATATTCGTCGCTCGCTAAGAAAGTCAAGGTTCCTGCCGGAAAGTCGATTCAGGCGGAGTTCGACGTTGACCCTAAGGATTTCGAAAACATTGCCCTGAAGGTGGTCTTCGAGGATGATGCCAAGACATTCTCCGATGCAGTTCTTGTCAGCGTTCCGATTTACGATGCTGCCCAGACCATCACCGAGGCGCATTCAGCTGTGGTTCTCCCTGGCTCGGACGAGAAATCCGTATTGAAGATGCTCCAAGGGCAGTTTACTGGCACTACTTCGAATGGTGCGGGATATAGTGAAATCGACATCCGCCAGATGCTTCTGGATGCCATTCCTTGCAAGGCAGAGCCTGCCGGGAAAGATGTGCTGTCGCTTTCCGAGGCATTGTATGTGCGCCTCGTCGCTTGCAAGCTTGACGATTCTCTGACGGTAGAGATGCCTGATTCCGAGCTAATCTCCAGAATATTCGCTTGCCAGAACGCCGACGGCGGCTTTGGCTGGTTCCAAGGAATGAAATCCAATGCCTCGATAACGGCAGTTCTTCTGGAGAGGTTTGCCAAGCTTCGCGGCCGTGGGCTTCCGGTCTCCGGCTTCAACGCAGAAGCCGCAGTGAAATTCCTTGATGCCAGGCAGTTCATCCATGGCGACGCATTCCCATATTGGTGCGGCTGGCTCTCGAATGAGCAGTACGCATTCGTCAGGTCGCAATATTCGGAAGTCCCATTCGCGGTTGACCCTGCAACCAAGAGCGGTCAGAAGGAATTCGACGAAAACTTCAAAAATTTCAAGGAATATATCGCCGGCTACCTGGTGCCTTCGGCGAAGGATGGCAGGGGACTGAAAGGACAGATTCTCTCCAAGGCTCGCAGGATTAGCACCCTGAGCAACCTCGTGAACCGCCACGGAGGCATCGACCTTGCCAAAGCTTGGGGAATCAAACTCTTCGCAACTTCTCGGATGAATGCTTCTATGGCAGCCGACATGCAATCTTTATTTGAATATGCCGTAGAGCACGAGAATGGCGGTTGGTACTATCCTAACGCAGTCATGCCATGGCGCGGCCTGCTCGAGAGCGAACTCTATGCCCACTCGATGCTCTGTGACCTACTTTCAAATGAATATATCGTAGCGGCGCTGCCGTCTGGCAATGTTTCGTTAGCAGGCTCCTCTGCGACCACTGCTTCTGCCAGAGCGAAGGAAATCGCTGACGGAATCCGTATCTGGATGATGCTCCAGAAGGAAACTCAGCATTGGGAGGCCGATCCTGGTTACGTGGACGGAATCAACTCAGTTCTTAGCGGCTCCTCCGAGGTACTCGCCACTAAAGTAATCCGCCTCGTGAAGACATATCGCAAGCCGATCAGGGACATCAAGGCCGCAGGCGACGGATTTACTATCGAAAGGCATTTCTACAAAGAAGTCCGTGGGGCAGAGGGCAAGGTTTCCCAGCTTGAAATTTATCCTGGCACTTTGCTGCACGTCGGCGACAAGGTTACTGCCGAGTATAAGATACATAGCGATGAGAACCGTAGTTTCGTGAAACTCACCGCTCCGCGCGAGGCTGCCTTCATTCCGGTGGAGCAGATTTCTGGCTGGTATGGCTGGTGGGGCCGCCCGATTGCCTACAATGCATGGAGCTTCACTCCGTCTGGTTACAGGGATGTCAAGTTCGACCGCACGGAGTTCTTCTATGATGTTTATCCGGAGGAAGACACTGTGGTCAGCGAAGACCTCTACGTAACACGCGAGGGCGAATTCATTGCGCCGGTCGTGACCATTGAGTCTCTCTATGCGAATCATTATCGTGCCAACGACAAGTACCGTGGCACGGTCAAGTCCGCCCAGTAAGGCAAAGGCTTGGCTTGTGGCAATATTTAAGAACGTCTCCTGCTTGGCAACTTGCAAGAGACGTTCTGTAATATCTTCGGTCGGTATCCCTAGTCGTTGGCTAGTCGATTGATGGCTCGGTGATATTTTTGCGTTCGCTGGCCTGCACTCTCAAATTGCCTCTCTTGGTTGCTGGAGATGAGCACAATGAATCATAATTCAAGAAAATCCAGTAAAATTTCCCCGAAAAGTTTGCAGAATTAAAAATCTGTCGTATCTTTGCAATCCCGAAACACGAGAACGGCTTCGGAAAAGTTCGGGAGCTTAGCTCAGTTGGTTCAGAGCGTCTGCCTTACAAGCAGAGGGTCGGGGGTTCGACTCCCTCAGCTCCCACGAAAAGTTCAGCAGTAACATGTTGGACTTTTTTTGTGCATATCCCCACCTGATGACTGCACTTGAATATGGTGTCCTATAAACATGTTTCTCAGAATATTTTACTACTTTTGTAAAAATATGATTTGAAATGCTAGGCTTGCTATTCGTGCACTGGAATATGAATCCTGAGATATTCAGGATAGGAGGATTCGCTGTAAGATGGTACGGCGTGCTATTCGTCTCTGGTTTCATTCTTGGCTATTGGATGTTCACCAAGTTCTGCCAGAAGGAGCGTGTAGACACGAAGATGCTGGATCCATTGCTTTTCACCCTTCTTATCGGTACTTTGGTAGGCTCTAGGCTCGGCCACTGCATTTTCTATCAGCCAGAATATTATTTTGGTTCTTGGAAGGGATTCCTCGAAATATTTGAAATTTGGAAAGGCGGCCTGGCGAGCCATGGCGGTGCGATAATGCTTGTCCTCTGCATGATCTGGTTCGCCCATAAATACGGCCCGAAATATCATATTGACTTCATGTGGCTCGTTGATCACTTGGCAATAGCCGTCGCATTCGCAGGCGCATTCATCAGGCTTGGAAATCTGTGCAACTCAGAGATATATGGTGACGTGACCAGCCTGCCGTGGGGATTTATTTTCGAGCGTAAGGGAGAGACCGAGCCGAAACATCCTACTCAGATTTACGAGTCGCTCAGTTACTTCATCCTTGGCCTCATCATGGTGTGGATTTATGTCAAGAGACTCAATAAGACCTATAGAGGCACGTTCATAGGAATATTTTTCATAGTCTGCTTTGGAATGCGCTTCCTCATTGAGTTCATCAAAGAACCGCAGGTTGAGTTCGAGGAGAGCATGGCATTAGACATGGGCCAGTGGCTCAGCATACCATTTGTCGTACTTGGCATAATAGCCTTGATCTGGGCCTACAAGAAAAAGATTCCTGCTGCAGCAATCATCCCAGATGAGAAATCTAAGAAGCAGGGACCCACTCATTACGCAAAAAGCCTACAGAAGTGATAAAAGCATTGTTTTTCGATATTGACGGCACCCTTCTGAGTTTCAGCACTCACAGGATGTCAGAAGGCTTGAAGGCTGCCTTATGGAAAGCCCGGGGCAAGGGCTTGAAGCTTTTCATTTCTACGGGTAGAAGCCCGCACTTCTTCGGGCAGCTCGAAGGATTCCCCTTCGATGGATATATTGCCATGAACGGGGCTCTCAATGTCGTGGACGGCAAGATCGCATACCATAGTCCGATCGAGAAGGAAACATCGAAGCGAATAGCCGATTTCGCCATGCGGGAGAATGTCCCTTGCTGGACTTTTGCCAAGGATGTGTCAGCGATCAACTGCATGAACGAAGTTTCCATCGAGCTGGCAAATCAAACTTTAATCAAGCCTGACAGATTCTATGATCTCAGGGAGGTGGCAGAGAATAATGACATATATGAATATTCCATATTCATGACGGAGGAAGAGATAAATTCTCGTCTCGTGCCGGCATTCCACGGGCTGACATACCCTCGCTGGCATCCGTATTTCTGCGACATAGTCAATGAGGGGCTGTCGAAGTCTCTAGGCGCTGCCAAGATTCTGGAAAGCCTTGGAATCAAAAGAGAAGAATGCATGGCTTTCGGAGACGGAGGCAATGATATTCCTATAATTGAATATGCCGGCATAGGGGTGGCGATGGGCAATGCCACTGACGATGTCAAGGCTGCCGCAGACTATGTTACTTTATCCGTTGACGAAGACGGAATTCCTGCCGCTCTCTGCCATTTCGGACTCATATAGAAACAAAGAGAAAATTTTCACTCGGAAACTTTGAAATTTTCAAAGTTTCCGAGTGCATCGTTTTAATGTACTGTATATTAATATATTGGCAGGAAAAACTAAGGATTTGTAGTTGAAATGTTCTTCGGGAAATCGCAATTTTGGCAATGCTTTTGCATTAAGTTTCGTGTCTTTTTTAGGCATGAAACTAAAATATTCATGAAATGATAGGACTGACAAAAGAAAAAATAATGGATGTCGCACTGGATCTCTTCATGGCGCGCGGCATAAGAGATGTGTCGATAGACGAGGTCTGCCATGAGCTGGGAATATCCAAGAAGACCTTCTATGTGTTCTATGCGAAGAAGGAAAACTTGGTGAGAGACACTGTCTCCTTCTTGCTGGAGAAAAGGCATGATATGATGGTGGCTTCCATGGAAGCCAGGAATCCTGTGCAGGTGCTGAAAGTCCTCCCAAGCATAATCGACGAATACAGCATGTTCGAATCAAATTATTTAAGGGCTGCGTATGATCTTAAGAAATACTATCCGAAGACATTCGAGACCGTCATGTCGGATAACCTCAATGCCTCCAAGAAGGCGATGGGCGAATTCATAGACAAAGGCATGATGGAAGGGTTTTTCCGAAACGACATAGACAAAGACTCATGCCTGGTGATAATATCCATTATATTCAATGGGTTCAACTCATTCGCCTACGATTTGAGTTCCTCGAAGAGGAAGAGGCCATCAACCACGGCTCTCGTGAAAACCCTCGTTGACATAATTACCCACACCTTGCTGTCTCGGAAAGGCTGGGAAGAATACAATAAGGTGGAAGATCCAAGCTTAGCAAAGAATTCCAAGGCGTTAAGGCTGATACGGTGTGGGTCGCGCGAAAACAGAATATCAGAATAATTAACTATATGACAACAAAAAGATTAATTTTGATTCTAGCTGGCATGGCGATGGCTTCGGTCGTTGCCTCTGCGCAGTACAAAGACGTCGTGGAGCCTGCGCATGCATCGTCGGACACTACTTTCCTCACTCTGGATCAGGCGCTAGAGATTGCCTTGAGCGAGAACGTATCTGTCAAAGTGGCGGATAAGGACATAGAGAAGGCTGGTTACGCGAAGAAAGGAACTTACGCCTCTCTTTTCCCTCAGGTGGATGCTTCGGGAAATTTCCAGAGGACCATTAAAAAACAGGTTATGTACATGGACTTCGACATGAGTTCCATGTTTCCGGGCGATAGCACCGGCACATCCCTTCAGGGCGGAGGCGATTCCGGCAAGTCATCCGGCGGCGGAATCGAGGTCGGCCGCTGGAACACATGGAGCGCCGGCATCAATGCTACGATGCCTATCGTGAATGTGCAGCTCTGGGAAAGCCTCAAGCTTTCTGGGAAGGATGTCGAGCTTGCGGTGGAGAAAGCCAGATCGTCTAGGCTGGACATGGTCACGCAGGTGAAGCAGGCTTTCTATTCGGTATTGCTTGCGAAAGAGGCTTTCAATGTCTATAAAAGCGTGTATGAGAACGCCGTCGATAATTTCAAGCAGACCGAGATGAGATACAACGCCCAGAAGGCTTCTGAGCTTGAATATACAAGGGCAAAAGCAACGGTTGCGAACGCAATACCGAATGTCTACAATGCGGAAAGCTCGATAATCCTGGCTCTCTGGCAGCTGAAGGCTGTCATGGGTGTGGATCTGGACGAGGCCATAGACGTGGCTGGCTCGCTGGAGGATTATTCGGACAACATGACTTATGACATGTCGCTTTCTGATTCCTTGTCCCTGGACTACAACACGACTATGCGCCAGCTGGCCATCCAGGCTGAGGAGCTTGCGACGAACATCCGAATTCAGAAGGCTGCCTACCTGCCAACTCTTTCGGTGGCATATTCCTACCAGTACTACGCAATGGAGAATAGCTTCAAATTCAGCCAGTATCATTGGACTCCATATTCGTATGTCGGCGTCAGCCTGAATATCCCTATCTTCTCAGGAGGGAAGAGGCTGAATCAGGTTCGGCAGGCTAAGGTGCAGGCCGCTCAGCTCGACCTTCAGATGCGCGACACAGAGCGCAAGCTCAAAATCGGCATCCGGCAGTACCTGACCACTATGCAGACGAACCTTAAGAGCTACGTCGCAGCCCAGGATGCCGTCCAGACTGCTCAGAAAGCATACGACATCAGCGCTGAGTCTTATAAAGTCGGGAGGAGCACCATAACTGATCTGAATGATGCGCAGCTTGCCCTTACTCAGTCTAGGCTGGCTGTTTCACAGGCGGTTTACAACTTCGAGGTCGCAAAGGCGCAGCTTGAGCAAGTCATCGGTTACGATTTCATCAACGAGGAAGGAAAGGTTGATTTGGAAAACAGGTAATGCATATAATATATTAATGAAATATGAAGAGGATTTACAAAACATTAGCCATCATCGGAGCAACGGCTGCTTTGGTGAGCTGCGGCGGCAACAAAACTAAGACCGCCGAGACAGAGACAGCAGATGACGTTAACAGAATCTCTATCGCCGAGGCTGTGATGCAGGACGTGCCGCAGTCGGAAGTGTATTCTTCGACGGTCGAAGCGTTTGCGGTCAACAATATTGCTCCGCAGACCGGCGGGAGAATCGATAAGATAAAGGTGGATGTTGGGGATTTCGTGTCCAAAGGACAGGTGCTGGCAATCATGGATGCGGCTCAGCTTGATCAGGTGCGAATGAAGCTTCAGAACGATTCGACGGAGCTTGGCCGTCTTAAGAGCCTTTACCTGCAAGGAGGGGTCTCCAAGTCTGATTATGACGCTGCAGAAATGGCTTACAACGTTAGCAAGCGGTCTTATGAGAATCTGCTTGAGAACACTGTGCTTCGCTCGCCTCTTAACGGAGTGGTTTCCGCAAGGAATTACGATAAAGGCGACATGTATTCTGGCCAGCCTATTTACGTGGTTGAGCAGATCACTCCGGTGAAGCTGCTCGTAGGCATTTCCGAGACCGACTACACCAAGGTAAAGAAAGGCGATAAAGTAAAGATAACCGCCGATGCCTTGCCGAACCAGGAGTTTACCGGAACCGTCAACAAGATCTACCCTACGATTGACCCTAACACTCATACCTTCACGACAGAGATAATAGTCCAGAACGGTGATAAGGTTCTTCGCCCGGGCATGTTCGCCAGGGTGAGCATTGAATTCGGAGTGAACCATAGCGTGGTAATTCCGGACGTGGCGGTAGTGAAGCAGCAAGGTTCTTCCGTCAGGATAGTTTACGTCGTGCAGCCTGATAGCACCGTCAAGAGCACCGTGGTCACCCTTGGAAGGCATTTCGACACCAGCTACGAGATTCTGAACGGATTGAACGAAGGCGATCGGGTTGCTGCCAAGGGAAGCACAAGCCTCAGGGACGGAGATAAAGTAGAGGTTCTTTCATCTAACGATTAATTGAATATTCAAGATGAGCATATATAAATCATCAGTAAATCGTCCTGTCACGACAGCCTTGGTATTCCTGGCCTTTGCCATATTCGGCGTCTTCTCCCTCATGAGGACTCCATTGGCATTGTTCCCGGATTTCGATGCCAACATCGTGATGGTGATGTCCTCGTATCCGGGCGCGAGTGCTTCGGATGTTGAGTCGAATGTGACAAAGGTGCTTGAGAACTCACTAAACAGCGTTGAGAATCTCAAGGACATGACTTCAAACTCTAGGGAGAATATCTCAATCGTCATGCTGGAGTTCAAATACGGAACAGACATAGATCAGGCTTGCAATAATGTCCGGGATAAGCTGGACATGGTAAGCCAGTCACTTCCGGACGGAGCCTCGACTCCGGTCTTGTTCAAGTTCGGAATGGATGACATGCCTGTGCTGATCTTGTCCGCTCAGGCGGACGAAAGCATTCCGGGACTCGAGAAGATACTGGACGACAAGATCACGACCCCTCTCGGACGCGTGGACGGCGTGGGAAGCGTGCTGGTAGTCGGCGCCCCAGAGCGTGAGATTCAGGTTTATTGCGATCCGGACAAGCTTCAGGCCTACGGACTTTCGGTGGGCACAATTTCCCAGATTCTTGGGGCAGAGAACCGGAACATCCCGTCAGGAAACATCGACATCGGTTCTGAGACTTACACGTTGAGGGTTGAAAAGGAATTCAAGGATCCTCAGGAGATGCTTGACGTAGTGGTGGGGCAGTCAAACGGCCATCTGGTTTATTTGAGAGACATCGCCACGATTTATGACGGACCGCAAGAGAAATCCCAGGAATCCTTCACCAACGGCATGCAGTCGGCCATGATTGCCATAACGAAGCAGACCGGATCAAATACCGTGAATGTAATCAGGGGAGTGAACGAAAAGCTTACGGAGGTTGCTCCTACGCTGCCTTCTGACATCAAGATATCGACCGTCATCGACTCTTCCGACAACATTATCAACACCATTGGCTCATTGAAGGAGACCATCCTTATCACGCTTCTGGTGGTGATGCTAGTCGTCTTCATATTCCTTGGCAGATGGAGGGCCACGTTCATCGTCATCCTTTCCATTCCTATAGCATTGCTCGGATCTCTGGTTTACCTTTTTGCGACTGGCAACACTTTGAACATCATTTCAATGTCAGCCTTGTCAATTGCGATAGGCATGGTCGTGGATGACTCCATAGTCGTTCTGGAGAATATCTCCACCCACCTGGAGAGAGGTGAGAAACCAAAGGAGGCCGCCATTCACGGTACGGAAGAGGTCGGCATTTCCGTCATGGCATCCACTCTCACGATGTTCTGCGTGTTCCTGCCTCTGACCATGGTGTCTGGAATGGCCGGAATCCTGTTCAAACAGCTTGGATGGATTGTCAGCATAATCATGGCTATTTCGCTAGCCGCTTCTCTGTCCCTTGTTCCGATGCTTTGTTCCAAGATGCTTACTAACAAGAAGAAGACTGGCAAGCTCCACAGGATGATTTTTGATCCTGTCGAGAAATTCTTGGATGGCATCTCGAATGGTTATTCAAGGATAATCAATTGGTCTGTAAACCACAAGGCTCTCGTGGTCACAGTCTGCGCCGCCATATTCGTGGCTGTGCTGGCTTTCCTCGGGCCTGGCATAAAGACCGAGTTTTTCCCTAATCAGGATCAGGGCCGTCTGACTGTTGATATTCAGCTGCCGGTCGGAACCGAGCAGACCGTGACTGGCGATTTCGCCAAGAAATTCGCTGACAGGCTGAGCGAAGAGATTCCTGAGATTAAGGTGCTGCAATACAGGTTCGGGCAGGCTAGCTCGGACAACACCTTGGCATCCATACAGAGTAATGGCTCGAACATCGTCTCCATGAACATCAACCTAGGCTCGATGGGGCAGCGTAAGAGGTCTTCTACCGAGATAGCCGACATCATCAGAAAAGACTTGAGAGATTACCCTGAGGTGAGGAAAGCTACTGTTACGGAGGGCATGGGCGGCGTAGGTGGAGCTTCTTCAGTGGAGCTTGAAATCTATGGATATGATTTCGCAGAAACCGAGTCTATAGCAAGAGAGATACAGTCGAAGATGCTTGAAAACGAGGCCTTCTCACAGGTTACTCTCAGCCGTGATGAATATACTCCTGAATATCTCATAGATTTCGACAGAACCAAGCTTGCTCTAAACGGGCTTAACTCCGCCACCGCCGCATCTGCCTTCAGCGCGGCCATGAGTGGTTCCGTGAGCTCGGTTTACAGAGAGGAGGGCGAAGAGTATGACATTCGCGTCCGTTACCCTAAGAACTATAGGTCGAGCGTAGAGGACATAGCCAACACCATAGTCTATACGCCTATGGGAAACGCTGTGAGAATCAAAGACCTAGGAACTATCCAAGAGGGCTTCGTGCCTCCTACCATCGAGAGAAAGAATCGTGAACGTTATATCGACATCACTGGCGTCGTGGCAAGGGGACATGCGCTCAGCGATGCAGTAACTGCCACGGAGCAGATCGTCAAAGGAACCAACATGCCAAGCAACATCTCTACCGACATAGGCGGAAGTTACGAGGATCAGCAGGACATGTTCGGAGATTTGCTAACCCTGATGGCGCTGATTGTGATCTTGGTATATATGGTCATGGCTTCTCAGTTCGAGTCCTTCATCAGTCCGCTGGTGATTATGTTCTCCGTGCCGTTCGCCATCACGGGCGTAATCCTAGGCCTTCGCATCGGCAACACGCCATTGAGCGTAATGGCCATGATTGGTTTGCTGATCCTGATTGGAATCGTGGTTAAGAACGGTATCGTGCTCATCGATTACACCAATCTTATGAGGGAGAGAGGAATGAGCATCGTAGAAGCATCCGTAACGGCGGCAAGGAGCCGTCTGCGCCCTATCCTCATGACCACTCTGACCACCGTCCTGGGAATGATTCCTATGGCTGTCGGCCAAGGAGAAGGCGCCGAGTTGTGGAGGCCTCTTGGCCTTACGGTAGCCTGGGGCCTTACGGTCTCGACAGTCGTCACCCTGATTCTGATTCCTGTGATCTACTGTGCAGTGAGCTCTTTCCGGGAGAAGCGCAGGCAGCGCAAAGAGCAGAGAAATGCCGAAGCAGGAATGGCGAAAGCATAGGAAATATTGATATATTGCATTAAATTATGAAAGCATTATTTATATCGTACAATCAAGGATTCGGACACGATGTCCTGCGTCTTCTGGACAGGGAACACCAGAGAGGGTTCACTCAGTGGCTGGATATCCAGGGCCGCGGCGAGATGAATGGCGAGCCGCATTACGGCGACCATGCGTGGCCTGTTCAGAACAACGCCATTCTGGCAGTCGTGAAAGATGACCAGAAAGCCAGGCGTCTGCTCGCCGAACTCGACAAAATGGACAAAGCATCGCCGGATCTCGGCCTGAGGGCATTCCTCTGGAATATTGAGGAGTCCACTCTCCCAGAGAAATAGTCATCTTTTTTCCCTATATTTGTTTCGGAACGGAAATTGCGAGTTTCCGTTCCGGAACTTTTTTAAACTTTTATATCATGGAAATAATTGCGACAAACGAAAACTTTAATGATTTGGTTTCTTCAGGCGTAGTTCTAGTAGACTTTTGGGCTACTTGGTGCGGCCCTTGCCGTGCTCTTGCCCCAACGGTCGCAGCTATCGCAAACGAATATGACGGTAAGGTGAAAGTCGTAAAATGCAACGTGGACGAGTGCGACACACCTGCCGGAGAACATGGAATACGGAATATTCCGACGCTGCTTTTCTTCAAAGACGGGAAAGTCGTCGATAAGCTGGTCGGCAACGTTCCGAAAAACGAAATCACTACCAAACTTAATACACTTTTATAAATTTTCATTATGAAAAGGCTGTTCTTTATTCTTGCCATCGCTTGCATGGCAACGGTAGGAATGAATGCCCAGCGTTACAACAGGGCATCATTCGGAATAATCGGTGGTCTCACTTCTTCAAAGTCACACGTGAAGGATGTAGACGCCAGCTCCCTTTCTCTCTATCATGTCGGCATCACTGCGCAGCTGCCGCTTTTCTCCGGATTAGCGATTCAGCCGAGCCTTCTTTATCAGGTTAAAGGAACGTCGGTCGGTAACATCGATGATGCACAATGGAAAGATTTCCAAACCAAAGTCGGGTATCTGGAGCTTCCTGTCCAGATTCAGTGGGGACCGGATCTCGGATTCCTGCGCCCTTATGCCTTCGCAGAGCCTTTCGTAGGCTACCGCCTTGGCTCCAGCAATGGTGGGCAGGCTAAGACCATCAAGAGCGAGCTCAAGAAGGCTGAATACGGCCTGGGCGTGGGAGCCGGATTGGATTTCTGGAAATTGCAATTCTCAGTCAAGTATTTCTGGAATTTCGGGAATATCTATGGCTCCGGCAACATCGCAGACACGGTGGGCGACAAGGTTCGCGATGCCGTCAATAACGGGAACAACTTCAATGGCGTGGCGTTTTCGCTGGCGTTATTCTTCTAAACCGGAAATTGATGTCAGGAGAAAAGAGACTTGCGATTTTCTGCTCATCCAGCAGTGAGATAAATCCAAATTACAATCAGGCTGCGCGAGAACTCACTCGCGCGGCCTGTTCATTAGGCTACGTAATCGTGTCTGGCGGTACGGTCAAAGGAACCATGGGGGTCGTCGCAGACGAGGTCGTCGAGTGCGGTGGAAAGCATGTCGGGGTGATTCCGAGATTCATGACGGAAGTGGCATACCCAAAGCTGTCCGAAGTCATCTGGACGGACACCATGTCTGAGCGCAAAGAGGAGATGCGCAGAGGCACATGCGCTGCCGTGGCTCTTCCCGGTGGCATAGGGACGCTAGACGAATTGATAGAGACCCTGACCTTAGCGAAGCTGAAACGGTACTCTGGCAAAGTCTTCGCCCTGAATGTGGATGGCTTCTATGATCCTCTTGTCGGGCTTCTGGACTATTTCGTGTCCACCGGAATGCTTGACGAGCATTCCAGGAGCCTGATTGAATTTCCAAGCACTGTCACGGAACTTGCCGAAAGGCTTTCGAAGATATGATCCTGGATGAAATAAGGTCATATCTCGGGGAAGACTGGAATTCAGTCACAAGGCTGATTTCCGAGTCTTTGCGTAGCGACATAACGCTTCTGAATCTTACTAACGACTCGATACTTAAGAATTCCGGCAAGCAGCTCCGCCCGATGATATCCCTGCTTGTGGCAAGGGCGTGCTCTCAAGGGAACATCACGCAGGACAGCATTCGTTATGCCGCTGCCGCAGAGCTGCTGCACAACGCTACTCTATTGCACGACGATGTGGCAGATTGCAGCGCCAAAAGGCGTGGCAAGCCTACCGTAATGTCGGTCTTGGGCAGCAATGCGTCGGTCCTGATAGGGGATTTCTGGCTCGTGAAGGCGATGAAGAATATTCTTGACTCTGCGAAGAATGCCGACAAGGTGATAAGAATATTCTCCAAGACGCTCAGCGATCTGGCGGAAGGGGAAATGCTCCAATTGCAGAAGGCACAGACCGGGGACACCACAGAGGAGGACTACCTGAGGATCATATTCAATAAGACGGCGTCATTGTTTGAGGCTGCGGCTTATTCCGCGGCTATTTCCGTTGACGCCATAGCCGACGTGGTCTCCGCCATACGTGAATATTCCGTCAACCTCGGCCTGGCTTTCCAGATTCGCGACGACATGTTCGATTATTACGACGAGGGTGCGATCGGGAAGCCTGTGGGAATAGACTTGGACGAGCAGAAAATCACGCTGCCGCTTCTTTGCGCTTTAGGAACCGTGAGCAGTGAAGAGGCTGAGTGCGTGAGGCAGAAAGTAGATGAAATTCATGAGAATCCTTCGTATAAGGCGGAGATCAGAGATTTCGTTTTCAAGCATGACGGCCTGGAAGGCGCCTGCGAGAAACTTCATGAATATGTTGACAAGGCAATAAATTCTCTGTCTGTGCTTCCTGATTCGCAAGAAAAAAGCTATCTTGCAAAAATCGCCGAATTCACGGCTGACAGGAACAAATGAGACTTGAAGAGATAATAGGCAACGCCGATGCGGTGAAGTCGCTGGAATCCATGGTTTCCAGTGGGCGCATTCCGCATGCTATGATGCTGTATGAGAATGATGGTTGCGGGGCTTTGAAAATCGCCATGGCTTTTCTCGATGCCATCTTCAATCATGACCATAAAGTTTCGGCCATGATTCATCCGGATGTCCACTATGTTTATCCGGTGGCTGCCGGCTCTAAGGTGAACGAGAAACAGGAAAACATGCTGGCAGGACTTTTCCTTCCATATTGGAGAGAATCGATGGTGAAAAATCCGTATTCATTGGAAAACGAAGTCAGCTCGGCATTCGGCATTGAAGGAAAGCAGGTGGTAATTAATGTTGCAGAGGCTAGGGAAATCCTAGACAAAATATTCCTATCATCTCTCGAAGGCGGATGGAAGGCTATCGTCGTGTATCTTCCGGAGAAAATGAACCCATCCTCTGCCAATGCCCTTCTCAAAGTGGTTGAAGAACCACCGGAGAAGACCATATTCATAATGATCACTCATGCGCCGGAGAAGGTGATTCAAACTATTTCCTCGCGGTGCCAGGCGATGAGGATATTGCCATATTCAAAGGATGAGATCGTTAATATTCTGACTTCTGAATTTGGTAAAGGACAGGCTGAGGCCGCTCAGGCTGCTGATGTCGCTGGTGGCAGCGTAGGAGAGGCTTTGCACTTCCTCTCGGACAGGGAAGATTATCAGGAGCAGCTGGGAATATTCAAGGAGCTTATTACAGCCCTTGCTGCCAGAGACCTATTAGGTGCTTTGGCTTGTGGTGACAGGGCTGCTGCGATGGCTTCGCGTGAAAAACAGAAAGCTTTTTGTAAATTTGCAGGAGAATGTCTCAGAAAGATATTCCTGTTCCAGCAGAGACTTCCCGGGCTTTCGGCATATTCCGAAGATGAGAGGCAGTTTTTTTCGGCTTTGGCAGACCGGAGCAAGAAAAATTTTCCTAGGCAGGCTTTGGCTTGCTTTGACAGGGCCCAGATGCTGCTGGATCGTAACGTGAATCAGAAAATCATATTCTGTGATGTCGTGGATAGGCTTTACGGAATTTTTTAAATACGCATGATGGACAACGCATCGAAAGAAAATATAAGATTTGACTGCAACCGTGGCTGCATGGTCTCCAGCGATCCCGAGACGGGGGAGTACTCATGCACATACAGGCGCGGATGCTGCAAGCTGGAAGACTATAATTGGCTTCTTGGCGTTCGTCAGGAGCAATTCAAGGACTTGTTCGAGGTTCGTTTCAAGGATACTCGCAAAGAAATTTACATTAACGACTCTGGACAGAGCATCAAAATGGGTGATCTGGTCATCGTCGAGGCTGCTAGTGGCCATGACCTTGGTATCGTGACGCTGGAGGGATCTGTGGTCGGTCGTCAGATGAAATGCAAGGGCATCGATCCTACAACGAATCCGCTGAAAAAGATTTATCGCAAGGCGAAGCCTTTCGATATCGCCAAATGGCAAGAATCGATAGCAAAGGAACAGAATACGATGATTCAGGCTCGCAGAATCGCTGCAGAGCTAGGCCTTGATATGAAAATAGGTGACGTAGAATACCAGGGCGACGGCACTAAGGCAATTTTCTATTACATCGCTGATGGGCGCGTGGATTTTCGCCAGCTGATCAAGGTTTTCGCCGAGGAGTTCCGCATAAGGATAGAAATGAAGCAAATCGGGGCACGTCAGGAGGCTGGACTGATTGGTGGCCTTGGGGTGTGTGGCCGTGAGCTTTGCTGTGCAAACTACTTTACGAATTTCCAGTCGATATCGACATCGGCGGCTCGCGTGCAGGATTTGTCAATGAACCCACAGAAGCTTGCCGGTCAGTGCGGAAAACTGAAATGCTGCCTGAATTACGAGGTAGCAGCCTATATGGATGCTCAGTCCCGCCTGCCAAAAGTTAATGAGCCTCTTGAGTTCCAGGATGGCCAAGCTTTTCTGGTGAAGTCAGACATACTTCGTGAGACGATGTATTTCTCTTACGACAAAAATTCTTTGTCTGAGATGTATCCTCTTCCTGCTTGCAAGGTGAAGGAAATCATTGAAATGAATAAAGGCGGAAAGAAGCCTGAGTCTTTGAAGCCGGATGCCGAGCCTTCTGCTGCGCCGGAATTCGTTTCCGCCGTTGGGGACGATGCTATAACTAGGTTCGACAAGCAGCCTAGGAAGAAGAAGAGGCACGGGAAGCCTAGACCCATGCCTGGGGATGTCAATGCCGATTCGGTTAACGGCCGCCAGGCTGCGGAAAGGCAAGGCGCTCCGATGGCTAGGCGCACGGTGCCTGCCGACAAAAGACCGGCACCAGCCGACAAGCGTGCGCCATCGGACGGCCCTTCCGTGAACAATAACGGCAATTAGTCATCTGTCGCGAAGTCTTTGACATGGGACACGGGAAACTCCGGAAATTCGCAGAGAATGAGACTTTCAAGTGTCTCTTGCAGCCTTCTGCCTCGGAAGTCATGGACAAGTCCGATGGCGGTTTCCGTGTGCTGGATCATCCGATTAAAGGCAATTGGAATTCGAATATGTTCGCGAAGGCTCAGCCTATCGTGCTGGAGCTTGGTTGCGGACGTGGGGAGTACACGATTGACCTTTCACGTAGAGTCCCGTCCAGAAATTATATCGGGGTTGACATCAAAGGGGCGAGGCTTTGGCAAGGGGCGAAATATGCCGTTGAACAGGATCTGCCCAATGTCGCTTTTTTGCGAACCAGGATAGAATTGATCGAGGCGTTCTTTGCGCCGGGGGAGGTTTCTGAAATTTGGCTTACTTTTTCCGATCCCCAGCTTGGCAGTGCGAACAAGCGCCTGCCCAGTCCTGTTTTCTTGGAGAAATACAGGAAATTTCTTGCCCCAGGCGGGCGAATCCATCTTAAGACGGACAGTCGCTTTCTTTATGAATATGCCAAAGCAGTCGCCCAGGCGAATGGCCTGAATATCCTCGCCGCCACCACGGATCTTTACAATCCAAATGTGCCAATCAGCACCAGTCACCCTGAACTTGATTCAGTACCTAACACCTCCCGTCATCCTGAACTTGATTCAGGATCTAATCGCACCAATGCAGCTCCAGAGCTAGACAAAGAGACCATGGCAGCCCTGACCGACGTCCAGACATTCTACGAGCGGATGTTCATGAAGCAAGGCTACAAAATCAACTACCTCTGCTTCACGATAAGTCATGAAGGCCCATTCGTCGCCCCATCAGACTTCGATTCCGATTACTGGCGCTCCATCGAAGGCCCCCGTAAATTCATCCAGAACGTCTAGGACAGCCTTTCCCTTATGCCCCGCGCAAACCATTCTGCCCAAACCAAACCGCTTGCGCCGCCTCGCCCCTTTCCCGAACCTGATAGATATTAATCTTGTCATCCCTATGAAAAGTGAAAAGAATCAGTCTGGTCCTTTTTCGAGGCATCAATCCTTTTCACAAAGTTCTGTCGCTGGATATTGCCTGTAGCGTGCTGTAGAGGGGTGCCTCGCGACATCGTTGCGTAAAAAAGTGGTCGATGTCGAGATACCCTGCCAAGGAATGCCCTCAGCTGCATGCCGCTCGACAGCCATCTGCGAGATTTATCGTGGAAAATCTAATTGTAAATACAGGCTGTTGAATTGGTCCGTTTACGGCTGTGCAGACGACGAAAGTTGCTGGCAGTTCTATTTGGCTTTCCTCTACGGCAGGGCAGACGGCAGAAGCCGATGGCGGTCCTATTTGGCTTTCTGCCAGACGTAGACTTTGTCACCGCGGCGAAGTTTACGTTCGCCTTTCCAGTCGTCAGGGAAAATAATCGGAATGGAGCATAGGCTGCCTTTCGTGGCTTCCGAGACAGGTTTTAGGTCTACTCTGATTTCTGAAGCCGTGCCTTCGTATAAGCCAGTGGTAGATCCCGTCACCAGAATATCATCGTTGAGGCGCAGCGGAGACGATTCAATCAATATTTCAGCGACTTCGATTTTATCGAACCAATTCGTGATTTTTCCGCAGTAAATCTTCGTGCGGGTAGACTGGCTGCCATAAACCTTGCTCCATTCACCCAGCCTGGCACCCTGATAATAGCCATCCCAGAAACCCCTGTTGAACACCTCGGCAAGCCTGAACTTCAACGATGCCGCATATTCAGGAGTGTATGTCCCATCGCACACGGCATCCGCCGCCTTTCTGTAGCACTCCGCCGTGCGTTTCACATATTC
This sequence comes from Bacteroidales bacterium UBA1680, assembly GCA_002320605.1. Taxonomy (GTDB): domain Bacteria; phylum Bacteroidota; class Bacteroidia; order Bacteroidales; family UBA932; genus Cryptobacteroides. Next base: position 47,167 of record DCKG01000035.1, on the reverse strand, counting down.
AGCGCTCCTTGCCCTGCCCTCTATCTTGAAAACGCGGACCCCGGCATCAATGATCTTATCCATGAATTCAATGGTGCAGAGGTCTTTAGGCGACATGATGTACTTATTGTCGATATTCAGCTTCGTCCCTGTCTCCAGTTCGGTCACCTCGTAGCCGCGGCGGCACAGTTGATAGCATGCCCCTCGGTTGGCTGAAGCCCCGTAAGTTTGCAGGCTCAGGTAGCATTTGCCGGAAACGGCCATGCATAGCGCCCCGTGCGCAAACATTTCTATACGCACAAGCTTCCCGGAAGGTCCGGTGATATGCTCCCTTTCGATGGCTTCATGAATATGTTTCACCTGATGCAGGTTTAATTCCCTGGCAAGTACCACCACGTCTGCGAACTGAGAATAATACCTAAGCGCCTCGACGTTGGAGACATTCAGCTGAGTGCTGATGTGCACCTCCAGACCAATCTGCCTGCAATAAGAGATGCACGCCATGTCAGAAGCTATAATCGCATCCACGCAAGCCAGCTTCGCAGCATCCAAGGCCCTTCGCATCGGCTCCAAGTCTTCTTCGTAAAGCACAATATTCAAAGTCATGTAGGCCTTTACGCCTGCTTCCCTGCACAGGCGGACGATTTCCGGTAAATCAGACGGCAGGAAATTATTCGCCGAATGCGAGCGCATATTCAGGTTTCCTATTCCGAAATATATCGAATTCGCTCTGCCCTGAATCGCTGCCCGCAGGCACTCGAAGTTGCCCGCAGGGGCCATTATCTCCAAATCTTCTTTTTGCATGACGCAAAATTACACAATATTCGGGATTGATTAGTGTCGGATGACGCATATTCCTGTATATAAGGTATCCGTTCGAGAAATGAGCATTTGATACTAAAAAGGCTCAATAATATAAAATTTTTTCGGAAAACATGATGTTCGGGTATAATATTTTCAGTAAGGAGAAATCACCAATAATTTCTGAATATGCACGTCGATATAAGCCTTGAATATTTCACTAATGACGGGGAAACCGTCGCCATCGATTTCGGAAATGGCCCCGAGAATATGATTAAGGTCATAAACGGAGTCTGGGCATCTGTCAAAGACATAGATGTCGCCCAAAAGCTCTCATATTCATTCTCTGTCTTGAAAGATGGAGATGTCATCAGAAAAGAGTGGAAATCGCATGATATCCGCATCCCTTTTGATAAAATAAAGAATCAAGACGATTTCAATCTTCAGATTCGCGACCGCTGGGTGGATGCTCCTGATGATTTACCGCTGTGGTCGAAGGCATTCACGAATGTCATATTCCAGAATAAGCCGGTTGAAACAAATGTGACCGGCAATGTCTCTTTTACGCTTTCCTATCCTGACGTACGTTCAGGTGAGGTGCTTGCGATGACAGGGAGCGGCCCTCTCTTTGATAATTGGAAGAAATTCATTCCCCTTGGTTACGAGAACCCACCGTACAGAACCATATTCTTGAACGTAGCAGAGCCTTTCGAGTTCAAGTTCGTGATCTTGGATGCTAAGACAGTGGAACCAAGGCTGTGGGAATCGGGGCCGAACCATTTTCTTGCGGAAGTGCCGGCAAAAGACAGCTTCCTCGCTATCCTTAACTTATTGCCTGATTTCGAGAGAAAGCCATGGAGAGGGGCTGGCACTGTAATCCCTATTTTCTCGCTACGGTCCGAAAGGAACTTTGGCGTGGGAGAGTTCGAGGATCTGAAAAAGCTCGCCGATTGGGCGGCTGATTCCGGCCAGAATATAATCCAAGTGCTGCCAATAAATGACACTACGACGACCAGGACTTGGACAGATTCTTATCCTTACAGCGCAATCTCAAGTTTCGCCCTGCATCCTATTTACCTGTCTCTGACTGGCGCAGGGCTGAAGCCTGATCAGGAATATAGGAAATCCCAGGCCGAGCTTAATTCTTTGCAATATCTTGATTACGAAAGAGTCCTTAAGGAAAAGGAAAACCTGGCTAGGAGGCTCTATCAGAAGGACGAGAATAAAACGCTCTCTGGAGCGGATTTCAAGGACTTCATGCGGAAGAATGCCTATTGGCTGAAACCATATGCCGCTTTCTGCATGCTCAGGGATCATTTCGGGACTGCGGATTTCGGCAAATGGAAGGAATATTCCGAATATGACGAGGCTAGGGTGAATGAATATTGCCACGAGCACGCCGACGATGAAGGATTCTATTGCTGGATGCAGTATCATCTGGACAGGCAATTGAAAGAGGCCATCGAATATGCTCATTCTAAAGGCATAGCCATCAAAGGAGATATCCCAATCGGCGTTTCTAGGACAAGCGTCGAGACTTGGCGTTTCCCAAAGCTATTTAATCTTGACTCGCAAGCAGGAGCACCACCGGATGCTTTCTCCGTAGATGGTCAGAATTGGGGATTCCCTACATACAATTGGGATGAGATGGCCAAGGATGGTTATGGGTGGTGGAAAGAGCGCCTGAGGAAAATGAGCGAATATTTCGATGCCTTCAGAATCGATCATATTCTTGGATTCTTCCGAATCTGGGAAATCCCTGCCGATAAGAAATCTGGGCTTGACGGGCACTTCAATCCAGCCCTGCCATATTCTGGAGGCGAATTACGCAACATGGGCTTTGACCCTAACTCATCGCTGTTCGTTCCTGATCCTCATCACGATGGCTGGTATCATCCGCGGATTTCGGCTGAGAGCACGGAAGATTACAGGTCATTGAACGATGCTTTCAAAGAAAGGTTCAACTCCCTCTACAATGATTTCTTCTATCACAGAAATGATTCGCTATGGAAAGAAACTGCGACTAAGAGGCTTTCCGCCTTACTCGGAGCCACTTCGATGATGGCCTGCGGAGAAGACCTGGGAATGATTCCGGACTGCGTTCCCCAAACCATGAAAGAGTTCAAGATACTCTCTCTCGAGGTTCAGAGAATGCCTAAAAAGTTAGGCGAAGTTTTCGGCGACCCTGCAGTATATCCCTACATGTCAGTCTGCACGACGAGTTCTCACGACACATCCACGCTCAGGGCTTGGTGGGAAGAAGATAGAACGCTCACTGACCGGTATTATCATGAGATACTGCACAGCAATGGCGTCACTCCGTATTTCTGCGAGCCATGGGTTTGCGAGAGGATCATAGAGCAGCACCTGTTGTCGCCATCAATGCTTTGCATCCTGCCATTGCAGGATTGGGCTTCGATGGATGCCGCAGTTCGTTACCAAGGCGACCCGAAGGACGAGCGTATAAACGTTCCTGCTGAGGTGCCTCATTATTGGCGCTGGAGAATGCCCATTACGCTAGAAAACCTGCTTTCGAGGACAGAATTCGGAAGCAGGTTATGCAGGATGATAAAGAATTCGGGAAGAGGCTGATCAATCTCCCATCAGCACCTTTGATTTTATCCGGTCGAAGCTCAGAGCTTTGTCCAGATTATATTTTGCTAGGCTTTCCCATTCGTCACTGCCACCCGGGCTTACGAATATATCGTCTGATGCGATGGCGGCATTTGGAAGACTAAGGAAAAATGCCGAGATTAATCTTGAATAGATTAGCTTCATTGCTGTTGGTTTGGCACTAATTTAACTAATAATATTTAGTATTTTTGCTTAAAACGCTGATTTGTGAAAAATGGTAAGGGAAATGAGGCCAAAAAGAAAATATGCTGCGCTAAGGGCTGTCCTGTTCAGCATCCTTGGCATCTGGACTTTTGTCATCATAGTCCTTCAGGTGCTGCTGAACTCGAAGGTCATGACCAGAGTCGTGAACGCAGTGGCTTCTGAATATATCGATGGCTCCATAGTGTTCGACAAGGTCACCGCATCTATGTTCCGCAGCTTCCCTTATTTTAACGTCACGATCGACGACTTCTCTATAACTTATCCCCATGGTAGATTCTCGTCTTTCGATGATTCACTGAGCGTCAACGATTTCCTGATGAGGCAGGGAAGGGGCACCGAGACCGATACCCTGGCCCACTTCGACAGATTCTCGGCGGCGATCGATTATGTCTCGCTGATATTCGGGAAATATCGTATCAGGCTGGCAGAGCTTTCGAGGCCTAGGGTCTTCGCCCATCAATATGATTCTCTGAACGCTAACTGGAATGTGCTCAAAGTCCCGTTGGGAGACGGTTCAGATACTTCTTCGCACCCGCTGCCACCGATTTCCGTGTCCAGGGTGCGCCTGTCGGAGAGGCCTTTCGTCGTGTACACGAATCCTTCCGACACAATATTCGGCACTGTGTCCCTGAAGGAACTGTTTTTCAATGGCCGCCTTACGACCGAGAAAGGCAGGAAGACCGATATATCGCTGTCTCTCGATTCTCTATTCTTTGCCGGAAGGCTGCCCGCTGATACGGTGGCTTTTGCGATGGATAAGATGAGGATCAAGAATCATGGCGAATATTTCGATGTAGGTATGAATTCCAAGGCCTTCCTTGCCCTCAGATCCAATGGGAGGATGGTGATTCCAATTAACATTGACGGCCTCATCAAGCCAGATCTTGCCGAAAAAATCCTGGACGTGCCGGAATTGTCCGTCTCTGTGGCAAACGTTCTCGTTAAGGGAGATGCCTATCTCAGGTTGAGCGGGCAGAAGCCTTACATCAAGGCTGATCTCTCTATCGACAAGCAGAGAGTGAGCGAGATAGCGTCGGCTTTCAAGGATAATTTCCCGATTCTTGGAAAATTTGACACCGATGCAACCATCACCCTCGATGCTCATTGCGACGGTGAATATTCCGAGGGCGTTTTCCCGAATATGTCCATGCGACTGCAGATTCCTCGCTCCGAGATTACTTACGAGGGCATGGGTGAGAAAGGAGTCTTGGATCTGGATTTGACTTTGAAGACGGAGAACGAAAAGCTGCGTGCTAATATGCTCGATTTCTGTTTTTCGCTCAGGGGCCTTGATCTGAGTCTTTCTGGGTCGTGTGAAAACCTTCTGGACAGCGATCCGTCAATTACTCTGGACAGTGACATCAAAGTGGACCTTGACTCTCTGTCTTATCTTTTTCCTGACAGCCTGGGAATTTTCGTTTCCGGGAATTTCGCAGGCAATGTTTCGGGAACCACTCGCTTGTCTCAGCTGGATGCATACAACTTCTCTGGTTGTGGGTTGTCTGGCACCTTGGAGAGCAGCGGCATCCAGATCAGCATCCCGCGCGACACCCTATTGGCGTATCTTGGATCGACTTCTATCAATCTTGGGCGAGAAGAAGATGGAGACCATGAGAATGGAGCGGAGAATGTCACCTGCCTGAGAGCCGAGACCGACAGCCTTTTCGCCACTTACGGCTCGTCAATGTTCATACGGGGGAGCGGCGTGAAACTGCTTGCCCACAATTCCAAAGACGAAATCAAGTCGAATCCCGGGAAGCATCCTCTCTACGGCCATCTGGAAGTGGCTGCAATCGGTCTCAGGGGAGCAGACTCCGTGTTCGTCGGGGTCAAAGATGCCAGCAACATATTCATTTACAAGCCGGAAGTCTCGGGCGGCAAGACTATTCCTTATCTGAACCTGAATTGCAATTATGATGGGGCGGTCATGCGCTCGGGCGTGGACAGGTATTCTGTTTCTGGAATCAAGTTGACTGCGTCTGCGCATCCAGACGAGAGGGCAGAGCTTAGCAGGAGGCAGAAACTAGATTCGCTCCACAGGCTTTATCCTTTGGTTCCTAGAGATTCGCTTTTCAGGTATGCCTTCGGATTGCTGAGCGCTGGCCGGTCCGTTCCGGATTACCTTTCAGAGGAAGATTTCAAAAAGAAGGACATAGACATCCATTTGAGCGAGGCGATGGCGCAATACGTTCGCAACTGGGACTTCCTGGCAGAGTTCAAGATGGATGAAGGAACCGTGATCACCCCATACTTCCCGTTGGAAAACAAGATTTCAGATTTCGAAGGCAGGTTCAGCAATGACAAGCTGGAGCTGGCCAACGTTTCTGCTCATTCTGGAAATTCGGAGCTTTCTGTCAGAGGTTCGCTGACCGGCCTCAGGCGCGCTCTCTCTGGGCGTGGCAGGTCGCTTCTGAACTTGGATTTGAACGTGAATGCGGGATTGATAGACGTGGATGAGATATTGCAAGCCTTGAACGCCGGTAGCAAGTTCGTAAAGCAGGAGAGCGTTGACGAGTCCGTCGCAGACAATGAATATATGGAAAAGGTGATTGAGAAAGCTGTGCTGGACAGCGTCATAGAGCGCTCAACCGTGATTTTGCCTTCCAACCTTAATGCGAAGGTGAATATTCAGGCCGGCAAGGTCGTATATTCGGATCTGGAAACTTCATACCTCTCTTCCGACATCGAAATGAAGCAGCGCTGCCTTCAAGTGACGAACACCCTGATGATGACGAATATGGGTGAGGCATATCTGGAAGGTTTCTATTCCACGAAGACGAAGAAAGACTTGAAAGCCGGCTTTGATCTCACGCTTTCCAACATCACTGCCGAGAAAGTCATTCATCTGTTCCCGGCAGTGGACAGCATCGTGCCTATGTTAAAGGCTTTCAATGGCTTGCTGGATTGCGAGATGGCTGCTACTGCCACGATAGATAAGAAAATGAAAATCATGCTTCCTACCCTGAGTGGCATCGTTAAGATCGATGGCAAAAACCTGCTGCTGGAGGGTGGCAAGGAAGTGGACAAGCTTCGCAAGACGCTGATGTTCAAGAACAGGGATTCGAGCGTGATTGCAGACATGTCCATAAGAGGCATATTGAAGGATAATAAGCTGGAGATTTTCCCATTTCTTCTGAAGGTGGACCGATATACTTTGGCTCTCAGCGGTATGCAGAAGTTCGACCAGAATTTTAAGTACCATTTCTCTGCTTTGCGCTCTCCGATTCCGTTCCGTTTCGGGGTGAATCTGAAAGGCTCGTTCTCCGACTGGGGCTGGAGGCTCGGGAGAGCTAAGTACAAGAGCGTCAGACTGCCATCGTTTGAAGATCAAGTGGATGCCTTGAGGCTCAATCTCGTGAATTCAATTCACAATATTTATCAAAGCGGGGTCGACCAGGCATTGCTGCGGACCGAGCAGTCTCAAGAGGCGATAGAGAAGAAAAAATCTCAGCTTGACTATTCTTCTGAGGCTCAGACCGATTCGCTCAGTACGTCCGAGAAAGGCATCATGAAAGCATTCGAGAAGATTATCAGCGGCACGGTTGTCCCAGTTCCGAAAACGGAAAATAAATAGCATTATGGTAAATAGTCTTTAAATAGTCTGCGGACAATTCGAGTTTTTCAGAAAATATATTTAAATTTGCAATCCTTTCGGGCTCGGAATCGGGCAGCTTCCATAAGTCCTTTTCCCCGTGAGAATCTCGTTCACATCATCGGATTCTCTTCTCGAAAGGTTTTGCGGGTGTGTTGAAATTGGTAGACAAGCCAGACTTAGGATCTGGTGCCTAGTGCATATGGGTTCGAGTCCCTTCACCCGCACGACGAGCCGAAAGAAATCTTGGCGAAAGTTTTTTGAATATTGACCACATTTGACGCTATCGGACCAATATGGCAATATCGTGATTCATTGATGAATTTTACCGTAATATAGTGATATAATTGCAGTATTTAACGTTCAGTCAGTCATGTTTTTAGCGATTATGGGCATTCGCTTTTTCTTCGTGAGGGAAAGTCCCTAAAAGAAAATTTTTCGATTCGTTTAGATATAAAAATATCTCCTTGGCTTTCTATTCTCTGCCGGGGAGATAAGAAAAATGCGGTGACAGGTAGCTGAATGGCCTATCACCGCACGTTTTTCATTAAATCTCCAAATCTAGTTCTACCCACCGGTAATTGAGTGAATTATCTCTGAATTCGCCTTGTCTATCATGCATGCATCTATTGAAGTCAGATAGACCTGAGTCGTTCTTTCAGATGAATGCCCCATCCCATCGCTGATTATGCTGATCGGGACATTCATATGCCTAGCTATGCTTGCCCAAGAGTGGCGCGCAACGTACATTGTCAGAACATTGCTTATGCCTATCAGCCTGCCCAGTTTTTTAAGGAAATAGTTCAGGCTCGCCTGGCGCTTCTTGAATTGCTCACGGATAGGCATTCTCTGCTTCTCATTCAATATATTCAATAAGTGCAATCCATCCTTGGAAGGGTACTGGTCTGCTATTTCCTGCATTTCCCGAGTCCATGACATTTTGAGAATCTGCTTTGTCTTGCTTCTCTGATAGCTTAGGAAACCATCTCGGACATCTGTCTTCTTCAATTTTGCAATGTCCACGAAGGACATTCCCCTTGTATAGAAACTGAAAAGGAACATAGCCCTAGCGAACATCAGGCTTGAGTCCATGGATTCAAATGAATATATTTCTTTAATGTTTTCGGCGGAGATGGCTCTTTTGGCGGTCTTGGAGATCCCAGTATAAACATTATCGAAAGGATGATTATTCTTAGCCAGGCCGGCTCTGACAGCATTAAGGTACACTGTCCTAAGAATCCTCATATAGAAAGATACGGTATTGAGTACAATCCCCGACGCAGTGAGAAAAGCCTGGTAACTCCTCATCAGGTCAGGCGTAATGTCTTCGAAAAAGACGTCCTTCCCCAGCATGAATTTTCTGAAGCTGTTCAGCGTGCTCTGGTAACTTTCTGCAGTGCGCACCCTGCCCATGCCTCGCAATCTTTCTATGCAAGACATGATGTACTTGTAGAAGCTGTTGCATGTGCTGGCTTTATTCACAGCCAGAGCTTTGCCATCATCGTCTATGTGGATGACTATTTCACAATCGTCATCGTTTATAATGCTATAAGGGATATCGATATTAACTTTCATTTTTTTTGGAAAACTGCATTAGAATTGAGTAACGATTAGTCAGCCATGTCCCCAAAACAGTAAATTCTCGAAAAAAAAGTTCTGTTATTTGCTTGTTTAAAAAATAATCTCTACTTTTACAGCGGAATTATATCTCCCCGGCAGAGATATAACGGATTTAAAGCGGCAAAGCAAAAAAAATGCCTAATACAATATTGTTTAACTCAAAAATCCAGTATGAAAAAGTTAATTAGCACTTTTCTCATAGGAGCGTTGGTTATCACTTCTATGAGTATGTTGAACTCCTGCAAGGACTATGACAATGACATAGATGACCTTCAGGGGCAAATCGATCCTCTTAAGACTGATCTTGAGGCTCAGAAGAAGAATCTGGCTGATCTCCAGGCTACAGTTTCGGGCGTCAAGAAAACAGCCGAAGATGCTTTGGCTAATGCTGAGAAGAACGCCCAGTCCATATCTGCGAATTCAAAAGCCATCAGCGATGTCAAGGAGCTGGCTGGCGCTAATGCTGCAGAAATCAAGAAGGTCAGTGGAATAGCTTCGGGAGCGCAGACAGCAGCAGAGGCAGCTCGTAGACTTGCTGAAGAAGCAAAAACCACTGCGGAAAGAGCACAGAGCGCTTCTACCGCTGCCCTCGATTCAGCAACTTCCGTGGCTAGAATCGCTAAGGCAGCCTCCGATGCCGCCGCAAAGGCTCAGGGTTCTGCAGATGCTGCCGCAAAAGTTGCCAAGGCAGCTAACGACACTGCTGTAATGGCTCTTGCGAAAGCTGTTGATGCTTACAACCTTGCAAATAACAACAAGGCAGACATAGCAGCTGCGCTCCAGAGAATCTCTAAGCTTGAGATGGATGTGAAGGTCGCACTTGCATACAAAGATGAGATAGACGCTCTTGGCAAAAAGCTTGACGGCATAGGCAAGCTCGTATCGTCAAATGGCGAGGCTATAGCAAAGGCTCAGGAAGAGCTCAAGATCTTGTCCAAGAACGTTGAAAACAACAAGAAAATAATTGATGCGCTTTATGCCGGAATCACGAGCATCGAGTTGTTCGGAAGTTATACCGGCGGGGTCGCTGAGTCTTGGTATGAAGCAAACTTCTTCGATTTCTTGGTAAAGTCGAAGCTTAGATTGATGCATGGCCTTGTTACGATTGATTCAGAGTTCGGTGATGACGAGACCTATGACCCTTCCGATCCTATCGTTAGTTTTGCTAAGGGTGACGACATTGCAACCGAAGCCAGCTTTCTGATCAGGGTAAATCCTGCTAATGCTGACATTACAAACGCAGACATCAAACTCATCAACTCCAAGGGTGAAATTCTCGATTATGTGGTGGCCGGAACGCCGACCCGTTTCAATGATTTGATTACCCGTGGCACAATAGGTACAAGTTTATGGAAGGTTCCATTCAAAGTTGCTGATGGCAAGAATATTTCAGAGAAAGACTTTCAAAAAGCAACTACCGTTAAAGCGCCAAATGGCATTAGAAACATTCTTTATGCCATCGCAATTAACAACACTCCAAGTGATGCCACACGTTACGTTCTTTCTACATTCGATGTTGATCCTGATTATGAGAGCTACAAGAATGCAAGCGTCCTCGATTTCAATGTCGGCGATAAGAATGTAAAAGAAATTCATAACCGTTGGACAGGCTCTTTGACTTCAACCGAGGATGCGGTAAAGACAGATGAGAATATAAAAGAATATACTTGGGCGGCATCGACGGATAAATATCCTACCCCTTCAGTCGCGATGGATGAAAAACATAACGTAAAGGATGATGCCGAAGATGCTCGTTATGTGCAGCCTCTGCTTCCTGTCGAGGTCGGCAGAATGTTCACGCTGAAACTCACCGGTGCCGATGCAGCCAAAATCAAGAATTATTACGTAGCTCTTGATATGAAAGCCGCAATAGAGTCAACTCCATCTGAATGGAATGCATGGAAAAGCTATAGCTATTCAGGTCTGTTCACCACAGTTTCTGCGAACAAGCCTCTCAACATCACGATCAATAGCAAAGAAGCCGATGGCGATATCATTGGATTCCGAGTATTCGCCGTTAACTACGATGGCACTCTAGTAGATCCTGACGGACGTGCATTCTATGTTCAGGTCGGCGAGGCCGCTAACACAGAGAGCGTCGCAGCCAACGATACCATCACTACTGTCAATGCTGGCATTACAGGGGCAGCTAGCTTGCTCGGTGCTACCGGGAACACGGTAATCATCCCTCTCAGCAAGAGCTTTGCTGCTACTTCTGGCGATGACTTTGCACCTAATGCCAGCGGAGTCCTTACTCTAAATGATGCTACCAGAGGAAATCTGAGCAATGGTGAGAAAGTTTACTATCAGCTCCTCGACAAGGATATGCATGCTACTACAGATTGGTCAAAGGCTACATTCATCATTCTTGGAGTTAACAACGGTCGTAATTGGAAGGATGGCTCAAGCCTCAGTGGAACCATCAAGGCCACTTGTACTACGACATATGGTGGTCAAACTCAAGTCACTCGTGTCGTGAACACTCTGAATGTGACCATCACTAAGGTTCTGCCTACATCTAACAATACTGTGCTTAGGTTCCTTGCTACTCAGGGAAATCAGGCGACTGGCGACTTCACTCTTTACATGGTTCCTGATCTTGGATGGTCTGCTGAACGTCCGAGCGAGACAGGCTCGATAGATCTCGACAACACCTTCTACAAATTACCGGATAATATCATATTCACGTTCGACAAGGCTGATTTCGATGCCAAGGGCAATTTGATCAGCAAGCTTACGGAAAATCAAAAGCCTGTTTACAACACACAGGGCCCTAGCGATCATGTTCTCTATCAGCTTAAGAAACAGTTCATTGATGGCAAGACAGCCCATGATGTCACGGCCGCTATCAATTATGGCAAGATTTCCAGCGAGTCTAAAGAAGATTACACAATCACTCTTACTCAGAAGCTTAGCGCCAAGTTCGCTTGCTGGGCATCGGCAAACACTTATGCGTGGAAGACGAAGCCAACGTCAAAGAAACCAGTGATCACTTGGACAAATACCGGAGATTATCCTTCTACTAATATTGCTAGTGACGTGGTTGTTAAGAACAGCTACGATGCTGGGAGGTTCTCTGGTGATCTTAAAGTTCTGATAATCGACAATCGCTACTTCACCGTTAAGGGTACTCAGCTGACTTGGGTTGATCCTACCGGGAATAAGCAGATAAATCCTTATCTGACTCCAAGCTATAACGCCGATGGAACTATTTCTTGGACCAGGACTCAGGAAGAGAATTCTGTGACTGCAGATCATGATGAAAATCTTGAAATCACAGTCGTTGACTGCTATGGTCACGAAGAAATGATAACTCTTGCCGTAACAATCAAGAAGGCTACGAATTAATCGCTCATTCGAAGGGGAATGCTTCGATTGGCTAAGAGACATTCCCCTTTTAAAATAAACGGACCGTCACCGTTATGACGGATAATTAAAATAGCTAAAAACAAAATTGAACTGCCTTCTGCGTCGTGAGATGCGGGAGGCATCTTTTTCTGTCTACGTGTCATCCTAGCATGGGGGAGATGAGCTTTCTTAAATCAACGACGTTAGCAGGAAAAAGCCGTAATTCTGGGAAAGTTTAATTTGTCTCGAAGATTTTCGTATATTTAAAGTTCAGAAAAATCATGACTTATGAATTTAAAGAATATGCTGACAATTTTCGGTGTGGCTGCGTTGCTGAGCGCATGTGGTCAAGGGGGACAGAAGGATGAGCGGACGGCTCAGAATGAGGCTTTTCATTATTTGCTGGACGAATTTGCGGATTTGAAGGTGATGCGCTATCAGGTGCCTGGGTGGGAAGACCTGACGCTGAGGCAGAAGGAATATGCCTACCATCTCTCGGAGGCTGCTAAGTACGGCAGGGATATTACCTGGGACCAATACTGCAAATGGAACCTGCCGGTAAGGCATGCGGTTGAGGATATTTTGAATGAATATAAAGGCGATCGGGACAGCGAGGATTTCCGGAAATTCACCGTGTATGCGAAGAGACTCTTCTTTTCTAATGGCATGCATCATCACTACGCCGAGGACAAGTTCTTCCCGGAATGCTCAAAGGAGTATTTCAAGAGCCTGATGGAGGCAATCGGCGAGGGCGAGAAAGCCGATACGCTGCTGAATGTGATATATTCAAAGGACATCTATCCGCAACGGCGCTCAACCTCTTCCAGTGGCGACATCGTGGTTCTCTCTGCCGTGAATTTTTATGACGGCGTCACTCGCAAGGAGGTAGAGGACTATTACAATTCCATAATGGATCCGAATGATACTACCCCAGTCGCCTACGGCCTTAATACCAAGGTCGTGAAGGTGGGCGGCAAAGTCGTGGAAGAGCCTTGGAAGGTTGGAGGAATATATTCAAATGCCTTGGAGAAGATAGTCGCTGAATTAGGGAAGGCAGCCGAGGTGGCTGAGAATGAGATTCAGAAAAAGGCGTTGAACCTATTAATTGAATATTACGAAACAGGAGATTTGAAGCTCTGGGACGACTTCAACGTAGAGTGGGTTCAGGACACCATCGGGCACGTAGATTTCATAAACGGCTTCATCGAAGACTATGACGACCCGCTCGGCAGGAAAGCCACTTGGGAGGGATATGTGAACATCAAGGATTCGGCTGCGTCGGCTCGCACCGGGGTGCTGAGCGCCAATGCTCAATGGTTCGAAGACAATTCTCCGATCGACGCTCGCTTCAGGAAGCCTCAGGTGAAAGGCGTGTCTGCAAAGGTAGTGAACGCCGTGACTCTCGCCGGGGCTACGTATCCGTCCACCCCTATCGGGATAAACCTGCCGAACTCGGACTGGATCCGCAGGGATTACGGCTCTAAGTCGGTGACCATCGCCAACATCACCCATGCTTACGACATGGCGGCGCAGGAATCACCTGCAAGCGCGCTGAACGAGTTTGCGTACTCGCAGGAAGAGATAGACAGGTACAAGAAATATGGCTCCTACGCCGATGAAATCCACACCGACCTGCACGAATGCCTGGGGCATGGCTCGGGACAGCTTCTGCCGGGCGTGTCTTCCACGGCTCTGGGAGAATATCAGTCTGCCCTGGAAGAGGCAAGGGCAGACCTTTTCGGTCTGTATTATGCTGCGGATCCCAAGTTGGTCGAACTTGGCATAATGCCGGACGGAGAGGCTTACAAGGCCGAATATGACAGCTACATCCGTAACGGACTGATGGTTCAGCTGAACAGGATTGAGCTAGGGCGCACGGTCACGGAGGCTCACATGCAGAATCGCAAGCTCATCGCCGAATGGTGCTACGAGAAAGGGGCGCAGAACAATGTCATCCAGAAGGTTAAGAAAGAAGGGAAGACTTATTTCGTGATCAATGACTACGAGGCGCTTCGCGGGCTTTTCGCCCAGCTGCTCTCTGAAATCCAAAGGATAAAGTCGGAAGGCGATTACAAGGCAGGAAAGAACCTGATTGATGTTTATGCCGTGAATATCGATAGGCAGCTACACGAGGAAGTGAAGGCTCGTTATGATGCACTGGGCCTGAAGCCTTACGGTGGTTTCGTGAATCCGGACATCGTGCCGGTAGAGAAAGATGGCAAGGTGGTCGATTACAAGATAGTCTACGCTGACGACTATCTCCGGCAGCAGCTCAATTACGGCAAGAAGTACAGTACGCTGTAGATGGACCTGACGGGGAAGATAATATCGGATTATTCGGACTATCTGAGAATAGAAAGGGCGATGTCGCCGAACACGGTGGCATCATATGTCTCTGACTTGCAGGAGTTTTTCGACATTGTGCCTTTGCCTCCTGCAGAAGTTGCATCAGATGACATAGTGGCCTACTTAGCAAAGCGCAAGGACATCTCAAAACGCTCCCAGGCCAGGCTCTTGAGCGCAATGAATTCTTTCTTCAGATGGCTGATAATCGAGGGCGAGCGGAAGGATAATCCCGTGGATGCAGTAGATTCCCCTAAGCTGGGCAGGTATCTGCCAGAGGTTCTTTCGGAAGACGAGGTGTCGGCAATCATGGATTCCGTTGACCTGAGCGCTTGGACAGGGAAACGTGACAGGGCAATCTTGGAAGTGCTTTACGGTTGTGGGTTAAGGGTTTCCGAGGCAGTCGGATTAAAAATTTCTTTCGTCTATCTGGACGAGCATTTCGTGCGAGTAGTAGGAAAGGGTAACAAAGAAAGAGTCGTGCCGCTAGGGAACATGGCAGCTGATGCCATAAAAAATTATCTCGTGGTGAGGCTGGAGCCATATTCTTCTGAATATGATGACATCCTGTTCCTGAATAAGTTCGGCAAATCTCTCAGCCGCATTTCCATGTTCAACATGGTGAAGAAGCAGGCGATGTTGGCGGGCATCCACAAAGAGATATCTCCGCACACGTTCAGGCACTCATTCGCAACCCACCTCATCGAGCACGGGGCTGACCTGCGAGTCGTACAGGAGATGCTCGGGCACGAATCCATACTCACAACCGAAATCTACACCCACATCGACTCCTCCACATGGCAGAGAAATATCCTCAGCCATCATCCGCGCGGCTGAACGCAACAAGATTATTTGAGAGCGCCGAGGGATTCGAGATATTCAAGAATCATGGCTTTTTCGCCATAACCCAGAAATATCCACTTTATGAAAAGTCGGAGCAGCATTGTTCTTCTCTAGGAACATCGCCATAGAGATGGGCACTGTAGCAGGCTTTCTCTAAATGGCAATCTTTCTTGAAAAATTATTAACTTTAAACCAATTCTGAACGAACAGTAACGTTAAACGATATGGACCAGCGGCAGACTGAATTTCTTAAGAAAATAAGCACTTTCATTCCGAAAGACAGAATTTATACAGATGCCTTGAAATGCCTTGCATGGGGAACTGATGCGGGGTTTTATCGTCTGACACCGCAAATTGTCGTGCGGTCGGACAACGAGGAGGAAGTGTCCCGATTGCTGAGAGAGGCTTCCAGAATGAACGTTCCCGTGACTTTCAGAGCGGCTGGTACAAGCCTTTCTGGGCAGGCGATTACTGATTCGGTTCTCATAGTCGCTGGAAAACACTGGGAGAAATATTCACTGTCTCCTGACAAAAAGACTATTACGATGCAGCCTGGCCTCGTGGGTAGCCAAGTTAACAAGATTCTTGCGCGGCATGGCCGGTATTTCGGGCCGGATCCGGCATCTGTGAACAGTTGCATGGTGGGCGGAATAGTGATGAACAATGCGTCCGGCATGAGCTGCGGCACGCATGCGAACAGCGACAAGGAACTGCTCTCGGCGAGGATTGTGTTTGCCGATGGAACTGTGCTGGACACTTCGTCGAGAGATAGCCGCAAGGCTTTCTACGACGAGCATGGGGACTTCTTGCGTGCGATAGAGGCTTTAAGAGACGAGATTCGTGCAGACAAGGAATTCACGGACCGAATTAATTATAAATATTCAATCAAGAACGTCACCGGACTCAACATTCTGCCTTTTGTGCGCTTCGATGAGCCGTTCGACATCATAACTCATCTGCTGGTCGGATCCGAAGGCACTCTGGCCTTTCTTAGCCAAGTCACGATGAAGACGCTTCCGTTGTCCAGTCTCAAGGCCAGCGCCATGATATATTTCTCGGACATTCGGGAGGCGGCAAGGGCGGTCGTCGCCCTTAAAGAGGTGAGCGTCAGCGCGGTGGAGCTTCTGGATAAGCGTTCCTTGGCCTCAATGAACGATACGACGGGCCCGAATCTTACAGCTCTGCTGATTGAGACCAGGGCAGACTCTGAGGAAGAACTTCATCAGCATATTCAGGAAATAACGTCCATCATCGATGGCTTCAAAACTTACGTTCCGTTCAAGTTCACGGAGGATCCGGCTGTATATTCAAAATACTGGGCTATCCGCTCCGGAATATTCCCTTCGGTCGGAGGCATGAGGCGCATCGGCACCACCTGCCTCATCGAGGACGTAGCTTTCCATATTCAGGATTTGCCGAATGCCACTGCCGATCTTTCCGATTTGCTGGACAAGCACGGCTATGACGATTCCTGCATATACGGTCATGCTCTGGAAGGGAATTTCCATTTCATTATCAATCAGGCATTTGATTCACAGAAAGAAGTCGATCGCTACAAGGCTATGATTCAGGATCTCGTGCATCTGGTTGTGGATAAATACGATGGGTCGCTGAAGGCTGAGCATGGGACAGGGCGGAACATGGCTCCATTCGTGAAATACGAGTGGGGCGAGAAGGCATATTCGCTGATGAAACGAGTGAAGGCTTTATTCGATCCATTGGGAATATTGAATCCTGGTGTCATATTTAATGATGATCCTGAGTGTTATGTGCGTGATTTTAAGGCCCTTCCAGTGCTAAATGGGCGTGGGGAAGAAAAGCTGGAGAAGATCAACAAGTGCATAGAGTGCGGTTTCTGCGAGGTGAATTGTGTGTCCTGCGGATTCACCATGTCGGCGCGGACCAGGATAGTGGCGAGGCGTGAGATGGAGAGGCTCAGGCTGCTTTCAGAGAAAGGCGATGCTGATGCTGCTGGGAGGCTGAGGATATTGGAAAAGGAATATGCTTACGATGGTGATAGGACGTGCGCCGGAGACGGATTGTGTTCGATGTCCTGCCCTATGGGCATAAATGTGGCAGACCTCACGCACGAGATTCGCAGGGAAGTCCTTCCGTCCCATCCAGGCGGTCGTTCCCTAGGCGTGTTCGCGGCGAAGCATTTCGCCGGAGTCAAGTCCTTGATTCGTTTCCTGTTGGGTTCGGCAAGACTGGGCGAGAGTGTTTTGGGAATGCGTGCCATGAAGGGTCTTTGCCACTGGCTTCATTATTCGTTCGGAATCATGCTCTGGACTCCGTCCACTCCCGGACCATATAAGATTCCGAAAGAAATCGTCTCTGCCAATTCATCCGCCGAACCCAATCCGGTGACGAAGCTCGAAACCTTAAAGGTCGTGTATATTCCTAGCTGCATGAACCAGATGATGGGAATGTCGCTGCACAGCTCATTCAAGAGGCCTCTGGTGGAGGAAACTTGCGAATTGCTGCGAAAAGCTCACTGCGAGGTCATATTCCCGGAGAATATGTCGAAGCTTTGTTGCGGGACCATCTGGGAGAGCAAAGGAATGCCTGATGTGGCTTCGATGAAACTCAAGGAGATGAAGGATGCAATCTGGAAGGCATCCCAGGAGGGGAGACTGCTGGTTCTCTGCGACCAGAGCCCATGCCTGCATCATCTTCGGCAGCATATTCAGGACATGGAATTGTACGAGCCGGCTGAATTCATTTATAAGTTCTTGAAAGACAGGCTCGAATTCCATAAGACTGACGAGCCGGTGCCTGTGCATCTTACCTGCTCCACGAGGCTGATGAAGGTCGATGAAACTTTCGTCAGGCTGGCATCGCTGTGCTCTAGCAAAGTCATTGTTCCAGAGGGTGTTGGCTGCTGCGCCTTTGCCGGTGACAAGGGCATGTCCTATCCTGAACTGAATGCTTATGCGCTTAGGAAACTTCGCGAGCAAGTGAAAGACTGCAAGGTGGGATATTCGAACAGCCGTACTTGCGAGATTGGTCTCGCCACCAATTCCGGCATCCCGTATGTCTCGATCGTCTATCTCGTGAACTCTTGCACAACCGCTAGATATTGACATTGAATGGCTGAGAGATTTAACAGACATCAACAAATTCTCTGTTCAGCGTCATCCTGAAAGCCATTCTCTATATTTATAAATAAAGAACGGGTCTCTTCCGGCAAGGGAAGAGACCCGACTTAGCACGTTTTTAAGTGCATGGTATAGCGACAAAGTCTATACGGGCACTAATCTGTATGCAAAGATACTATTTCTTTTTGATATTCCAATATCCCTGCTGTCTTTTTCAATGTCTGCTTAAGGCTGGGATTTCGACTGTAAAGTGTTGTTAATGCGTCGCTTATATTATTTTTCATATCGTTGAGGCGATTGTGGGAAATCGTGCCGATAAGGAATTCGACTACCTTCAGCGCACCACACAAATTGTTGCCGTTCACACGGGCAATAATACCGGCGGGACCGTTCTTTATGCTCATCGGCAACCTCATGTCAAAAAGGACTCCGCCGTGGGCGCAAGTGTTTCGGAGCGTGCAGATCGTTTTGATGTAGTTCTCGAAAATTGATGTCTGATTTACCCCAAAATGACGGCATATGTCCAGCTTATCGTCATGTGACTTCAGATTGGCATATAAGTTTTCAATATTGCCGAAAGTCATAAACTCAATCGTCTTCCACGCAGGAGCATACTTATCATTAATATATTTCTTGTGGTGGCGTTTGATTATAGGTTTCTTTTTTATGGTATCGTATACACTTTGAAATTCCTTGATGAAAGAGGATGTCATCACAGCCGGATCCACAAACCATGTAGGGGAGTTCTTGTACTTGTTTGACAAGGTATAGGTGATGTATGTGCGCAGCGCGACCTCGATACGGCTGATGTAGCGATTGAGAATATTCCTGAGGTCAAAATCGAAATAATACAATGCCACGGCATCACTCAGCTTTGTTCCTGCCACAACTTCGTGTGTGCGATTCTTGTATTTGGGATAGCTCTTTTCGAAAGGGAAAAGATATGAGCAAAGCCTGAAATATCCTATATCAAGAAGGCACTCCTTTGCCTTATCCTCGCAGATAATTTCTACCCCGCGACTACGGAGCAGTGCCACCTGTTCATCAAGGGTTGTTGCCTTTTTGATCATTGTTCTCCAATTAATGTACGAATATACTCATTTCATCAGTAACAGCCAATCCTAAATTTTATCCCGCTATTTTTCTCGGTATCTGTGAAATGAACCAAAGCGATGCAGTTCAAAGTTGCGTTGCTGCTAAAAAACTCTGAAAGGTCCGGCGCTACGCCCTTTTCATTGCTCATTCATTCCAATTATTCAGTATCACTGTTCCGTAGTTGCGATGTAGAAATCATTGAATATCTTGCAGCGCAGGGGAGAGCATCATGTCGCGTGGATTGGTGCCAGGGACATCTTGTGGAATAGGTACTCCCATCTTGGCGAATAGCTTGACCCAGTAGGCGGGATATTCGCCATCTGGCCCTTTGAAGTTCATGGGCTTATTCTCGAAGACATATTCATTTCCTGCGAAGTAGCTGTCTCGTACCAGCTCGGAGCAGTAGCAGGCACCATTGTCAGGCAGAAAGTTGAAATCGTAAGGCTGGCCAAGGCGCTGCTTGGCGTTCCGAACATACTCCCGGGCAGGTTTGTTGTCCTTCAATCGCTTGTAAATCAGTACGGGCTTCGTGCCGTCGTGACGAGTGAAATCCTGAATCAGCGTGTCTAGAGAATGCCTGTCCACGCCGTGCTTGATTGTCGCATCGAGCACGTAAACCGAGTCGCCGGAAACATCTATGATTCCGACATGGATTATCTCCAAGGTGTCCTCCGGGCCTGTAGCGGCAGCGATTGCGCTGGACATAGAAGAGTCTGGCATGTCCTTATGCAGCCCTACGAATACGAGGTCTCCAGTCTGGAGGAGAGTCTTCGGCGCATGAGAGCATGCGCACAGCAGAGCCAATGCTAAAAGGAGTGTTGTTCTTTTGATTGTCATCCGTATCGTAATTCAAAATTTATCTGCTGGAAAGGCAATGCCGGTCTGGTGGCGGATTTCTTCCATTATGCGGGCTGTGGCAAGGGAATTAGCCAGAGAATTATTCTCCGACTCCAACTTGCCGGACTGAAGCACGTTAATGAATTCTCTGAACTCACACTGGTACTCGTCAGCATCACGTGGCACTGTTATGTCCACGGCCTCCGGCATTCCAGACCGCCCAGAAGTGGGCGCCCCTCTTTTCGTAAACGTAACGTCCCGAGTGATATGAATTTGATCCAGGGAGATAATCCCCGCATCGCAGGAAATCTCCGTACGCAGCAGCGAGTCGGCAATCTTGGAGTACATGACCTCAGCACTCATGCCCTCATATTCAAAAATCACATTTCCCTGCAGGTCGATAGGCTTAGGCCCGTTTGCCGTTGGCACCTCGCAACTCGTTACCTTCGCTGTCAACCCTTTCGGCTCTCCGAAAAGCACGACCATTGGGTAAATAGTATATATTCCTACATCCATCATGGCCCCTCCGGAGCAGTCTGGATTGAAAGAACTAGGTACGTTCTGAGAATTTGCTTCCAGAGCCTGGCTTTTTGAGCTGTGGCTTGCAAGAATCTGCTTCAGAAGGTCATATTTTGAGGAATATTGGCAATATGTCGCCGAATAGTGCCTCACTCCGCCAATTCGCCTGACCTCTTTCTGAACATTGAGGAAATTAGGACTCAGCGTCGATATCATCGCCTCCATCAGCATTACCCCGTTCCTTCGAGCCGCGTCAATCATTTCCTCCACTTCAGCAGCATTAGAAGCCAGCGGCTTCTCGCACATGACGTGTTTGCCGTGCTCCATGCATCTAACCGCCAAGTCTCTATGAGTTTCATTCGGAGTCCCGATGTATATGGCATCGATGTCAGGGTCCGATGCCATTGCGTCCACGTCTGTGAACGTCCTTGGAATATTATGCCTTGCCGCAAAGTCTGCGGCCTTAGCTTCGCTCCTGGAGCATATCGCAGCTGCCTCGAAACGAGGCTCCAGGACAGCTCCTCTCAACACCCAGTCGGTGATTCTCCCTGTCCCGACCAAGCCAAATCTAACTTTTCCCATATTCATGAATGATTGTCGTTTCGAAGTTAGTGAATTTTTTCTTATGTAACGTGGTTGTAACAGCCATGTAAACCGAATGTAACCATACTGTAGAGTGGAAGTAATAATTCAGGAATATTTTTGCGGCAAGAAAATTTGAAAGGTTAATGAGTATCTTGAAAAGATTCTGCGTCATTCTTGCCATGCTGGCTGTAGCCACGCAATCCATAGCTGCGGATGACAACAGAACATCGTCAGGGGCCAATCTCGCCCCTGCAGACATCAAAGGAAAAATTACAGACAGTAGCACAGGCGAACCTCTGATTGGTGCGGCAATAATCGTAGAAGGGGAGAGCATTGCGGCAATCTCGGACTTGGATGGGAATTTCGTCCTCAGCGGCCTTGTCCCAGGGAAGATTTACAATCTGGAAATAAGCTACGTGGGCAGCAAGACAGCCTATCTACTAGGAATCAAGGCGCTGAACGAGGCAGAGCCATTACTCGTCAAGCTTGAGCCTGACACCCAAGCGCTTAGCGGGGCAACGGTGACAGGTTTCAAAAGAAGCGGAACCGAACTGTCAGTCGTCCAAGGCATTAAGAACAGCGATTTCGTGGTAAGCGGAATCTCCGCCCAGGAAATAGTGAGGTCTCAGGACAGCGACGCAGGCCAGGTAATCAGGAGAATCCCCGGAATTAGCCTGATAGAGGACAAATTCGTGATGGTGCGCGGTCTGTCTCAACGATATAACAACGTCTGGATCAATGGAGGTGTAGCCCCCAGCAGCGAGGCAGATTCCAGAGCCTTCTCATTTGACATAATCCCCTCGTCTCAGCTTGAGAATCTGGAAATAGTCAAAACACCGTCGCCTGAATATCCTGCCGATTATTCAGGTGGGTTCATATCAATAACGACCAAAGACATTCCTGCCAAGAATTCCACCGAGATAATGCTCGGAAGCGGTTGGAACACAACGGCTACTTTCCATGATTTTCTCCAAGGGAAGGCTTCTGGAACCGATTTTCTCGGTTTCGACGACGGCATGAGGAATTTGGACGGCGGAATGAACGCAAAACTTAAGACGCACTCGATGGGCGTTGATATAAATAATAACGGATTCAATAACGATTGGAGAGTGAAAGAAAGCACTCCACTGGGAGACATAAGAGCCTCTGCGTCATTTGCCAGGAGATGGGATGCGTCAAAAGGAACTTTCGGCTTGACTACAGCCTTGAACTATACTAATGTCAGCAGGAGATTCGAGAATATGGCGAATAACCTCTATGGAGTTTACGACTCGAAGAGAGACCGCTCGAATTACCTTAGATTTTCAACCGATGACCAATATAACAAGAACGTGCGTGCTGGCGTTTTGTTGAATCTGTCCTATCTGACATTGGACGGGAATACCAAGATTCAATTCAAGAATATATTGAATCAGCTTGGAAACAGTCGTTATACCTGGAGGGAAGGAGTGAGCGCCCAGTCGGATCAGCAGCGCTCGGCTGAATATTACTACAGCAGCAGGACGACGTACAATGCCCAGCTCACAGGGAAGCACACCATTGGAGACAACGGGCTGGACTGGAGCCTGAGCTATTCATTTGCCGGGAAAAATGTCCCCGACAGAAAAATGTACCTTCTGAATGACTCTGCTGAGACAGGAACCATCCAGATTGCCAACGGGAACGACATGCAGCGACAATGGACTAGGCTGCGTGAACACATAATGTCTCTTTCGGTTAATGACGAACAGAAGCTTAAGATGGGGAACTGGTCACCTACGCTCAAGACGGGAATATATTCAGAATACAGGACCAGAGAATATCTCACCCGCGACTTGATATATTCTTGGAACCCTAGTAATAACACTCTGCCATCAGGCTTCAGGAAGATGGACATCACGGAGCTACTTAGCAATTCTGAATATTTCGGGCCAGACAAGTTCTATATGATTGACGAACCCCAAATGAGGAATAATTATGACGGAAAGGACTATCTGGTGGCAGGTTATTTGGCAGCCATCATGCCATTTGGAAAATTCAATGTTCATGCGGGAGTGCGCTACGAGTGGAACCATATGGTGCTTACGAACAACACCAGAGACAACGCAAAAAGCCCATTCGATCATAAATATAATACCTCTGACCTCTTCCCGTCAGTTAATATGACGTACCGCTTCAACGAGAAGCACCAGGTGCGTCTTTCCTATGGGCATAGCATCAACCGGCCTGAATTCCGAGAGGTTTCCCCATCGGTATTCTACGACTTCGACCTAGCTTCCAACGTACAAGGAAACACCGAACTTGATCCTTGCTACATCTATAATGGAGACTTGCGCTACGAGTTCTACCCTTCGCGGGGAGAGACCATTTCTGTAGCGCTTTTCTATAAATATTTTGACTCTCCGATAGAATGGACATACACGGTGACTGGTGGAACCGACCTGGTATATTCCTATTTGAATGCAAAGAGTGCTTCCAGCAAAGGCATCGAACTAGATTTCAAGAAAAGTCTCAATTTCATTGGCCTGAAGAACTTCAGCCTTGCCTTGAACGGAGCCATCATAGATAGCGACGTGAAGTTCCTGAAAGGCTCGAAAGAGGAAAACAGGCCAATGCAGGGACAATCTCCTTATCTGGTGAATGCTGGAATATTCTATCACAATGACGCTCTGGCTCTTGACTGTGCAGTACTCTATAATAGGATTGGGAAAAGAATCATAGGCGTAGGACGCTCAGAGGGCTCTACATCGGATAACGAGTCGCTGAGGGTTCCCGATTCATATGAGATGCCAAGGGACGTGATAGATATTTCATTATCGAAAAATTTCGGAAAGCATTTCGGAGCAAAGCTGGCAGTCAGGGACTTGCTTGCCGAGGACGTGAACTACAAGCAGTTCGCGAAAGCTTACCTCCCTGACGGCACCAGGAAGAAAGTTGAGGAGCTTACAAGAAATTACAAGCCAGGAACTACCTTTTTGGCGAGCGTGACGTATAAGTTTTAACTGACACCATAACAATTAATGTATCAAACAATGAAACTGAAAAATTTTGGAATTTCCGGATGCATGAGCATCCTGGCAATGGCATTCTGCCTGACATCTTGCGGAGATAACGGCAAAGACAATCCCGTACAGCCTGAAAATGAGGCTAAGTGGACTACCGATGGCGGATTGAAGGCCTGCGACCATATTCTGTTCTCGAAAGACGGTGATGCCAATTTAGATGACAACGGCACCCAGATTGGTAATGGTGACCAGGAGTTCGTGTTCACCGGCAATCAGACTCTGAAGAAAGGAACATACCTGCTTAAAGGCTGGGTATATATTGCAAATGGGGCTACGCTTACCATCGAGCCGGGCACTATCGTGAAAGGTGACAAGGAAACCAAAGCGGCGCTGATAGCAGAACGTGGCGGAAAGCTGATTGCCAAGGGAACCGCAGACGCACCAATCGTGTTCACCTCCGAGTTGGCAAAAGGCAGCCGCAAGCCAGGCGACTGGGGTGGCGTGATTCTTTGCGGGAAAGCAAAGCACAATGCCACGGAAGCCCAGATAGAGGGTGGCCCTCGGACAAAACACGGCGGGAACGATGATTCCGACAACTCAGGAGTGCTGAGTTACGTGAGAATAGAGTTCGCCGGCTATCCTTTCGAGACTGACAAGGAAATCAATGGACTCACCCTTGGGTCGGTAGGAAGCGGCACTCAAATCGATCACGTGCAGGTTTCATTCTCCAATGATGATTCTTTCGAGTGGTTCGGTGGCACAGTCAACTGCAAGTACTTAGTTGCCTACAGCGGCTGGGATGACGATTTCGACACCGACAACGGATTCAGCGGCAAGGTTCAGTTCTGTCTCTCTATGCGTAACAGTAGAATTGCTGACATATCTCAAAGCAATGGTTTTGAGAGCGATAATAATTCAGGCGGAACCGATGCATCTCCACTCACGACTGCCGTTTTCTCAAATGTCACTTTCGTTGGCCCTAGGGCCGTTGATGGCGGATTTCAGAACACTACGGATTACATCAATGGAGGAAGTTATAATCCTAATAATGGCTCTGCCCTTGGAAGATTCCAGGCTGGCATGCACCTTCGCCGTAACACGCAGCTCAGTTGCTTCAATTCAGTCATCGTTGGCTGGCCTATCGGAATCATAATCGATAATCAGAGAGGAGATGCTCAGGGAAATGCTTCAAATGGCAAGCTTAACGTTCAGAATGTGAAGATGATTGATTGCGAAATCGTAGGGTCTGATTTCAATAAAATCTACAAAGATAACCTAGTCACCGGATTCGATGGTGATGGGAAGGCTATTCTTGACCCAGCTAAGGCATCATTTTCCAGCACTTGGTTTGGGGCTCAGAAGGGTAATGAGGTGTTTGCAAGCTCAGACGGCTTGTTCAACTCGACAGGATATATTCCTACGTCAGGCAGCTCACTTCTCTCTGGAGCAGATTTCTCCGCTGCACAAGTCTCCAGCGGCTTCGACAAGGTGTCATACATCGGAGCATTCGGGGCAGATGACTCGTGGCTGAAAGGTTGGACGAATTTTGACCCGGAAAATACTGATTATTAACCTTTTTGATTAGAACACTTCCTTAAACTTAAACCAGCCATGGATGGGGAGAGCCGCGATGGTTCTCCCCATCATTATTTTATTCGTCATATTTTCTTAAATTTGCTTAACTATGTCGAAGTCGAATCCAATATCTAGGCACCTCTGGTCTCCGCTCAGGCAAAGCTTGATGAAATTCTCGGAACCACACAAACTGCTCCTACTGAGCCTGGTGGTCGGCATTTTGTCTGGCTTGGCCGCAGTGTTCCTCAAGACGATGATAGGCATCATTCAGAGAGGGCTGAATAATGTGCTTGTGGGCTGGCAGAATTGGATTCTTTACTTAGTGATGCCAGGCGTAGGCATGCTCCTGGCCATGCTCTTCTGCAAATACATAATCAAAGATAATATCGGTCACGGGGTCACTAAGGCTCTGGTCGCTGTCTCGAAGAATGAGTCCAGGATAAAGCCGCACAATATGTGGTCTTCTATAGTGGCCAGCTCTATTACCATAGGCTTTGGCGGATCTGTCGGAGCCGAGGCTCCAATTGTTTACACTGGGGCGGCCATAGGCTCGAATTTCGCCAGGTACTTGGGACTTTCTTACAGGAGCATGACCATCCTCTTGGGCTGTGGGGCTGCGGCTGCTGTCGCGGGCATATTCAAAGCCCCGCTTGCCGGCGTTCTTTTCGTATTGGAGATACTCCTATTCAATATTTCGATGACCAGCATGATGCCGCTGCTGATAGCGACAGTTTCTGCGACCGTTATATCTTACATATTCCTAGGAGATTCAACCCCATTCGAATGCACCCTGACTCCTTTCGCACTTAAGAATATTCCTTTTTACATTATCTTGGGACTCTTCTGCGGCGCTTGCTCCATCTATTTCATCAGGATGACGTTGTTCATGGAGGACAAGATTGGAAAGGATAAAAACCCGTACAGGAAATGGGCTATCTGCGCCGTATGCCTAGGAATATTAATATTCCTCTTCCCGCCGCTCTATGGCGAAGGATATGGCTCCTTGGGCGCATTGCTGAATGGGAAAGAAACATCTATAGAGGGACAGACTCCTCTGACATTCATGACGAATAATCAGTGGTCGGTGCCGATATTCTTCTTGCTTATTCTCATCCTGAAGGTGTTCTCCATGACATTTACGAATGCGGGCGGAGGAGTCGGAGGCACATTCGGCCCTACTCTTTTCGTAGGAGCAATTGCGGGTTTCTTCGTTGCCCGGGTAATCAATCTTCTGCTGGCGGGTACTTCTATGACTGTCCCTGAACAGAATTTCGTGCTGGTGGGCATGGCTGGCCTTATGGCTGGGGTGATGCAGGCACCTATGACGGCCATATTCTTAATTGCTGAAATATCAGGTGGTTATGAACTGTTTCTTCCGCTTATCATTACGGCCACGATTGCATTCGGCACCACCAGGCTCGCCGAGACATATTCCATTTACACGAAGCGTATCGCACACGATGGCGCCCTGCTGACGCATGACAGCGATCAGGCAGTGCTGACGCTCATGAAGGTTCAGGACGTGATAGAAACCGATTTCTCGCCCGTGGAGATAGATGATACCCTTGGGCAGCTTGTGAACGTAGTCTCTGAATCCAAAAGGAATATATTTCCGGTGCTGGACTCGAAGAAGCGGTTTCAGGGCTATGTTTCATTGTCTGATATTAGGAAGGATATGTTCAGGTATGAGCATTACAACGATTACCACGTTTATAATTACATGAAAACAGCTCCTGAATACGTCTATGAGGATGACAAGATGGATTCCGTCATGAAGAAATTCGAGGTCACCGATGCGTGGAATCTGCCTGTCGTGAGGCATGACAGGACATACGTTGGTTTCGTCTCCAAGTCGAACATTTTCTCGGCTTACCGCAACGAACTGAAAGTAGTATCGCAGGACTGACCTGCAATAGGCCATCCTGAACTTACTTCTTAATTTGCAATATATTGAATATGAAAGAGATATATATAAAGGCAATAGCCTCAAAGGTGGGCATCAAAGAGTGGCAGGTGGAGAACTGCGTGCAGCTCTTCGAGGAAGGGAATACCATTCCGTTCATAAGTCGCTACAGGAAAGAGAAGACCGGTGGATTAGATGACATGCAAGTGTCTGAGATCCAGCATTGGAATGAGATATTCGCAGAAATGGAGAAACGCAAGGCCGGCATTCTGGCAACTATCCAGGAGCAAGGAAAGCTGACCGATGAATTGCGTTCGAAGATCGATAATTGCGTCGTCTCTAGCGAGTTGGAGGATTTGTATCTGCCGTACAGGCCGAAGAGGCGCACCCGTGCTACTGTTGCCAAAGAAAAGGGGCTGGAGCCTTTGGCGGATTGGATTTGGGAGGTGAGCATCGTAGATCCCTCGGCGGAAGCTCGCAAGTTCCTTAATGACAAGGTGTCCACGGTAGAAGATGCTTTGGCAGGGGCAAGGGACATTGTTGCTGAAAGAATATCCGAGACTGCGACTATCCGCGATGACCTCAGGAGCATATTCAGGACCAGAAGGATAGAGTCTAAAGCTACAAAGGCAGCATCGGAATCCCAGGATGCGCAGAAATACAGGACATACTTCAATTTCTCCATGCCTCTCCAGAGGATTCCGTCTCACAATCTACTGGCTATCCTAAGGGCTCAGGACGAGGGCTTCCTTAGCGTCAGCATCGATGCGGATCCGGAGAAATGCGGGAACAAGATTTATTATGATTTCTGCCAGGAGCATCGGTACCCGGGCCAGAAGCTAGGCGAGCAGATAAGGAAGGCTGTTGACGATGCGTACAAGCGGCTTCTGGAGCCTTCGATAAGCAATGAAATCCTGAAAGAGGCAAAGGAAAAGGCGGACATTGAGTCCATCAATGTTTTCGGAGAGAACCTTATGCAGCTTCTGCTGTCTCCTCCGGTGGGCCAGAAGCGCACTATGGCGATTGATCCTGGCTTCAGGAACGGCTGCAAGATCGCCTGCCTTGACGAACAGGGAAACCTGCTGCACCACGAAATCATATTTCCTCATCCTCCACAGAACGAGAAGGTTAAATCTATCATGGCAGTTTCTTCCATGATAGATGAATATGGCATAGAGGCCATCGCGATAGGAAATGGGACTGCGTCCAGGGAGACAGAAGATTTCATCAGGAGGGTTGGCATCCCGGACAATGTGAAGGTATACACTGTCAGCGAGGATGGCGCTTCAATATATTCAGCATCGGAGGTTGCCAGGAAGGAGTTTCCAGACGTGGATGTGACCGTGCGTGGGGCGGTCTCCATCGGCCGTCGCCTCATGGATCCTCTTGCGGAACTCGTGAAGATTGACCCTAAGTCTCTTGGGGTGGGGCAGTATCAACACGACGTGGACCAGAACTTGCTCCGCGAGAAACTGGATAATGTCGTGGTGATATGCGTCAACAGCGTGGGCGTAAATCTTAACACCGCAAGTCCTTATCTGCTCAGCTATGTTTCAGGGATAGGCCCGGCGCTGGCTCAGAATATTATGGATTACAGAACTAAGATAGGTGGCTTTTCTTCTCGCGAGCAATTGAAAGACGTTCCGAAGCTTGGCCCGAAGGCATTCGAGCAGTGCGCAGGCTTCTTGCGGATTCACGGGGCTCAGAATCCTCTGGACAACTCAGCCGTTCATCCGGAGTGTTATCATATAGTGGATAAGATGGCTGCCAACTTAGGCATCTCTACAAAAGAACTTGTCGGCAACAAGGAGCTTATTTCAAAGATCGACCCTGGGAAGTATGTGGAGGGAGATTTCGGCCTGCCTACCATTAATGATATTCTCAAAGAGCTGGCGAAGCCCGGCCTTGATCCTCGCGAAACTGCCCAAGAGTTCAATTTCTCCGAAGACATTCACGAAATCGATGACTTGAAAGTGGGCATGGAACTGCCCGGAATCATTACGAATATTACGAATTTCGGAGCTTTCGTCGACATCGGGATACACGAGAACGGCCTTATTCACGTCTCGCAGATGAACCACCTTAAGGTGAAACTTCATCAGCACGTGATGGTGAGCGTCCTTGCCGTAGATTTGGACCGCAAGCGTATCTCATTGCGTTTGCTGAAGACTGTCTGATTTCTCATATCGCCTGCCCTGACGGCTTGCTGGGCACGACGATACCATCTCTCACGGCAAGCTGTCCATTCAGTAAGACCATCTTTACTGCTCCGCGGAGGCGCAGCCCCTCGTAAGGGGTCCAGCCGCATTTGTAAGCAGGCTTTCCCACCGTGAATTCTTCGTCAAGGTCTATCACGGTGAGGTCGGCGCGGCAGCCCACCTTCAGGAAGCCTCTCTTATCTATTCCGAGAATATGCGCTATGCTTTCTGAATATGCGGAAGCGATTCTCGTGAGCGGAATCCCACACTGTTGCGCTACGGTGAGAGCGGCTGAGAGCGATTGCTGCACGGAAGGCACTCCAGAAGGGCAATTGAGGTAATCCCTCTGCTTCTCCGAAAGCAGGTGAGGGGCATGGTCTGAACCGATAACGTCAATCGTGCCGTCTGCCAACGCTTTGCGGAGCGCCTCCCTGTCTTGGGCAGTCTTGATGGCAGGATTGCATTTGACCAGCCCTTTCATGGAGTCGTAAGCTGAGTCGTCGAACCATAGATAATTCGCCGATGTCTCAGCAGTGACATGAATCCCACGGGACTTGGCTTCGCGAATCATATCAATTTCGTCGGAGGTGCTTACGTGAAGGATATGCAGCCTCGTGCCAAATTCTTCAGCTAACTTCAGGGCCTTCCTAGTAGATTTGACGCAGGCCTCTCGGCTGCGAATCAGGGAGTGCTCGCTGAACGGAATCCCATCTCTGACCAGGCGACCTTCTTTGTCATATTCGCAGAACTTGGCTTTTGCCTTTTCAAGATTTGCTTTAATGATGCCTTCGTCCTCGCTGTGTATCAGGATTGGCTTTCCTTTTAACTTGAATATATTCCGCAAGGCATCTTTCCTGTCGACCAGCATATTCCCCGTAGACGATCCCATGAAGACCTTGATTCCAAAGAAATATTTTCCAAGGCCATTGGCAAGATATTCATTTATTGTTCCAGCATTCGCATTTGTCGCTCCTAAATGGAAGCCATAGTTGCACCAGCTTCTTCCCTCGGCTCTTGTCAGCTTATCTTGCAAGGCTTCAATCGTAGTGCATGGCGGGGAGGTGTTCGGCATGTCTATGAAAGAAGTGATTCCTCCGAGCAAAGCAGCCTTGGATTCGCTTTCCATGTCGGCTTTTTGCGTCATGCCAGGTTCCCTGAAATGCACATGGGCATCTATTCCGCCAGCCATCATCAGTCTTCCGCCAAGGTCTATGATTTCCGCCCCAGGGAAAGCTTCGATAGCTTTTTCGTCATCTCTAACGCCCTCTCCTCGGACCCATATTCCAACAATATCAGGGCCCTCGATGCCGAGAGCCCCGACCCTTAAACATTCCCCGGTCAGTATCCGAGCGTTGGCAAGCAGAATACGACCCATCTAACTGCGTCTGTGAATCTTTCTGAACCGAAGCTTTATGACGCCCCAGAATGCCTCTCCGAAAATGCCTCCGCTCATCTTTGACGTGCCGAGCTTGCGATTAACGAATATGATAGGTACTTCCTTTATGTTGAATCCGAGTTTGTAAGTGGTGTACTTCATCTCGATCTGAAAGCCGTACCCTTTCATCCTCACATCGTCTAAGTCTATTGCTTCAAGCACATCGCGAGAGTAGCATACGAAGCCGGCGGTGCAGTCTTGAACCTTCATTCCTAGGATTGTCTTCACGTATATCGATGCACAATAGGACATCAGTATCCTTCCCAGAGGCCAGTTCACGACGCTTATCCCGTTGCAGTAACGTGACCCGATAGCGATTCCTCCGCATTCCTTGGCTGCCTCGTAGAGCTTTGGCAGGTCTTCCGGATTGTGCGAGAAATCGGCATCCATTTCGGTAGTGTAGTCGTAGCCATTCTCCATGGACCATCGGAAACCGGTCAGATAGGCTGTTCCAAGTCCTTGTTTTCCAGGCCTTTCGATTAAAAAAAGCCTGTCTGTGAACTCGGCTTGCAGCCTTTTCACGATTGCTGCTGTTCCGTCGGGGGAGCCATCGTCTATCACCAGGATGTGAAAGCCTCCTTCAAGGGAAAACACCTTCCTGACGATGGCTTCGATGTTTTCCTTTTCGTTGTAGGTAGGTATTATGACCAGTTTCTCGTCCATTTCTTTTATGTTATTTCATCATTTCTTTCACTGCGGCTTCAAGCTGCTTGTCTTCGCCACGAAGGATTGAAGCCGGGTCGTTGTCCACGTAGATGTCAGGCTCTATCTGCATATTCTCAAGGTATCGTCCCTCTTTGATTGCCCACGAGCCGACCTCAGGGATGCCGAACACCACTCCGTTCATCATGTATTCCCACCACACGGCGGTTCCGGTGCCAGGCACAGGCTGACCAATAAGCTTGCCGAGCCCGAGCGTCTTGTAGGTGTATGGGAACATTGAGGCGTCAGAATAATCGTCCTCGCACATGAGGACGCAGGACGGTTTCGTCCACCTGCTGAAAGGCTCGCTTCCGATGTATTTTCCGCGCGGCTGGAATTTGAGATATTCCTTGCCGCTTAAGAACGATGCCAAGTCATCGTGCAGCCATCCGCCACCATTGTGGCGAGTGTCGATGATGGCAGCGTTAGCTGTGCGGTATTTCCCGAGAATCTTGGAATATACCTGCCTGAAGCTAGGAGAGTCCATTCCGGAAACATGAGAATATCCTACCTTCCCTCCGGAGAGCTTGTCCACCTCGTCTTCTCTTTGCTGCACCCACCTGTCGTACAAGAGATTTGATTCGTATGAGCTAGGCGTTACGAACAACTCGACTTCTTTTTTGCCTTTCTTGATTTTCAGCGCAGTCTTTTTGCCCACAGTGTTCTGCAGCAGCTTGAACCAGCTTTCGCCTGCCTTAATTGGCTGGCCGTTGATTGCAAGAATGATGTCTCCGGCCTTGATTTCAGGGTCGGCTAGGTTTATGACCCCGTTAAGAAGCACTTCGGCTATCTTCAGCCCGTCACCATCGTAATCGTAGTCGTAGATGACACCCAGCCTGCCGATGTTGAGCCGTGATGATGAATAATATCTTGCTCCCGTGTGCGAAGCATTCAGCTCGCCTAGCATCTCTGAAAGCAAGTCTGCGAAATCCAAATCGTTATTGATGTATGGCAGGAACTGCTCGTAATTGGCCTTGTAGCCGTCCCAGTCTATTCCGTGCAGGGCAGGATCGTAGAATTTTTCCTTCACCTGCTTCCATACATGGCTGAAGAGATATTCACGTTCCTGAACCGGCTTATATTCAAAGTCTCCGGAGAATGAAATGCTCTTGGTGGAATTGTTGTCAGTGCTCATCCGAGTGATGGTGGCTCCGTCGCAGATGTAGATGTATTTGCCGTCCCTTGACGGAACCAGAATTCCGCTCACGCCCTTTCTCAGCACGCTGATGTCTCCTTTCTTCACATCCAGGAGGCAGAGGTCATAGCTCTTTTCTAGGCGCGAGATATAGTAGAGTTTCTTCCCGTCATTGGTCAGGAAATAGTCTCCGAGCCTGCCGGCGAAGCGGGTGAGTTTCTTTATCCTGTAATCCCTGTGTTCGAGGTCGAGTTCAAGCTTTTTAGGCTTTTCGGCCTGTTTCACGGAATCTTTCTTTTCCTTCTCCTCTTCTTTCTTCACCTGCTTCTCTGTCTTCTCTTTGCCACCTTCCTCTATTGCCTTGGCTATCGCCTCGCTTTCCTCATCCTGGAGGAATTTACTCATTTCCTTGGCGTCGAAGAACATCAGGTAAATGTCGTCCTCAGAACCCCAGCTGCCATGGCTCCTGAATCCGTACTTGTCTGACTGCCACGCCATCGCCTTGCCTCCCAGAACCCATTTGAAATTCCCATCGGTGTAGCCGCTCCTAGTGAGGTCTGTTATCTGGCCGTTATCTATGTCTATCAAAGCGACGTCAGTATTGTTCCATCCGCCGTTTGCTTGGTATGTGGTCAGCAGGTAGTGACTGTCCGGGCTCCATTCGAACCCGAGATCTCCGTCAGTGTAGGAATATGTCGCATCTTTCATGAGCGATTTCTCCTTGCCACCTTCCGTAGCCTTGATCACCAGCTCGGTCCTGTCGCGCAAGAATGCCACCCATTTCCCGTCAGGGGACACATCCGGTTGGAAGCATGTCTGCCCGGCATCGGTGAATCTCTCTTCTTTCAGCTTGGTGGCATACGTGAAATATTTCTCGTCCTTGTCGGCTAGGGTAGTCTTGTATATCGCCCAGTATCCGTCCCTTTCGGAGGAATAATAGAGCGTGCGTCCGTCCTTGGAGAAGCTTACGTTTCTTTCCTGCTGCGGAGTGTTCGTGATCCTTCTGGTAGTCTTGTAATCGATGGAAGTCACGAAAACCTCCCCATGAGCCACGACTGCGATTTCCTTCTCGTTGGGAGAAATGGCCACGCTGCTGCCTCCGCTGGTGAAAGTAATGTATCTCAAATCGCTTTCAGTCTGGTCCCTTGACACGCTGATGGAAATTTTCTCAGGCGAGCCGTCTTCCCTCAAGGCATAGAGGTCACCGTTCCAAGAGAAGCAGAGCGTCCCATTCTTCGCAGCCGAGAGATACCTGACAGGGTTCTTCGTGAATTTCGTAAGTTGAGTCTGCCTGCCCGGGGCATCTATGGAGGCCTTGTAGATGTTCAGAGTGCCATCGGCTTCGCTGAGGAAGTAATAGGTCTTTCCATCGGCGGCGAACACAGGGTTGCGGTCCTCGCCCTTGAAGGAGCTAAGCTTCGTGAATTTCGAGTCTCCGTCCCCGTTGATGCTGAACCTGCCAGGGTTCTTCTGCGTGCCTGAGTACATCCATATATCTCGAGTCACTGAAGAAGCATGGTGCTTCCTCAGGTTGTCCTCATACCCTTTGTAATCTTCGTAAATGACTGTTCCCGACGCATTAACGCTCATGTTCATGATTGGGAGCGAAGTGACCAACAATGGCCTTTTCGCATTGGTGTCCACCTGCCAGAGCTGTGCCGAGCCAGGAAATCCGCCGTACTTTACGTCTTGGCCGATGTTTGCCTGGAAAATTATCCTCCCGTCAGGAAGCACGCACAAAGGCATCTCGCTGCCAGGATAGTCTGTGAGCCTCTTCGGTTTCCCGCCATTGGCAGATGTCATGAATATGTCTTTGGATCCTTCCCTGGTGGATGAGAAAATGATGTTCTTCCCGTCCGGCATCCAGATCGGATCCGAATCATAGGCTTCGTTGCTTGTTATCTGGATTGCCTGCCCTCCGGCAATCCCGACAGTGTAGATATCGCCTTTATAGCAGAATGCCACTACATTCCCGTCCGGCGATATTGCATTTTTCCTCAGCCATTTAGGCGTTTCCTGGGCAAATGTCGCAAATGACATCGAGATTGCCGTGGCAATTGCGCACATGCGGAATGCCTTGGCAGATAAAAGATTGATTCTGGTCATAATAGTTATTTAGTTAAACAAATATATTAATTCTATTTGATTTTTTTCATGTCTTTCAAAGATTAACGGATTTTCTTGTTAAATGTAACAGAGAAATCATCCATGATATATATTCCGGTCTCCGTAAATCTACATTTTGTTTATTCTGGCTTATGGTATAAAATATTGATAATTAATACGGTATCTCTAAATGCGTTCTCCATTTCATCCACTTTCAACTTTTTGCTTAGTCTGACAAAACGTTTTGATCGCTATATTTGACAATGACTATTGGGCTAGCATCAGCCACAAAAATTAATAAACGTTATGCGTAAATATCTCTTTGTTTTCATGATGTTTCTGGGCGTTACGACCATGTACGCTCAGAGGCAGTCGGTAAAAGGTACAGTGACGGATTCGGGCGGGCAGCCTTTGGCGGGGCTGACCGTGGTCGAGAAGAACACTCGCAATGGAGTCGCCACAGATGCCAATGGCATGTACCAAATCAATGTCAGCGGGCCGGATGCCGTGCTTGAATATTCTTCATTAGGATATAAGACCGTGACGGTCAGCGTCAATGGACGCTCCGTCATCGATGTCACAGTCGAAGAAGAGGCTCTGGCTCTTGATGCCGTCGTCGCGATAGGTTACGGTTCCGTAAAGAAGAGAGACCTGACGACGGCTGTGTCGACCGTGTCCACGGAGGACCTTGAACTCAGGCCGGTCACTGAAACGTCTGGATTCATTCAAGGTAAGGTAGCAGGAGTGCAAGTGACTCAGACCAGCGGCCTGCCGGGAAGCGGAATGACAGTGAGAGTCCGAGGCGCGAGTTCAATCGCATCTAGCAACGATCCTCTTTACGTCGTGGATGGCGTGCCTGTGGGAACCGGCAATTATGCCATAGCATACCTGTCCCCAGGTGACATCGAATCCATGCAGATTCTTAAAGACGCTTCATCGGCTGCCATTTACGGTTCCCGCGCAGCTAACGGCGTGATTCTTATCACCACTAAACATGGGGCTAAAGGCAAAGGCCCTATCGTGAAATTTAATTCCTACGTAGCCCTGAACAAGGTCACGAAAACCTATGATGTCCTGAATGTGGCTCAGTATAAAGACCTTATGGACGAGATAGGGGCGGCTACTCTGCCGGACGGGCTTAAAGATGAAACAGACTGGTTCGACGAAGCCTACCGTACTGGCGTGACACAAAATTATCAGCTTTCGGTGTCAAATGCTGGCGACAAAACGAGGTTCTATCTTAGCGGTGGCTACACAGATGAAGAAGGAATATTCAGAGTCGCTTACAATAAGAGATACAACGTGAAGCTAAACGTTGACTCAGATTTGTATAAGTGGCTCACGGTTGGCGCGAACGTGGCATATTCGCATTATAAGAATAACGGGATCATTTCTGGCACAGGTTCCAACCGTGCCGGAGTCGTGCTGAGTGTCATCAACACTCCTACTTACGCAAAGCCTTGGAGCGAGACTAACCCGGACTGGTACTGGACAGAGTTCTACGGCGCGAACCTGACCACCCCTTCTGAGAATATTGCAAGAACGGAGAATAACTACTCTGCGACGGACAGAGCCATCATGTCTGGCTATGCGCAGATTAATTTCTCGGATCATCTGAATTTTAAATCTACGGTCAGTATGGACCGGAGATGGATTCACTCGTATTATTTCCTAGATCCTATCCACACTTCATATGGAAGGACCCAGCATGGAGAAGCTTCTGACAGCAGGAGCGACGACAGGAGAATGGTATATGACAATATTTTCACATATTCCAATTCCGTCAGCGACGTGCACAACGTTGAAGTAATGGCAGGAACATCCGCTACCACATCTCGTTACGAATATCTTTCTGGCAGCAGAAACTATTTTTCGCCGGACTATGGCAATGTGCTTAAAGGTCTAGACGGTGGCAATAGAGGTGGCCTGCGAGGCCAAGACACTAGCATGTCAGAATGGAGCATAATGTCTTATCTTGGCCGCATAGCATACAACTACGACAGCAAGTATTACCTTACCGTGAATTTCAGGGCTGATGGCTCTTCAAAGCTTGCGCCTGGCCATCGCTGGGGGTATTTCCCTTCTGCCTCTGCGGCTTGGAGAATCACTGGTGAGAATTTCATGAAGGACATTGCATGGCTGAATGATTTGAAGCTTAGAGTCGGCTGGGGACAGCAAGGAAACCAGTCTGGCCTAGGCGATTATGCCTGGGTTCAGAGGTACAATACCAATTACTACGACTGGACAGATCCTAATTATGCTGAAGCCACTCCTACGCTTGGCTCAAAAGCCAACATTGGCAACAAAGAGCTTACCTGGGAGACTACGACTCAGACGAATGTCGGCATTGACATGTCCGTTCTGAACAGCCGTCTGACATTCACTCTTGACGGATATTACAAATACACGAAAGACCTGCTGATGGACGTTCCTCTGCCGGCTCCATATTCAAGCATCACACGCAATGAGGGCGAGATGAGCAACTGGGGACTTGAATTCGCGGTCTCTTCCGTGAACTTAGACAAAAACGGTTTCAAATGGAATACTGATTTCAACATTTCCATGAACAGGAATAAGCTTGAAAAGCTTTCTCTCCAGCAAGTGTATTACTATACCGTCACGTCGGAGGCCCTTAGCGAATATGTCGTCAGGATGACTCCTGGCCAGCCTCTTTCGAGGTTCTGGGGCTATACTGCCGAAGGCGTTGACCCTGAGACCGGAATGATAAAATACAAAGATTTGAACGAGGACGGCAAAATCAACTCCTCTGACAAGCATTACATCGGCGACGCTAACCCAGACTTTACGTTTGGAATGACTAACACGTTTAGTTACAAGGGATTTAACCTCAGTCTGCTAATCACAGGCTCCGTCGGCAACGATGTTTATAATGCTTCTAAGATCGAGATGATCGGAATGTACACGGGGGCCAATCAGACCACTGACGTGCTGCGACGCTGGAGAGTGCCAGGAATGGTCACGGATATACCGAAGGCAGGCGAATTGAGTAACCTGAGAGCATCTTCTCGCTGGGTTGAAGATGGCTCTTTCTTGAAATTCAAGAATATAACGCTCTCTTACGATTTTTCAGGCAAGTTCCTGAACAAAATACATGTAAGGAAGATCAGTCCTTACGTGACATTAGAAAATATGTTCACCATCACCGGCTATTCGGGATATGACCCAGAGATGAGCCAGTCCACCGCTGCAACCAGCATGGGCATAGACTGGGGCACCTATCCTAACGTGAAATCGGTGACTTTCGGAGTAAATGTGGATTTTTAATGAGGATGGAGGACGATGATTATGAAAAAGATTTTGAATATACTAACGATTGCTGCGCTTGCTTTACTTTCTGCATGCGACTTGGATCTCTATCCTGAGGATAACTATAACCAGGGGAACGTATCAGTGGATGATGAGACGGAAAATCAGTATTCCACGAGAGCGGACATGCTTGGCCTGCGCAATTCTATCTATAACAGCTGGCTGAAATCTCTGCAGGAAGTAGGCGTAGACGACTGGCTGGTTTATTCGGAATGCCGTGCGGACAATGCTTACAATGGCAGCCCTTCCACCGGCGAGATAGTGGCGATAGAAGCTAACAAGCAGGATGCGGAAAATAAGAATGTCGTCAGGGACTGGAGCTGGTACCTGAACCAGATAAGCAATGCCAATCAGATAATCTGCAATATTGATGACATTGCAGCCAAAGACACTTCTGCGGTTAAGATGACTGCCCAAGAGCATGACCAATGGAAGTCAGAGGCACTCTGCTGGAGGGCCTACAATCTCTATCGAATGACGCTTCTCTGGGGGGACGTGCCGGTAGTGACCGTGATACCGCCGGCAATCACTGCTGAGAACCTCGACGATGTGTACGATGAATATTTCCCTGCCCGTCAGCCCCAAAGCAAGGTGTATGCACAGATTATAGAGGATCTTGAATATGCCGCTCAGCATGGACCGGACGTGGATCCTTCAAACAAGATGCTGTTCTCGAAGGCTTTTGCTGATGGCATGCTTGCTAGAGTTTATGCCGAGAAGAGCGATTATCGTGATTGGTCTAAGGTTGCCCAATACTGCCAGGCTGTAGAAGGCATGGGCTTCACTCTTTTAGATGACTATGGGGACCTCTGGGGATATGACGATACTGACGCAAAGCGTAATTCTTCAGAGTCTATCTGCGAGATAACCTGGTCAAGAAGTTCTGGCAACTGGTTCTGGATGATGTTCCATCGTAACGCATATAATCCGAATGACAGCTACTCATGGGCTAAGTGGATTACTCCTTCCAGAAGCCTTGTGGAAGCATATGAGGCAGAAGGAGATAAAGAGAGAATGAATGCCTCGATCGTGACAGATGCCTGCTCTTGGAGCTATTATTGGCCGTCAGATTCGTATAAATTCATGAACAAAGTGCCTACGAATGCTTCCAGCTGGATATTGATGCGTCTTGGCGAGATATATCTGCTTCATGCAGAGGCTCTTATCATGACAGGAGACCTAGCCGGGGCGGCTACTTACGTGAATCGGATCCGCCATCGCGCAGGCCTGGCAAATCTGCCTTCCAGCTCGACTTCCAGCCAGAGCTCTATGCTTGATGCCGTGCTGAAAGAGAGACGTTTGGAGCTTGCATTCGAAGGGTTCCGTTTCTTCGATCTCGTGCGCCATGACAAGGCAAAGGAAGTTCATGATGCCATGCATGCCCAAGATAAGTATTGGCAGGACAGAGAGCCACTTACGGATGAGTCTATCCTGATGCCTGTGCCTCAGACCGATCTTGACGATAACCCAAGCCTCACACAAAACCCTGGATATTAAGAATTATGAACATAAAGTTTTTGCTAATTGCCGCAGTATTGTGCTGCACTTCTTGTGGGTGTCAGTCTGAAAGTTCTGGAGATGATCCTAAGCCAGAGCCTGGCACAGACACGACGACTGTCGTGACAGGCGAGACGGCTTCTGTCTGGGTGACGACTGCCGACAAAACTAAACTCTTCGCTTCTGAAAAAGTTGAATTGAAGAAGGCTGCCACCATGTCTCCTAATGCTGTTCGGCTTACTGGAGAGGAATATCAGACGATCGATGGCTTTGGAGCCGCAATAACAGTTTCGTCATGCTATAATCTTATGAAGATGTCCAATAGCGACCGGACTGCATTCTTAAAGAATATATTTTCTGCGACGGAGGGGCTGGGATCCAGCTTAATCCGCGTCTGTATCGGTGGCTCCGATTTTTCCATAGAGCGTTACACTTGGTGTGACAAGGCGGGGATCGAAAATTTCGGGATTCCTGAATATGATGAAAAATACCTGATTCCCATGCTGAAGGAAATCTATGCGA
This sequence comes from Bacteroidales bacterium UBA1680, assembly GCA_002320605.1. Taxonomy (GTDB): domain Bacteria; phylum Bacteroidota; class Bacteroidia; order Bacteroidales; family UBA932; genus Cryptobacteroides. Next base: position 6,285 of record DCKG01000035.1, on the reverse strand, counting down.
TAAATCCCAACGTAAAGATAATCGGCTCGCCATGGACTGCCCCGCAATGGATGAAGGTAAATGCTAATGGTACAGGCTCTCATTATAGCTGGACCGGAGGCACGCTCGGCAAAGATTATTATGACGACTATGCGCAGTATTTCGTGAAATGGATCCAGTATATGCAGGCTCAAGGCTTCGACATTTATGCTGTTACCCCTCAGAACGAACCGTTAAACGCAGGAAACTCTATGTCGATGCTAATGTACTGGGATGTGGAAAAGGATTTCATCAAAGTCCTCGGACCTGCGCTTAAGGCTGCCGGTCTGGATACGAAAATCCTTGTCTTCGACCACAATTACAACTACGACAACGTAGATTCTCAGAAAGATTATCCTCTGAATATCTATGCCGATGCCAAGGCATCTGAATATTGCGCAGGCTCGGCTTGGCATAATTACGGAGGCTCGTATTCGGAACTTGCTCACATATCAGAAATGGCCCCTGATAAAGAAATATATTTCACAGAGGCTTCCATCGGCACTTGGAATTACTCTTTCGCCGGATGCCTCATCAATGACATGAGAGACATATTCTTAGGCCCAATGAGCTATGGCTGCAAGGGAGTGACGCTGTGGAATTTGATGCTTGACGAGAATAAGGGGCCTTACACTAATGCGTCTGGTTCCTGCACTACCTGCTATGGGGCAGTGACTATTGCTTCCTCGAACTATTCTACCATAGATTACTACAGCCAATATTACAATATCGCCCACAGTTCGAAAGTGATTCGGCCTGGAGCGGTAAGGCTCGGAACTAGAGGCTATTCTCATTCAGACCTGTTCTATCAGGTGTTCAGGAACGCGGACGGTTCCTATGCTGCCGTAATCGTCAATGATTCAGGAAGCGAGCAGGAGCTGGTTTTCGTAACCGAGAATCACTCAGTTCGCTACAAAACGCCGAATGATGCGATAGTTTCTATTTTATGGAAAGACTAATTTCAATGAATATCATGAAAAAGATTATAAAATATCTGCCAATATTTGCCGCTGCGCTTGGTCTTGTGGCTTGTGGCGATGATGCCATGGATGTAAAATTTACGGACAAGGGGCCGCAGATGAGTATCATTTCTTGCGACAATGCTGCATTCATGGGTGATTCTGTCAGATTCTCTATAAGTCTGGCCGATGATTTCCCGCTCTCGACGCTGAAAGCCGCCTTGAACTATGACGAGACCACCGTCAGCAACATTACGATAAGGACCAAGACTGAAGGCACTTATACGGCCGCCATCGCTGTCCCGATTTATGCTGAAATCCCTGATGGCACTGCAACCCTCACGTTCACTGCCCAGAACACAGGGCTGGGCATCACAACCCAGACTGTGGACGTGAACGTATCGAGGCCTAACCCGGATTACATGACGCTCACGATCGCTGGTCTCCAGTACCGGATGGAGAAAGTAGCTGATTATCAGTATGCTGTCGCTGATGCTTTCCCATTGGATGCCTCTGGCATCATAACTACTGCACCACTTGATGAATCCGGCCATACGGTCACGTTCGGGTGGAACAATTCCGCTCTGGCTGCAGGCTCCTCGAATGTGATTCCTTTCACGGCTAACAAGGCTGGCACATACACCATATCTGCCGACCTCTTCAAACTTACCGCTGCCCCGTTCGGCTCGCTTTCTACCAGCCTGAGCACTTCCTCGAATACAGACATCGTCAATCTGCTCCAAGGGGCTGCCATCATGTTCCCTGCAATTTCTGACATTCTCGACTGGAATCTGGATTACGATTTCTTTGAGGTGAACGAAGACAACACCATTTCATTCAAGGCGGTAGATGGCCTTTATAAGCTCACGGCAGATTTCACGAATAAGTTCATCAAGGTTGAGGCGATGAAAAGCAAAACTGAATATTCGACGTTCGATGCCGCTACGTCAGAAGGAGCCATCTGGGTGATTGGAAGCGGAATGGGCAAGCCTACGGTCGGCCCTTCCTGGAACACGGACGACGGGGCTTACTGCTTGTCCGAAATTGGAGACAAAAAGTATCAGGTGACTTTCATTGCTGGTGAATCTATCAAGGCTTCGGGTTACAGCTTCAAGTTCTTCCATCAGAAGGGCTGGGGAGGAGAGTTCGGCTCATTCGCTACGGTGAATGATGGAGGTCTGGTTACTGTCACTTCCAGTGGTAACATAGAGCCAGCCTCGAATGTCAGCCTGGAACTTGGTCAGGCATATTCATTTGTCGTAGATGTGTCGAATGGTTCCGACGCTGCCGTATTCAGCGTAGAAAAGGCTGACATCCCTGTAGCTTCGCTAGACATCAAATTGAACGGCGTTCAGGCAAAGCGCATCTCGGCAACCCATTACCTTGTCGATAATGTCGAGCTGGCAAAGGATGGCGCTCTGTCCATAGAAGGAATAGCGATGACTGACCTAATGAACTGGTTCCTCGATCCAGATTACCTGTATTTCGATGGCTCTGCAATTAGATTCAATGCGGTCAGCGGTACATTCGACGTGGAGCTGTTCCTTGACGCAGGTTATGCTGAGTTCACTCGTCAGAATGCCTCTGGTGAGGATGGAAACATAGATGACGGCGTGCTCTGGCTCATGGGATGGGGCGTTGCTAATCCTATGATGACAAAGCAGATAGGCTTCACTCCTGGCCAATCGTTCTGCATGGCGGAGGTTCAGCCTATGGTGTTCCAGCTGACTGGCAAGGCTGTGGCGGAAACAAGTTCAGATATGGGAGGCAGATTCCGCTATGACTATATTTCCGCAAAATATTTCGGCCAGGATGGATGGGGAAGAGAGTGTGGCAATATAATCGACGGAGGCGTTTCAACGACTGTCAACCTCGAAGGCAGCGCTGCTTCGCTCCTGAAATTGACCGGCTCGAAGAATTTTGAGCTTGCGGATGGCGTCAAGCTTGAGGAAGGCACGACCTACGTGCTTACCATTGACCTTTCCAAGGCTGCTTCCGACAAGATTGAAACCATAAAGTTCGAAAAGAAGTAAGGTCTTCCTGCTTTTTATGATTGCCCGGACTCTTTGTTGGAGTGTCGGGCATTTTTTATATCTTTGAACATGTTGAATGCTCCGAAATGAAATTCTCACATTTACTGATGCTCTCATGCCTCCTCACTTTTTCTGGGTGCGGCTCCAATACGAACGTCTATTTGAAGGAGCTTGATGGTGTGCTGGAATCTAAATCCGAGCATGAGTCCAGATTCAAGGAGAAAATCTCGCTGATTCATTCCATGTATTCGAAATATTCAGATGCTAATCGCCAGTTTGAGAAATGCATGGCATTAGCAGAGGCTTTTTCCGCCTACTCCTCGGATTCCACATTCAGATACCTGGAGAAGTGCCAAAAGATAGCGTCTGAGGAAAAGGATGAATACAAGGCGCAGAAAGCAGATTTCGCTCTGGCGATGGAATACACCTTGGCTGGGTACTACATGGAGGCGTCGAATCTGCTGTCGAAATACGAATATCCCAATGTGCATCAGGATCTTCTGATAGACTATTTTAAGGCGAAGCACAAACTGGCTGGCGAGATGAAGGCTTTCACCTCCGATAATAAAGTCCGAATCATGCAGCTGGCTGAATGGGATAATTGCCGTGATTCTTTGTTCGCCCTTCTGGAACCATATTCATACGACTGGTTCGACATGAAGCGAGAGTATGAGGAGGCACATCTGAACTATGACATGGCCAAGAAATATGCGTGGGAGATGGTCAAAGCATCAGATTCCCTTTCGAGAGAATATTCCACTGCTTGTTATTTCCTGCAGTTCTACCTTTCGGATCAGAATGGTGCGTCGGAGAGGATAGAATGGCTGTGCAGAGCCGCTGAGACTGACGTAAAATGCGCCATTAAGGACAATGCGGCTCTGAACACCCTGAGCAGCCTGATTTTCAGCCAAGGGGACGTAGACAGGGCATTCCGGTATTATGCGGAACATTGCCTGCCTGACGCTCTTTTCTTTAACGGCAAGCTTCGTCCATGGCAGATCTCTCAGATTTTCCCTATCGTAGAGCAGGCATTTCAGAAAAAACAGCATGAAAGGGCGCGGAGGACCACGTGGGCCGTTGCATGTGCCATATTCCTTCTCATCGTAATTATTCTGATGTTGTTGCTGATGGTCCATCATCAAAGCAAGCTCAATAAGGTTAATGCCCGCTTGAAATTGGCGGATGCCAAGGTAAATGAATATGATAAAGTGAAGGAGGCCTACATTGCCGAATTCTTAAGCCGCATCTCGGATGACATCGAAAAGGAAAGAAAATACAGGAATCATGTCTTGAAATATCTAAGAAGAGGGGACTCTGAATATCTCATGAGCGAGATAGAGAACCAGCCACCGATCGAGGAAGACATCCAGAAATTCTATAAGATGTTCGACGAGACTTTCATCAGCCTGTATCCGGATTTCATTGACAAGTTCAACGATTTGCTTGCCGAAGGGGAGCAAATCGTTCCCAAGGAAGGCGAGATATTGTCGCCTGAACTCAGAATATTCGCTCTCATCAAACTCGGCATCACTGATTCTGGAAAAATCGCAAGTTTGCTTCACTATTCGGCAAATACGATCTATAATTACCGTTCCAAGGTTAGGAATAAAGCAAAAGGTGACAGAGACAAATTCGATGATTACGTACGTGATATTTCATGAGTTCCATATTCGAATTTGTTTGCTATCTTTGATCGATTTAACTAAATTTTAAGAATATGATAGATTGTTTCATCCCTTTTCGAGATGTCCTTCAAGTTTCGAGAACGATAGAGGGTCTCAAAAAAGAGGAAATCGTAGGCAAGATATTCCTGCTAAGGCTTCCTGAGGCTGCGGGGAAAAGCATCCAGGGTTGCGAGGTTATAGATGTCAAATCCATAAACTGCACTGATGCGGTAATGAAGATGGCTGCTGCGGCGAATGCGGAATATTCATTGATTTACACGAAATTCACTGACCTTAGTTTTGGCAGGTTCGCGTTGGAGCGAATAGTTGCGATAGGAGACGATTCCTCTGCAGCGATGCTGTATGCCGATCATTTCAACGAGCTTGGAGGGCAGCGGAAGAATGCTCCCGTGATAGATTATCAGATGGGGGCTCTCAGGGATAATTTCGATTTCGGCTCCGTGCTGGTGTACAGAACTTCTGCGCTTAAAGAGGCTGCATCCAGGATGAATGTGGCATATTCATTCGCAGGCCTTTATGATTTAAGGCTGAAAGTCTCGCAGAAGGGGAGCCTTGTGCATATTAATGAATATTTATATTATGAGATAGAGACAGACACTCGCAAGTCAGGGGAGAAGATCTTTGATTATGTCGATCCGAAGAACAGGGATGTGCAGATAGAGATGGAAAAGGCTTGTACTCAGCACCTTAAGGACATCGGAGGGTACTTGGAGCCTCATTTCAAGCACATAGAGTTCTCGGATGCTCCTTTTGAATATGAGGCCTCTGTAGTCATCCCTTGCAAAAATCGAGTTCGCACGATCGGGGATGCCATAAAATCTGCTCTTGCCCAGAAGACTTCCTTCAAATATAATGTATTCGTTGTGGATGATAACTCTACGGACGGAAGCGTGGATGTCATTAAGAAATATCTTGGGAATGAAAAGTTATTCTACATTGCGCAGGATAAAACTTGGCATGGCATCGGGGGTAATTGGAACGCCGCAATCCATCACCCACATTGCGGTAAATTCGCTCTTCAACTTGATTCCGATGACATGTATTCTTGCCAAGATGCTGTCCAGAGATTCGTGGATGCTTTTTACGAGCAGAACTGCGCTATGGTCGTCGGCACGTACAGAATGACTGATTTCGACCTTGAGACCATCCCTCCGGGAATCATAGATCATAAAGAATGGACTCCGGATAATGGTAGGAATAATGCTTTGAGAATTAACGGATTGGGCGCTCCACGCGGATTCTATGTGCCTCTGCTGCGGAGAATCAATTTCCCTACTACAAAATACGGTGAAGATTATGCTGTAGGCCTGAGAATATCCAGGGAGTATCAAATCGGGCGCATTTACGATGTCATTTATGATTGCAGGCGCTGGGAGGATAACTCGGATGCTTCTCTGGATATAGAAAAAGAAAATGCGAATAACCTTTATAAAGATAGAATAAGGACGTGGGAGCTTCAGGCGAGAATTTCTATGAATAGGATGTGATCGAAAAAAAATGAAAATATTTTTGCAATTCTAAAAAAAGGTTGTACCTTTGTCATCCCGCTCGTAAGGAACGGGGTTTTTACAAGATCATTGAAAAGGCTGA
>DCKG01000020.1 GCA_002320605.1 Bacteroidales bacterium UBA1680 | reverse complement strand
TTAGTTCAACAGAATTGAGGTGACTTGAAATTCTGGCCAATGTTGGTTATCTTTGTGGACGTCAAGACCGCATACTTGTCTCATGGGCATTAAAAATTTTGGGACAACGTTCCCGTTAAAATTAAAATATTAAAATCATCAAGCGGGAGGGCAGTGATGCCATGCTCGCTTTTTCCCCACAAAGATAGTATGGGGTCTTGATTTTTATGCAACTGGCCTAAAAACGACAGTTTTTATGTACATTTGCCAAAGCGTTCAGAAGCTGTTTTGAAATGTTTGCCGCAGTTATTTATAGGGATTTTTCGAGACAGTTTCAATTGCTAAAGAGGGAACATAGCAGTAGCTATGTGACCGATGAAGCAGAAGAAAATGGCCGGAAAGGCACATAAAGAACAAGAGTGAACATTTCAAAACAGCTTCTCATACTCATGGAAAAGAAAATTTACATCGAAACATACGGGTGCCAGATGAATGTCGTGGATTCGGAGGTCATTTTCTCCATCCTCGGCAAGGAAGGATACGAGAGGACAGCGAATATGTCAGATGCCAACGTGATCTTGGCTAACACCTGCTCCGTGAGGGACAATGCGGAACAAAGAATATGGGGAAGGCTGGAGGTTTTCAACCAAGTGAAAGAGTCTCGTTCCGGAGTGGTCGTCGGCATCGTAGGGTGCATGGCGGAAAGATTGAAGGATAAGCTGATACAGACAGGGAAAGTGGACATAGTTGCTGGCCCGGATGCCTACAGGTCGCTGCCGGAAATGCTGCGAGAAGTGGCCCCGGAAAGACCTAAAATAAACGTGCTGCTCTCCCGAGAAGAAAACTACTCGGACATCATTCCTGTACGGATGGACAAAAACGGGGTTTCTGCCTTCGTTACCATCATGCGCGGCTGCAACAATGTGTGCTCGTACTGCGTGGTTCCTTACACCCGCGGAGCCGAACGCAGCCGCGACCCAAAGACTATTCTGACTGAAGTGCGGGACGTGATTGAGAAAGGCTACAAAGAAGTTACGCTGCTTGGCCAGAACGTGGACTCGTATCACTGGAAGACTGATGCCGAAGACATTGACTTTCCGGACCTCCTGGAAATGGTCGCACAGCTGAACCCCTCGCTCCGCGTGCGATTCGCGACGAACCATCCCAAGGACATCAGCGACAAACTGATAGAAGCCATGGCCCGGCACAAGAATATTTGCCATCATATTCATTTGCCCGTGCAGTCGGGAAGCAACCGCCTGCTGGAGAAGATGAGGAGGCGCTACACCCGCGAATGGTATCTGGAGAGGGTACGCAAGATTCGGGAGGTGATGCCGGACTGCGGAATCACGACCGACGTGATCGCAGGCTTCTGCTCCGAGACAGATGAGGACCATCAGCTGACCCTTTCGATATTCCGCGAGGCTGGGTTCGATTACGCCTACATGTTTCAATATTCCGAACGCCCCGGCACGCTGGCGGCAAGGAATTACCCCGACGACGTGCCAGCCGATGTGAAAACCCGCAGGCTGAACGAGATAATCGCGCTTCAAGGCCAGCTGAGCCTGGAAAGCAATAAGAGGGACGTGGGTAAAACGTTCGAGGTCCTCGTGGAGGGTCCTTCCAAGAGAAACCAAGAGGAGCTTTGCGGACGCACCGGAAGCGACAAAATGTGCGTTTTCCCAGGCAGAGGGCACGCTGCGGGAGACTATGTAAGCGTGAAGATCACTTCCTGCACGTCGGCGACTTTAATCGGGGAAATCGTATAGCCCATGATACTGCGGACCATATTCACCATCCTGTATGTCTTGCTGATCATCACCACGGTGATCATGATAATCATAGACTCCGGAGATTCCGGGAAAAAATTCGCATGGTTGCTAGTGATAGCCTTCCTGCCTGCCGTAGGGCTCATCCTGTACTACATGTTCGGAATCAATTACCGGCACCATTGGATATTCCAGCGCCGGCACCAACGATTCACGGATGCTTTCAACGAGGGGGCAACCGAGGAGATAAAGAACCTGTTATTCGGCCATGAGGCAGAGAAAATGCTGAAACCCGAATACATTGCCATGACCAGGCTCGTGGGACAGAACGGCTACCCTACCCTCACCGATGGCAACGACATAGAGATAATCTCATGGGGGCACCGCAAGTTCGAGCTGCTTTGCGAAGACATAAAAAATGCGAAGGAGTCCATCCACATGGAATATTTCCATTTCGGAAACGACGACAGCAGCAAATGCATAAAGGAGATGCTCATGGCCAAGGCAAGGGAGGGGGTGAAGGTGAGATTCATCCATGAGAATATAGCTAACCTGCCAATCAGCTCGAAATACTATGAGAATATGCGTAAGGCGGGGGTGGAAGTAGTCAAATTCACGAATCCCAGGCAGCATGTGCTCGATATGGCCACGAGGCTTAACTTCCGGGATCACCGCAAGATAGTGATCATCGATGGGCGGATAGGCTACACCGGCGGGATGAACATCAACAATCATTATTTCAAGGAATGGCGCGACACGCACATGAGAATCACGGGCAAGGCCGTGGCGACCTTGCAGTATTTGTTCCTGGATGCCTGGCTGACGGGAGGCGGCACCATCGACAAGCCGCTGATAGAATATTTTCCTCAGTTGCGGATGCAAGAATGTTCTTCAAAGGGAATAGGTCCTGACTTTCGTCAGGATGACAACAAAGGGGCGGCTGACAACAGGGGAACGAAAGAGGTTGCGGCTTCTGCCTTGCAGGATGCTGCTCAGCACATTGAAATCAATGCCATCCACCCTGTTCTGAAGAACAAGCTGATGCAGATTGTGCCGGATGAGCCTTCCAGGGTTTTCCCTATCTTGCAATTCAGCTACGAATGGTTCCTGTTACACACCAAGAAGTATATCTGGCTCCAGACGCCTTACTTCGTGCCTACTGAACCAGTGATGCACGCTTTGAAGGCGGCCGCCCTGTCCGGGGTGGATGTGCGCCTGATGCTGCCTAAAAGGGCAGACAATATATTCATGCGCCCTGCCAACAAGGCATATTACTCGGAAGCCCTCGACGCAGGAGTCAAGATATTCCTAAAGAATCAATTCATACATGCCAAGACTTTCGTCTGCGACGACTACGTGACCAGCATCGGGACCGCCAACCTGGATTACCGCAGCTTCGACATTGACCATGAGGTGAATTCCTACATCTACGACGAAGAGACGGCAATCTATTACAAGAGAATATTCCAGAGCGATCTTGATGACTGCCGAGAAATCACGAAGGAGGAATGGGACAAGCGCCCATACTACAAGACCCTCATCGACAACATATTCCGCCTCTTTGCCCCGCTCCTGTAGGCAAATACTGGAGCGGAGCCTCCGGAATATATGACTGTGGCAGAATAGCAGAGCGTCTATAATTTCATGCAAGGTTTCATGCTCTTTGGATTTAGTTGGTAGTTTTTGGACATACGAGACTCACGATATGAATTCATTGATAAAGACCTCCGCCGTAGTGGCTGCATTGATGGCCATGTTCTGCATCAATTCAGCTGCGCAGACTTCAATTCCCATCCGTGAATATTCCAATCGATTCTTTTTCGAGATGGGATCGGCCTCAAATTTATTCGGGCTGGGCTATGAACGCCAGCTTATGAAGCATCAGAAACTTTTATTGAGGACCGGGGCTAGCTACTTTTCCCCAGGCTATATGTACTCTTTCCCATGGGGCTGTAATGATCCAGATTGCGAGGTCCATCTCAATGATCATTATCTCTCCGTACCTCTAGGCCTCACTTATCTTCTGCTGCCTAAACACAGAGCTCACGTTGAGCTGGGTCTCGGCGTAATCGGGTCCCTGCAATTCGTAGAAGAGCAAAACATGCAGGAAATCGTCAGGTCGAGGAATGACGACGCCGTTTATCTTACAGACTTTGCTGGCTGTGATCGGGCATACAAGAAACTGGATAAAGTTAGGAATACGCTGCTTAGGGGTTACGGTTACTTCAATGTCGGTTACCGCTTCGAAGCACACAATGGTTTCATGGTCAGGACGGGCTTCGCCCTAATTCACTATTTCGATCCTTGCTCAAGGTATTTCGGCTCGCTGCTCGACTGCGTTGGCACATATGACTTTAAGAATTTGCCGCTCCGCTGTGAGCCCGGCACTTATGACTTCACGATCCAGCATCACAGAATGAAGCCCGGCAACAATAGGTATACTGACCTCAGCATATACTTCGGCATAGGCTTCGCCTTCTGATTCCTTGCAAAGCCGTCTTACGGTAGTTACCGATGTTGGTGATTCAGGCTTTCTGCACACCGAGAGGTCCCGAACCGCCGTGACGGTGTGCGATTCGGGCTTTCTGAAAGGGGCTATGGCGGAAGGTTAGGCATCGACTTTTAATACAGTAGCCCCTTGCAAATCACTCGGGAGGCAAAGTGCATCTGAGCAGCCTGCGTTGGGGTTACTCTGACTTTTGGCTGCCAGTTGAAGCTGGCAAAAATTAGTCATCTTTCACTTCATCGCATCGTAAGCAATATCCACTCCCGAGTGACCTGCAGAGAGACGAAGTAACCGAGCCCCTCAATATCATCTCAACAAACGGCTCGAATGGGTACCCCATTGCGGAAAACAGGAGCGACAACGGCGGATGGAGTGGTTGCGGGGACTAAGGGAACTTCAGTTCGAATATAGTGCGAGGGGACGATCCTGTGGCGTCTGATGCATGGGTGGCATCTGATGCCAAAGGAGCTGAGTCAAATGCCAGAGGGCTGGCTGAGTCGAATGCCGGCTGGCGAGGCTGGGATGCGACAAGGGTTATAGTGCCTCCGCTGAGCCGCATGATTTGTCGGGCGATCGGGAGTCCGATGCCGCTCCCGTTTTTCTTCGTCGTGAAGAATGGCATGAATATGTGCCTGGCCACATCTTCTGGAATCGGCTCGCCGTCATTGCCGATGTCCATCACCACGGCTTCCTGGGAATCGGAATATGCACGGAACCAGATGTTCCTGATCCCGGAAGCCTGAATGGCGTTCTTCAATATGTTCGTGACCACATGACCGATCAGATCTTCATCCGCATAGACTATCAGATCTTCCGGCTGGATGTCAACGTGGAAAGCGATGCCGAAATCCTCTCCTGCAACGGAAGAATATGCCATCTGAGGCTGGCCGTGGGATTCAATGCCCTGCCGCGCTATGGAAACCATTCTCTCAGCAAATTGCTTGACATAGAAAAGCGAAGGACGAGGCGTCGGAACATGCGTGAAATTCCTGTAGCTCTGGACGAATTTTATCAGTTCGGAGCCGGTTTTGCTTATGACGCTAAGCCCTTGCTCTATATCCTCCATATTCTCCCGCGTGGCTCCGGAACGCACCTTCTTCAGAAGCGTTTCGCTTAGGGAAGTCACCGGAGTCATTGAATTCATAATCTCGTGCGTAAGGATGCGCGTCAGTCTCAGCCAAGATTCGATCTCATTCTCATCCAGCTCACTATTGATGTCGTTCACGGTCACGAGACGGTGTATTTCTCCACGAAGCATGACTTCGGTGGCCCTAAGGGCCAGATGCACATCCCCTCTCTCATTGCTAAACGTGACCAGGCGCTTTTCCCCTGGCCTGAGGTTCACGAAATCTTTCTCCAAATCTCCGCTAATCCTTCCCAGCTGCGACACATGGTTCAAAACCTCCAGCCCAAGCAACCGCAAGGCAGCCGAATTGCGCAGCAGGACGAACCCGTGCTCATCCAGCACAAGGATTCCCGTGTCAACGGAGTCAATGATGCATTCATAATATTTTTCTTTCTCCGCCTCGCTCAGCCTGGCATCCATAATCAGTTTCTTTATCCGGTTCAAGGACGCATTAATCAGCCGATCCTCGCCAGAAACATTATTTACGGGAAAACAGAAGGCGTAGTCAAGATTCTTGATGGAATCGAACATGTAGCGGATCTTGCGCAGGCTTCGGTCATAGCGCCGCTTTTGCCTTACCGCCACCGCAGTCACGATGGCCAGAAGCGCTATGCAGACTATCAGGGCAGCCGTCATCATATTCCGTATTTCTTGATTTTGTTGTAAAGGGTCTGGCGAGTTATTCCAAGATGAGAAGCTACGGCTGAAAGATTGCCGCCATATTCATTTATAGCCTTGCTTATGGCGGTTTTTTCCATATCATCCAAGGTCTTAGGCTCTCCTGAATCAAGGACCTCTTCCGGCAGACTGATGTCAGTCGCATCCAGAACGTCCCCGTCGCAGAGTATGACCGCCCTTTCGATGGCATGATCCAGCTCCCGGACATTGCCTGGCCACGGAGCCGATTGAAGCACCCTGATTGCAGCGGGAGTGAAAGACTCGACGGATTTCCCGTAGAGACGGGAATATACCTTCAATGAGTTTTCCGCCAGATCCGGAATATCCTCTCTGCGCTCCCGGAGTGGAGGGATGTGCAGATTGATCGTATTTATGCGGTAGAGCAGGTCTTCCCTGAACTCCCCTTCCCGGACCATTCCCTGGAGGTCCCTGTTGGTGGCGCAGACCAGCCTGACATCTATCGGGATGCTCTTGCTGCCGCCTACCCTTAGGATTCTGCGCCTCTGGATGGCAGCGAGAAGCTTCGCCTGCTGCGAATATGATACATTGCCTATTTCGTCCAAAAAAAGGGTTCCTCCCTGTGCCATCTCGAAAAGCCCAGGCTTATCGTTCTTCGCATCCGTGAATGCCCCTTTCATGTAGCCGAACAGCTCGCTTTCGAACAAAGTTTCGGTGATGGCTCCAAGGTCAATGGGAATCATCGGCGCATTGCGACGAGCAGAATTCGCATGAATATAGTTCGCCAGGACCTCCTTCCCTGTGCCGTTCTCCCCCGTAATCAATATATTGGCATCCGTTACTGCCACCTTGTCGGCAATGGCCTTCACATCTCTCATCGCCATGCTGCGACCCCATATCATCCTTGTCGGATTTCCTTGGACTCCACCAGCGGTCCCCCGTCCATCGCCTCCGGAAGCCTGCACGCCCATTGCCCTGTCTCGCACCTCGGTCATGGTGGCTACCATCTTCTCGTTATCGAAAGGCTTCACTATGAAATCCGCAGCTCCTTCTTTCAAGCCCCTCACGGCCAGATCTATGTCTGCATAGGCGGTGAACAGCACTATGCTGGTTCCTGGCGAGAGCCTCTTGATTTCTCCAAGCCAGAAGAGACCCTCGTTGCCATTGTTGATGCCAGCCGAAAAGTTCATGTCCAGAAGGACTACCTGCGGCCTCTCCGTCCGCAGCTTATCGGGAATTTCAGCAGGATAGGCTGTGCAGACCACCTTCTCGAAATAATCTTCGAGAAGCATCTTCACCGTAGTCAAGACATGTCTGTTGTCATCGACGACGAGTACCGTCCCTTTTCGCAGCGAATTCACAGCCATAGCGTCTCCGTCATTGTCAAGCCTCAAAATTCTCAGATATAAAATTATCTACATTCCGTCATTTTTCCAAAGAACCCAAGGTTTTTCAGGACATTGGATCATGGGGTAGCAAATTGCAGGCGCAAGAGGCATCTCATCCGACGATCTGTCCGTCGAACAGACGGATCGTGCGGTGGGCGAAGGCCGCATCGCGCTCGCTATGCGTCACCATGACGATGGTCGTGCCCTCCTTGTTGAGTTTGGAGAGCAGAGACATTATTTCGGCTCCATTCTTCGAGTCAAGGTTTCCCGTAGGCTCGTCAGCCAGGATCAGCCTAGGGTTGTAGACGACGGCGCGGGCGATCGCCACCCTCTGCTGCTGCCCTCCTGAAAGCTGATGCGGGAAGTGTTCTGCCCTGTGATTGATTCCGATGCGAGCCATGATGTCCTCCACCATCCTTTTTCTCTCGGACGATTTTATGTCCATGTAGGTCAGAGGCAGTTCGATGTTTTCCCTGACATTCAGCTCGTCAATCAGATTGAAGTTCTGGAACACGAAACCAATCCTTCCCTTACGAACGTCTGCGCGTTCATTCTCTTTCAAATTCCCGACTTCCTGTCCGGAAAGCCAGTATCTCCCGGAAGTGGAATTGTCAAGCAAACCCAATATATTCAGCAATGTGGATTTGCCGCAGCCAGACGGACCCATCATGGCCACGAAATCACGGTCCGCCACCTCGAAAGAGACATCGTTCAACGCTATGGTCTCGACTTCCTCGGTACGGAAAGACTTGGAGAGATTTTCTACTTTTATCATATTCTTAATGCCAATTAAATATTCATAATCACATGCACGTCATGCCAAGGCACGCTAATCATTCTTGTTTCAAATTGCCAATAGGGTTCTCATTAGCTATGACATGGCTCTGGACATAGACAGCCATGAGCGAGATGGCCATTGTCAGGACTCCGGCGAGCAGCAGGTAGGGCCAGAATGACACGCGGTGCTGGTAATTCATAAGCCAGCTCCCCACCATTCGCCAGACGACCGGAACCGCGATCACGAATGCCACAAGCCCATAGACGGCGAACGTCTTCAGGAGCCTCAGATTAATCTGGGCGCTCTTAGACCCGAACACTTTACGTATGGCCATCTCTCGCCTCTTCTGCTGCATGAAATATGTGCTCATAGACATCAACCCCAGGAAGGCGATCATCATGGCCACGAATGCAAATGCCGACATGAGCCTGGACATCCTAATCTGCCTGGAGTAATTAGCCCTGATTTCATCATGCATGTAAGGGTGTTCCATGTTCAAATCCTGATGGAAGATCTCCCTGTATAAGTTGCACACCTCACGATAGGCATAAGCCTCATCACCGGCCACTTTGATGCTGAGCGTGGAATAATTCCGTGCATCATCGATGTATACCATGGCGCAGATTCCGTCGCTGATGTCTGCATCCAATTTGCGGAAATCCGGTATGCATCCGTTATACGTGGTTTTCCTGTTGTCGAAGAAGTACCGCACATGCATCGTGTCAAGCTTCTCGCTTGGCCTCATGTCTTCGGTCGTCATGCCCATCTTGGCCAAGGTGCTCTCGGAGACGTAATATGCCGGACTCAAGTTCGGATTGAACTCATTGATCATATTGAAGCCGAAAAATTTCAGGTAATTCCTGTCGCCAGAGAAAATCTGGAAAGACTGCCTCTCGTTTTCGGCATCGTTGAACGTTACATTGTTTCCGCCGTCCAACGGAGTGTCGGACGAGCGCGTCACGTCTGTCACGAAAGGCAGCTTCTTGACTTCCTCGCAGAACCGCTTGCCGTCGGGACCATATAAGGCACTGGCAGTCAAGGTCATTATATGGTCTGTCTCGTAACCCAGCGGAAGGTTCATCAGATGCCTGATCTGCGCAACCTGAGTAAATGCATTCGTCATGAAGACAATGCAGATGAAAAGCTGTACCACTATGAATGTCTTGCTGAGCACCATCTTGGACCGCCTCCTGAAAGTGCCTCTCACGACATCGATTGGATTCGGACAGGAAATGATTATCGCCGGGATGATGCCAGCCAGTATTCCTTCGACCAGAATCACGGCCAGAATGAAGCCTAAGAGCAGCGGATGTCCGAACATGGTGTCGGCATTCATAGCGGAGGAGAGCACCGATCCAGCCAAAGGTAGCATGGCCGCAGCCACTATTACCGCCAGAACGCCAGCGACCGCGCTCATCGTCAGGCTTTCCATGATGAGATTCCGCATGATTTCTTTGCGGCCACCTCCGAAAAGCCTTCTCGTGGCCATCTCTTTGCTCCTGGACACGGACAGGGCCACGGTAAGGTTGACGTAGTTCAGCATGGCGAAGAGCAGGATGACAAGGCACACCTTGACAAGCATGGAGATAAGGAGATTGTCACTGCCTCGGACCACGTCCCATATTTCGTTGAGATCATAGTCAGACATATATATCTTATCATATCGGACTGGCACCGCCATGGCCTTGAAATCCTCGCTGTCGTAATATGAATAGACGGAATTAATGTGCTTCGTCAGAGCTTCTTCCTTCCCTTCCAGCTTTGCGCCAGGCTTCGTCATGACGAAGAGGAAAGAACCGAACAGGTTCACTCCGTATTCTTCTGCATATATCGCCATGTCGGCCACATTGTTGATATCATTGTGGCTGAAAGAGATGATTACGTCAGGCTGGAAGAAAAGGCTGGTCTTCTCGAAATCCCTGAACACGGCGCTTATTCTAAGCGGAATCCTGTTTTCAAGACTTATGGTCTTGCCTATCGGATCTTCCGTCCCGAATATCTTGTTGGCGAAGGTTCTGGAGATAGCGATTTCGTCAGGATTGTGAATGCATGATGAAAGGCTACCCTCCTCCAGAGGGTAATCAAAGATGCTGAAGAAGGACGTGTCCACGAAAAAAGCTTTCGCCTCTGTGCCGTTTCCATTGTAGAAGAACGTGTTCTTCTGGCCATTGACGGCGCAGACCGCCCCTATCTCAGGAAAGTCCTTGACAAGACCTTTGAGATAGATCTGATGACCGGGCAGATAGACTTTATTCTCTTCGTACACCTTCGTAGCCAGGAGGTAGATACGGTCTCTGTTTTTCTGGTCGTCACCTATGCTGTACGACTGAGTAAGGAATGTAGCAATCAATATTATGAATGCCAGGCTGAGAGACATCCCGAATATATTGACCGCAGCATAGCCTTTATTCCTTGAAAGGAAAGTTAAAAAAGACCTTAGATTGAAATGCGATGACATATTATACCAATCAGTTTATTTTCAATATATTATAATTTTCAAAAGCATCGTATCCGTTCAGAATCACGCTCTCGCCCGGCTCCAGGCCTTCCAGCACCTCATAATACCTGGCATTCTGGATGCCAATGCGTATCTTCCGCCGGTAAGCCTTTCTCCCTTCTTTGTCCAGAACGAAAATCCAATTTCCGTTAGTGACGCCGTAGAAGGTTCCTTTCGGGATAAAAATGCAAGTCTTAGGATCTCCGAGCTGCAGATCCAAGTGGAAGGTCTGACCGGAACGGATATTCTCGGGCCGCTCCCCATCGAACACGAAATCCACCCTGAAACGCTGGTCTTTGACTTCCGGATAGATTTTTTTCAAGGTCAGCTGATACTCCTTGTTGTTCGTCGAGGCTACGGCCTTCAGTCCGGTCGATATGCGGTCGAGGTAGTTCTGGTCTATCTGAGCCGTAATCTTGTAGTCGCTCAGGTCATTCACCTGGCCTATGGTCTGCCCTGCAGCCACGTTCTGCCCTAGCTCCACGTTCAGGCTCCCGAGCTCTCCGTAGATTGCGCTGCGCACACAGAGATTCTCCTTGCGCTGCCTCACCATAAGCACGTTCTGACGCATGTTCGCGAGATTGTCGTTCATCTGATCCAGCTGGGCCTGGCGATATTTCTCGTCCTTCTCCATCCTGTCATTCAGAAGCTTCTGCTTGTCCACCGCCAGCTGCCAGTCTTCCTCGGCCTGCAGATACGTTTCCTTAGCTATCAGATTTTCCTCCCATAGAGCCTTCTGCTGTTCGTAAGCACGTTGCTTCCGCCGAACCTCCATATCCTGCTGGCGCTGCTCCGTCTTGTTGTCCAAAGCCTCTTGTTCCATGCTTATCTGCGTGTTTCTGAGCATGTTTTGCTTCTCGGCAAGTTCGCTTTCGGCATTCATGATTTCCAAGTCCAGATTGGAGTTGGAAAGCTGGACGATTACGTCGCCTTCTTTCACGTGAGCCCCCTCCTCAACCACCTTCTCTCTGACGATTCCTCCCTCCTCGGTGCTGATCTGCACGACCCTGATTGGAGCTGCCTGACCGTCTATGTAGATGTAATCCTCGAATTTCCCTTCTTCGACGGTTGCCACGCTCAAATCCCTTTCCTTTACCCTTAGCGTCGAACTGAACATGCCCAGCGCCAGCCACAACAGGAGCGCCGACAATATGATTCCTCCGGCTATGAAGGGAACATATTTCTTTCGCTTCTGCCATTTCGTCTGTTCAATTTTAATATCCATATCTAACATGCAAAAACTACCCAAGGCAAAGCAAATTCCGTTCAATAATATATAAAATATTAATAATCAAATGGATATCACAACATTCTCATTCTCAGGCATGTCTAATTTCTAGACAGGGAGTAAAAAAAATGGACAATTACTGACCCCTCAGATGTAATATTGGTAAGAAGTCCGGGGAAAAATATATTCCTATCCGTTAAATAATTGCTATTTTTGCAATCGTAGTCAAATGGAAAAAGGACATGCTCAGGCGATTCGGCGTTTCATTGGAGGAAGGCCTCCTGGAGGCTCTGGACACATATGTGAAGTCTAACGGCTTCGCCAATCGCTCGCAGGCCATACGTTTCCTGGTGGAAAAAAACATCACTGAGGAGAAGTGGCACTGCAATCACGTCGTGGCAGGGACTGTCGTACTGATGTACGACCAGGCGGATCAGAAAATCGCTCAGGAAGTGGAAGAGGTTCAGCTGAAAAACCAGAAACTGATCCTTTCTTCTTCACAATATTACATAAATGAAAATTTTTGCCTGCACACCGTGACCGTGATGGGAGAAGCTCATTCGCTGACTGCCTTGTCGGAAAAGCTTACCTCAATAAAGGGCATAAAACATGGGAAATTAGTAATGAGCAGAGCTGATTAATTTTTTTACTTTTGCAGTAACACGTTTCTAAAATTTTGTGACACGATAATGAATATAATATATTTATAAACATGAATAATTCTCATCAATGGCTTGCAGTGAACCTGATTCTCTGCGGGACTCTGTTTCTCGGCACAAAAGGCCTGGCGCAAGAGGCGTCGGACTCAACTTACCAGATTGAAGGAGTCGTGGTGACAGGCTCCCGGATGCAGACCGACGTGAGGCATCTTTCGCAGACCGTCACGGTGATTGACAGGTCTAAAATAGAGAATTCGCTGCAGCAGAACGTGCTGCCTGTGCTTACCGAGCAAATCCCTGGGCTGTTCGTCACCTCCCGAGGAATCATGGGCTACGGAATTTCCGGCGGATCTGCCGGGAACATCTCGTTGCGTGGCTTAAGCGGTGGGAGTTCCAGGTTCCTGATGCTAATCGACGGTCACCCTCAGTACGCCGGCATATTCGGTCATCCAATCTCCGATTCATACCAGTCCTTCATAACCGAGAGAGTGGAAATTCTCCGCGGGCCGGCTTCCATGCTCTATGGCTCGAACGCCATGGGAGGGGTAGTGAACATCGTGACCCGTAGGATGCGTGAAGACGGCATAAAGACCAGCCTGCACGCAGGATACGGCTCCTACAACACTCTGGAGAGCGAGCTGACGAACCGAATCCGCAAAGGGCGTTTCTCCAGCACCGTCTCTGGTTCGTATAACCGCACCGACGGACATAGGGACAATATGGATTTCGAGCAGTACGGTGGCTACGGCAAACTGGGTTACGAGCTGACTGACAGATGGAGCCTTAGGGCCGACCTCAACCTGACCCATTTCAATGCATCCTATCCAGGGCCGGTGGGAGAGTCCCTGCTGGAAGGCGACCAGAAAATAACTCGCGGAGTCACGACATTCGCCGTAGACAACAACTATGACAAGACTTCCGGGACGGTAAGCTTCTTCTACAACTGGGGGCATCACTGGATAAACGACGGCTACATGCCCGGCCAAGGGGAGAGCCCTAAGGCATATCGCTTCATATCCAATGACGACATGATGGGAACCTCTGTGTATCAAAGCGTCCAGGCCTTCGCCGGAAATCGTCTCACAGCCGGTTTCGACTGGTTCCGTTATGGCGGCAAAGCCTGGAATAAATTCGTCAGCGGGGACAACGCAGGAAACAAGATGCAACTCGTGGACAAGCATGAAGACGAAGTGGCTGGCTATCTGGACGCACGTCAGGATGTGTGGGCATGGCTTACGCTTAACGCAGGTGTGAGAATTGACCATCATTCCAGGGTCGGCACGGAGTGGGTGCCTCAGTTCGGGATGTCGTTCCATCTGCCTGGCGCCATAGAAATCAAAGCATCGGCTTCGAAAGGCTTTCGTTATCCGAACCTTCGAGAAATGTACATGTTCCCACCTCAGAATCCTGACCTGAAGCCGGAATCCATGTGGAACTACGAGCTGGCATATTCCCAGAGCCTTCTTGACAGCCGCCTGAGGTACGGAATCAATCTGTTCTACCTAAAGGCAAAGAATATCATACAAACTCTGCCGAACCCTAACGGTTCCGGCAGGCTGAACCAGAATTCCGGCGCACTGGAAAACTCAGGCATCGAGGCCCAGATAGTCTATAGGATAAACCGCAACTGGTCGGCAGATGCAAACTACAGTTTTCTGCACATGGCCACTCCGGTAATTGCAGCCCCTGAGCACAAGCTGTACGGAGGAGCGAGTTTCTCCAAAGGACGCCTGACTGCTTCAACTGGGCTCCAATATATTAATGGGCTTTACACTGCGGTCGGCTCTAACGAGTCTCAGGAGAATTTCCTGCTATGGAATGTCAGGGCTTCATTCCACGTGATAGGTGCATTAAACATCTGGGCGCGCGGGGAGAACCTGCTCGCTCAGAAATACGAAATCAACGCCGGCTACCCGATGCCTCGCGCAACCGTCATTGGAGGAATCGACATCAGCTTTTAAGGGCGACGGCCTTAAAGCGTGCTCTTCCAGAGGCCGTGGAGGTTGCAGAATTCGTAGACTGTCACCTCGGTCGTGTCGTCCGCAAGGGCGAAACGAGCCTCTGGCTTATCGCCAGGCTTCAAATAGTGAATCTGCAGGCCAGCAGGGGTCTGCACAGCTATCCACTCTATGAAATGCTCTGGAAGGGACGGATGTTCGACGCTCCCGACGCACACTGTCAGGATGTTCCCGGATTTCTCGATCACAGGCACATGCTTCTCCTGTGAAGCGTCCTGCGTGTTCGGCACGAGGAGTTGCATAGGCTCTCCGCAGCAAACGACGTTGACGCCGCTGCTTACGAGATGCACAATAACATTGCCGCAATGACGGCAGCGATAGAATTTAACTTCTTCCATATTCTTTAATTTTCTTTAAGTTTAATAAATATTTCAAATTGGTTTGCAATATTTAAGCAATTTATGTCAAAAATGCAACATTCTGCCCCAATAATTTTTCTCGCTTTCAAATTAGATGCATTGTCAAGGAAATTGCTAACTTCGGGCTTCAGGAATATAAAATATTCATGAATGGAAGTGGTTGTTGACATTATCGCCGCTGCCTCTTTGAAATCTGCCATCGGCTCCTTCCTCGGATTTCTTTTCGGCACAGGCATAAAGCTAATCGCCTCCGGAGCAATGATGTACTACATCATAGTCTATATTTAGAAATAGCTATCTTTGGCATATTCATTAATTCGACAAATGGCAGAAGGAATATTTCAAAGGACAGAACTTCTCGTTGGAGAGGAGGTGATGCTGAGGCTGGCAGAGGCTCGCATCATTATTTTCGGCGTAGGCGGCGTAGGCAGCTGGTGCGCCGAAGGACTGGTGCGGTCAGGAATAGGCCACATGACCATCGTTGACTCGGACAGGGTTGCCGCCTCCAATGTCAATCGCCAGGACATGGCGACCTGCCGCACGCTGGGGCAGGTGAAGGTCGAAGCCATGAAGGAGCGTCTGCTGGAAATCAATCCCGATGCGCAAATCACTGCCATTCAGGAGCTTTACGCTTCTGAAACTGCCGACAAGTTCAATCTGAATGAATATGACTACGTGGTGGACGCCATTGACAGCTTGAAAGATAAGGCTTTCCTAATTCTCCGTGCTTGCGAGTCATCCGCCAAATTCTTCGCATCCATGGGCGCCGCCCTGAAAATCGACCCGGCGCGGATTCACGTCGCCGAGTTCTGGAGCGTCCGGGGCTGCCCTCTAGCAGCGGCAATACGCAAGAAATTCAAGAAAAACGGCACTATGCCGGACAAGAAATTCCTCTGTGTCTATGACGACGAGGTGCTGCCGAATCTCGGCACTGCCTTGGACCCGGATTCAGCCATAGCTGAAGGACAGCCCAAGAAGGCCGTCGTCAACGGCACCACTATGCCAGTCACTGCCATATTCGGACTCACCCTCGCCGGCCTCATCATCAAAGACATCTACTATGCGAAATAGCGCAGAGAGGCCATCCACAAAATAATTAATCCATAATAAATTAGCAACAAGTCATTTGTCCAGACGGGAACTTCGTCAGAATGCCAGGCATCCAGGACGAATGGCCTCGTCAAGAATTCGTGGAAAATTTTGGAAACATGTGGAAAATTATGGAAAAATATTAGTACCTTTGCCTTAGCGTGAAAGTAGATACCTATGATAACATTCATCGGAGAATATTCAGCGAAGCTAGACGATAAGTGCAGGGTGGTTTTCCCCGCACCGTTCAAATCGTTGATGCCAACCGATGGAGACATGCGCTTCGTCATCAAGAAAGACATATTCGAAGACTGTCTTGAAATGTACACTTTCGAGGAGTGGGAACGCCAGTCGCAGGAAGTGAAATCGAAGCTCAATTTCTTCAATCGCTCTCACGCCTCCTTCTGGAGGGAATACATGCGTGACCGCGCCATCGTTGAACCGGATTCCAAGCTCGGACGTATTTCCATCCCTCGGAAGCTTCTGGAATCCATAGGCGTAACAAAAGAGATAGTGTTCTCTGGCAGCGATTACAAGATTGAGATTTGGGCAAAGGAAAAGTACGAGGCAAGCGCAATTTCCAACGAAGAATTCTTGAACATCGCAGGCCAGCTGTCTCAGTAGAGATAGGAGGGCTGCGGAAATGTCTGAATACCATACACCTGTACTTCTTCACGAGAGCATAGCCGCACTCGTCACCAATCCATCAGGAATTTACGCCGACGTCACATTCGGAGGCGGTGGTCACACCGCCGAACTTCTTTCACGCTTAAACGAAGACGGTCACGTCATCGCCTTCGATCGTGACGGCGACGCTTTTATAAACAACAAAATTGATGATTCTCGCCTTACGCTGGTACACGGCGATTTCCGTTTCATCCGCAATTATGTCCTCCAGGCGGTTCATGACGGCATGCTTGCAAGCGCAGGACTGGACGGAGTTCTCGCCGACCTAGGCGTGTCCTCTCATCAGTTCGACACCGCCGAGAGAGGATTCTCTTTCAGGTACGATGCTCCGCTGGACATGAGGATGAATCAAGAGGGTGATCTGACGGCAGAGAAAGTCGTCAATGAATATTCCCAAGAGGAACTCGAAAGAATATTCAGGATTTATGGCGAGGTGCCCAATGCTCGAAAGCTCTCGCAGCTGATTGCTGCCGCCAGGGCTAAGTCCCACATAAGCACGACAGCCCAGCTAACAGGGGCAATGGAACCAGCGCTTCCGAAGGCAGCCACTCACAAGTTCCTAGCGAAAATCTATCAGGCCTTACGCATCGAAGTCAATCATGAGATGCGTTCCTTAGAGAAATTCCTGGACGGGGCCGCAGATACCCTGAAGCCAGGAGGAAGGCTGGTGATAATAACGTACCATTCCCTTGAAGACCGAATGGTGAAGAATTTCATAAAGACAGGAAATCCTAGCGGAATAGAGGAGAAAGACATTTACGGCAATCTGGATGCTCCATTGAAGGCAGTGAACAGGAAGCCGATAGTGCCTGGCGAAGATGAGATTTCCGGGAACACGAGGGCTCGGAGCGCAAAATTAAGGATAGCAGAGAAAAGTGAAGGATATGGCAGAAACTGCTGAACAGAAGAAATGGAGGCTCTCTGACATTTGTCAGTGGTTTAAAAATGCCTTTTTTGCAACTCTCAAAGGGGAATTCCTGTTGAGACTGCAGATTGATCGCTATTTCATACACATCATATACACTATCTTCCTCATCTGGCTGAGCATCTGGATAAGCCTGAAGATGGAAAAAACATTCATAAAAGTCGAGCAGAACAGGAAAGAACTAGAAAATGTGAAAATATACCGGGCTCAGAAAACGATAGAGATGGCAAGCCTTGGACGAATGAGCAAAGTGCAGGAAAAGCTTGAAGAAAAAGGCTCCAAGCTTACGAACGCCGAGAAACCAGCCTACAAGATTAGCTCAAAGCAAGACAATAAGGGCAGACAATGAACATGGAAACGGAGAGACGAAATATTAAGAAACGGGACAGGATGGCGGTCATCCTGTACTACTGCTACTTTGCCCTTTTGATCTTGGGTGTCGTACTGGTGGGAAGAATCATATATATTCAGTGTTTTTGGAACCTGGATAAAGATGTCGAGAAGTTCTACCTGCCGAGAAACATCAAAAGCAAGATCGAGCCGGAACGTGGCGCCATAATAGCCAATGATGGCAGGCTGCTAGCAATTTCTACCCCTATGTACCAGCTGTACATGGACTGCACGGTAAGGAAAGATTATTTCAAATCACAGAAAGAGCCCATGAAATTGGAGCAGGAGTGGCTTGCGAAGGCAAGGGCGTTCTGCAACGGCCTGGCCGAGGAGATGGGAGACAAGAGCGCTGATGAATATTACAGAGAAATAACGGCCGGAAGGCGCAACGGTGAGAAATACCTCAAGATAGGGAAACCAGTGGACAGAGAGACTTATCTGAAGATGAAGAATATGCCACTGATGAATGAGGGCCAGTACAAGAGCGGCATCATAGTAGAGACTAAGGACTCCCGCCAATACCCTTACGGCACTCTGGCAAGGCGAACGATTGGTTACGTGAAAGACAATTCAAACTCGAATGGAAACAACCACATAGGGCTTGAGGGTAAATACGACTACGTGCTGCACGGAGAAGAAGGGAAAGTGTGGCTGAAGTCCACCGAGAACGGGAAAATCCAGAACTACGACAGCACATTCGTTAAGCCGCAAGACGGATACGACGTAAGAACTACGTTAGACATTACGCTGCAGGACGTAGCAGACAAGGCGCTTAGGAAACAAATCACCGACGATAAGAGCATCGAGATGGGATGCGTCGTAATCATGGACGTGAAGACAGGCGCCATAAGAGCAATGGTGAACCTGATGAGGGATTCCACAGACCAGAGCCTGAACGAGACATACAATATGGCCATAGGGCTGAGTTCAGAGCCGGGTTCGGTGTTCAAGGCTACCACTCTGATGACTGCAATAGAAGATGGCTACATCGAGTCTTTGGACGACAGCATACCGACTAACAACGGAATAATCCCTGGATACCCGCCGGACGACCACGTGAGAGGAATGAAATACATCTCCTACCTGCATGGCTTCAAGATATCCTCGAACTATGTGTTCCGGTACCTGGCAGTCCACAATTATTCCGACAATCCGAAGAGATTCATAGACAAGCTGTACCTCTACAAATTAGGCCAGGCATGGGATTTCGACCTGGATGGCCTTCAGCCCCCGTATGTTCCAAATCCAGAATCACCATCATGGAGCGCTACCGACCTAGGCTCAGTAGCCATGGGTTACGCAGTGAAAGAGACTCCGCTGCACGTCCTTACGTTCTACAATGCCATCGCAAACAAAGGTAAGATGATGAAGCCATACCTCGTGGAAAGCATAGAGCGAAATGGAGTAGTGAAAGAAAAGAGGGGACCTAGCGTACTGAACGCATCAATTTGTTCAAAAGCCACCGCAGACACCATGCTTAGGGCAATGAAGGCCGTGACTAGCGAAATGGGAGCGACTGCCTCAAGGAAGCTAAGAGGAGCGAAACTGCAAGTGGCAGGAAAAACAGGGACTTCCAGGCAGACACTTACCGGGGAGCAGATAAAGAAATATGGAATGCAGAACCCTTACGTGACAAAAGACGGCAGCTATACAAACTTGGCGACCTTCGTAGGATTCTTCCCTGCCGATGAGCCTAAATACAGTGCGATCATCTGCCTGAAATCTTACTTGATCCGGGGAAGCGTGTATGGAGGAGTGCTGCCGGCTGCGGCATTAAGGGAAATCGTGGACCAGATCTACACCATGGATCCCGATTTGGGAGAAGTGTTGCACGAGACAGGCAATATGCCGGAATTCAACAAGGCCAGCGACAAGAAAGCTGTAGAAAAGGCCGGCAACAATAAGGCCGTAGAGAAGCGGAATGGGAAAAATAATAAATGAATATATGATATTAAATGACATCATAGCAGATAGCGGGGTAATCTCGGTGACCGGCGACAGGTACATCGAGATCTCGGACATCTGCAACGATTCCAGGAAAGCGGCCCCGGGCTCTTTATTCATAGCAGTCAAGGGCCACGATGCCGATGGACAGACCTACATCGCTTCCGCCATCAAGGCGGGCGCAGTAGCAGTAGCCTACGAAGATGAAGACATCCTTGCTGAGCAGCTTGCCAAGGCAAGCGGCGGAGCAGGGATAGCCTTGGTGAAAGTAGAAAATTCCAGGCATGCCGTGGCCATCATGGCAGCGAATTTCTACGATAACCCATCTCGCAAGCTCACCCTGATAGGCATAACCGGGACGAACGGGAAAACGACTACCGTAACCCTGCTTCACAACCTGTTCATGTCGCTTGGCTACAATTGCGGATTGCTGTCCACGATTGCGAATTTCGTAGGGAAGCATCGTTCCGAGACGGCAAACACGACCGCCGACCCAATCACTATCAACTACTTAATGAACGAGATGGTGAATGAGGGCTGCGAATACTGTTTCATGGAAGTCAGTTCAATAGGCTTGGAGCAGGAACGTGTCTCTGGGCTGGAATTCAAAGTTGCCATATTCTCGAACCTCACTCACGACCATCTGGATTACCATAAGACTTTCGCAGAATACTTAAGATGCAAGAAATTGTTCTTCGACAACCTTGGGCCGAATGCCATCGCAATCACGAACGCAGATGACAAAAACGGGATGGTGATGGTGCAGAATACGAAGGCGAGAGTGGTGACATATTCTTGTAAAGGCTTGGCAGACCACTCTTGCAGGATAATGGAAGAGAGCATGGAGGGCATGTTGCTGAGAATCGATGGCAGAGAGGCCTGGACGAAACTCATCGGCCAGCACAATGCCTACAACATATTGGCAATATATTGCGCCGCTCTTGCCGTGGGGGCAAATCCTGACGAGACCCTTGTGAAAATCAGCGGCCTAGCCCCTGCTACTGGCAGGCTAGAGAATAGGAAAGGGCCTGACGACATCACTGCCGTGATAGATTATGCCCACACTCCGGATGCACTTGAGAACGTACTGAAAACCCTGAAGGACATCGATAAGGGCAGGACGCTGATATGCTTGTTCGGCTGCGGAGGAGACAGGGATAAGACCAAGAGGCCAGAGATGGCGAAAATCGCCGAAGAATATGCCGACAGGATTATTGTCACGTCGGACAACAGCCGCACCGAGAAAACAGAGGATATAATGAATGACATAAAAGCCGGTTTCTCCCCTAAGGGACTAGCCAAGGCCATATTCATAGCAGACAGAAAAGAAGCCATCCGCACGGCGGTGATGACGGCTCCTAAGGGGGCGGTGATACTGCTAGCAGGCAAAGGGCATGAGACCTACCAGATAATCGGCTCCGAGCATCGTCATTTCGATGAGAGAGAGGTGCTGGACGAGGTATTCTCGCAGGTAAACACAGAAAACAAGTAATATGATATACCATTTATTCCAAGCGCTTAAAGAGTACGACATCCCTGGACAGGGGCTGTTCACCTATCTGTCATTCCGGGCGATTCTGTCCAGCGTAACGGCAATGCTGCTGGCTTTCTTCCTTGGGAAGTCGATCATAAAATGGCTTCAGAAGAAGCAGATTGGGGAAACCATAAGGGATCTCGGCCTGGAAGGGCAGATGCAGAAAAAGGGCACGCCTACAATGGGCGGAATAATAATCATCATCTCCGTGCTAGTTCCCGTCTTGCTGTTCTGCGACCTTACGAATATCTACGTCATATTGCTTGTCATAACCACATTATGGTGCGGAGCCTTGGGCTATGCAGACGATTACATCAAGGTTTACAAGCATAACAAGGAAGGCCTGCATCCGAAAGTGAAGCTGGCGGGGCAGATTGTCCTCGGCTTCATCGTAGGCCTTGCGGTGTGCTTCAGCAACGACATCGTGGTCCGCGAGAAAGTACCCGTGAAGGTAGGAGAGCAAAATATCGTGGAGCAAGGAAACACTCATTCGCTGAACGTGGATTCAGAAACTCTCGTGGCCCAGGACGTGGGGTGGAAGATGGAGAACGTCGTAAAAAGCACGAAGACGACGATTCCGTTCGTGAAGGATCACGAGTTCGATTACAAATGGCTGTCTCCGTTCAAAGGCCGCTGGGGCTGGTATTGCAAATGGGCGATCTACGTGTTCATGATCGTGATAGTGATCACGGCCCTGTCTAATGGCACGAACCTCACGGATGGCCTGGATGGCCTTGCGGCGGGTACTACCGCTATCGTAGGCGTGGTAATCGGCATTCTGGCTTGGTTAAGCGGCAATTTAGTGAATTCCAATTACTTGAACATAATGTATATCCCAGGGGCGGGAGAAATCGCAGTGTTCATGTCCGCATTCGCAGGCGCCTTGCTAGGATTCTTGTGGTACAATTCTTATCCTGCCCAAGTGTTCATGGGTGACACGGGAAGCCTGACCATAGGGGGCATCGTAGGGGTAAGCGCCGTGCTGATTCGCAAAGAACTGCTGCTGCCCCTGCTATGCGGAATATTCCTAGTAGAAGCACTGTCAGTCATCATTCAAAGATATTACTTCAAATACACGAAGAAGAAATACGGAGAGGGGCGGAGGGTGTTCAAAATGACGCCGCTGCACCATCACTATCAGAAGGAGGGGGTGCCCGCGCTCATCAGCAAGCCTGTGCATGCCGTTCCAGAGGCCAAGATAGTGACGCGGTTCTGGATGATAGGCATCATCCTTGCCGCCGCCACGCTGGCATTGCTGAAAATAAGATGATGCCTGGCACTGCTAAAACATGATAATGCTGTCATCCTGAACTTGATTCAGGATCTAGCAATGAGAAGAAAATGAATATAAAATATTAATAGAATATGTCTAGAATAGTCGTTTTAGGTGGCGGAGAGAGCGGAGTCGGTTCCGCCGTGCTTGCAAAGGTGAAAGGATTCGACGTTTTCCTTTCCGACAATGGCAAGATAGCCGACCATTATGCCGATGACTTGAAGAAATGGGACATTCCATTCGAGCAGGGAGGCCATAGCGAGGACAAAATCCTGAATGCCGACGAGGTGGTGAAGAGTCCTGGCATCCCGAACGACGCTCCGATGGTGAAGAAGATCGAGCAAAAGGGCATCCATATAATCTCTGAAATAGAGTTCGCAGGCCGTTACGACACTGCGAAAAAGATCTGCGTGACTGGAAGCAACGGCAAGACTACCACGACTTCATTAATATATTACCTGCTGAAGAACGCCGGACTTAACGTCGGCCTAGGCGGCAACATCGGCAAGAGCTACGCCTACCAGGTAGCCACCGAGCATTTCGACTATTATGTACTGGAAATCAGCAGCTTCCAACTGGACAACTGCTACGATTTCCATCCCGACATAGCAATAATAACTAACATAACGCCAGATCATCTGGACCGCTACGACTACGATCTGGAGAACTACGTGAAAGCCAAATTCCGCATCACGAGGAACCTGAGCTCGGAGGACTGCTTCATCTTCGATTCCGATGATGAAATTACAGTCGGGCATCTGAACAAGATCATCATCACGGCCAAGATGCTGCCGTTCACGCAAAAGAAGGAAGTGTCTCAGGGAGCATTCCTGAAAGGAGACAAGATAGTCGCCAGGTATGAGGAAGAAGAGTGCGACATCTACCTCAAAGAACTGTCCCTGAGCGGCAAACATAACATTTACAATTCCATGGCCGCAGCCTTGGCTGCAAAAGCTTCTGGAATAGACAACAGGGTAATCCGAGAGGCATTCGCTACTTTCAAGCCAATCGAGCATCGCCTGGAACCTGTGCAGACGATTAAAGACGTGCTCTACATCAATGACTCCAAGGCGACGAACGTGGATGCCGCATGGTATGCCTTAGAGTGCCAGACCAGACCGGTCGTGTGGATTTGCGGGGGCAAGGACAAAGGCAACGACTATGAGGTTCTGAAACCACTCGTGAAAGAAAAGGTTAAGGCAATAGTCTGCCTTGGGACAGACAACCACAAATTCCACGAGGCGTTCGAAGACATCGTAGGTAAGGAAAACATGGTGGAGACTCGCAGCGCCGAAGATGCAGTTAAAGAGGCTTCAAAATTCGCCAAGGCTGGGGACGTAGTGCTGCTAAGCCCTTGCTGCGCCAGCTTTGACCTTTTTCACAACATGGAAGAGAGAGGCGAGAAATTCAAGGAAGCGGTAAGGAGGCTTTAGGAATATAACATATTCATTCATGGCAGAGAAAACGAAGAAAAAGAGTAGTCTTTGGACCTTCGCAGAGAACTTCGAAGGGGATAAGGTAGTATGGATGATCGTCCTGCTGCTGATGATGATTTCCATCGTGGCAATATTCTCGTCCACCACGCAGCTAGCGCTGCAGCAAGGGACGACCAGGATGGCAATCGTCGGGGAGCAGATGGCCATCACCCTGGCCGGTCTGGTTCTCATAATAATCTGCTATAACATCAAGTCCATTGGCTTTTACAGGGTAATATCGCAGCTAGGCTTCATGTTCTGCCTGTTCCTATTGCTGATCCTGGCTTTCAAGAAGCCAGTGGGGCCTTTCAAGCCGGAATTCATCAACCATGCCTGGCGAATCGTGAAAGTCGGCGGCATCCAGATACATGTGTTCGAGGTGACGAAAATAGGGATGGTGATGTACTTGTCATGGGCAGTGAACGCCTATGTCAAGGATAAGTTCATGATTGCGAACATCCTGGCAAAGAAATACCCCATCTTTGGAAAGCCTATCGCGAAAAAACTCGGATATATCTACATCCCTATGTTCATCGTGTGCGTCCTGATCATGGTCGGCAGTCTTTCCAGCACGCTCCTGATTGGCCTTCTGATGTTCTTCACCATCCTCATCGGAGGCATCAGCATCAGGGAACTCATCCTCCCTATCACCATCGCCATAGGAATACTATTCGGATGCATAGGCATAAACCAGATTTCCGATAAGCCTGCCGACGAGAAACCTTTTCCTCACCTTGAAACTGCCCTGAACAGAATTAAAGGAAATGACAGAGAGGACACTTTCGAGATACTGAGGACCGAACCTCGCGGAAGCGAGAAATTCCAGGAAGCCCTGGATGAGAGCATGCAGCCAGTGAGCGCCAAATTAGCGATTCATCAGGGCGGCCTGATGGGCAAAGGACCCGGAAGGAGCACCCAGAGGTACGTCACGCCTATCATGTTCGAGGACTACATGTTCAGTTTCATCGTTGAAGAATATGGCCTGCTAGGCGGCATATTCGTAATAATTCTGTACGTCAGCCTGATGGCAAGGGGTTCGATCATAGTGAAGAACTGCGACAATCAGTTCGCCAAGACTTGCGTGGCAGGACTGGTGTTCCTAATCTCGGCACAGGCAATGCTGCACATAATGGTGAACTGCGACCTTGGGCCGCACACCGGACAGACGCTGCCTATGATAAGCCACGGCAACTCGTCATTCCTGATGTTCAGCATAGCGTTCGGCATCATTTTGTCCATAAGCCGGATGGCAAAGAGGAAAATCGACAAAGAGTCGGCTAAGGCTGCTCCTCTCGTGGAACACGATAACGTAAGAGATAGCGTCTCGGAGTGTGAGTCTCTGGACGATGACATACAGGAAGAAGCAGATGAACTTTCAAATTTCGATGATATTCAAAACTAGGAGGCTGTCATGGAATATAAAGCGTTAAGGGTCATAATAAGCGGAGGAGGCACAGGGGGGCACATTTTCCCGGCCGTGTCCATCGCAAACAAACTTAAGGATTTAAATCCAGCGACGGAAATTCTTTTCGTTGGCGCAAAAGGGAAAATGGAGATGGAGAAGGTGCCGACGGCTGGTTACAAGATAGTCGGGCTGCCAATCGTCGGTCTGCAGAGGAAACTGAATTTAAGGAATATAATAAATGACCTTCAAGTGCCGTTCAAGATGCTTGCGAGCAATAATAAGGCGAAGAAGATAATCCAGAAGTTCAAGCCGGACGTGGCCGTGGGAGTGGGTGGTTATGCCAGCGCTCCCCTGCTCTGGGCAGCCACGAAACTCGGGATTCCTTCGCTCATTCAGGAACAGAACGGTTTCGCTGGACTCACGAACAAGAAGCTCGGCCCGAAAGTTCAAAAGATTTGCGTGGCTTACGACGGAATGGAGAGGTTCTTCCCAGCCGAGAAAATCGTGAAGACTGGCAACCCTATCAGGAGTGTCTTCGTGCCTTGCACGCCTGAAATGAAAGCAGAAGGAATTAAAGAATATGGCTTGGACCCAGCCCACAAGCACATATTCATAGTCGGTGGCAGCCTGGGCAGCGCCAGGTTCAACCAATGCATGAGGGAATTCATCGAGGAAGGATGCAGAGGGATGGAGAA
Source organism: Bacteroidales bacterium UBA1680 (assembly GCA_002320605.1). Lineage (GTDB taxonomy): Bacteria > Bacteroidota > Bacteroidia > Bacteroidales > UBA932 > Cryptobacteroides. The sequence goes on along the minus strand of DCKG01000020.1, from coordinate 48,495 downwards.
CGTGGACATTCTCTGGCAGTGCGGGAAATACTACAAGGCCGGAATAGACGAGTTCATGAAGGAAGCGGAAGAGAAAGGCCTTGGCGGAGAGAGCCTTAGGAACATTCATTATTCCGACTTCATTGGCAGGATGGATCTGGCCTACGCTGCGGCAGACATCGTGATTTCTCGTTCAGGGGCCAGCTCGGTTTCGGAGCTTTGCGCAGCTCACAAAGCCGTGATATTCGTGCCTTCTCCAAACGTAGCCGAAGACCATCAGACGCATAACGCCATGGCGCTCGTGAATAAAAACGCTGCGTTCATCGTAAAGGACTCTGAGGCACCGGAGAAGATGATTCATGCAGCCCTCAACCTGCTGAAAGAGCCAGCGAAGATTCACGAATTGGAAGAAAATGCGGGAAAGATGGCGCTTCCAGACGCAGCGCAGAAAATAGCAGATGAGATTTATTCAATAATATGAAGTATTCAAAAATATATTTTCTTGGCATTGGCGGCATTGGCATGAGCGCCATTGCAAGATATTATAAATTCAAGGGATATCCTGTGGCAGGTTATGATAAGACACCCTCGGAACTAACTCACGAGCTGGAGAAAGAGGGCATAGAGATTCATTACGCCGATGACCCAGATTATATTCCTAAGGACATGGCTTCCACATTAGTAGTTTACACGCCTGCAATTCCTGAGACGCTGAAAGAGTTCCAGTTCGTGAAAGAACACGGCTACACGCTAATCAAGCGTTCAAGGATGCTGGGTGAGCTTTCAGAAGGGCAGACATGTCTGGCGGTTGCAGGCACTCACGGGAAAACCACCACCAGCACGCTCATAGCGCACATTCTTCAAGAGAGTGGCGAGGGCTGCTCAGCCTTCCTTGGCGGAATATCCAAGAATTACGGCACGAACATGCTAACGAGCCACACTCCGACATTCGTGGCAGAGGCCGATGAGTTCGATCGCTCTTTCTTGCAGCTGCACCCTGCAATAGCAGTGATTACGGCAATGGACGCAGATCATCTGGACATTTACGGCACTCTTGCCGAATATATCAAGGCTTTCAAAGCTTTTGCCTCGCAAGTGAGACGCACCGTAATCGTGAAACAGGGGCTGGACATAACCTCCGCAGACACGAAGGCGAAAATCTTGCGCTACAGCTACGACGATGCCGCCTCGGACTTTTATGCGAAAAACATCAGTCCTGATGATTTCGGACACTATGTCTTCGACTTAGTTTACCCTAAAGGAGTGCTGACTGGCATCAGGGTCGGCGTTCCAGGCTGGATAAACGTAGAGAACAGCGTAGCCGCAGCGGCTGCCTGCCTGACTCACGGGGTAAATCCTAACGCAATTAGAAAAGCGATAGGCTCATTCCAGGGTGTCCGCAGAAGGCTGGACGAACATATTAACACATCAGAGATTGTATATATTGATGACTATGCTCATCACCCGAAAGAATTGGCTTCAGCGATTTCTTCCATAAGGGGGATATTCCCCGGCAGGAAGCTGACGGCCATATTCCAGCCTCACCTTTACACCAGAACCAGGGACTTCGCAGACGATTTCGCCCAGGCGCTTAGCGCAGTTGACAAGCTAATCCTCCTGGACATTTATCCTGCAAGAGAGGAACCTATCCCTGGCGTAACCTCCAAGCTGATTTACGACAAGGTGACGGCTCCGGAGAAAGTGCTCATCACCAAAGAAGAACTTATGGACTACCTTGCTAACGAGCCAATTGACGTGCTAGCCACATTCGGAGCTGGCAACATAGACAGGTTCATCGAGCCGATAACCCAAATGCTGGAAGGAAGACTGAAGCAATGAAAAAAGGACTCAAGATAACGCTGTCGCTTGCTATTGTGGCGCTGCTGACAATGCTGCTCGTCGTGATATTCAAGCACAATGAGCACAAGCGCTTGCAGCTTGCCTGCATCGGGGTGAACGTGGAGTTAGTGGGCGGCTATCGCTTCGTGACCAAGGAAGACATAGAATCCTACCTGCAGAAAGACTATGGCACTTATCTTGGAAAGCGTCTGGATAGCCTGGATCTTGATAGAATAGAAAATGTTCTGAATCAGAAAAGCGCCATATCGAAAACCGATGCCTACACCACGCCAGACGGCATGCTGAACGTGAAAGTTTGGCAGAGGACTCCTGTGGTAAGGTTTCAGAAAGGCGATTTAGGATTCTACTCAGACGAGATGGGTTTCCTTTTCCCTCTTCAGAGCAATTACGCCCTAGACGTGCCGACTATCAGCGGGAACATCCCTCTGGAATTCACGTCTGACTATAAAGGCGAGCCGAAAACAGATAAGGAGAAAGCGTGGCTGACAAAGGTGATAGACTTAGCAGAATACATCCAGAGCAGTCCTGACTGGAAATATGCATTCTCGAAGATAACCGTGGATGGAGAAGGAGATTTGGTAATGACACCTAGCCAAGGGAGCGAGCAATTCATATTCGGAAAGCCAGATGACATTGATGTTAAATTCAGTAGGATACGGAAGTACTATACAGCCATAGTCCCAGCCAAGGGGCATTACAAGACAGTTAACGTAAAATTCAGAAAGCAAATAATTTGCAGAGAAAATATTAATTAAATATGGAAGATAGGTACATTGCATCGGTCGATCTGGGAACTTCGAAAATCGCGCTGACGATAGCTAAAATCAGCGGAGAAGACGTCCAAGTCGTTTACTACAAGGAAACCACGTCGGAAGGCATGAGGAACTCTTACGTGCTGAATCCAGGCAAGGTGGAGAAGTGCCTTAAAATGGCAATAGATGATGCCCAGAACGAGCTGGGCATCAAAATACTGCAAGCCGTCGTGGGACTTCCGCGCTATTTCGTGCGGCAGGAGACAGCATCGGCCAGAACGGATCGCACTGAGGAGGACTCTCAGATCAGCGAGTCCGAGGTGAATGCCATTAAGTCTATGGCGTTGGAATCTTATCCGCTCAGCGACTCGAAAAAAGAGGTAATCTACGGAGCAGTGGCTCAGTCTTTTTCTACCGAAGAGAACATCAACGAGCTGGAAAGTGACGTTATAGGCATGACGGGGGCGCATCTGGAAGGGAATTTCAAAGTATTTATCGGGAATAGAAGATATTCTATCAACATAGACAATGTCTTCAATAACCTTGGGATAGCTATCGCTAAGAAATATTTCATTCCTGGCATCACCGCCAGAGCCGTCCTGAAAAAGGATCAGATGGATAACGGCGTGGCTTTGATAGACATCGGTGCTGGCGTGAGCTCCGTCACCATATTCAAAGGAAATATAATGCGCTTCTACGCAGCTATTCCTTTCGGAGGCAATTCGGTGACGAACGACATCAAGTCCGAATGCAATATATCCTTCGATTTGGCAGAGAACATAAAGAAAGCTTATGGAGCCTGCATACCTAGCAAGCTCTCGACCCTGGGAGATAAAGTGATTCAGATCCTGGACGAGAACGATGAGGCTGCCATAGAAGTGCCCGTGAAATATATTTCTGAGGTCATAACGGCCAGAATGAAAGAAATAATCGAGGCACTGCTGTACGAGATTCAGGAGAGTGGCTTCTCAAGCGAGGAAAAACTGAAAGCCGGAGTCGTAGTCACAGGAGGAGGGGCAAATCTCGTGAACTGCGCCAACCTCATCAAGGAGATGTCGGGATATTCAGTTAAAATCGGGCCTCCAAGGCCATATTTCTCGTATGAGGGCTGCCCTGAGGTTCTAGACACAAGCGCTTCGGCATCCATCGGAATGATACTGGCCGCCAAGAACGATTACATGCTTAACTGCATAAAGGAACCGCCTGAGCCAAACTGGTGGGAGAAAGTCTTAGCGCAGGAAAAATCAGAGAGGAATGCTCCTAGCCAAGCAGAAGTGCCTTCAGAGGCGCCAGAAACAACAGAAACGGTTGCCGCCCCACAAGTGGTCGAGCCTACTATCGAAGAAACTGTCGCCTCTGGCCAAGAATATGCAGTAGAAGAGGATACAACAGTGTTCTCTAAGCCTTCCAAAGAAGAAAGGGATGCCTATGAGGAGAAAAAGAAACTTGAAAAAGCACGAGAGGTGGCCCAGAGAAAGGAAAAGAAGATGCATTTCCAGTGGTTCAAAAAGCTAACTCAGAAAGTTGGGGATGTGGCTGGCTCTATTTATGACGACATTAATGAAGAAGAAGTTTAACGAATATGGGAGACATTATAGATAATCTGGACATCCGACCAGATAATTGGACGCCTGCAGAGTCCATGATAAAGGTAATAGGGGTTGGCGGTGGCGGTTGCAATGCCGTAAATTACATGTACAGGGAGAATGTGCAAGGCTGCAGCTTCATCGTCTGCAATACTGACAGCGTGTCCCTGAAAGAAAGTCCGGTGCCGGTGAAAATTCACATTGGGAGGGACTCGCTTGGAGCCGGCACTGATCCAGCTAAGGGCAGGGATGCAGCAATCGAAGCCTCCGACGAAATAGAGAAAATCGTCATTGGCTCTGGGACACAGATGCTCTTCATTACCGCTGGGATGGGTGGAGGCACCGGAACAGGAGCCTCTCCTATCATAGCTAAAATGGCAAAGGACGAAGGCATACTGACAGTGGCGGTAGTCACGATTCCTTTCGAGAACGAGGGGCCGAAGGCGCTTTCCAGAGCAATAGACGGCATAAACGAGCTGGCCAAGAACGTAGACAGCCTGCTAATCATAAATAACGAGAAGCTGTACGACTTCTTCGGGGATCATCTGATTCACGAGGCATTCCCTAAGGCAGACGAGGTGCTGGCCACGGCTGTTCGAGGCATCACGGAAATCATCAGCCAGCCAGGCTACATTAACGTCGATTTCGAGGACATCAAGACCATGATGAGAGACAGCGGCATGGCACTGATGGGTTGTGGAGAAGGCTCTGGCGACAACAGGATAGAGGATGCCGTTAAAGGTGCGCTTCAGTCCCCGCTGCTGAACGATTTTGACTTGAAGACAGCTCAGAACTTACTAGTGAACATCACAAGCGGACGAAACGAGCATGGCCTGAAGATGGACGACCTAGCCGAGATAAATGCTAAAATCGCAGAATTCACTGGGAATGCGAATATTTTCAAGACAGGGCTTGTCTGGATAGATGACCCAGAAATTGGCGATAAAGTAAAAATCACGGCCATCGCAACAGGCTTCAGGACTAATGACTTGAAGCGAATCAACAACAGAAACCTTGGCAACCTGATTCAGATTGACAAGAATTTCAAATACGAGAAATCGTTCTGCAGAAACGCAGATGATAATAAATATTCCGGATGGAATTCATCAGTGAACGTTATTGGCTATAACTCGGATGGTAACGTCAAGAGATACCACTTCGACAAAGACAAGAAGCCGGTTCTGATAAAGGAACCTGGCGAGAGCCTCGGCGAACTGGAAAACATTCCAGCCATCAAGCGTCAAGTCAAGAAAGGACAAGAAGATGAATAATCCCCTAGCCTAGACGTTGTCTAGAGTAGGCGATGCGTCTGAGAGTATCTTTGCGCCCGATGCGGACAATGATGTCAGCTATTCCCAGGCCGCTTGCCGAGCCAGCGAGAGCAAGCCTGGTCGCATTCATCACTTTGCCCATAGGCCACTCGTTGCCCTTGATGAAGGCTTCCAGAGCCGCCTCGAAGGCTTCGACAGTCCAATCGCCAGCATATTCTTTTACGAAATCGGCGACCTTGCTCACTTGTTCCGCAACCTCCGGCTTCCAGAATTTGTCCACGTCCTTTGCAAGGAATGGAGCTGTGGCGGCATCGTCATAAACTTTGGCTCGGGGATCTACCGGTCCCTGAGCGATAGCCGCTCCAGCCTTGACTCCGAATGTAGCGAAATCTTCCGGAGCCACGAAAAGGTAAGAGGCCACAGTCCAGAAATCTTTCACGAACGTAGCCCTCTCCTTCGTAAAGGAGATGACGCTTTTGAGATATTCTTTCGTGAATATGTGCTTTTCTAAGTCACCACCGAAAGAATTAAATTCGGCACCCGCAGTGAGGGCGCACTTAGGGCAATCCACTATATTGACATTATGCTCTTCCAGAATAGGAGTCAGCAGTTCAGTGAGAGCTTCATCGGTCTTCATCCTGAGATATTCCCTGTTGTACCAGTGAGCCTTCTCTGGATTGAACCTCGCTCCAGATTTTACTATCCTGTCAAGGGAGAAAGCCTGCACTAGCTCATCCAGGCTGAATATTTCCTGATCTGTTCCTGGGTTCCAGCCGAGAAAAGCCAGCATGTTCACGAAAGCCTCTGGGAAATAGCCGTCCTCGCGGTAACCTCTGTACACTTCGCCCTCGGAATTCACCCATTTCAGCGGAAATACAGGGAAACCCATTTTGTCCCCGTCCCTCTTGCTTAGCTTGCCCTTTCCATCAGGCTTGAGCAGCAATGACAGATGTGCGAACCTCGGCATAGCTTCTTCCCAGCCGAACGCCTTGTAAAGCATGTAATGCAAAGGCAGGGATGGGAGCCATTCCTCACCGCGAATGACTTCGGTGATCTCCATCAAATGATCATCCACGATATTGGCCAAATGGTATGTCGGCAGTTCATCGGCTCTTTTCCAAAGAACTTTATCGTCAAGAGTGTCAGTATTGACCTCAATATGCCCACGAATCAGATCATCCATCTTAACGATGGTGTCTGAAGGCATCTTGAAGCGTACAGTCCAATCGGTAGTCTCCTCGCGCAATTTGCGAACGTCATCTTCTGGCAGAGTGAGGGAATTGCGCATCTGCATCCTCGTAACCTGGTTGTAAATGAACGTCTGCCCTTTCGCCTCGGCATCTGAGCGAGCCTTCTCCAAAGATTCGGAAGAATCGAAAGCATAGTAGGCATAACCTTTCTCGACCAGCTCTTCAGCATATTTCCGATATATTCCTTTTCTCTGGCTCTGGCGATACGGGGCATGGGGGTGCTTCGCTGAGGGTACCTCAACCACATTTCCATTCTCATCCACACCTTCGTCCGGGTAGATGCCACACCACTTTAGAGAGTCGATTATGTATTTCTCTGCGCCTGGCACGAATCTGTGGGAGTCAGTGTCTTCTATTCTTAATATGAAGTCCCCGCCATTACGCTTTGCGTAAAGGTAATTATAAAGCGCCGTGCGGACTCCGCCCATGTGAAGCGGCCCAGTTGGCGATGGGGCAAATCTTACCCTCGTTCTTCTTTCCATTCTGCTATCTTAAATTAGCGTTCAGCACGCGCCGTAAGTCATCCTTTCCTCGAACGACCTCATCGCTGAGTTCTCCATCTATGATTAAATATGCAACAGGAAGCTGTCTGCCAACATTATAAAGCACTGCACCTTGAGAACCAGCACCCAAGCCATCGCATACATTTATCCAAGGCAATTCCTGAGATTTCACGACGCTGGCCCAAGTGCCTTTGTCGGTATCCAGAGAAACTGAATATATTTCCAAGCCTTTAGGATGACATTCTTTGTAAACAGGAATCAGCACGTCCTTATTGAACATCTTCTGAGCGGCATCAGCAGCTTGCCAGAAATACACCATTATGATTTTGCCCTGGACTTCGCTAAGCTTTTTCTTCGTTCCATCGATCGAAGGCAAGTCCAAATCTGGAAAAGCCATCTCCTTCACATTCTCCATTCTGACCCCCAGGCTGAGCAAATTCTCCCTACGTTTCGCTTCCTCCCCTAGCGCAGCGACATACTTTGAGTTCGGATACACGGTCTTTAGAGAGTCATAGACATTCCTGAAATGAATTGCATCCGTCTGCTGACTGAAAACAGGGAAATTATCGTTGATTTTCTGGTAAAGCACCGGGATGCTAGTCAGCGACTTAGGGTTTCCCATAATATATTTCACCCTTGAGCGGTAATAGTCGACATATTGCTGAGACAGAGCCTTGTTATCCCCCCGTTCAGCCGCTTCCGAGAAGCTTTTCATGAAAGAAGCAAAATCCTTCTCTACCTGCTGCAATTTGACGCTTTCCTCAGAACCTTCAACCGAATAGTTGCCAAGAGTGTCCGAGACAACCCTCACCTTATCTCCGTTCGAGAGCAATAGGGACGCTATTTTCGTGTCTCCCTTATAAAGGTAGATGAATTCTGGCTGCCCCTTCAGAATATTCATTTTATATGAATATGCCCCATTGGCATTCGTCTTCACTGTGTCCAGCACTGTCGTCGAAGCTCCATTCAGTTCCTTGACTACGACCTCGGCATCCTTCGCACCTGTCAGGGTGCCATTGATGCTGACCTTCTGGGAGCAAGACGAAAGCATGGCGATGGCTCCCACCATCAGGAAGAAACTACAATTTTTCATATTCATTGAATATAGAATTCGCTATTTCCTTGAATTCGTCCTCGGAGAGTTTCAGCTTCTCCTTCTTGAAATTAAGGTCTCCCTCGGTCTGAAGCGGAACCAAGTGAACATGAGCGTGAGGCACTTCCATTCCTAGCACTGCCACGCCAACCCTCTTGCAAGGAATAGCGGCTTTGATGGCAGTAGCTACCTTTTTGGCAAATTTCCAGAGCCCCTCGTAAGTCTTGTCATCAAGATGGAAGATGTAGTCATCCTCAACGTGTTTCGGGATGACGAGAGTATGCCCTTTTGCGAGAGGGCCGATGTCCAAGAAGGCGTAGAAATCTTCGTTTTCCGCAACCTTGTAAGAAGGAATTTCTCCTTTCGCGATTTTAGTGAAAATAGTTGCCATATTCTTTAAAGTGAAATGTCCAATATCTTGAATTTCATCACCCCGGAAGGAACCTGAGCCTCAACGATGTCCCCTTTCGAGTGCCCCAGAAGGGCTTTCGCGATAGGAGTCGTGGCTGCCAGCTTCCCTTGGGAGAAGTCCGCTTCGGTCTCTCCAACTATCGTGAATGTCATCTCTTTGTTCAAGGCCATGTTCATGACCTTAACTTTGTTCATCAGCTGAACCTTATCAGTGCCCACCTTGGACTCGTCTATGACCTTTGCGTTAGCTACCAGGTCCTTTAGCCTGGCAATCTTAACCTCAAGCAGTCCTTGAGCATCACGAGCAGCGTCATATTCGGCGTTCTCTGAGAGGTCGCCTTTCTCTCTAGCCTCCGCTATTGCAGCAGAAATGACTGGACGCTGAGCCAGAGCATCCGCCAGTTCTTTCTTCAGGTTATCCAGGCCTTCCTGGGTCATGTAATGAATATCCGCCATAACTTTCAATTTTAGTCTTTATGTGAAAATTAAAACGGAGCCCCATCAGTTGATGGAACCCTGTTCGTTGTGTTTAGCAAATATAGTAAAAATTAATTCAAATTCCTTACCCGCCTAAAACTCATCGAACTTCGGCTTCATGATTTCTGAATATATTATCAGCTTCCGCTTGTCCAGCAGCTCCCGCCTCTTCCTAGCCTCATTCAATGAAGATTCTTTCGCTGACTGCTGAGCTCCAGATTCCGCTTTTGCTTGTTCAGGCACCCCAGGCACATCCATTGCAGGCCTTGGCGCATTTACAGCCGGCACTGAATTTTCCTCACCGTCGCTCTCCTCCTCACTCATGAATTCCTCATCAGGAATTTCCGGCATGTTATCCGGCACATTCAGGCCAGCCTTCTTCACCAGCTTCGAAATCAGGGGCTGCAGAATTCCAAGCAGCAAGATTCCGACCGTCACTAGTATTTGAATTACATCATCATTCATCAACCCAAAAATAAGCAAAAAATTACTTTTGCCCTATCTCTTCGATCAATATCTTTAAAATATTGCTAACTTTAAGCATGAAACACATCATAATAACAACATTATTGCTTCTGGTGGCGGCATGCTCGATGGCATCTGCCCAGGAGACATACGAGATGAAATACAAAGGCTCCGTGAGAACATATTACATGTTCATTCCCGAAACGGTGAAAGCCGGAGCTCCTCTAGTGGTCTACGCTCATGGATATGGTTCCCAAAATTTATGGCGCGAAGATCTGAATGAAGCAGCTGAAAGGCACGGCTTCGCAGTTTGCTATCCCAAAGGCTCTCTGGACACCAAGGGGAAACCGGGCTGGTTCGTAGACTATCCTTCCCAGTCCAACATGGATCGCCACGAAGAGAAGTTCTTTGCCGCACTATCGAAAGAAGTGTGCAAGCGCTTCCGCCTCAGCAGGGAAAACGTATTTCTCACTGGCATGTCAAACGGCGGCGACCTCTGCTACCAGATCATTTACACGAAGCCTGACCTCTTCAAGGCATACGCCTCAGTCGCAGGACTCACATTCGAATATGCCTACAAGAATAAACTGACGAAACCTGTGAGCCTCCTCGAAATCCATGGCAACGATGACCATACTTCCATGTGGACAGGAGATCATGAGAACACAGGCGGATGGGGACCATATATTCCAGTCCCTCTTGCCGTGGCGGCCATAGCGGCAAACAACCGCTGCACCACCATGAGCACGTCTTCGATGCCATCAAAAGCCGACCCAGACCGGTCAATCAATATCACCACTTATGGAGGGAGCCAATCTGGCAAAGATGTCGTGCTGTATGAAGTGGAAGGAGGCAAGCACTCGTGGCACGACAAAGACGTAGACACCGGGGAAATAATAATCAGCTTCTTCAGCCGATTCGTCGAATAGATGCAAGCTGCAACATCTACAAAGGCCTGGGAACCAATCTGATTCCCAGGCCTTTGTCGGGATGATCCGACTCGAACGGACGACCCCTACGTCCCGAACGTAGTGCGCTAGCCAACTGCGCTACATCCCGATGCTGATCAAAAAGGCAGCCTTCGGGAAGACTGCCTTAATTTTTTAGCTGAGTTTATTGATATATACGGCAATCCCGCTCTTGAGGTTGGAAGCTTTGTTCTTGTGTATTACCCCAATCTTCGCGAGTTTGTCTATCATTGCGTAAACCTTTGGCGCGCCCTCTTCCGCGGCTTTCTTATCAGTCATTTTCCTGATGTCGCGGATGGCGTTTCTCGTTGTCTTTGCATAATACTTATTATGCAAGTTACGCCTCTCGTTCTGACGATCGGCTTTCTTTGCTGATGCGTGATTAGCCATTTCAAAATTTTTTAATATTTTTAGTAGTGGGTAGGAGAATCGAACTCCTATTGCGGGAATGAAAATCCCGAGTACTAACCGTTATACGAACCCACCAGAATCCCGAAACCGTGGCTGACACAATTGGGTTGCAAATATATGGATTATTTTTGACGCTGCAAAATTATTTTTCGGCAACTTTATTCCACGAGAAAGAATACAATATTGACTCTGTCTGACGAAGGTATTGTCGCTTATCGTACTTTGCTGCATAGACCCAAGCCTCTAAGACTATGATTTCTTTCCCATCCTGGCTGTAAAAAGAATGCGAGACGAACGGCCCGCCCATATAATCATTGAAAACTTCCCAGAGTCCCCTAGTCTCCACGAACTCCATCCCGTGATATTTCAGGTACTTGACGCCTGGGGTGATGTATTCGCTGGTAGTCATATACGTGTTATCAAACATTCCTGGCACGTTTTCTTTGAGGAATTCGTTCCTCTTAGCCACTATGTTCTTCACGTTGAAGACAGTGGTATCTTTCGGATCCACGGGATATTTATAAACGAATATGCCCTGCAGGGTATACTGCCTCTCATCTTCAAACCAGAGGAAATTGCTCGTTTTCTTCTTGAGCTCATAGCCATAAGGGAAATGCAGCTTCCCACCGACCATCTGTTCAACCTCAGGACAGAGCTCTTTTTCTTCGTACTGTATGTTATTGGCGATGATTCTATTACGCTCGGCCTGCTCCAGCGTGCTGGTTATGATTTCTCCGTTTCCAGAGAACACGACAGCGGCGGAATCGGCATTTGAAGCGTTCACCTGGATGACGCACTGCGGATGAGCCCAGACATCGTTGCGGTAAACGATACCCTGTTTCTGCACCGAAGGGTCTATATTGAATATCAATATGTTCCTATGGTATTTGAACATGTCTGTGAAAGTGCCTGGAGAGATGTCAACCAGCGAGTACAAAGGCTCTCTTTGAGGCAGGTACTCGCAAGGCCTTGCCAGCACATCCCTGACATCGTTTCCAAGGCCTGTGTCCCAATAGCCCTTTTCAAGCACCACCAGCACTTCTCCTGCTTTTCCCGCAACGTTCGGCAGCAGCGACTTGCCTGAATTTTTACAAGAGACCGCCGCACAGACGGCAGCGACGACAATGAATATTTTGACGAAACTTTTCATGACATTCAAATTTTCTCCTTGCAAAGATACTTTTTTCACCTCCTGATGCAAAATTAATTGCCGATGGAAATCTCTTCCATCGGCAATAACAAACCATTCTATATGAATATATTATATTAATATTTAGAATTATTGTTTTCTCAAAAGGAATTTCGCAGGCAATCTGAAGCAAGAATCATGAACAGATGCAAGATGTGTTTAGAAATACATGTTCTGAAGCCTGAAGGCTTTGAGCTTGCGATTGAAGGACTCTGTGGAAACATTGGTGGGATTTAGTACAGCACTTCTGCGATGTATCAGTCTGTAGGGTACATCGGCTGCCTAAGCTTCCAGGTGTCGCGCTTGTATTCCTTCATTTCATTCCAGAACTCGGTGTCACTCTCGTGAACTGTGACTGTCTTGTCGTTGAAAACGACAACTGGCTTTGTCTCAGGATTGTATTCCTCCCATTTGAACTTCTTGCTGTCAGGGACTCCATCCTTTGCAAATGAAACCCAAACGTCGCTCATGAAGTCGGCCAACTTGTAGGATGATCTGTCGGCTCCGACCATGAAGCGGCCAAGCCAGATGTTGTTGAACACGTAAGGCATTTCTGTGCAATGGTTGGTTGCGAAAGTACCTTCCATGTGAGGGGATGGCTTCGCAAAAACGTAGAGATATTCCTTGGTGTCTCCAAGGTTGTACCTGACATCGGCGTTGGTGAACACGCTGCTGATCATTCCGTATTCGCTATAGTTGCAGCCGATAATTGTAGGGATGCCCTTGGAGATTTCTGCAATGCGGGGGTCACTGAGGTCATAAGGTACTACCTCACCGTCAAGGACAGGATTGCACCACATTCCGGCACCGTAGATGCGGTAGAAGAAGTTATCAGGATAGGCATCGCAGACCGCCTTTGTGGCAGCTTCCAAGAGTTCTGAATATGGAATCTCCTGAATCTTGTCGATCGTCTGCTCATTAAGGCCGAGGTTCTCTACGATGCGGTGCGCCATCTGCTTGGAAGCTTCCTTGTCGCCAAGTTTGAGCATGGAGCCACTCTCGATGATTCCCTTGTTGAACAGCCCCTTGGCCGAAGGAGCGCCTAGAAGTATGTTTACCTTTCCACCGCCGCCAGACTGTCCGAATATGGTGACGTTGTCAGGGTCGCCTCCGAAAGCCTCGATGTTCTTGTTGACCCACTCGAGAGCCTTCACGAGATCCATAATACCGCAGATTCCTGAGTATTTGTACTTCTCGCCGTAGTCGGAGAGGTCTAGGTAGCCGAGGAAGTTGAGCCGATGATTGAGATTGACGAAGACAACATCTTTCTTGGCAAGATTGGTTCCGTCATAGAAAGGAAGCTCGCTGCCGGCACCCATTGCAAATCCACCGCCGTGGAGCCATACCATAACAGGGCGTTTCTTGCCGTCGTTGATACCTTTTGTCCAGATGTTGAGGTACTGGCAGTCGTCCGACTGTGTGCCGTCATCCCACTGGTAGAGGAATGCCTCACAATCATCTTCCCAGGTTTTTCTTGGTGCCTGGTAACATTGAGGGCCATAGTAGAGAGCCGTCTGTATTCCTTTCCAGCTGTCCGGATCCTGCGGAGCCTCAAAGCGCTTAGCTTTGGCATACCTGATGCCCTTGAAGGTGTAGATACCGTCCTCTATGTAACCGGAGAGGGTTCCTTGCCGGGTCTGCACGATAGCGTCGGTGCTGTTGACGATAATACTGTGGTCTGGATACTTGTTGCCGCAGGATGCAAGCGCTAGTGCTGCAGCGGCCAAAAATAGAGCATTTTTCATATTCTGTTCTTGTGCTATTATTTAAAAATCTTTTGTGCAAAAAGGGTGAGGTAGAGCCTCCAGTTCCGCCAGGTGTGGCCTCCCTCGGACTCATAGTATTCTACAGGGTAGCCCTTAGATTCGCAATATTCCTTGATCTTGATTGCGTGGGCCTTGACTCCGTCGGCACTTCCCACACCGATCCAGTAGAGTTTCGGCGCCCACTTCGGATCCATCTGTTTAGCAAGGGCTGCCTCCTCCTCTGGAGTGTTGACGGGAACAGCGCCTGAGAACATTCCGATATAGGAGAATGTGCCAGGATGTGAACGGGAGATTGAACATGACTGGCGAGAACCCATAGAGAGGCCTGCGATGGCTCTGTTCTGCCGACCTGTTGCGACCCTGTAGTTGGACTCAACGAATGAGATGACGTCCTGGAAGCTGTCCTCGATCTCCTTCGTAGAGTCGGAGCGAGAATTGGACATCGTAGGTTGGAACATATTCACAGCATAGCCAGGAGCGGCATTGTTGTAGTAGACTCCGTTTGGCATCACGACAATCATCGGCTTTGCTTTTCCCTCTGCGATAAGGTTGTCGAGAATCTGGACTGTCCTTCCAAGGTCAACCCAGGCATCCTCGTCTCCGCCTGAACCATGCAGGAGGTACAGGACAGGGTACTTTCCTTTGCTCTTCTCGTAGCCTGCAGGGGAGTAGACGCTCATACGGCGCACCGTACCGAGAGCAGGGCTGTCGTACCACCTTTTGGCGAGGGTTCCGTGAGGAATGTCGTGAACCTCATAATACCATCCTTTGTCATCCTTCCGGGTACTCATTGTGAAGAAGTTGGTCCATGTCGCAATGTCCCTACTCATATACATATTCGAAGGGTCATTGCGTCGCTCGCCATCGACAATGAAGTCGTAGAGATAGAGCTCACCCTCTAGAGGCTGTGAAGTATAGGTCCAGACTCCGTCCTGGCCTTCCTTCATCTCGACAGGGGACATTGAAGTAAGGAAGTCTCCCTGAATGAGGACCTTTACTGCCTTGGCATTCCTGTATCTGAATGTCACTGTGTTGTCGGAATTGATTTCCGGTGATGCTACCGGGGCCCTGGAGCTGAGCGCCTGCTGTGCGGATGCCGAGATTCCGATGGCCAGTGCCGCAAGAGCGGCAGCAATGTGGTTGTATTTCATAAAATCTATAAATTGGTATGTTTGTTGTCCGTGGGTTCGCTTTCTGCGTATTGGCTTGGAAGCATTCCAAACTGCTTCTTGAACAGGGAGGTGAAGTGGGATGCAGAGCTGAAGCCAAGCATGTCAGCGATGGCGGCGATCTTGTATTTCCTCTCCTTGATCAATGGAACAGAATAGTTCAGCTTGTAGGTTGTGAAGAACTCATTCGGGGTCTGTCCCGTGAGTGCCTTCACCTTATAGTAAAACTTGGAGCGGCTGACACCCAGACTCTCCGCAACGGAGTCGATGTCCATATCCCCTTTATGCAGGCTTTCCTCCATTGCTGAATACATATTCTCCATGAATGTGCGGTCGTGGTAGCTGAGGACATCCTTGGAGACTGCGGTCACAGTGGTCGAGGACCCAAGCATCTTACGTACCCTGTTCCTGTTGTCGATCATCGACTTGACCAGCGCCTTAAGGTACTCCGGGTTGAAGGGCTTGACGACATAGGCGTCCGCGCCGACGCCAAGGCTCCTGATCTGGTCTTCCATCGTGGATTTTGCGGTCAGCATTACGAAAGGAATATGGCACATAGAAATGTTGTCCTTGATCATCTTGCAGAGATGGATGCCATCCACATCGATCATCATTACGTCGCAGATGATAATGTCAGGATTCAGTTCCTCGATGAGCTTGTAGCCGCTCATCGCATCAAAGCGAAAGCTGACGTTATAGTTGTCTGAGAATAGGGACTTGAGATAGTAGACCACCTCGTAGTCGTCATCGATGATGAGGAGCTTGGGCTTGTTCTCTGAATCCTCAGGCTCCTTGGGGCTATCGACATACTCACTCATCATCTCCTTGCTGTCGATGTTGACAAGTCTGTCAGTCGTCTCTGCCTTTTCCTCACGACTGTACTCCGATTCCGACATCGGGATGGCAAAGCTGAATATTGAGCCTGCCGTCCTGCCGTCGTCGGTCTTCCTCAGCCTGACACCGATGGTTCCATGATGGAGGTTGACAAGAGCCCTGGTGTAGGAAAGTCCGATTCCGGTACCGCCTGCCTTCTTGGACGCATCAGTCTGGTAGAAGCGGTCGAAGACTGCATCCAAGTCTTCATCAGGGATGCCGATGCCGGTGTCGGAGACAAAGACGTTCAGAACGTGGTTCTCATCTTCGGACACATCAATCGTCACGGCTCCTCCCGGAGGTGTGTACTTGAGGGCGTTGGAACAGAGGTTGTAGAGTATCTTCTCTATCTTGTCGCGGTCTATCCAGCCCATCATCGAATGATCTGATATATTCAGTGACATGTCGATGTTCTTCATCGAGGCACCGATTACGAAGTTCATCTTCGTAATCTCGAAAATCTCGGCGACGGGCTCAAGTTTGACGTTGAGTTTGAGGACTCCGTGGTCAAGCTTGTTGAAGTCAAGCATCTGGCTGACAAGTTTCAGAAGCCTGTCGGTATTTCGCTTTATGACTCCGTGAGCCTTTGCAGCATCCGCCTGACGCCCACTTTCAAGCGAAAAGACAGCACCGTGGATGAGTGTCAGAGGCGTCCTGAACTCGTGTGAAATGTTTGCGAAGAAATCGATGTTCTCCATATTCATACGTTCTGTCATTTCGCGCTTCAGCCTTTCGCTCTCAGCCTCACGCTTCTTGCGGAGGTTGATAAGGACAAGGATGGCGCTAGCTGCGAGCAGGACAATGATTAGGAGAGTGACAGCTATCTCCTGCCAGCGTAAGTTCATCTTCACCACAATGGTGAAAGGTAGGGTCTCCGTGCCAAGGTTGTTGTTCTTTACCCAGAACCTGACGTTGTTCCTTAGGTTGCTGATGCCATAGAGTGGGATAAAGGCATTGTCGAACGACTCGCGTGGGCCTGTTTTCAGATGATTGATGTCATACATATAGGAATATGACACATTCGGTGCACTGCCGTTGATTGCTCCAATGTGGAGATTGAGTCCCTCGATGTCCCTGTCCAGATGGATAACGGCACGGCGGGACGTGTAGTCATTGGTGCTGAATGCCGCAATCACTTTCTTTCTTGAAGTGAGAATGACGTGCGATGGAGGAGCCAGATTTTCTGTCGCATGAAGACTCTCCTTGTTGAACCAGACGAAGTCAGTCGGCCCCACCAGAACAACGGTACGGTCCGGGAGAGTGAACATCTGCCTCTGCGGAGGGAAGTCGGACGGATCCGTCCAGACCCTTCTGGAAGAGGAGTCATCGATGTTGAACATATAAACATTTCCGTGGGCATCCATTGCGAACACATTGCCTTCGCCATCTGCCGCAAGGCTTGAGACCTGAACTTCAGGGAAGCCATCCACGTGGCTGATTGTCTGAGACTTTAGGTTGTAGACAAAGAGACCGTTGTCAGTCGAGCCTATCCAGACATTGCCTCTGTAGTCTTCTGCGAAAGTTGAGAAATAGACCTGGCGGAGGCCTTCTATCGGAAGTTCCTTGACCTCTCCGCTGCGTGGGACGTAGATGACCGGACAGTGGTCTGTGTAGCACACCAGCACAGAGCCGTCGTAGAGGGTGCGAATCAGCGAGGCATAGCATGCGTTGTCATTGAAGAGGCAGGTAAGATATTCAACCTCCGACCCGTTTATTGAAGCCAGTCTGGCTCCGCGGCTGGCGGTAATGATTCTGTCCTGGCCTGCGAAGGCGGCCATACCGTCCTTTGGATTACCGATAACCTTGCTGACAACAGGAGCTCCCGATGAATTCACTTCAAGAATCACGAATGGATCGCTGCTTCTTGGTGCCCCGCTCAGAACCACCTTTTCATCGGAACTTATGGACATGTTTAAAGGCATTGTTCCTCCGAAATAGTCGCTGACCTGTACCGCTCCGAGCTGTTTCTTATTGACGATGTCGTAGCAATGAACACCATCGGTCATTATGACCCAGAAATGGTGAGAATCCTGGACGTAGCTCCTTCCCTGACCTTCCATAAGCAGCTGGACAAGCTCCTGATGGGCAGGGACACTGCCCGAGATGGAAGGATAGCGTTTGAATCCTCCCGTGGCCGGTGCATCCCAGAGGCTGCCGTCAGGCCCGATGGCCATCATGTTGGAGCCTGACTCGGCGCAGATAAGAGCTTTCCTGATGGTTCCGGAAGCCTGTTCGAGATATAAAACCGAACCATTGCTCACATCAATACAGACGTTACCGTCATCGGACTTCAGCAGCAGGAGCCCTTTTTTTAACATTGACAGTGAGCTTGGATTTCTTCCTGCGAGCGCAGGAAATGATTCCGCGGCATCCTTTTCCTGGAAGGTACGGACATCGACCGTAACAGGTTTCCCTCCTGAGACCATCCAGATGGAGCCTATGCCGTCATAGGTAACTTCCCCATAGACATCCTTCCTGGAGTACATCATGTTGTACTTGTCATCGTAACAGTCCAGCCTGCCTTCGAAGAACAACCACAGATGTCCATAATCATCAAAGAATATGTCCGGTTCGCCATCGGCGCCAAGGAGTGACATCTGAAGTTTGCGAAGGAATATTCCTGAAGAATGGTCAAGCTCAAGAATGTTTCTTCTGGTAGCGATGCAGACTCTTCCCTCTCCGCTGCTGGTGATGCTGAGGACGTAAGAGTTGGTGTCGTCAAGGCTCATATGCTCGAATGAGCCCCTTGCGCTATCATAGCGATCCACACCCTTCTGGGTTGCAAGCCATAGCACACCCTTGCCGTCGATGACAACATCATTGACTTTGTCGGAGGAGATGCTCTCCGGATCCGAAGAATCATGGCAGTACTGGATGACATTCTCACCGTCGGTCTTGAAGAGGGACGTAGCATCGGAACCAGTCATCCAGACATAGCCTTCGCCATCGAAGACTAGATTGGTGACCCTGTTCTCGCCTATGCCGTCAACGACCTTCCCAGAGCAGTTGCCCTCGGGTACCACATCCTGCTCGCAGGAGGCCAACAGAGCCAGAGTGAGGAGCAGGAACGAGAATGATTGTCCAGTTCTTGTCATATTACAAATTTATACAAATAATCGGTTGACAGGGGTTCATATTGTATTCTCATGCCGATGTTTGGATTCTGGTGACATCATTTAAACGATTTCGATATATTCGTGAATAATAGGTAAATTATCTTTGCACTGTCAGTTTAAAAGGTCAAAAATCCTTAAAAAGGGACAAACCACAATTAATAATAATTAATCACTTAATAATCATCATGAAACATCCAATCACGAAAATCAGCGCTGCTCTGATGGCATTTATTCCGTTGCTTTTGCTTTCCACCGGCATCGCCTATGCGCAGAACAAAATCAGCGGTACTGTCGTTGATGAATCCGGTTTATCCGTAATCGGCGCCGGCGTTGTACAGAAAGGCACGACAAACGGTGTCATTACTGACATGGACGGCAACTTCACCATCTCTGTTCCAGACGGAGCAGTCCTTGAATTTTCTTCCCTCAACTACGTAACCCAGGAAGTCCCTGCAACAGACGGCATGAAAGTCGTCCTCGTTGAATCACAGGAAGTTCTTGACGAGATAGTCGTTATCGGTTACGGTGTCCAGAAGAAGAGTGACCTTACTGGCGCAATCTCTTCAGTAAAGGAGAACGACCTCACATCAAGGTCTGTCACTTCAGCTGAAATGGTGCTTCAGGGCAAGACAGTCGGTGTGCAGCTCTACACAAATTCCGCAAAGCCAGGTGCCACTCCTGCAGTACGAATCCGCGGTATCAGCTCAAACGGAACATCCGACCCTCTTTACGTCGTTGACGGTCGTATCACCAACACCATCAACAATGTCGATCCTAACGACATCCAGTCGATGGAAGTTCTCAAGGATGCCGCCTCAGCAGCAATTTATGGCGCTCGCGCCGGTAACGGTGTCATCATCATAACCACGAAGAGCGGTAAGGGTGACGGCAAAATCAGCTACGAGTATCAGCTCACATCGCAGAGCCTCGGAAAGATTCCTGCGGTGATGAACGCCCAGGAATATATGCAATATTATAAGGAGTTCGGCAAGTTCGACGATGCTTTCTA
The DNA here is from genome assembly GCA_002320605.1 of Bacteroidales bacterium UBA1680. Classification (GTDB taxonomy): domain Bacteria; phylum Bacteroidota; class Bacteroidia; order Bacteroidales; family UBA932; genus Cryptobacteroides. The sequence goes on along the minus strand of DCKG01000020.1, from coordinate 28,347 downwards.
TGCAGCCAACTGGGACGGCAAGACCGACACTGACTGGATTGATGCAGTGTTCACAAACTCCCTCCAGCAGAGACACAAAATAGGTTTCGAAGGCGGCAACGACAAGGCTTCCTTCTACACAAGCCTCACTTGGCTCGACAACAACGGCATGTTCGTCGGTGATGCCGATACCTACAAGCGTATCACAGGTATGATTAACGCATCCTACAAGATCAAGCAATGGCTCGAAATCCAGACCAACAACCAGATCCACGAGTCTTCCATCCGTTCCATACCAGAAGGTGATGACGAGTACAACCGCGAGTCCAACAATGCAGTCCTCGCGGCTCTCCAGCTCGACCCCCTCACAGCAGTACGTTACACTGCGGACAATCTTCCCGCCAATATGCAGGCCATCCTCAATGATCCTACAAAGCACAGGCTCATGGGTGACGATGAAGGCTACTACGGTATCTCAGCCTTCAACCTGAACGAGAACGTCAACCCACTCATCCATCGTGACAACTCCTTCAGTGAGATCCTCACGTTCGGAATCAATGGGACAGCCGCTCTCAACTTCAAGCCGGTCAAGGGTCTGGTCTTTACTTCGCGTCTCTCATACAGGTACAGCGCACAGTCCACCTACGGTTACACCCTCGACTACTACGCAACGGACTACGAGAAACAGAACTATGTAGGACTTAACGCAAAGAACAACATCTCCAAGTACTATCAGTGGGAGAACTTCGCGAACTACACGTTCAGTCTTGGCGACAACGACTTCACTCTCATGGCCGGTACTTCTTACAGCCAGAATATGAACAACTTCGTGTCCGGCACGACAAAGGGTTCCGATTCGGATCTCGGCGTTCTCGTCAACAATCCTCTCTACTATTATTTCGGTTACATAACTTCTACAGCGTCCAAGACACTGTCCGGCGGCGAGTCAATCTACACTAGGAACAACTCCTACTATGGACGTGCAAGCTGGAGCTACAAGAACCGGTACATCGCGCAGGTTTCCCTCCGTGCCGATGCAGCTGACAGTTCAGTACTTCCAATCGACACGAGATGGGGCTACTTCCCGGCAGTCTCCGCTGGCTGGACAATCTCTGAAGAACCATTTATGGCCAATCTCAGGAGTGTCATTCCTTACCTCAAGTTCCGCGCAAGCTGGGGTCGTAATGGTTCCACTGCAATGCTTGGAAACTATATGTACGCATCAGTGATTGCCTCAACCGGAAGTTACCCTACAGGCACAAACGGAGGATACGCGCCCGCTGACGCTCCTACATACACCGGAAACGACAAACTCAAGTGGGAGACCTCAGAGCAGGTTGACCTCGGTGTCGATGCCCGCTTCTTCAAAGACAGGCTGGCGTTCTCAGCAGACTGGTACAGAAAGGCGACCAAAGACCTCATTGTCTCAGGATTCACTTCATCCAACATCGTCGGTGTCAAGGAGTCGCCCATGAACGCCGGCAACATTGAGAACATGGGGCTTGAATTCGAACTCGGCTGGTCGGACTCTATCGGTGAATTCAACTACAGCGTCAGAGGGAATCTGTCAACTCTCCACAACAGGGTCACATATCTCCACCCTGCTCTTGAGAATGGCATCGAAGGTGTCACCTACCGCTTCTCCAGCATTACAAGATTCGAGAAAGGCTATCCTGCCTGGCATTTCTATGGCTACAAATTCAAGGAAATAGACTCTTCGAACGGCGAGCCTGTCTTCGAGGATACTACCGGTGACAATGTCGTGACAGCAGCGGACAAGTGCGACATCGGTTCCGGCATTCCTAAAGTCAACTACGGCATAACCCTTTCAGCCAACTGGAAGAACATTGACCTCATAATCTTCGGCTCAGGTGCCGCAGGACATAAAATCTTCTGCGCCCTCGACCGTGTCGACTACGCTGTCAACAAGCTTAAGTTCGTCGTTGACGACCGCTGGACGCCAGAGAACACAAACGGCACAAGGCCCCGTGCCAACGCCGGCGGCTACACGGACTGGATGCAGTCAAGCGCCAACATTTACAAGGGCGACTTCTTCAAGATTAAACAGATTCAGCTCGGTTACACAATTCCTGAGCAGTTCTCCCGTAAATTCAAAATCAGCAAGCTCAGAATCTATGCATCCCTTGATGACTGGTTTGTTTTCACCAAATATCCGGGATTCGATCCGGAAGTAGCCGGCATCGGCCAGGCTCTCGGTGTAGATATGGGATCTTATCCTAACTCACGCAAAGCCGTATTCGGAGTCAACCTTACATTCTAATATTAAAGCATATTCATTAATAAAGCATATTCATACAATGAAAACATACATTGGAAAGATTGTTCTGGCCATGGCTCTCGCATTTGCCACAATGTCCTGTGAACAAAAGCTGACAATCGACCAGCACGGTGTACAGAGTGCCGACACATACTATTCTACCGATGAGGAGATCGAGACAGCGTCCGCTGACCTTTACATCAAAATGAGGAATCTTGAAAGTTCAGCCATCGTTTTGAAGCCGTTGCTTGACGGCGATTTCTGGGCCGGTGGCGGCCAGCACGGAGACAACAGTTCTCTGGACAAGCTTGCAGAGTACTCCTTCGATGCCGAAGACGGCTCCATCACAGGATACTTCAAGAACCTCTACGCTCTTGTTTTCTCAGCCAACACAATAATCTCAAGGATTGACCCTGCCAAATCACAGGTCGCCACCCGTACGGTCGCCGAGGCGAAGGCATTCCGCGCCTGGACATATTTCGAGCTCATCACCCTCTGGGGCAATCCACCACTTGTCGACCATCCGCTTCAGCCGAATGAGTACAAGCAGCCAAACGGCGATCCTGCCGAACTTTGGGCGATGGTCAACAAGGACTGCGAGGAAGCCATTTCCTCCGGAGCCCTTCCTGAGAAGTCAGACTCTCACGAAAAGAATGTCTGGAGAGTCACGAAGCAGTATGCGCAGGCTATCTACGGAAAGGCTCTCCTTTGGCAAGGCAAGAACGCCGAATCGGCAAAGGTTCTTGACGAAGTGATCGACAGCAAGAAATACGAGCTCTTCGATGGTGAATATGGCGACAGGAACACTATGGACAACAAGTTCAACTGCGAGAACCTCTTCGAAAGCATCTTCCCTAACGACCCGTCAAACCCTGTCACTTCATTCACAGGCTACATGCTGGGATGGCGGACAGACCGTATGCTGGCCTCCGGAATCGCTGAATGGGGAATCGAAATGGGGTTCGGCTTCGTCGCTCCCACAAAGGATCTTTACGATGCATTCCTTGAACACGATGGCCATAGCTACAGACTCCAACAGACGATCAAGAGCTACGACGAGATGGTCGATCTTGGTCTTGGCCTGATCGACGGTGCAGTCCAGCTTGGAGAAGGGGTGTACATGTGGAAAGACAGGTACACAAAAGACAAGACCCCTGCCATGTGGTGTACTGCAAAAGACTATGTGTGGATGAGACTTGCTGAAGTTTATCTTCTCGCAGCAGAGGCTCACCTCGCAGCCGGCAACACATCAAAAGCTACCGAATACGTCAACGTCATCAGGGCCAAGGCGCAGATTCCTGCCCTCAGCACTGTCACACTACAGGACATCAAGGACGAGAAGAGATTTGAACTTTGCCGCGAAGGTCAGCTCTATCAGGATCTCCAGCGCTGGGGTGATGCAGAGGCAAAGCTCAAGGGTGTCGGCAAGAAAGAGCCGATGTTCCACTCCGACAAGTCCATAACCTACTTCGACTGTGGGAACCAGGACGACAAGTGCGGTTACAAGAAAGGCAAGCACGAATACTTCCCTTACCCTGCAAACGAGGTCCGTCTCAACGACAATATCAAGCAAAACCCTGGCTGGTAATAGGACGGAACATGAAAACAGCTTTTATTAAATGTTCATAATGAAAAAGATAATCGCTTCACTCGCTGCCGCATTCTGCTACATCGCCGCTCTTGCCCAGCAGAACCTGATGGGAACGGCCGTCGAGCTCAAGTTACCCGACATACATGAGGACAACACCGTCACTTTCAGGGTATATGCCCCCAAAAAGGGTTCCTATGACCACGTAGACTACCTCCGCAGTAAGAGCTACCCAGTTCAGGTGCTCTGGACTGATGGCGCACACACTTGGAAGAACTGGCGCAACTACATAATCATTTTCGCCGGTCAGCTATTCAAATAAAATACAGAAATGAGAAAATCAATCATTGTTCTCTCGTTTGCCCTTGCTGCGGCAGCTTGCACACCTAAGGCGGTGTCACCGCAGGACAAACTCACGGCACACGATGAGGACATCAATGCAATAATCGCACAGATGAGCCTTGAGGAGAAGGTCGAGATGCTCCACTCTAAGACGAACATGTCTTCAGAGGGGGTTCCCCGCCTCGGAATCCAAGACATCAAGTATGCGGACGGCCCATTCGGAATACGTGAGGAGGGAGTACCCAACGGATTCCAGTCAGCTGGATGGATCACTGACTCGGCGACATATTTTCCGACCGGTTCCGCCCTCGCGGCGACCTGGTCAAAGGATCTTGCCTACAAGTACGGTGTCGGAATAGGTACCGAGGCAAGGAAAAGGGGCAAGGACATAATTCTGGGGCCGGCCATCAATATTCAGAGACTTCCTGTCGGAGGACGCACTTATGAATATCTCAGCGAGGATCCTGTCCTCACGGCCGAACTTGCTGTCGGCTATACAAAGGGTGTGCAGGATGCCGGCATAGCTGCCTGCGTGAAGCATTTCGCACTCAACAACCAGGAAATGAACCGAGGCAGCGTCAACGTAATCTGCGACGAAAGGACAATGCGTGAGATTTATCTCAAGGCATTCGAGGCCGCAGTCAAGGAAGGCGGCGCTATGGCCATCATGCCAGCCTACAACAAAGTGGGAGGCAACTACTGTTCCGAGAACGAGTACCTGCTAAACGAGATTCTCCGCGGAGAGTGGGGCTTCAAAGGTCTTACAGTCTCAGACTGGGGCGGGACACACTCTACGATGGGTGCGGCTCTTCACGGGCTTGATGTCCAAATGACAGGTGACACCTATCTTGGACCGGCTCTCATCGACTCAGTCAAGGCCGGAAAGATTCCAGAGAGCATCGTCGACGACAAGGTGCGGGAAATCCTACGTGTAAGATATGCAGTCGAAGCGATCCCTGCTGACAAGTGCAACACAGAGACCGCATCACAGAAGGAAAGCCGTGAGACAGCCTACGAGGTTGCCACCAAGTCAGTGGTGCTCCTCAAGAACAACGGCAACATCCTTCCTGTCAAAAAGGACGTTAAGAAAATCGCAGTCATCGGCCGCAATGCCGAGGCACTCACACAGTCCGGTGGAATGGGAGCAGGCGTGAAGTCCGTCTACGAGGTCACTCCTCTCGAGGGTCTTCGCAAGAATGCTCCTGCAGGAGTCGAAATCACCTACGCTCCAGCCTACAAGGACTATCTGGGGATGTTCGCAATGTGGAAGGATCCTGAATATCTCTCACAGCATCCTGAAATTGCAGCCGAAATCGATGAGCCTGCAGATCCGGATCTGCTCGCCGAGGCTGTCGCTGTTGCCAAGGACGCAGACCTGGTGCTTTACTTCTTCGGCACCAACAAGTCCATCGAGACAGAAGGATCTGACCGCATCGACATAAAGCTCCCTGTAGACCAAGAGAGAATTGCCGCCGCAATCGCCGAAGTCAATTCAAACATCGTCGGTGTCATGATTTCCGGCGGCCCTTGCGAGCTGGCGGAGATTGACAAGTACGCCTCAGCCCTCGTTCAGGGTTGGTGGAATGGTCTTGAAGGCGGCAACGCCCTCGCAAAAATCCTGTACGGAGAGATCGCTCCATCAGGAAAGCTTCCTTTCACATTCCCTGCGAAGCTTGAGGATTCACCGGCTTACGCTCTTGACAACTATCCTCAAAAGGCAGACGTGGAGGGTGACCTCTTCGGCAACCAGTACAGGCAGGACATCCAGGGACAGAAGAAGCGCCCCACGGGTCTGGTCAGATATCCTGCAACAGCTTACTACTCGGAAGGTTCCCTCGTAGGTTACAGATGGTACGACACCAAAGAAATTCCTGTGATGTTCGCCTTTGGCCATGGTCTTTCCTATGTTGATTTTGAATATTCCGACATCAAGGCCAAGAAAGGCAAGGACATCGTCACGGTCTCATTCAACCTTACAAACAAGGGCAAGATGGACGCTGACGAGGTTGCTCAGCTCTATGTACACCGCATAGATGCCACAGTCGAATGGCCATACAAGGAACTCAAAGCTTTCGGCCGCATAAGCCTTAAGGCAGGCGAGACTCGCATAGTTACCCTCGCCGTCCCAGTGGATGAGATCAGATACTGGGATGAAAACATGAATGACTGGAATCTTGAACACGGCTCGCTCGAAATCCTTGTCGGCAGTTCTTCAGACGACATCAGGCTCAAAGCAAACATAGTAATTTGATCGAGTATGAGAAGATTAAAACTTTATCTGATAACAGCAGGCCTGATGGCCTGCCTGTCTGCCTTTGCACAGGAGGCAAACTCGCTTATGTTCCATGCTGGCCTGAAATCACCTGAGGTGACACCAGAGGGCATCACATTCAGGCTCAGGGCGCCAAAAGCACGCAAAGTGCAAGTCTCTGCATCCTGGAACAACTACGATCCGTCAAAGGCTGAGATGCAGCAGAGTAAGGACGGAATCTGGTCCGTCACCCTACCCCTCCCTTCACCGGAACTCTATACCTACACTTTTATCGCTGACGGAATGTCAACCCTTGACCCTGCCAATGTCTTCGTCCAGAGGGATGGTTCGCGCTATCTCAATGCTGTGATCATCGAAGGCAGTTACGCCAATCTCTACAAGGAATCCTCGAGGCCAGGCAATCTTGAACACGTCTGGTACCAGTCAGACGAGAACGATATGCTCCGCAGGCTCTATGTCTACACACCTTATGGCTACGACCGTCTCAACAAGAAAGTGAAGTACCCTGTGCTTTATCTTCTCCACGGTGGCGGCGGCGACGAGGATGCCTGGAGCACCCTCGGAAGGACATGCCAGATACTTGACAATCTCATCGCCGAGGGAAAGGCAGAACCGATGATCGTCGTGATGCCTAACGGCAACCCTGACCAGTATGCTGCGCAGACACTTGGAATTCCCGTAAAACAGGATATCCGTAAATATGATTCAATCTTCAACAACTACACCTCTCTGGTGGATGACATTGTGCCGTTCATAGACAAGTCCTACAATACCATCGCAAGCAGGAAAGGACGTGCAGTGGCTGGCCTCTCAATGGGCGGGGGTCAGTCCTTCTTCATCGCTTTCAATAATATTAATAAATTTTCAAATGTAGGAATATTCTCATCCGGACTCATCGGTGCGTCAGCAATCGGCGGCAAGCCTTTCGATGCCGAAGCTCTTGTGCCGGGAATGCTCTCCCAGCCAGAGAAATTCAACAAGTTCGACGTGATCTACCTTTCCTGCGGCGAGCAGGACGGAAGAATCGATGGAATGCAGGCCTTCAGGGACACCTTGAAGGCCAAGGGGTACAATGGTGTCGTATGGGAGCAGTGCCCAGGTTCACACGAATGGATGGTCTGGAGAAGGAATCTCACTTCATTCGTACAGTTAATATTCAAGAAATAATGTCCGTGAAAAGGGACTGATAATTATTATGACCGATGCAAGTTGCAACACCAATGCGAACCGGTTTAGCAGATTTCTCCGAAATTGTAGCAGTTGATGCGGACTAACTCTGCCCGGACTCGGCGATATGGTCTATGCCGCGATGCCAGAAACGGGAAGTGATGTCTGTCTTCCGGAAAGAGCCACCGTCGTGTGTGACCTCAAAGAGATGCTGATTCGTAGTGCTCTCATTGAGAGGGCCGAACTTCGCCATGTAAGGACCAACCTTGACATAGTCGAATGCGCGGTAGATTTCGTCCTCAACTTCTTGGCGACCGGAATAAAGCGCTACTTTCAGGCCAATGGAGCGAATGTGATCGGCAAGCCCGAGAAGTGCCTTCAGATCATTGCCCTCGCCCAAGAACAGAAAGCAATTAACTCCGTAATTATCACCGACGAGCGAGTCAATGACCTCGTTCGTCAATTCTTCACCGACATCCATCCGCAGGAAAGGAGAATGGCACCCCTCGCAATTACCTTGGCAATTGCTTATGTCAACTGCCAAGGTAACTCTATCGGGTATCTCCTCGATGACCACGGAGGTCATCTCTGGAACATATTTTATCATATCTGGGACTTATCCGCATGAACGGGGACAGCCACTCCAGAATGTTCAGAGGACTTGCCGGAAGCGCTCTCGCCCACGTAGAAGCGGTGATCTGCCTCGACCTGACGCATCTCGCTGAAAGAGGACACCCTCTTAAGATAACCAATGACACGAGTCAGGTAATCCAGATTATGGCTTCCGCACTTAGGGCACACTTCGAGAGTGTCCTTGCTGATATAGCCGCAGTCGTTGCAGACAGTATTGCGGCAATTGAACGTGAAGTAATTCGTGCCATAGTGGGCAGCGACCTTCAGCAGCTGGCGATACTGATCCTTGGACAGATGCTCAGCAATGTTCATGTGCAGGGCAGAACCGCCGTCAAGATGCTTTACGTATTCATTGCCGTGAAGCTTGAACTTATCTATCATCGACAAGGATTCATCCTCTGGGTTGTAGAAGTAGGAACTGTACATGTTATGCTTCGAAGACACGTAGAAGCCATCTCTCCTGTCCCAGTTGTAGTTCTTGCCGGAGAGATTCTCCCCAGGGACGAATTCTGTATTGAACATGGTCTCAGGCGTCTTGTCCTTTCTGTTGGCAATGTTTATCGTCTCCAGGACAGTGTCCACGAACTCATTGTATTCAGGATTCGGGCTGATCGTGAGACCCAGGAATTCTGCTGCGTCGGTAAGGCCATTGACCCCTACCGTCAGATACTGCCGTCTCATATCTATGAATCCGGCCTGGTAAACATCCAGCATCTTTGCAGCCAGGAAGTCCTTTATGATCTCATTGAAAGCGGTCTGGTACTTGTGAACAAGCTCCGTCTCTTTGCTGACAGCCTCACGGATATATTCATAAAGCTGATTCTTGTCGTAGTCAGCTCTCGTGAGAGCCTTCCCGCCTTCCAGCATCACGCCTTTTTTCTCCAAGAAGTAACGGCGGGCGGCAAACTGGATCAGCCGGTTCAGGTTAATTGTCATGACCGACTTTGAGCCTGTTGACACGGAAGCAGTTCCCATCGAATATTGATGAGTGGTGTGATTGTGCTCCGAGTCACTCTTATCCAGATCGGTCAGGGAATTGCGCAGGCGGCAGCAACTTGCAAGGCTGTCCGGGCTGTCGGACAGGTAGCAGAAGAAGCTGTGGCCCTTGCTCCACATCTCGGCAGTGAAATCAGCATATTCAGGATCGGCGAAGTCGTCCTTGCCGTCGGTCAGCAGAGCCATCGTCTCCACTGGAAATGTAAGAATATAATGTCTCCTTTCTTCGTTGAACCAGTTCATGAAATGCTTCTGCAGCCATGAGAGAGTCTCCCACTGGGGAGCTGTGCCGTCAGGGAACCTGAAGTCCCCGAACACTCCGCGGAAATAAGGCTCGTCGAAATAAGAAATATTCCAGAATACCGTCTGGTAGCCGCGGTTGCCCGCAGGCATATTCATAGAATGCACTACCTGCTGGAAATAGTTGTCTATCACCTTCACCAGCGTGCGCTTCTTCGCATTCATCTCGACTACATCATTCAAATGATCGAGATAGTCATTGCCATAGTCCTTCCTGAGAAAATAATCGAAATACATCAGGAACTCAGGCGTCGCCACCGCCCCCATGAACTGGGAGGACACTGAATATACCAGATTGATGAACTCGCCGCAGAAGGATTTCAAGTCAGTCGGGGCTATCGACACCCCGCCCAGATTCCTAAGCCCATCCACAAGAAATGGGTACATGGTGATAGCTACGCAATATGGATATCCTGGCGTGCCGCTCTCATCGTGCTTGTAAAGGATATGACTCTCAAGATCGGTGATGTACTGATTAGCCATCTGCCTGCCATAAAGGGCCTTGATCTTGTCCTTCATGATGTAACGGTTCTGCTTGATGTTGTTCTCCTTATAGAGTTCCTGGCCAAGGGTGACGATATTCTTGCGCGTCACGTTGGCATTGGAATCAAACTTAGAGCCAGTCGCGGCATTGGAGGCAGCTATATAATCCTTAATGAAGTCTCTCTTCTTCCTGAGATCTAGGCCTGCATCGAATTTCTCGATGTAGGCTATGGCCACTTTCTTATTTATGGACATCAGACTCTCCTCAACCTGTCTCCTAATTTCACGGCTCGTTATCTTGTCGTAAATGTAGAGGTTTTCCGCGATGGAAACCACGACGGCTTCCGGACACTCTTCGCCAGCGGTTTTGTACGCCTCGCGAATGCCATTCATTAGCTTGACCTTATCGTACTCCTCGTAGGAGCCGTTAGTCTTTCTTACTGCAACATCCATAATATATAGTATATAAAAAAAGTCCTTCCATTGGTAGGAATTTTAGGCCAAAAAGGGGTCCGAACCTGATTCGATCCGAACCCCATCACAAAGATAGACATTAAAACCTCAGTTGGACAATTTAATTCGCAAAGTTATCAACACCTTTAGAACTTTATTGTTAATTTACTAATTATCAATATATTAAAGGAAAATATACTTTAAAACGAATAATATTGCCAACACCGTCATGAACCAGCCTACCTTCTTGTGTCTTCCTGAACAAAGGTTCAGAAGCACGTAAGAAATCAGGCCTATCATTATGCCGTTAGATATCGAGTAAGTCATCGGCATCAGGATGACGGTAAGATAGGCAGGGATGGACTCGGCATAGTCATCCAAAGGAATATCCTTGATCGGGCTCAGCATGAAGAGACCCACTATCACGAGCGTCGGGCAGACGGCAGATCCTGGGATGGCCGTGAACACCGGAGCGAAGAACAGAGCCAGCACCATGCAGCACACGACGGAGAAGGCTGTGAGACCGGAACGTCCGCCTTGAGCGACGCCGGAAGCGCTTTCTACGTAAGTGGTGACCGTGCTGGTGCCAAGCATTGCTCCCGTGACGGTTCCGACGGCATCGGCCATGAAGGCCTGATTCATGCGGATAGGATTGCCGTTCTTGTCCATCATGCCCGCCTTGGTGGTAACGCCCACAACGGTTCCGATCGTATCGAACATGTCCACGAACAGGAAGGTGAACACGACCACAAGCATGTCCAGGCTGAAAATCTGCGACATGTCGGTGTCGAACTTGAAGAATATCGGCGACATGGAAGGCGGAACGTCCACCACTCCATGGAACTGGGTGATGCCCATAGGGATGCCGATCACGGCGGTGGAGATGATGCCGATGAGGAGGGCGCCAGGAATATTCAGAATAACCAGTATCCCGGTGATGACTAGGCCTATGACCGACAAGAGGCCGGGGCCGCTCGTGAGCACGCCCAAGTCTACCAAGGTCGCCTCATTCGCCACCACGACTCCGCCGCTCTTTAATCCGATGAGGGCGATGAACAGGCCGATGCCGGCTCCAATCGCCTTTCTCATCGAAAGCGGAATGGCATTGACAATCGCCGTGCGGACATTAGTCAAAGTGAGTATTATGAATATTATGCCTTCAATCAAGACGGCGGTCAGGGCGAACTGCCAAGGATAGCCCATGCCAAGGCAGACCGTATAGCAGAAGAACGCATTCAGTCCCATGCCAGGGGCAAGAGCGAACGGCAGCTTGGCATAGATTGCCATTACCAAGGTCGCCACGATAGCCGAGACCGCCGTGGTGGTGAACAAGGCGTTTTTATCCATCCCCGTTGCCGAAAGAATGGACGGGTTCACTGCCAGGATATAAGACATGGCAAGAAAGGTGGTGATGCCTGCCAGAATCTCCGTCGACACCTTCATGGTGGAAGGATCAAAGCCGAAAAGCTTGGTCAGCCATCCTTTTTTCTGCGGGACTTGTTTAGTCTGAGCTTCTTCCATAACAAATAGTTTACGTGTATTAATTTATCAAATTAGAGCAAGATCCTTAAAATACCCATTTAGCGCCCAGGCAAGGACGAACCCAGAACCCTTTGCCGGATCCGAAATCATAAGACAGCTCGACCTCCGTGCCCACGTTAAAGTTATCTACGCCGAAAAGCCTGCCCACGTTATACCAGAGCTGAGGCTCGGAGAGGAAAACGACTGTAGCGTCTTTCGAGTCCGACCAGTCACGATAGCCTTTATCCCTGTCACTCAGAACCTTGGCGACCGTGTGATCCTCCCACCAGAAATCGGCGAAGCCACTAAACCTCAGGCCTTTGAGGCCGAAAAGATCCTGCATGCCCCACACGACGGTGAGCTGCATAGGCACGTTGCTCTTCTTCTTGCTGCCATCGAGGTTTTTCCCAGCATTGCTATAGTCTATATATTTATATAGGACTTTCAAGTTCAAAGTATTCCTGAAATCTGAATTATGGATGAAATAATCCAAGCCGAACAGCCATGCATTGTTGATGGTGTACCCGTTATACACTCCGCCATTATACTCGGCGTGAAGGCTCAGAGGGGCAAGCCTGGTGTCCTGCCAGAAGTTCAGGCAGCGAGCAATTTCCCAATACGTGCCGCTAGGGGCATAGGAATGATCCTTGTCCGTCTTTGAGTTATAGTCATGATCAATGAAGAAGAAAGTATTTCCCCACTTGTCATTATAGAATCCTTCCATTGTGGTCGTAACATGCTTGCGGTCTTTTCCTAAATCATAGAAAACTTGAAGATTAGTCTGCGCCTGAGCTCCTAGAGCGAAGGCCAACGCCGCGATAGAAACGGCTAAGATCTTTTTCATTGGCATAAATATTTAAAAACTGACATTGTCCGCAATTTCAAATACGAAATTAAGGATAATACCGATAAAGAATTTAACTTTGCGTATATAATAATTAACAAAATTATCAACAAAGCCACAATCATCTTTAATAAGCCATGTTCGAAGAAGTACTGAAATTCTATAGGGATTTCCCTAAGGCGGGCATCAATTTCGTCGACATAATGCCTTTCCTGCAAGACAATAAAACATTCACTGCGCTAATGGACGAGATAGGCAGCCGCGTCACCGCCCCATCTGTGGCAGCGCCAGAAGCCAGGGCCTTCCTCTTCTCCGCACCTCTGCTGACTATGGATTGCGGGGTGACGAACGTAGTGCCGTTCAGGAAAAAAGGCAAGCTTCCGTTCAGCAGCGGAGACCTCCTGAGCATAGAAATAATGAAGGAATATGGTCCAGACAACCTATATTTCAGGAAATCGGACATAACAGCCGGAAAGGCCGAAGACGGAATATTCCATATTACCATATTGGATGACATACTTGCGACAGGCGGAACGGCAGAAGGCATCGCCAATGCTTTGGACAAAACCCGTCTTTCCATCGATGGAAAGGAATATGGCATCAAGGTGAACGAATTCATATTCATAGCAGAACTTGACAGCCTTTATGGCAGGAATCGCCTGGAAAAGATAGCACCAGTTTACACAATAGCACATATCAAATAACCATGAAAACCACGCTTCTTTCATCCTTGATGCTTCTCATCGCAGCATCTTGCATCCAATCCCCTGATGCGCTGAAATGCGAATACCAAGAGAAAGACGTCCTTATCGACACTCAGAGTCCAAGGCTCTCCTGGATCAACCCGGAAGAGCAGACAGCCTACCAGATCCAAGTGTGTCCCAATGCCAGATTCCCCCAAAAAGAAGTCCTCTGGGATTCAGGAAAAGTGACTTCCGGCGAATCACATCTGGTTAAATATTCAGGGCCGCCGATGGCTCCAATGTCCGACTATTATTGGAGGGTACGCTTCTGGAACAAAAATGACAAAGCTTCCAGATGGAGCGTCCCTGCCAAGATGACCACAGGCATGTTCTCCGCAGAGGACTGGAAGGCAGAATGGATAGGCACGCCTTGGCAGGAACAATGCTGGGACAATTGGTACCCTGCCGCCCCTATGTTCAGGAAAGAATTCAACGCCGGAGCCGGCCTAGTGAGCGCAAAGGCTTTCATCTGTGGCTTAGGCTGGTTCGAGATGAGGCTGAACGGCGCCAAGGTGGGAGAAGACTACTTCGTGCCAGGCTTCACAGATTACGCTATGCGCCCGCACCTCTTGGAGGCCGCAGCCATACAGATAGACCCGGCCGTCACATATCACCGAGCATTCTACCTCTGCTATGACATCACGTCCGAGGTTAAGGCTGGGGGCAACGCCATCGGAATCATTCTGGGCAACGGGTATTACAGCTCAATGCCGGGCAATGTCAAAAATGAAAGCTTCGGCGTGCCTAAATTGATCTGCCAGATTAAGCTTACCTACAAAGACGGGCACACCGAATATGTCTGCTCGGATGAATCTTGGAAGGTGCAGGAATCCCCTATGGCATTCAACGACTTGTACCTTGGCGAGAAATACGATGCGTCCAGAGCCGTGGACGGCTGGGACATGCCTGGCCTGGACGATGTCTCATGGGAACAGGCCGTGAAACGAAATGCTCCCGACGGCAAACTCACCGCCAACGTAGGGCCGGTGGACAGGGTCACCGAAACGCTGAAGCCTGTCAGCCTGGAGAAGACCGGCGAGAATGCATGGAAGGTGGATTTCGGCAAGGAGATTTCCGGCTGGATCAAGTTCAATTCCGTCGTCGGCAAACCAAGAGACACCCTTAAGGTGAGGTATGTCTCCGAGAGCCCCGTTGGAAGTTTCGAATACAGATTCGACAAGCCGGAGATGTCCGCTTCCATTCCACACTTCACATGGTACACTTTCAGGGAAGCCGAAATCTCGGGCATAGAAAATCTGACCCCAGAGAACCTGGTCGCCCAGGCCGTGAATACGGACGTGCCGCTGGATGCCGTCTTCGAATGCTCCGACACCCTCCTGAACAAAATCAATGAAATCTGGAGACGATCCCAGATGAACAATATGCACGGCGGAGTGGCCAGCGACTGCCCTCACCGTGAAAGGATGGCATACACTGGAGATGGCCAGATTGCGATGAAGACGGTGCTGTACAATTTCGACGCAGCCGGGTTCTACCACAAATGGATCGGCGACATAATCGGGAGCCAGCACCCAGAGACAGGCTACGTGCCGAACGGGGCGCCTTGGGAGCCTGTCTGCGGCGGAGGACCGGAATGGGGCGCGGCGATGTGCGTCATGCCTTGGGAATTTTACAATCAATATGGCGATAAGGACATTCTAGCAAATTCCCTGAAAGGAATGAAGGAATATTGCAGATACTATGGCTCTTGGCAGCGTCCTGACGGGACGGTGTTAGTCAATAGGACGAGGCCGGATGGGACGCCTTCGCCTTGGTACAATCTGGGAGAATGGGTGCCGGCCTATCAGCTGCCTAGCGATGCCCTAGTGCATACTTTCTACTACTGGCTTTGCCTTGACATCACTTCCAGGACGGCAACGGCTTTGGGAGACGATGCCACCGCAAATGAATATTCCGCATTAGCCGCATCTGTGAAGAATGCCTTCAACAACGTCTTCTATGATGCCGACTCACTGAGCTACGGGGATTTTGGCAGCAATGTCTTCGCCCTCTACATGGGTGTTCCAGACAATCGCTATGAAGCCGTACGGGAAACTCTGCGTAAAGAGCTGGAAGTCAAATACGAAAAGCATCTCAACACAGGCATGCTCGGAACCAGATTCCTGTTCGAGACCCTGTCCATGAACGGCCTTGGCGACCTTGCCCTCGACATTATGAAGCAGGAGGATTACCCTAGCTACGGATGGTGGATCAAACAGGGAGCAACCACGACCTGGGAGCAGTGGGACGGCGGAAACTCGCACGACCATCCATTCCTTGGCAGTGCCCTCACATGGTACTACAGAATACTCGCAGGGGTGGACACTGATCCATACAAACCAGGATTCCGTCACATCATCATCCGCCCTATGCCTGTTGCAGGCCTGGATAGGGTATATTACAAGACGATGACGCCTTACGGTGAAGTGTCTTCAGAAGTCACCCACGATGGCAGCAAAGTTTCCCTGAAGGTGAGCATTCCTACCACCTGCAACGCCACGATTTATGTTCCGAAAAGCATTGAAGCTGTCAAGAATGCTCGCAGCAACGGCAGAGGTTTCGGTGTAAATCCAGATGCGCCAGTGAGCCCATACGAAGACATATTCGATATTCATGAGGTTGGCTCGGGAACACATTCTTTCTAAAATATGGTGAATCCTGAGCTGAAAGCATTCATAGAGGCCGAAATCATTCCGGAGTACAAAAATTTCGGTCGTTCGCATAACGTCGAGCATGTTCAGAGAGTGATTTCCAACTCCCTCGAACTTGCCAAGTTCCTTGGGGACGGGAAGATAGACGTGAATATGGCATATGTCATTGCGGCATATCATGACCTCGGGATGAGCGGCCCGCGGGAAATCCATCATATCACTAGCGGCAAGATATTAATGGAGGACTCTCGTCTTGGGAAATGGTTCTCTCCGGAGCAGATCCAGGTTATGCGGGAAGCCGTGGAAGACCATAGAGCGTCCTCCGATCATGCCCCCAGAAGCATTTACGGACGAATCGTCGCCGAGGCGGACAGGGATCTTGAGCCAGAAGTCGTGTTCACCCGTGCCATTGAATACGGGCTGGAACATTATCCGGAATCAGGCAAGGAGGCTCAGTGGCGGCGTTTTGCCGAGCACATGGACGAGAAATACAGCTCAAACGGATACATCACCCTGTGGATACCCGGCTCCCCTAACGAACAGAACTTGAAACAAATCAGAGCCATTATCGCCGACCGCAATGCGCTCCGGAGCACCTTCGACGAGATTTTTGACCGGCTGAACGGCAATCCGCCAAACCGGTGAGCCAAGCTTCCGGCGGCGAGATTCCCTGAAGTCACCTATTATTTTCAGGAAGAGACCCAGAAATATTCTTAAATTTGCTCATCCTCAAGAACAGTAAAGGGAGCCGACATGACTTTCAATGAATTATACGCAAATTATTATTCCAAGGCATTATTATTCGTTAAGTCATACACTAACGATGTGTCTGAGGCAGAAGACATTGTCTCCGAGTCTATCATCACAGTCTGGGAGAAGCTTGACGAATCCAGGCAGGATCGTCTCCTCCCCTTCTTGTTCACCGTCCTGAGGAATAAATGCCTTGACTACCTTAAATCACAAAGAGTGAAGACTACGGTTAAGAACGAAAGCAATGAGGACTTCTTATCGGACTTGGACCTCAGGATAATGGCCCTCAACGACACCACCGAGGAAAAGGTATTCTCAACAGAGATAAATGAGATAATCAAAAAGACGCTCGACAGTCTGCCCAGGAAGACGAGGGAAATTTTCAATTTCAACAGAGAATCCGGAAAGACGTATAGCGAGATAGCGAGAATTTACGGCATTTCAGAGAAAAGCGTCGCATACCACATCAGCAAGGCTCTTAAAGCACTAAGGGAAGCCCTGAATGATTATCTGCCTTACTTGCTGTTATTCATTTCTTACGATTTTTTTTGATTTCTGACTTTAGTACATCCGCAGTCTGAATCGTATATATATAAAGAGACTGCGAATGGACGAGAAAAAACTGTCAAGATATATCACCGGGGACCTATCGCCAAAGGATAGGAATGAGGTTGTCAAATGGATAAATGCTTCGGAAAAGAATCTGAACGAATATAAAGCCAGACGCAGGTTGCATGACATCCTGTTGTGGAACAGCGCTCCCGCTCCATCAGCGGGAGAAGCACGGAAAATCAGGAAGGACTCGCTCGGTAAGAGAATGCTCCGCAGATTTTCGTTTGCGGCGATCGCAGTCTCGATAGCATTCTTAAGCATATTCATGTACCATGCAGGACAGAAGAGCGAAATCAGCAATCCTCCTGTTTTTCCACGAAGCATCACGGCCCCTGCAGGCCATCAGTTGAAAATGCTGCTCGAAGATGGCTCGACTGTATGGCTGAACTCAGGGAGCACGCTTCTGACAGCGGAGCCAAGGCAGAGGAAGGAACGAGCCGTAGAGCTGCTGGGCGAAGGCTATTTCAAGGTTGCACCCGATGCAAAACGACCTTTCCTCGTGAAGGCAGGAAAACTGGAGATCCAAGTGCTAGGAACCGAATTTAATGTGATCTCGTATCCGGACCAAGGGATCTGGGAAACCGCATTGTTTTCCGGCTCCATTGCGATAATGGAAAAAGGAGAGAAGATATTGCGGCTTAGCCCCGGGAACAAGGTTTCGCTGGTTGATAACCGTCTTCTTACAGCGCCCCTGGATGAAGAGAAGTACCTTTGGAAAGACGGCATACTGTCTTTCACCGGAAGGACGCTCAGGGAAATATTCAACGAGCTCTCATCTTACTTCAACGTCGAAATCAGATACCCGGAATCGACAAATCTGGACAAGACTTATTCCGGGAAATTCTGGATTTCAGAGGGGCTATATCACATACTGGATGTCCTCACGTATGACAACCGATTCACTTACGCAAAAATAAACAAAGATGACGAGCAATACATCCGGATCAGATTCAACTGATTCCTGAAATAACCAATCAATATTAATAATAAAGATGCACCCACTAACCACTAACAAAATTTTATCAGTCATTTTAGTGATTCTATGTTTTGTCGCATTTCCAACAAAGGACATGGCACAAAACAAGAATTCAATAACGCTAAACGCCGAAAGGATGACTCTGGCTCAGCTCATCAGGGCGGTGGAACGCCAGACCGATTTCCTTTTCGTATACGACCCTAATGAGATAGACATTCAATCAACAGTTAGCGCCAAGGTAAAAAACCAGACTGTGCAGTCTGTACTGGACAGCATTCTTTCCGCAGCTGGCATTAAGTGTATTTTCAAAGAGAACAACATCATCTTGCAGAGAATCACATCCGCCAAAGAGTCGAAGCATATAATGTTAGGAACTGTATCGGACACGAACGGAGAACCAATCGTTGGGGCGAACGTGCTTGAAAAAGGCACGAAGAACGGAGTTTTCACCGATTCCGACGGCAAATTCCAAATAGAAGTCTCCAAGGATGCCGTGCTGACAATCTCTTCCATCGGTTTCTCTCAGATGGAAGTTCCCACTTCTGGGAAAGAGGATGCCAGAATTATCCTGAAAATCGATGACGAGGTACTTGACGATGTCATAGTGATAGGATACGGCACTACCAAGAAGAGAGACTACATCGGTTCTGTAAGCACCTTGAAAGCAAACGACATCATGAAGGCCAATCCGGCTTCGGCAGAATCAGCCCTACAGGGAATGGCGACCGGCGTTCAAGTGAATTCCGGCTCCGGCATACCTGGAGCGCCGCAACAAGTGAAGGTACGAGGGATAAGCTCCATATCTTCCCAGACCGATCCTCTCTGGATAATCGATGGAATTCCTGTCCAAAGCTCATCTATCGGCAAATCATTCGATGGGGAAACAGGGCAAAGCGTTCTTGGAATGCTGAATCCGAACGATGTCGAATCAATCCAAGTGCTGAAAGATGCAGCCGCCACTTCCATTTACGGCTCTCGCGGCTCAAATGGTGTCATTCTGATAACCACCAAGTCCGGCTCAGAAGGGAAGGTTCGCATAAACGTGGACCTGAAGAGCGGAATAAGCACATGGGCACATTCAGACATTGGCCTGGCAAACACTGACACATGGATGCAGATAGCGGACATCGCAATGAAGAACACTTTGAACAAGTCATATGATGTAGCGACCACCATGCAGAACCTTGACGGCATAACCGAGACCCTGACCACCGACGAGGCAAGGAAGATAAACACCAACTGGATCGATGAAATTTCCCGGGTCGGTTCTTTCTACGAGGCGAATCTGTCTCTGAGCCAAGGTTCCAGTAAAGTCAAGACATATTCTTCGCTCAAATACCGGAAAGACAATGGAAACCTCAAGCATAATGAGATGAAGACCATTGCCGGAAACATCAAGCTTGATTACGGCGTGACTGACTGGGCCAACCTCACATTACGCCTGGCCGCAACATATACCGACAATGACAGAATCAAGTCAGGTGACGGAAAGGCTGGAGCCGGCGGATGGGGACAAGTGAACTCGAATGCCCTGCCTTGGTTCAAAGTACGGAGTGATGCAGGGCTAAATGGTTACTGGAATTCTCTTTCTTCCTGCAATCCGCTTGCAAGCATGGATCCTGTCAATTCCAAATCGAATCTAAAGACATTGAATCTTCTTTCCGGCATCACCGCAACGATAAAACTGCCCATCGAAGGATTGAGCCTTCAAGGAGAATGGGGCATGAACTACATCAACTCGAATGACCAGTCCTGGCGCAGCAATGCCATAAAAGTCGATGGCGCGATAGCTGGGGAATTAAAGCGCAACACGGTCATCACGAATTACAACGCATTCCTGAATTATAGCAGGAATTTCGGGCTGAATCACGAAGTTAGTGCCGTCCTAGGCGTAGAAAACACCAGAAACTATTCTCATCTGACTGATTTAACCGGTACCGGATTGAACGGCATTTTCCACGAAATAGGAACGCCTACGTCTCTTTCTGGAAGCAGCGGACTGCGTGATGAGGTGTACCTCCGTGGTTTCTTCCTGAGGGCAAATTACAAATTCAAAAACCGTTATATAGTAAATGCCAGTGCCAGAAGAGACGGAATTTCGAAATTCTCTCCTGACAATAGATGGGCCAACTTCTTCGCTGGGGGTCTTGGATGGATAGTGTCGGAAGAAAGCTGGTTTCCTAGAAGTTTCGTCAATTTCCTCAAGCTAAGAGGCAGCGTCGGACAAACAGGAAACACCAATATCCCCGACGGGATTACGTCAGACTCGTGGGCAGTCGCCTCCGGTCCGTCGAACTCTCTTGAAGGATACAATTCCAGCTGGCTGATGACCATCGGCAACCCTGACATCAAATGGGAGACCACCCTGTCAGTAGATGCTGGAGTAGATTTCGGTTTGCTAGACAACAGGATCAACGGATCTGTCGCCTATTACAGGCAGAACGTCAAAGACATGCTGCTCGCCGTCAGCATACCTGAATCTGCCGGAATCTACGGTGGAAACATCTGCTGGGAAAACATAGGAGCCATGTACAATCAAGGCGTAGAATTGGAAGCAATGGCGAATCTGGTCAGCAAAAGGGATTTCAGCTGGAACCTAGGATTCAATTTTTCATACAACAAGAACAAGGTCACCTCCCTGGATCCTGATTCAGACAAGAAAGGAACCGGAATCCTCAATGCATCACAAGATGACCATCTCATCAGGACCATCATCAAGTCAGGTATTCCTTACGGAACGTACTACATGTCCGAATATACAGGCGTCGATTCCCAGAAAGGCATCCCTCTCATCTATGAAGTCGAAACTTCCGGAGACGGAAGCACTAAGCACACAGGGAAGATCATTCCGGCCACTACCGAGAACATGTCCACGAACAAAATGATTCTGGAAGGCAAATCGGCTCTTCCGAAGGTTGTCGGAGGTTTCAACACCACATTGAATTTCAAGGGCTTTGACCTGTATGCTCTGTTTTCTTTCGCCACAGGGCACTATATTTACAGCCGTCTTATTCAAAGCACCATGACGCCGAACGCCTTCATGCTGGTGATGAACAAGAAACTTCTCTCTGACAGCTGGAAAGAGCCGGGAGATAAAACAGACATTCCTCAGATAAATGCTGCGTGCGTGTACTATTATGACAACGACGGAAATCAGACATCCACCGCAGTACCGTACGGCAGCGAAAACAAGACTCCTTCGACACGTTTTCTCGAGAAAGCAGATTATCTGAAACTCAGGAACCTAAGCCTGGGTTACTCTCTTCCTTCCAGCCTGACCGAGAGATACGGGCTTCAGAGAGTTCGTTTCTACCTCTCGGCATCGAATCTGTTCACATTGACCACATTCTCAGGATATGACAGCGAAATAACCATCGAGCAATCCACCGGTTCAGCGCTGGAGAGCTTCACTGCCATGCCTTCATCGAGAATATACACCTTCGGAATCAATCTTAATTTTTAATCATTGCCTGACATGAAAAGAATATTTTCAATAATATTGACTTTAGTACTTGTGCTCTCGACATCGTGCGAGCAAGAATCCTTTTTCGAGTTGGACAGACCGAATCAGTCTCCGTGGCAGAACGTGTCCGAACTTGAACTCGCTGCAAGAAGCCCATATCTGTTTATGTCTGGGAAAGCATGGACAAATCCACTTGGAATGCTGCCCCTTCGTGGGTTCGGAGAATCAGACATCGCGATGTACCTGAACGGCATGACTGGAGACAGCTATTACTATGCATACAATGAGAGGTCATGGGAGACGCTTGTCCTTCAGGGATCCAAGGAATTGGAAGGTGCGTTCCACTTCCTTTACGACATCATCACCGAAGCGAATGCGGCGATTGACTTCATACAGGATGCCGAGGATGCGGGGGAAGACGTGTTTCCGAATATGGATGATTCAGACAGGAAACTAGTTCAGCGCTATAACGGCGAGCTGCTCTTCATGCGTGCGGTAGCATATTGGTATCTAGCAAGAACCTGGGCTCCACCTTATGATAGCAAGGGCAAGAATGACACCAGGCACTTCGTCCTCCGCCTCCATTACGTAAACTCCGCCGAAGCATTGAAAAACCCTCAGCTTGCCACCGTGGGAGAGGTTTATGACGCAATCGTCAACGATTTGAAGAATGCGGCAGAATGTCTTCCGGAAACTTATGCGAACAGCGACAATGGACAGAGAATGAGGGTGAATAAATATGCGGCAGAGGCCATGCTAGCCAGGGTGCTGTTCTACATGGGTCGTTTTTCAGAAACAAAGGCATATCTCGATGATGTGATGTCGCAGACATCCTTGTACGACCTGAACAATGAACCATACGAAGCATGGAATAAGACATCAGGGGAAGGTTTCAGCAAAGAGGTGATTTGGGAAATTTGCTGGAATCTGACTAGCGACCACTACGACAGGAATCCCGGCATCATGAATTACTATGCCTACAACACCAGGGCAGGGAAAGCCTCCGGATATATTGCATTTGCCATGTCTTACTCTGCTCTGCAGCAAATCGGCTGGATGGACAAGAATTATCAGGAAACGGAAGAGGCCAGCTCCGACAAGCGCTACACGCAGCTGTACAAGAGGGTTTCTGAATATTCCGGAGTGCAAGTCCCTCTGGTGTTCCTCTATAAATATTTTAGGGGAAGCAACATGGAAGATGCAGCTCAGAGGCGTGCGAATCGCCCGATGATCAGGCTCGCTGATCTGTACATAATGCGTTCCGAGATAAACTGGCTGAATAACGATAAGGAATCAGCAGCTGCTGACCTCAATGTGGTCAGAAAACGGGCCGGGCTTCCCGACATAAGCTCATCTATTCTAACCGAAAAAGATATTGAAAACGAAAGAATTAAAGAACTCGCAGGAGAGAACGCAGACAGAATTTACTGGCTGATAGCCTTGCACAAAGACATTCCTATCGGCAACCGAGACCCGTCAAAATTCCAGCCGATAAAATATCCTTATTCGAAATACTATTATCAGATACCGCTCCTAGAACAACAGACCAATAATGCCTACAGCCAAGAATAACCTACGGAGAATAGCGGCCGGAATCGCATTACTCATCGCTGGAATGCTGAATTGCTTCGGAGCAGTGAACGTTAAAGATTTCGGGGCGAAAGGAGATGGCGCTAATATAGACTCACGAGCCATCAATGCTGCCATACAAAAGGTCGCCGACGAGGGAGGAGGAACAGTCATCATTCCCTCAGGGACATACCTTTCCTACTCCATCCGCATGAAAGACCACGTCAATCTGCATCTTGAGACCGGAGCAAGACTTGTTGCGGCCAAGGTCACGGACGAATTCCGCTATGACCTTCCAGAAGCTGGACCTGAACCGCAATACCAAGATTTCGGCCATAGCCACTGGCAGAACTCGCTGATCTGGGGGATCGGACTCGAATATGTAAGGATAAGCGGATTCGGAACAATCGACGGGAGTAATCTAGGGAATGGATATTCCACAGAAGCTCTGCTTGACGGGCTTGCCAACAAGGCCATAGCTTTTAAAGACTGCCGGAACGTTACAATAGAGAACGTAACGATTTTCAAGGGCGGACATTTTGCGATTCTTTTCACGGGCACCGACGGAATAAATGTTTCAGGAATCACGATTGACACCAATCGGGATGGGATAGACATAGATTGCTGCAGAAATGTGAAGATCATCGGATGCAGCGTCAATTCTCCACAAGATGATGCCATCGTTTTGAAAGCCTCGTACGCATTGGGACGATTAGTCGACACTCAAGACGTTGCAATCATCGGATGCAATATCTCAGGGTACGATGTCGGCAGTCTCCTGGATGTCACATACAAGATGCCGACGTCGATCTACCTCCAGATGGGAAGAAGTTCCGACAAGACGCAGCACAAGGGCAGGATAAAACTTGGCACGGAATCCAGCGGCGGATTCAAGAATGTCACTATTACCGGCTGCACTTTCGAATACTCAGGCGGCCTGCTTATAGAATCCGTTGATGGCGGAATCGTAGAAGATATCATCGCCACCAATCTAGTGATGAGGCATTGTTCAGACTCGCCCATCTTTATCCGTCTTGGAGAGCGCATGAGGAGTCCCGAAGGAACGGCGGTCGGGAAAATCAGTCGGGTGACCATTAGCGACGTAATCTCTTCGGAAGGCAATCCGTCTTTCAATTGCATGATAGCCGGGACTCCCGGTCATCCGATTGAAGACATAGTGTTAGACAACATCCGCATAAACACCTTAGGCGGGAAGACCACGGAAGAAGCATTGCGAGATATCCCAGAAGCAGTGGAGAAGTACCCTGACCCATGGTTGTTCGGGTCGAACAGAGACCATTGCCTGCCTTTCAGCGGCATGATGCTCCGCCATGTGAATCGAATCCATATCAAAGGTCTCTATTTCAGCTTCGAGGAGAAAGATTCACGCAAACTATTCTGGATTGAGGATGTTCACAAAGCTGTATTTGAGAGCATTTACTCTGAAGGAAGGAAAATAAAACTGAGAAAATGACGACAAGTTTGAAAAAAATCTTGAAGAGCATCGCTATTATCGCTTTTATTGCGACCCTCGCAGACGGCTGCAGGAAACAGGCCCAGACAGTCAGCCACGTGATCATACTGGGTTTTGACTCAATGAGTGCAAGAGACGTTCAAAGGGCAAGAACACCCAATTTCAATCGGATGATCGAAAACGGAGCCGTCTCGCTTCACACTCGCTGCGTCAGAGAAACGACTAGCAGCCAGAACTGGATGTCGATGGTAAGTGCCGCACCGATAGAAATGCACGGTGTGCTGAATAATTCATGGAAAAAAGATGATGCTCAGAATTTGATGCCTGCGCTTCGGAACAGAATCGGACTTTTTCCTACGATTTTCAATCTGATACACGAACAAAAGCCGGATTATAGACAGCATGCTTTCATCGAATGGGCTGGAGAGACTAGGATGTACGATACAGAGGTGTTCGATTCATGTTGCGTATTTCGCGAAGATCCCGACCTGCACGAGAAGATGGACGTAATGAAAAAAGCCATTTCCACATACCTTTCTGATCGACCGGAAATGATGTTCGTGTCCATGGACATCACCGATCATGCCGGCCACACCTTCGGACATGAATCTGACCAATACCTCAGCACAGTATCGCAGATGGATTCCCTTACAGGCATCCTGGTTAGCGAACTTGAGAAGAGAGACTGGATGAAGAACACGGTGATTCTTATTACTGCTGACCATGGAGGCATCGGCTTTGGTCATGGCGGTGACACGATGGAAGAGTACGAGATACCTGTCATAGTCTTCGGCGGCAGGACCACCAAGGGGAAGGTCATGAAGAGGACGAACATGATTTATGATGTTGGGGCGACTGCCGCAGGTCTTCTCGGAGTCAAGCTGCCATGGGAATGCCGTGGAAAATTCCTTGAAGAAGCGTTCGAGTCTGCCGACAGCGATGTCTATGTGCCGATTCCGCTAGTGCGGCCATTCTCTGGAAGCGCCAAGGGCACGATCAGCATTGCAGATGATGCCGAAGGTGCAGAAATATACTATACTTTGGATGGGAGCAATCCTGACACGAATTCGACCCAATATGCCATGCCATTCAGCATTAAGGCACCAACTTGCATAAAGTCCATTGCATTCCGCAAGGGCTGCTACAGTGACGTGGCAGTAAACTACCTGAGCCCGGCTTGCACGGATCCGCCAGTGTCGTACAAACTATACACAAATATAAGCGAACGTCAGCTACCCGATTTCACGAAGTTCGGAAAGCCTGATGCAGCCGGGTATGTCGAGAATTTCTCTCTCGAAGAACTGGGGCTTGCGAATGAAGATCATTTCGCGATCTTGTTTTCCTCTAACCTTATCGTCGAGAAAGATGCCACGTATGCATTCGAAATGAAGTCCGATGATGGAGCGAATTTATATATCGACGGGGAACTGGTGGTCAGCAACGCTTCAGCTCATTCAAGGAAACCGGCCCTCGGGAAGATCCGCCTGTCGAAAGGAAGACACCCGATGAAAGTCGAATTTTACGAAGACACGAAAGTTCAGGATCTGACCATTAGATGCAGCATTGATGGCGAAGAGTTCAGACCACTCATTAATTCCGACCTAGATAAATGATGAATATGAGATTCAGCATATTAATAGTGCTTCTAGCAGCTGTCAGCGCAACAATGGCTGCTGAAGAGCCGACCCTCAAGTTCCGCTCGGACGGCTCTTTCAAAATCGCACAGTTTACAGATCTGCATCTCCGCACATTCAACCAAGGAGAAGTCACTGCGGTATATTCATTCATGGATGAGGTAATCCAAACAGAAAAACCGGACCTGCTCGTCATAACGGGAGATGTCGTGACAGTAAAGCCTGCAGCTCCCGAATGGACTCGGCTAGTGAAATTCCTCGACGACAAGAAAACCCCTTGGTGCATCGTGTTCGGGAACCACGATGCCCAGCAAGATCTCTCACGTTCAGAAATGTCTTCAATGATATTTTCAGGGAAATATTCTTTGAATATTCCTGATGAGGTCGGAGAACTTGCAGACATTCAAGTGCCCGTGTTTTCATCTGATGGGGAGGCCTCCTTCTACCTTTTCTTCATGGACTCCCACGACTATTCCACCGCACTTGGCAGGGAAACATACGGATGGTTCACATGGGAGCAGCTGAACTGGCTTCGCCAATGCTGCCTTGAAAGGACTGGGACAGATGGAACCGTTGCTCCATCGATAGCATTTTTCCACATCCCGCTTTGCGAATATATCGATGCCTGGTCTTTAAGAGATAATCCGCGCCAGGGCACAGCCTCATCTTCACAAAGCATAGGAATCCGTGGCGAGAACATCGCATGCGGAGGCCTGAATTCAGGCATGTTTGCAGCGATGCGCGAAACAAGAAGCGTAATCGGGACCTCTGTCGGCCATGACCATGACAACGATTTCATCGCAACGTACAAGGGCATAGCTCTCTGCTATGGCCGTTTTACAGGGAGCAACACTGTCTACAATCACCTACCGCAAGGCTCTAGGATATTTCGTATCAATGAAAATGAAAAAGGATTCGAGACTTGGATTCATGAGGCAGGCGGAAGAATAGTAAGGCATGCAAGATTCGACGGAGAAAAACTAGAAGAGGCTCCGAGGAAAGACAGAGCGAGACCTTTCGGATCTTGGGAGGGATTCCCGATTCGCTAGTCCAAGAGGATTCACCCGCATGTATTAAGCTCCTATCCATAGGCCATGGTTATCCCTTGCAGAGTGAAAACACTTGCTTTATCCTTGTAGAGATCCAGGAGTAGCCGATTTCGTAGACCCATAGTAGTACTGTGCAATACTTTTAGTTCATGAAAATAGAAATAATTATTGGGATCTACAAGTTGCGGAGACAGTTTGCCTGCGGAAACACTCACGAACCATTTGACCATACAAGGACCTGCCAGGCCGTGAGTTTGCAGTTCGCCCCCTTGGCAAAGTCCTTCTGCCTCTGCTTAAGCTTGATATGGGACATTATGTTCATGATTCCCTGAATCGCCTTCGTATTGTTACTTTCTGCAAAAAGCTGTGGGGTTCCGAAATTATATGCCTAAGGTTTATTCATGCTAAGAAAAACTATATTAAGTTGTTTAACAATGTTAATATAATGATAATCAATAAGATACGCAACATCCCCAAAGATTTCAACTTTAGCCTTTTTAGGATCAAATCCAAAACCCTGTGTTTAAGAATACACCACGTCATCCTTAACTAGTCGCTCCTTAAGAGTTA
>DCKG01000004.1:0-22031 GCA_002320605.1 Bacteroidales bacterium UBA1680 | reverse complement strand
AAGCGCACCGGTTTAGGCTCTTCCCCCTTCGCTCGCCGCTACTGGGGGAATCGATCTTTTCTTTCTCTTCCTCCGGGTACTGAGATGTTTCAGTTCCCCGGGTTCGCCCCAGGATCGCTCCTGGTCCCGGGCCTCCTGCCCGGGGGGTTGCCCCATTCGGGTGCGTCCGGATCAACTCGCGCTTGCCAATCCCCGGACCTTTTCGCAGCTCGCCGCGCCCTTCTTCGCCTGCCGAAGCCAAGGCATCCTCCTCGCGCCCTCGCTTCTCTTTCTCTCTTCGTGAATCGCTTTCTTTTCGTGAAATTGCTACCCTAAAAAAATTACCTTTCTTAGGCTATCATTTTCTTCTCGATTTCTTCTTTACCTCGTTGTGATCTCTCAACGTTGTCAATGAACTGTCCGCTTCTTTCGAAACGGGCTGCAAAGATAAGCACTTTTTTATTCTTACCAAAAAAATCTCTCGAATTTTTAAGAAAATTTTAAAAATATTTTTTCTCGCCTTAGTTAACTATATTTGTAGGAATAAAATATCTAATGCCAATGGAAGAAAAGAGGACTTCCCTGCCAGAAAATGCCCACAGAGAGCTGCATCCTGGCGAAAAATACGAGCCGCTTCTAAGCGCCGATAAAAAATATTCAGAAGTAACTCCATATTCAGTTTCAATAGGCCTGCTGATGGTGATAATATTCTCAGCGGCAGCCGCTTATCTTGGACTGAGAGTCGGGCAGGTGTTCGAGGCGGCCATTCCTATAGCCATAATAGCGGTGGGGCTGACTTCCGCTCTTCATAAGAAGGACGGCATGAGCCAGAACGTCATCATCCAATCAATCGGCGGATGCTCTGGGGCCGTGGTGGCAGGAGCGATATTTACTCTTCCCGCGATTTATATATTAGGAGTGAATGTCAGCTTCGCACAGATGTTCCTGTCTTCTTTGCTGGGAGGTGTTTTAGGCATATTGTTCCTTATTCCTTTCCGGAAATATTTCGTCAAGGACATGCATGGGAAATATCCTTTCCCTGAAGCTACCGCTACGACTCAAATTCTGGTGAGCGGCGAGGGAGGCGGCAAAAGTGCCAAGACTCTGCTTGTGAGCGGTGCCATCGGAGGCATCTACGATTTCGTGGTGGGCACCTTCGGCACATGGGCGGACACGGTGAGCACCACGGTGATGGGAATAGGCCAGACTATGGCAGACAAGGCGAAATTGGTGCTGAAGCTCAACACGGGAGCCGCCGTGCTGGGATTAGGATACATCGTAGGTCTTAAATATGCCTTCGTGATATGCTGCGGAAGCTTCCTTGTCTGGCTCATCATCATTCCTTTAATGAATATGATCTGGGGCGGCCAGGTTTTGGACCTGATGCATGCTGGCATCACGACGACGATCGGGCAGATGAGTCCTGACGAAATATTCAGGACATACGCCCGTCATATTGGCATCGGCGGCATCGCCACGGCTGGCATCATAGGAATCGTCAAGTCTTTCGGAGTGATAAAATCTGCTGTGAAGCTTGCGGTTGGCGAATTCAGCAAAAAGGGTGGCAAGGTTGAAGAGCCGGAGCGTACCCAGCAAGATATCCCTATGAGGAACATCGTTTTCGGCATCGTAATAGCCCTTCTTGCAATCTTCGCTTTCTTTGCCTTCGGGGGTGTGGTGAGCAACATCTGGCAAGCTCTAGTCGGACTGCTGGTAGTGGCCGTGATATCGTTCCTGTTCACCACCGTTGCCGCGAATGCAATCGCAATCGTCGGCACTAACCCTGTGAGCGGAATGACGCTGATGACGCTCATCATAGCATCCATCATCTTGGTTGCCGTTGGTCTGAAAGGCAACGCTGGAATGGCTGCGGCGCTAATTATCGGTGGAGTTGTCTGCACGGCGCTTTCGGTGGCCGGTTCTTTCATAACCGACCTCAAGATAGGTTATTGGATAGGGACGACGCCTCGCAAGCAGGAGTCTTGGAAGTTCGTGGGCGTGATCGTTGCAGCTGCGACTGTCTGCGGCGTGATGCTGGTTCTGAACAAGACTTATGGTTTCGTGGGCGATAACGCCTTGGTCGCTCCGCAAGCGAATGCAATGGCTGCCGTAATTCAGCCTCTCATGAATGGGGGCGGCGCTCCTTGGCTGCTCTACGGCATCGGAGCCGCAATAGCCATATTGCTGACCATATTCAAAGTGCCTGCGCTTGCTTTCGCTTTAGGAATGTTCATCCCGATTGATTTGAACCTTCCGCTGCTCATCGGTGGCGCAATTTCTTGGTATGTGAGCACCCGCAGCAAGGATAAGGCCGTGAATGAGGCTCGTCAGAACAAGGGCACTCTCATAGCTTCCGGCTTCATTGCCGGCGGCGCATTGATGGGAGTGGTGAGCGCTCTGCTGAAGTTCTTCAACGTGGACTGGTTCCTCACCACCTGGCACGATACCTATGGAGAAGCCATCGCCATAATTCCTTTCATAGGAATAATTATATACATGATTGCCTCTTCGATGAAAACGGAAAAAACAGAATAAGATATGGAAAGAATAGAAGACAGATTTTTAAGGTACGTCGGCGTGGACACTCAGAGCAACGAAGAATCCGAGTCCCAGCCGTCTACTGCCAAACAATTGAACCTGCTGAAAATGCTCCGCGACGAGCTGCAGGCCATGGGAGTGAAGGCAGAGCTTGATGAATATGGCTACGTCATGGGAACGATTCCTGCCTCAGAAGGGGTTCAAGCCCCGAAAATCGGCTTCATCGCCCATGTTGACACTGCCCCGGATGCATCTGGAGCCAACATCAAGCCACAGATGATAAATGAATATGACGGTGGCGAGATTCCGCTTCGCGGGGTGCCTGGCTTGGCGCTGAAGCCGTCGGAATTTCCTGAGCTGCTGCAGTTCGTGGGTCAGAAACTCATAACCACGGACGGCACCACATTGCTGGGGGCAGACGACAAGGCGGGCGTGGCTGAAATAATGAACGCTGTTGAATATATTGTCGAACATCCTGAATTCAAACATGGCGAAATCAAGGTCGGCTTCACTCCAGACGAGGAAATCGGCAGAGGCGTCGTGAAGTTCGACGTGAAGAAATTCGGCGCAGACTATGCCTACACGATGGATGGCGGCGATGCTGGCGAACTGGAATATGAGAATTTTAACGCAGCCTCTGCGACGGTGCATATTCAAGGGCGAAATGTTCATCCTGGCTATGCCAAAGGCAAGATGAGAAACGCAATATTAATAGGAATGGAGCTGAATGCCCTGCTTCCGATAGAGCAGAGGCCTGAATATACCGAAGGCTACGAGGGGTTCTATCACGTCATAGGCTTTGGCGGCACGGTGGAAGAGGCTACGCTCAGGTACATAATCCGCGACCACTTCCGCGACCGCTTCGAGGAGAAGAAGGCTTTCATGCAGAAATGCGTGGATTTCATCAACGAAAAATATGGCGACGGAACGGCCTGCGCTGAAATAAAAGACCAATATTACAATATGCGCGAGCAGGTAGAGCCGCACATGAGAATTGTGGACATCGCCAAAAAGGCCATCGAGATGGCTGGCGTGAAGCCAAAGGTGCAGCCTATTCGTGGCGGCACCGATGGAGCAAACCTCAGCTTCCGCGGCCTGCCTTGCCCTAATATATTCGCCGGCGGGCTAAACTTCCACGGCAAGATGGAATTCGTGCCAGTCCCTTCGATGGAGAAAGCCTCTCAAGTCATCCTGAACATCGTAAAGCTCTTCGCAGAATAAGAAACTGTTATTTCAGAACGCCTAGCTCACGTCCGACTTTCACGAAGGCAGCTATGGCTTTGTCCAGATGCTCTTTCTTGTGGGCAGCGGAAAGCTGAACCCTGATTCGGGCCTGTCCCTTCGGGACCACAGGATAGTAGAAGCCGGTTACAAATATTCCTTCTTCTGCCATTTTCGCAGCGAATTTCTGAGACAGAGGCGCATCATAGAGCATTACAGCAACTATAGCGCTCTGAGTAGGCTTGATGTCGAAGCCGGCAGCTATCATCTTGTCGCGGAAATACGTCACGTTTTCCTGCTGACGGTCGTGCAACTCGTTGCTTTCCTTCAGCATCTTGAACATCTCCAGACCAGCCGCAACGATCATTGGAGGCAGAGAGTTCGAGAACAGGTAAGGACGAGAACGCTGACGCAGCATTTCGATTATTTCCTTGCAGCCTGTGGTGAATCCGCCGACCGTGCCGCCAAATGCCTTTCCAAGCGTGCCGGTGAACACATCGATCCTGCCATAACAGTTGAACTGCTCGGCGACGCCATGACCAGTCTTACCCACGACACCGGCCGAATGACTTTCGTCAACCATCACGAGGGCATCGTACTTATCTGCCAAATCGCAGATTTTGTCCATAGGTGCCACATTGCCGTCCATAGAGAAAACGCCATCGGTGCAGATGATCCTGAACCTCTGAGCCTGGGCCTCTTTCAGGCAACGCTCGAGGTCGGCCATGTCTGCATTGGCGTAACGATAACGCACTGCCTTGCAGAGACGAACACCGTCGATGATGGATGCGTGGTTCAGGGAGTCGGAAATGATAGCGTCTTCAGCAGTCAGCAGCGGTTCGAAAAGGCCACCGTTGGCATCGAAGCAAGACGCATAAAGAATAGTGTCTTCAGTGTGGAAGAAGTCAGCAATAGCAGCTTCCAGCCGCTTGTGCAAATCCTGAGTGCCGCAGATGAAACGCACAGAGGACATTCCGAAGCCTCTGTCGTCCATAGCCTTCTTCGCAGCTTCGATGAGCCTTGGAGAATCCGCCAGTCCGAGATAGTTATTCGCGCAGAAATTCAAAGCCTTGCTCCCGTCTTCGAGAGTGATTTCAGCAGATTGAGGGGAAGCTATGTTCCTCTCATTTTTGTAAAGCCCTGCCTCTTTGATAGATGTCAACTCGTTCTTAAGATGTTCTTGGAATTTACCGTACATTGCTATATTGGTTTAAAATAGTTTAAAATATTTCCAAAATATTAATATATTCATGACAAAGCATAACGTTTTCATGAAATATATTACCAAAATTGCAGAATTAATGTAAATTTGCATCATAAAGTTAGAAAATAACTATCAAAAAACAATGAAAAATATTCTTGTGATAGGCTCGACAGGTCAGATAGGATCTGAGCTCACGATGAAACTTAGGAATATGTACCCTGAAGGTACGGTCGTAGCTGGTTATATTAAAGGTTCAGAGCCTAAGGGCATTCTTCTCGAAAGCGGCCCTGCTGAGGAGGCCGATGTCTGCAACGGTCCCGAACTAGAGAATATCGTCAAGAAATATAATATAGACACGATCTACAACCTTGCTGCCCTGCTGTCGGCAGTCGCAGAAAAGAAACCACAGCTAGCCTGGCATATTCAGATTGATGGATTGATGAATATCCTGGAGATTGCTCGCAACAATAATGTCGCAGTGTTCACCCCGTCTTCCATCGGCTCCTTCGGTCCGGAGACTCCCCATGAGAATACACCTCAGGACACGATTCAGAGACCTCGCTCAATGTATGGCTGCACGAAAGTGGCTACGGAGCTTCTGAGCGATTATTATCACAATAAATATGGCGTGGACACGCGCTCGGTGCGTTTCCCGGGGCTTATTTCCAACGTGACTCTCCCAGGCGGCGGGACTACCGATTATGCCGTGGAGATTTACTATGCAGCCGTGAAGGGTGAAGAATTCGTATGTCCTATAGCTGCCGGCACATTCATGGACATGATGTACATGCCAGATGCCTTGAAAGCCGCCGTGGACATCATGAACGCAGATTCATCAAAACTGAAGCACCACAACTCGTTCAACATTGCATCCATGAGCTTCGATCCGGAAATCATCTACCACAAGATTCAGGAGCATATTCCTGGCTTCAAAATGCGCTACGAGGTTGACCCTGTCCGCCAGGCCATCGCAGATTCATGGCCAGACAAGATGGACGACTCCTGCGCCCGTGAAGAATGGGGCTGGCAGCCGTCTTACGATCTAGAGACCATGACCGTCGACATGATCGCTGCGCTCAAGAAGAAATTGCTCTAAGCCGGTTAGTCCCAACGCCTAGGATTGCCCTCGGGCGTTCGTAGTGTGCCTCTGGGGTGGCTGAAGTTAAAGTGTGCGTGTAAACACCCAAGATGTCATGTAGGGTTCTTTTGCTTGAGGTCGCGGGCGGATTTGCGAGCATCTTCGCAGGCTTTCTGTTTTTCGTAGCGAGCCTTATAGCGGTCGTAGATTTTCTGCTCTTTAGCCGCACGTTTATCCAAAGCCCGAAGCGTCTTCAGGGTCTTCTTTCTTTGTTTCTCTTGTTTCTTGGCGGCCTTCTTCGCGGCTTTTTCCTGATCTTCCTTTTCCAGCCGCTCCCATCTGGCCTTCTTGCGAGCCTCCCTCGCAAGCCTCTTCGCCTGCTTTGCCTCCTTTCCGGACTCTTGCTTTGCCTCATTGACTCCGCCAAGGCTACCCTTTCCAGATTTCTGCTTCAGGGAATCAGCAGAAACTCCACCAGCCAAAGAATCAGCCTTGGACACTAGCGGATTCTCCTTTCCAGATAACGAATCGGCCTTCATCGAAAGCGAGTCAGGCTTAGCGGCAACGCTGTCCTTAACGGCCAAAGTGTCCTTGCCTAAGGCCAATGCCTTACTGAGAGAATCCAAATAGGCCTCGTGAATAAGAGCCAGAGAGTCTTTCCTGGCGGCCTCAATCCTATCCAGAGAATCTTTCTGGAGGCTACGAGCCCGTTTAAGCGAATCGCTCCGAGCAAGCATATCATTCACCTCATCCATATAGCCAGGGAAATACTTGTCAGTATGAGGAAATGCCGCATGAGGAATGCGTTCGTACTTAGCTCTCATCGATCTCCTAGGGATCAATAAAGTCACATCGGAAGGCGATTTAGGCCTCTTATCGGGAAGCCACTTGTAATCTTTCAGGAAACGCTCGTCCCTCTTCATCTGAACTACAGGATAGGCATCGCTCTTAACTTCCTCGAAATAATTCAGATCATTGATGCTGCCATCCTTGAAATTCGCCGTGAGCATCTTCGACTCAAACTTGTTCACAGTCGCCAGCGACTTATTCTCTTCGATGTAGAACACCCCGGCCACGCTTCCCATTGCATCGAACCGCTTCAGAGCGCCAGACGTGTCGAAATAAGCCATCATATCCGTGGCTCTAATCTGGTCATAGCACGCAGTGTCCTCCTGAATCGCGATGAAAGCCTGGGACATGAGACTGGCTCTGTCGAACGAGCGATTCTTAATGAGCATGGCGATGCTGTCGGCAGAATATTGCCGTTTTTCCTCGTTCCAGACGAGAGGGTCTACGTAAAGCCGCACCAGGGAGTCCAAGTCGCTATATTCAAGAGAATCACATGCCATCTGCATGTCGCTCTTGTATAGCTTAACGTTCTTAACGGCCCTGGCAAAGCCTATCGCAGTGGAATCAGTCTTCGCCAAAGCAATGGAATCTGCTCTGGCAAGAGAATCCCTGATAGTGGCGATCTTCAAAGAGTCTTGATTAATATTCAGTGGACTCTCAGGCGGCTCCATTCCGCCATCGGGTGGGCCGGCGACTCCAGCAGGATGTGCAAGGGCATCCTTGCCCCTGTCCACAGAAGCGAAAGCGTTCGGGTCTTCCTCCTCCATCTTTTTCTTTTCCTCAGCAGCTTTCGCCGCAGCATTCCTCGCAGCATTCTCCCTGTAAGCACCTATGGCATCCTGATACATTTCATCTACCCTAGCCTTGGCGGATTTGAAACTTTCATCAGGGATTGTGCATTTCGGCACCGTCCAATAAACCAGTTCGTCACCGCCGACGTACACTGTGTCTCTGGTGCTGTCCTGCTCGACGACGCAAATCACTGCCGGGTCGCGACGCATCAAGATCTTTGAGAGGGAATCGCAATAATGCATGTAACCAGCGACAGATGCCACATTCCTCGTGGTGTCAAGTACTTGCGCATTACCGAACATTTCGGCATCTTTCGTGTTCCTGAAATATTTCAAAGAATCCGCCCATCCCTCCTGATTCTCAGTCAGCAGATGGACGTTGTCATTAAAAAGGAATATTTCTTTGGCTCGGTCGTACCACCCGGCATCAGCAGAAAGCATATTCTTTTTCTGCCATGCGTTAGTCCCTTTACCGAAAGTCGCAAAACTCTGGTCGGTATTATATTCAAGATGATCCGTCTTTATGAATATGGAGTCGGTGAACATATTCACGTCCCCATTGAAAAAGAAAGTCTTTATCTTAGAGTCGTAAGTGCCCACGTCCCCTTCTATGATTTGGCCGCTTTCATCCCTGAAAGACCCCCCATCTCTGAATATGGCGACGCTATCCCTAGTGTTGTAATCCAGATTGTTCGTCCTCAGAGTATTCTTCTTCTTATCCTGAAGCTGAACAAGAGCACCGCGGAACTGCGCAAGGTTATCCTGAATGTAGTAGTCTAGTTTCTCGCCCGTTAGAATCGTCTCGTTCTGAATTATCTGCACATGGCCGATGGCATTGATTATCTGATTTTCGACATGCCAAAGAGCAGTGTCGCACAGTAGAAGCGTGCCGTTGTGCTGGAAACGAGCGTGGCCAAGCGCCTTCCTGAGATTCTTCCCGAATTCTTCCTCTTGCCTCAGCTCATCGCAGCTTAAAAGACGCACGAGGCTGTCAGTGTCCTCATGGTTCTGAGCCAAGAGCCCGAAGCACGCTAGGAATGATAGAAGAAAATATGAGAGAAGGCGACGGAACATTAATCTTTGGTGATCTTCGAAGCCCATTCAGACCTGTGGAAATCGCAAGTAGCGAACATCGGGTCTATCGTTATGTGAGTTTCCTTGATTTTTTTCGTAAGGAAATCGTCTATCGCCTTCACCTGCTTATCCTCCTTCACCTGGTTAGCAAGCTGATTGAAGTCATCTTGGAACGTAGCCGTGTGGGCAGGCAAGATTTTATCCACTCGGATAATCTTATACATTGTCTTCCCATCTATATACGGATGAGTGTCGTTCTGGCGACCATCATTGTCGGTAGACTCGACAGGCAAGGATATTTCTCCCTCTTTCAAGTCTTTTATGGCATCGTAGTCGGCAGGTTTCAACTGGTCAATCTCGAAATATGCCGAGCCAGTGCTTGGGTCGGACATCTGCCCGCCATTCGTTCTCGTGGCCGCATCCTGGGAATAGAATTGGGCTGCCATCTCGAAGGTCACCGCCTTATTGAAAATCTCCGTGCGGAGGCTATCCAATGTCTTAAAGGCTTTCTGCTTATCAGCCTCGGTATATTGAGGCTTCATTAATATATGCCTGGCATTGAACATGTCTCCCTTTTTCTCTATCACCTCAATAATGTGGAAGCCATCAGGGGTCTCGACTATTTGAGATATGGTTCCGGGCTTCAAAGCCATTGCCGCATCTGAGAAGGCCGGCCAGAAAATGGACTTCGAAGCCATGCCCAGTTCCCCACCGCGACGTGCGCTGCCCGGATCCTCTGAATATATTCTCGCAAGAGTGGAGAATTTCTCTCCGTTAAGGATTCTCTCGCGCAGGCCCAGAAGTTTCTCGCGCACAGCCAGATTGGCAGCCTCACGGTCTGGGTAGATGCAGATCTGGCTCAATTTATACTTGATAGGCACAACAGGAAGGTTGTCCTTATCTACAGTGTCGAGATACTCCTTGACATCATGAGGAGTCATGTCCGGGACAGTATTCATGATTTGCTGCTGCTCCTGCTGGGTCAGGCTCATATCCTGATACTGCTGCCTCCAGTAAAGGCGCAGCCTGTAGAGTGGCTTCCCGAAATATTTTTCAACGTTCTCCTCGCCGCCCAGGTAGGTCATCACCCTGTCCATCTGGTTGGAAAGCATGCTCTCAACCTGATCGTTGTTAACGGTCAGGGAATCAATCTTGGCCTGCATCAAGAAGAGCTTGGACTCCATTATGGACTCCAGCAACTCGCAGCGCTTATTCCTATCGGAAGACAGACCCTGAGCGTTCTGGTTCTTTATCTCATCTTCCAGGTCCGACAGGGTTATCGCCTCGTTTCCAATCACCGCAACGGTCTTGTCTACGTATTTATATTTCTGAGCTGACGCATGAACACAAAAAGCAGCAAGCAACGCAGCCGCGAATACTATTTTTCTTGTCATTTCGAGTAAATTTCAAAGTTTTCCTTAACTCGGGCATTTTCTAACAAGTCCCGTTCCAAAGTACCAAGCAGCGTGTGCTTACGCTCACTGATGATGCTGTCGATGATTTTCTCCCTGACATATTCAATAGGAGCCACTTCTCCTTCTCTCACAACGTCTGCGAGATATATTATCACCAGATTATCGTTATCGTCTTCGAACTGAATCACCGCCGCTTTCTTGCAAGGCTTTATCTCATTGTAGCTGACTCCGATGCTAGCGGCAAGCGCTAGGACATCCATCCATTGGAAAGAAAAGTCATGATATTTAAGCCCGCCCTTTAGAGCCAGGCTGTCGGCTTCTATCACGTCCTCCACATTGTCCGAACACATCAGCTTCTTGAAACTTGCCAAAAAAGAAGACTCTTTATTAATATTCAGGGTCCTAGCTTTCACCAGCGCCCTCTGGGTCTTGAAACTCTCGGCATGCGACTTATAATATTCGTAAATCTGAGCCTCGGAGACCGACGTATCCAGCCTTTCATTAATGTATCGCTGCTCGTACCGATAGCGCAGCAGGCTCTCCTTATATTGCTCAAGTTCTTTCGTGACGTCTTTCTCTTCCTTTGACAACTCTTTGTCCGAGACATCCTGGAAGGCCATGTCCGTAGCCCAAGAATTAATGTAGAGCATTGCCATGTTAAGGCTGTCCTCCGAGCTAGTGCCTTTAGGAATCATGGCTTCAATCTCAGACCTGTACAAGCGATGCTTTCCAAGTTTGGCCACCACCTCCTCGTCGTGCACAATGGAAGAAAGCCACTGGCAAGATTGAAGTGCCAGAAGCAGGGAAAGACCAAGGAATATGCCGGGACGGAGCCTCATCTGGGATTAACGGGTATAGTTCGGAGCCTCCTTCGTGATAGTCACGTCGTGAGGATGGCTTTCCAGCATGCCTGCCTGGGTTATCCTGATGAACTGGGCGTTTCGCAATTCAGGAATAGTGCGAGCTCCGCAGTAGCCCATTCCGGAGCGAAGGCCGCCAACGAGCTGATAGACGATTTCAGAGACAGTGCCCTTATAAGGCACCTGAGCGACGATCCCTTCCGGAACCAACTTCTTTGCGTCGGTCTCGGCATCCTGGAAATACCTGTCTTTCGAGCCAGCTTCCATCGCCTCCAGCGAACCCATGCCCCTGTAAGCCTTGAAACGTCGTCCGTTCATGATGATCGTCTCGCCAGGCGACTCCTCAGCGCCTGCCAGCAGAGAGCCGGCCATGATGGTGCTAGCACCAGCGGCGAGAGCCTTCACGACATCTCCCGAATATCTTATTCCACCATCTGCAATCACTGGAATTCCAGTACCCTTGAGTGCCTCTGATGCATTCAGGACTGCCGTAAGCTGTGGAACGCCAATGCCGGCGATGACGCGCGTAGTGCAAATTGACCCAGGCCCGATTCCAACCTTGACAGCCTTCACCCCGGCTTCTGCCAGAGCCTTAGCACCTTCATACGTAGCCACGTTGCCAGCAATGATTTGAGCGTCAGGGAATGCATCGGTGCATTTTCTTATGGTTCGCAGCACGCCCTCGGAATGTCCGTGGGCGGTGTCCAGCACCACAGCATCAGCTCCAGCCTCCAGCAGCATGCCTATCCTATCTACCGTATCTACCTTAATTCCAGCCGCCGCTGCTACCATCAGACGTCCCTTGCTGTCTTTTGACGCAATAGGATTGTCCTTTATCTTCATCAGGTCCTTATAAGTGATGAGACCCACCAGCTTCCCATCCTCGTCTACGACAGGTAGTTTTTCAACCTTGCTGTGACGCAAAATGTTCGTGGCTTCGGAAAGCGTGATTCCCTTTGGGGCCGTCACGAGATTTTCCTTTGTCATGACTTCAGAGACAGGCTGCCTCAGGTCATCCAAGAACCTAAGGTCTCTGTTTGTCACAATGCCAATTAAGTAACCATTAGCATCCACGACAGGGATGCCGCCAATGTGGTTTTTCTTCATCATTGCGAGGGCAACCCCGACCGTTGCTTCCGGATGAATCGTGACGGGGTCGTAAATCATTCCGTTTTCTGCCCTCTTCACCCTGCGAACCTGCTCACACTGACTCTCTATCGTCATGTTCTTATGAATGACGCCGATGCCACCATTACGCGCCATGGCTATTGCAAGATCTGCCTCCGTCACTGTGTCCATTGCGGCAGACACGATAGGAGTGTGCAATCTGATCTCTGCGGTGAAGTCGGTTGAGCAATCGACCTCTCTCGGAAGTACATCGGAATGGGCCGGCACTAGCAAAACATCATCGAAGGTGAGGCCTTCAGGAATTTCTCTGGTAACGAACTTTGACATTGATTAAGAAAATTTGGCAAATTTAATCAATTTTGAGCGAAATAGAAAGGACTTTTCCACATGGAAACTACACCCGAACCCTTTTTATCAACCTCGCCTAAAATCCTTCTCGCTCGGATCGGCTGACGGCCGGCATAATCTTCCGCAGCTGGATTTAGAGAACTAATGCGAACTACTTGAGAGGAATGAATATATTTCCCATCGCCTAGGTATATACCCACATGAGTCACCCTTTCCGAGGTGCTGTCAGTAGCAGCTCTACCAAAAAATAGCAAATCGCCAGGAAGGAGGTCCCTGCTACTGAATTCCTCATTTATGAATATGCCGACATCGCTTCCTGTCCGTGCCTGCTGGGAAGCATTTCTAGGCAGGAGGATGCCATTCATGAAATACACGCATCGTGCCAAGCCGCTGCAATCCACGTTCTTGATAGAAGTGCCTCCCCACATGTATGGCACGCCAAGGAATTTGCTGGCAGCCTCTAGAATATTATTTCTGAATTTTTCCGGGCTTCCGAGCATCTCGTATGAATCTTTGGCCCATTTATAGAATATGTCTACGTCTTCTGCTGGCACGTAACCAGTCTTGCCGGACGGCAGCACGACGCCCACGAATTTCTTCTTGAGCACCGCCCTGCCCTCGATGTAACCCTGAAGGGAGCCGCTCGCATGCACGATTTGCTTATACATTATTCTTACGATGTCGCCCATTACGAAATCGCTCACTATCGGAGAGTTAAGGGAAGGTTCTTCATGGATATGCGAATATGACGCAGTGCAAATGTATTTAGGCGCTTCCAGATAATCCCGTAATTCTTCATCGTCCATCGGAACCAAGCCCATTTCGTTCACCCATGCCGTGTAGGGCTCAGGAGACTTGATTTTCACCCAGTAGGTGTTCGTATCCAAGAGCTCTACGATAGTGCCCATCAGCGCTTGGTCTCCGAGCTCAGCGGGGTAGTCAGGTTTTTCTCGCATGAAGTTGGCAGAAAATTCAGTGACTGCCCAATGCCTCTCTCCCTGCGCTGCAGCTTCCTGCCCCATTGCAGCAGCCAGAATGCAGGCAAGGGCAAGCACGACGACGGAATGCGATATATTCATAAGAAAATTTTTCATATTCTTACAAATATAAAAAATCCTTAGCTTTGCGTTGCAATGGAATTTCCAGATGGTAAAAGATACTTGGCATTCAGCTCTTGTTACAGGCACCGATTCGGCGAGCGCCTGCAGAAGCTGGTCATTGATGCCGGGTTCTCCTGCCCGAATCGAGATGGCTTTGTCGGAATCGGAGGGTGCACCTACTGCGACAATGCCGCTTTCCATCCTAATTACAGCACTCCTGGGAAGAGCATCACGGAACAGCTGGAAGAGGGAATAGAATTCCACCGCAAGCGATACCCGCGCGTGACGCACTATCTGGCATATTTCCAGACATATTCCAACACCTATGGCTCGCCGGAGCGGCTGCGCCAGGTCTACGAAGAGGCTCTGTCGCATCCTGCCGTCGTCGGCATTGTCATTGGCACTCGCCCCGACTGCATAGATGCCGAGAAGCTGGACTATCTGGCCGCGCTAAGCCGTGGAGATGTTCTGAAAGACTGGTGCCACGGTCTCACGCTGACAGAAACCGGGGAAGCCCTCACCGCCCCGCTGGTCAGCATTGAATATGGCATTGAGTCCTGTTACGATGCCACCCTGCGCAGGATAAACCGGGGGCATGACTTCAAGTGCGCCATGAAAGCAGTGGAAGGAGCCGCATCAAGAGGCCTTGAGGTTGGGGCGCACTTTATTTTAGGGTTGCCCGGAGAATCCCGACAAATGATGCTGGATGAATGCAGGGCTATTTCCGAACTGCCGCTGACCTCGGTCAAATTCCATCAGCTGCAACTGATAAAAGGCACCAGGATGGAACAGGAATATGCTGCCTTCCCGTCGGATTTCGAGACTTTCAGCTTAAATGAATATATCGACTTCATGGTCTCGATGCTGGAACGCCTCCGCCCATACCTGTACATCGAGCGCATTGCTGGCGAGGTTCCGCCACGTTTCGTCACCAAGACCCCGTGGGGACTGATACGCAATCCCGACCTGCTGCATCTCCTCGACCTGCGCCTGGAGCAGCTAGGCACTTACCAAGGACGGAAATATTCAGAATGAACATTGTCGATACGCACGGTGTGCAAAATGTCCCGATTCACACACCGGAACGGTGACGGAAATCGTGTTCATTTCCCCCACGTCATCCTGGCTTGGGTCAGGTCACGCCTATTCGCAGAACGGGACAACGTAGCCGGAGGTTTTATTCTGGACGATTATCTTATTCATGTCGTGGGCGATAACGACGGTGTGCGTGGCCTCATCGATTGTGAAATCGTCCATGCCTCCGCCGAGTGGGATGAAAGGAGGGATCTGCGCCGTGGTATATTCAGAACCATTTTTAACGTTCGCCGCCTCAACCTCGCAGAGCGGCAGGCGAATGCCCAAATCGGCCACTCGGCGACCCTCCGCAATAAATATTTCCTGCCTCATCAGGTAGACTAATTCCAGAAGGTCATCGGCCGTCGAAGCAGCAGAAATCATTTCCGAGGTAACGGATGTTCCGGATATATATGGAACCAAAATTAGGTTCGGGGTCTTCCGGTCAAGCACAAGGCCAGTCCTCAACGTGTCGTCCGGCGAAGCTGCCACAAGGTAATCGCTGCCTTCGGGATACATCTTGGACCCACCAGAGAAATCGCCATCGACCTGATCATTCACTCCCGCCTCGACTGGACGGCTATTCACCAATCTGAACAGATCCAGCATCACTGCTCTAGCTTCCGGAAGGTCATTCCCCGCAATCGCAGCCTCGGCCTTTATCAAATACGGCTCCTCAGCCTTAGCTATGCAAATCGGCCTTGCGTCCAGAAACGTTTTCTTGAAATATTTCGGATCGAGGAAATCCAGCCTGGGAAGAGGCTGATAGGCCGTTCCGTATGTACCTGACAGGAATTCCTGAATGCCGCTGAACAGGCCGTTCTCGCCATCGAATTCCACCATCCAGGCGAAATCACCCGAAGACGAGAGGGCTGCGTCCGAATATTTCACTGCGTTTGCCTTGTCTCCAAGCCGATAATATGCCCTGGCAATCAGAGTGTTGGCCAGAGCCTTTTCATCAACAGACTCAGCCAGCTGAAGAGCTTCCCCGAAAGCCGATATCGCAAGACTGAGGTGTTCCCTCCAAGGTACCACCTCACCGCCAGACTCAAAGGGAAGAGCAACAAAATATTCCCCAGCCAGGAGATACGAATACCCTTTCAAATATAGCAGATTGAATTTCTGCGCATTCGTGGTTTCAGCATCGGCAGAGGCAACTACCTCCAACCCGTACTCAGCATCTTCACGAATAGAGCCCACATACCGCTGCAGAGCAGTTACGTCAGAATCCGTGTATAGCAGGGTCGGGCTATCGAAAACCTTACTTCCAGCAGTGTAGGTGTTATAATAATTATCCGAAAGAATTTCCATAAGTTCCGAATAACGGCCTATGGCAATGGCAAAATTGCGGTTGGCTCCGTTCACCCAAGTCTTCATTGCTTTGGGAGACTTGAGGAAGTCTTCTTCAGATACATTCGGATTCTCCACGTCGCCCGGGTCGAGCAGACTGCACGATACCAGCGACAGAGCTGAAACACAATATATTAATATTTTTTTCATCATTAAAAATTGAATCTCATAGAAAGAATATATTGCCGAGGCAGGGAGAAGGTGGAA
Organism: Bacteroidales bacterium UBA1680; assembly: GCA_002320605.1. Classification (GTDB taxonomy): domain Bacteria; phylum Bacteroidota; class Bacteroidia; order Bacteroidales; family UBA932; genus Cryptobacteroides. The sequence continues at coordinate 5,815 of DCKG01000004.1, read as the reverse complement.
TAATTGACTCCTCCGACAGTGACGGAGCCTTGGTAGCTGCCCCCGTAAAGCACTGCCTCAGGGTCTACGCTAGCCGAAGTGAAAGAGAAAGGATTATTCACGTTGAAGCCAAGCAATATGCTCTTCGCAATGTGCCTTGGCCTAAGTTCGTAGGACAGGCCTATGTTCCTGACCTTCAAGAAATCGGATTTCTCCACGAAGAAATTCGTAAAATTCAGCCAGCTCTTGCTCTGGGAAATGCCTTCCAGGGCCTTCGCTGGAATGGCAGGGTCCGCCAGCCCATTTCGGAAGCGGAACATCCTGTCGAAAGACACCACGTGGCCCCCATACTGCCAGTCTCCGCCAGCCGTAAACGACAACCTTTTATAAGAAGCTGACAGAGATATGTTTCCGTACCCCTTCGGGAGCGTGTTCCCAAGGTTCTGAAGCGAAAGGACTTCTTTAAGAGAGCCGTCCGGATTCAGCACTGTCTTGTAACCACGCAGGAAGCCTACTGACTCTCCCTTTGCCACTACAGTCTGGATGGTCCTTGAAGAAAAGCCTCCGATTGCGAAAGGCACAGCTGTGCCAACCTCCAGCACATTGTTGGAATTGGTGTTGAACGAACCTTGAAGCCTCAGCTTCCAGTCCTTGGAGTCGAGAATCTGCGCAGCCAGGCTAAGCTCTATTCCCTTATTCTCAATCTTGCCTGCATTCGCCAGATACTGAGACTCCTGCCCAGACGACGGGAGCGAAGGAATATTGAAAAGAGCCCCTTTGGTAAGGGCATAGTAATATGTCAACCCAAGGCTGAGCCGACTCTTGAGTATGACAGAATTGAAGCCGGCTTCCCAAGAATGCTTCTTTTCGGGTCCCAGATCAGGATTGCCCACCTGGCCGAAAGATGCCGCCTGGCCTCCTCTGTAAGAATAGAAACCTATGGTCTTCTGATACTCGAAAGGCGGAGGATAGCTGCCCGCAACTCCGTAATTGGCGAAAATCCGGAGATTCGTAAGCATTTCGCTGTCTTTCAACGAGTTCATGAACGGCTCATCTGAGAACACGTAGGACAAACCGACTTTTGGGTAGAACTGCCAGCCTACATTGTCCCCAAACGCTGAATTATAGTCAGAGCGAAGCCCTAAATCCAAATATAGCCTGTCGGATATTCCTACGTTCTCCTGCAGGAAGGCTCCGTAGCTGTGAACGTAACTTTTCCATTCATCCGAAGTCAGAGTTCCCGCTCCTGAGATTATTTTTGAGCCATCCCTCACGTTGCTTCCGTCGAATCTGGACTGATGATCGCTCGTGCTGAAAAATTGGAAGCCTCCTGTCGATAGCAGGCTGAACCAGTCCTTCCGCAAAGAATGCCTTGCGTTCAGTTCCCCCGTGAGACCGAAATATTTCCTATCGAAATTATTGATGTAACCAGCGTCTGACGTGCCCTCGGGCTTCACCTGAGTCAACACGAGATATTCATTAGTGACTATAATCTTATCTGAATTCACCCTGTAGTCCACACCTAGGATGCCTTTCATGCTAAGACTGGCAAATGGGGTGAATTTGAATGACTGGGATGTCTGGAAACGTCTCACTGTCTCATGATTGTCTATCAGGCTTTCCGCCTTGCTGACAAGCTCTTTCATCTTTGAATATGCCCAAGAGTCATTTGCGTCAACGTCTGGATTGAAATTGGCGGCTTTCCCGTCCTCGGCAATGTACGAGAAATTGGCGCAGGCTGTGCCTTCCGTGAACCAAAGCCCGGTGTAGTAGCCCTCATTGCCGTTTCTCGTGCGATAGAAATCTTCCGAAACAAGCCCGAAAGAATTCGAATATTCCAGAAAATCATTGAATCTGATGCGGGAGCCAAAACGAAGATCGTATTTAGTAATATCGTTATTGTTACTTATCAGCGTTCCAGAACTGTTGCTCATGCTGGCGCCGAAACTGTAGCCGTAATCGTTCGTGCCTCCGTCGAAGCCGAAACGGTATTTTTGTGAGAATCCCGTTTTATGCAGCAATTTTTTCGTGCGCTTGAAATGATAGAACTGGCCGTTTGCCGTCTCCGGCCCCATCTCAACTTCACCATAGAAATTCGTCTTCTGGCTGCTGCCTTTCTTCGTGAATATCTGGATTACCCCGTTAGCAGCATCTGAGCCGTAAAGCGTAGTCGCAGCGCCGCCTGGAACATATTCGATTCGCTCGATATTCTCCATCGGAATGTCGCTGACTGATCCACTCACGGCGAAGTTACCCCCGATAGGCACTCCGCTAGTGGTGTTATTCAGCGTTGCAGCTGTGTTCAGATTATCGACCCTCACTCCGTCCACGTAAATGACAGGTGTAGAGTTGCCGAAAGCTGAGGAAATTCCTCTCGATTTAATCATCGAAGCAGTTCCTGACTGGCCGCTCCCCAAAGTGATCTGCACATTAGGCAGGGAATTTCTCAAAGCTTGATCTATTCGGTCTGCCTTTATGCCTTCCAAGTCTCCTGCGCTGACGGTAGCAATGTTCGAAGACAGCCTCCGCTTGCTTATTTCTGCGCCCTGGCCAGTGACCACGACCTCGTCCAACCTGAAATAATCCTGTTCCATCGAGACTGTGAGGGACATATCTCCTTCAGCCCTTATCGCGGTTGTTTTGTATCCCATGCACTCGAATCTGATGACAGACCCGTCAGGAGCACCGACTTCGAAATGTCCGTCAAAATCCGTCGCAGTGCCTTTAAGGGACCTTCCATCCACGATGACCGCCACTCCAGGCAACGTCGCATGCGTTTTTGAATCGATGACGGTGCCTTGGAGCATTACAAGAGACCCGTTGTCGTCATCATTTCCTGAACGATCGAACGTTTCGGCATCAACAGAGGGCAGCAAGAAAAAGAAAAGGACGCTCGCCGCCACTAGAGAAATTTTCATCTTTTTTAAGTTTTATCAAGCAAAAATGTCGCTGCTTGAATTTTGAGACCGCTAAAGTAGAGAAAATACTCTGTTTCTCAATAAGAGTTTTGTTACTTTCCTGTTACAGTTTCCGTCGCAAGAAGGGTTAGAATACGGTCTGCGATGGTTCCGACTTGGCTGGACTTTGACAAGACGTTATTCGTCATGATAGAGAATATGATAGCGTCATCCTTCGAGCCCTCGGCTGGAACGATGTAGCCGCTGAAGCATAGCACACCGTTCATGGAGCCGCTTTTCATGAATATCCTGTCTTTGAGTTCGTTGCTCTCCCCACGTAAGCGGCAGGAGAGCGTCCCCTTGCCTGGCTGAGGCAGGCTGGCAACATATTCATCGAAAACAGGACTCTCCATCATCTCGGAAAGGAAGCTCACGAAATATTCAGGGGACACGTAGTTTCGCCTAGATAGTCCGCTGCCATCCTCGATCTGCACTTCCTCCGGTGACGCTCCCAATTTCGTAAGAACCTCGTTCAAAGCCACATAACTGGAATCGTAACAAGCCGAATGGTGCATCCGCCGACCTAGTATCCGCAGGCAGGTCTCCGCATAGAAATTATCACTATCGTGATTGGTTTCTTTAATGATTTTGCTCAGTTCTGGTGAGTAAGTGCTGCCCAAAATCTTCAAATCATCTACCTTGGCGGCATATTCATTGAACTCCTGCCTGTTCAGGTTCTCCCTGATGCGGCCCTTCACTATGTCCGCAGGGGCTCCGGTCACCTCAATGCCGTGCGTAGTGAGATAATTCTTGAAATAGTATGCGCAGGTGTAGGCTCCGAATTTGTTGCTGAACTCCTCCGTCTTCGGCTTCCTGTCCACTGCGAAAGTCCCTCTCACCTCTGCGAATGGTATATATTCAGAGGTATACATGTAAAGCTGGTCGCCTGTCCCTGCTCCAGCCGCCGTGCAATTGTATGAATATTTCATCCAGGGGGTGGATGGAAATTTCACCGAAATGTTCACTGCATCGCCTTCTTTTGCCCCGGCGCTCACGCTGAAATCCTGGGCATTCTCGTAGAAGCACAGGCCGTCACCGCCGGTGCCATAGGCAGTGCCGATGTCCTGGTAGGACCAAGTGTCTTTCTCTGCAGGGCCGTCGAAATAGCGTCCGTCCCCGATGATTCGACCATCGATTTTCTTGATTCCGGCCTTTTCCAGCATTGCCTTCCACTTCCCCATCAGCATGAAGCGAGGAATGGCGATGGAATCCTTCGATGCTATGGTCGGATCTCCGCCGCCTACGATGTACACATCTCCGTGCAGCACACCATCTTCGATTGAGCCGTCATAGCCGATTCTTGTCTCGAACTTGAAATCCGCCCCCAGCTGATGCAAGGCTGCGCCAGTAGAAATCAGCTTCATGTTAGAAGCAGGCAACATTCTCTTGCCGCTGTTCCAGCTCACAAGCGTCTGCCCTCCCTCGGTTCTAGCACACACCCCGAACAGAGAATTCTTCAAAACCTCGTTCTGCGCCACCAATTCAACATATTTCTGCGCAGCCGTCTTCCCTGCAGAGGCAGCCTTGCGTGAAGGTGCCTGAGCAATCCCGTCGAAAACAGGAACCAGCATCACGGCCACCAACGCCGCAGAAAGCCTAGCGATATTTCCCATCGTCATATTCATTTACGCAAAATTAATAAAAATAAAGATGCTGAATATTTGCTATATTTGCCCCTGCTAAATAAAATTCCTTTGAATATGAAAAAGTGCGTTCTTGTTTCGGGCGGAGCTGGGTTTATAGGCAGCCATGTCACAGTTGAACTGATAGAGGCCGGATACGACGTGATCGTGGCGGATAACATGTCGAATTGCGACATGACCTGCTTCGAAGGCGTGAAGAAAATAACTGGTAGAGACGACATTCCTTTCGTCAAGATGGACTTCTGCGACGCTGTGGCGACAGAACTGCTGTTCACGGCGAATCACATCGATGCCGTCATCCATTTCGCCGGATTCAAGGCCGTGGGCGAATCCGTGAGCGAGCCTCTGAAATACTACCACAACAATCTGGACTCTTTCATGAACGTGTTGGAATCCGCTCGTCATCACGGCTGCGACAACATCCTGTTCTCTTCATCGGCAACGGTATACGGCGAGCCGGAAAAGCTGCCGGTGACCGAGGAAAGCCCTCGCCAGCCTGCGACGTCCCCTTACGGCAACACCAAGCAGATGCTCGAAGACGTGCTCCGGGACTCCGTGAAGGCATATTCAAATGTCAAAGGAATCGCATTGAGGTATTTCAACCCTATCGGAGCGCATCCATCGGCTCTGATAGGCGAACTTCCTCGCGGGGTGCCGAATAACCTGGTGCCTTTCATAACCCAGACGGCGATCGGCAAGCGCGAGTGCCTTTCGATATTCGGGAATGATTATCCTACCCCGGACGGCACGTGCCAGAGAGACTTCATCGACATCGTAGACCTTGCCAAGGCTCATGTCTTCGCAGTGCGCAGGATGCTTGAAGGGAAGATGAAAAAGGAATATGAGATATTCAATATCGGGACTGGCAAGCCGCTGTCCGTCCTGGAACTGATCACCGCCTTCCAAGAGGCTACCGGTGTGAAGCTCAACTATAAGTTCGCGCCTCGCAGGGCAGGTGACGTAACGGCGATATGGGCCGATCCGTCTCTCGCCAATCAGGAGCTTGGCTGGGAAGCGGAACGTCACATCAAAGACACTCTCGCTGCCGCATGGGCATGGGAGAAGCATCTGGCAGGAAAATAATCCTTAGGCTGACTTAACTTCGCTGGCGGCCTTCGTGGATTGGAATCCAGCTGACAATCAGAGACCAGCATAAAGAACTCTGGATTAGTTTAGGATATTCGTAAACACGCTTCTTTGAGCTTCGGGGTCAATGCCTAGGCTGTCAGCGAGCCG
>DCKG01000023.1:887-80635 GCA_002320605.1 Bacteroidales bacterium UBA1680 | reverse complement strand
AAGCCCGTCATCGCCGATGGTACTTGCACGCCAGCTGGGAGAGTAGGCAGCCGCCGCGCTTCGGAGACCCGGACAGGTTATTCGACCTGCCCGGGCCTCTTTTTTTTTGCCCGACGGCTCTCGATGCTTTTGTCGTACAACCTTATTGTATTATATTTGAATGAGATTTTATTGAAGATGATCAGTGTTTACGATAATTACTCATTAAAGCATTTTAATACTTTTGGGCTAGATGTTAAGTCTTCCTTCTTCTTAAGTTATGACTCTGAGGATGATCTCCCTGATGTGATCGTCAAATTGAAGTCACTGCCAGGGCCTAGGCTACATATAGGCAAAGGGAGCAACCTTCTTTTCACGAAGGATTTCAATGGGAGCATACTGCATTCTGAAATACAATATATTCATGAATTAGACTCTAGCGCTCATTCAGTTGATGTCCGGGTAGGCGCAGGCGTTCTGTGGGATGATTTTTGCGCTTTCGCCGCCGCTCATGAATATTATGGCATTGAAAACCTTTCTTATATTCCAGGGGAAGTCGGATCTGCTGCGATTCAGAATATCGGAGCTTATGGTGCGGAAGCATCCGGCGTTATTCAAAGCGTGGAAGTATTGGATCTGGCATCGGGGACGTTCCGTACTTATTCTAATCGCAAGTGTGCTTATGCCTATCGCGATAGTATATTCAAAAAGCTTCTTCCTGGCAGTTTCCTCGTGGTTTCTGTAGTTTTCAGACTCTCTAAAGAGCGAAAGGTGAATTTAGAGTATGGACGGCTAAAAGATTTAAAGGAAACAGGGCATGTCCCATCCGCGGAAGAAGTGCGAAGTAAAGTAATCGAGATTAGGAAATCCAAGCTTCCAGAACCATCGGAACTTGGCAGCGCTGGCAGCTTTTTTATGAATCCGGTTGTCTCGTACGATAAATTCAAGCAACTCCAAGAAGAATATCCTGACATTCCTCATTATAAATTGGAGAATGGCGTAAAAATTCCAGCTGCATATCTTATTGAGCAGTGTGGTTGGAAAGGAAAGTCTTGCGGAGGAGCAGCGGTATATGAAAAGCAGCCATTAATAATTGTTAACAAAGGAAACGCTACCGCTGATGACATAATCACGTTAGCATCTAGCATCCAATCTTCTGTCAAGGATAAATTCGGGATTGAGATAAATCCTGAGGTAAATTATATCTAAGAATATGTCAAAGTTCATAGTTGAAGGCTTACGCAGGTTACATGGAAACATAGAGCCTCAAGGTGCTAAGAATGAAGCGCTGCAGGTTATTTGCGCGACAATTCTAACGACCGAGGAAGTAACAATAGATAATGTCCCTGACATACTAGATGTCAATAATTTAGTAAAACTGCTAATTCAGATGGGAACCGAGGTTACAAAGCTCGGACCTGCAAAATACAAGTTCAAGGCTGCTCATTTGGACGAGGATTTCCTGCGGAGCGACGATTTTCTTCAAAGCTGCGCTGCCCTAAGAGGGTCTGTGATGTTAGTCGGGCCTCTTTTGAGCAGGCTGGGATGGGCTTATTTTGCGATGCCTGGAGGCGACAAGATAGGTCGTCGAAGACTTGACACTCATTTCATGGGAATAGCAAACCTGGGCGCTGTTTATGAATATGACCCCGAGCGTAAGGCTTACCTATTCAAGGCGGACAAAATGAAAGGGGCGTATATGCTTTTGGACGAGGCTTCGCTTACAGGCACAGCTAACCTAATAATGGCGGCTGTTACTGCCGAAGGGACCACTACAATTTATAATGCGGCCTGCGAGCCATATGTCCAGCAGCTTTGCAAAATGCTGAATTCAATGGGTGCTAGAATCAACGGCATTGCATCTAACCTTCTAACTATTGAAGGAGTTCGAACCTTGCAAGGAACCTCTCATAGGATTCTGCCAGATATGATAGAAGTCGGCAGTTTCATAGGCTTCGCAGCCATGACAAATAGCGAGCTGACAATCAAGAATGTCTCATGGGAGAATCTTGGAATCATTCCTGCCAGTTTCCGCAGGCTGGGCATAACTCTCGAGAAAAGAGGCGAAGACATGTACATTCCCCGTCAAGAGCATTACGAAATTGATACGTTCATGGATGGGTCAATTCTGACTATTGCAGATGCTATATGGCCGGGATTGACCCCTGACCTTCTCAGCGTGCTTCTGGTCGTCGCCACTCAGGCGAAAGGCAGCGTGCTAATCCATCAGAAGATGTTCGAGAGCAGGTTGTTCTTCGTAGACAATCTTATTGACATGGGTGCTCAGATTATCCTATGCGATCCTCATAGAGCTGTTGTAATAGGCTTGGATCGGCGTCTCTGCCTGAGAGCCAAGAATATGACCTCTCCTGACATTAGGGCAGGAGTCGCGATGCTGATAGCTGCCATGAGCGCCGATGGAATCAGTTGCATCGACCATATAGAGCAGATAGACAGGGGATATTCCAAGATAGACGAGAGGCTTAACGCTTTGGGAGCCAAAATCACTAGAATCGAGTAAAGTCCGATTCCCACGATTGAGAATAAATGAATATTTTGCCGACTATATCAGCTGGTAAAAAAAAAATATGCATAATATTCGAGTTATTTGAATATTTATTGAAAATTTGTCCATATATTTGCAAGGGGAAAGAATAAATATTCATAAATCATGAAGGTAAAAAAAGAAAGGCATCTGGCTATCAAGAATCTGATAAGGGGCAATAGAGTCAGCAATCAGGACGAGCTTGCGAGCTTACTGAAAAAGCAAGGAATTTATGCCGCGCAGGCTACTTTATCTCGTGATATTACCGAGCTTCACATCTCGAAGGTTCATGATGCGAATGGCACGATTTATCGTCTGCCTGAAAATGAATATGCCGATAATATCCTGAGCGGCACGTCTGTGCTGACTTCCAGCATAGTCAGTCTCGAGTTCTCTGGCTCGCTGGCCATCATGAAGACTCTTCCGGGCCACGCCAATATGATAGCTTCAATTATCGATGGGGCTGCTTTCAAGTCGATAATCGGTACGATTGCCGGAGACGACACCATTCTTATCATTGTGCGTGAGGGAAATGCTCGTGAGGCGGTAATTGAAGAATTGGGAAAAATGTTTGAAGGGCTGAATAAGCTCATACAATAACGAATTAGCATGGATAGAAGTGAATTCACAGTTGAAGTCGCATCGGAAGAGCATGTCAAATACGTTGATGAGATTCTTGCGATCATTGAGGATGCAGCGAAGGTAAGGGGTACTGGAATAGCTCGCAGGAAGCCTGAATACGTTGCCCAGAAGATTCGGGAGGTGAAAGCCGTAATTGCTCTGCATGGAGAGCGGTTCGCTGGTTTTAGCTACATTGAGACATGGGAGGGAAAGCATTATGTGACTACTTCCGGACTGATTGTCCATCCAGATTTCAGAGGCTGTGGCGTGGCGAAGAAGATCAAGGATTTGACATTTTCGCTTGCAAGGACTCGCTGGCCGCATGCGAAGATTTTCTCTCTTACTAGCGGCGCGGCAGTGATGGCAATGAATACGGTACTTGGGTACAAGCCTGTCACGTTTGCGGAACTGACTCACGATGAGGCATTTTGGAAAGGTTGCGAAGGTTGCGTGAATGTGGACGTGCTACGACGCACGGGGCGAAAATACTGCATTTGTACTGGAATGCTTTTCGATCCCGAGGAGCACCTGCCTGCGAAAATCCCTCAAGAAGTGCTGGAGCGGATAAAAAAGATTGATGCGGAGAAATCTTCATCTGAATAATGAATATTAAAACTTAACTAATAGACAGTATGGCTAAAAAGAAGGTTGTAGTCGCTTATAGCGGCGGTCTGGATACATCTTTCACGGTGATGTACCTGATGAAAGAAAAGGGATACGAGGTCTATGCGGCTTGCGCCAATACAGGCGGTTTCAGCGCAGAGCAATTGAAAGCCAACAAGGAAAGGGCTTACCAGCTGGGTGCTAGGGAGTATGTCACCTTGGATGTGACGAAGGAATATTATTCCAAAAGCTTGAAATATATGATATTCGGGAATGTGCTCAGAAATGGCACTTATCCTGTTTCTGTGTCTTCCGAAAGAATATTCCAGGCCATTGCCGTCGCAAGATATGCGAAACAGATTGGGGCTGATGCCATCGCCCATGGATCTACAGGGGCAGGGAATGATCAGGTGCGTTTCGACATGACGTTTCAAGTGATGGCTCCTGACATGGAAATCATAACCCTCACCCGTGACATGGGCCTTACTCGAAAATTCGAGGTGGATTATCTCAATGAGCATGGTTTCAAGGCCGACTTCGCTAAACTGAAATATTCCTATAATGTTGGCCTCTGGGGCACGTCTATTTGCGGCGGGGAAATACTCGACTCAAAGCAGGGGCTTCCTGAAAACGCCTATCTGAAGCAAGTCACGAAAACAGGCTCTGAGATCATTGAAGTAGGCTTCGAGAAAGGCGAAATATCGTCTGTCAATGGAAAGGCGTTCACCGACAAGGTTAGGGCTATTCAGGAGATTGAATTCATAGCCGCTCCTTACGGAATCGGTCGCGACATGCACGTGGGCGACACAATCATTGGCATTAAAGGACGCGTAGGCTTTGAGGCAGCTGCGCCGATGCTCATTATTGCCGCACACAAATTCCTGGAAAAGTTCACTCTCAGCAAGTGGCAGCAGTATTGGAAAGACCAGGTTTCGAACTGGTATGGCATGTTCCTCCACGAGAGCCAATATCTGGAGCCTGTGATGAGGGACATCGAGGCGATGCTCACTAGCAGCCAGAGGAATGTGACTGGAAAGGTCACGATGGAACTCAGGCCGTATTGCTTCCAGACTGTCGGGGTTGATTCTCCAAATGATTTGGTTTCTACGAAGCTGGGTGAATATGGGGAAACTCAGAAAGGCTGGACAGGGGAGGATGCGAAAGGCTTCATCAAGATAATGTCTACTCCTCTGAAGGTTTATTATATGGCACACGAGGATGAGGCCGAGAATATTGAAAAAGGGCTTTAATGGTGAATGGTAAAAATATTAATGTAGGAATCATCGGAGCTGCCGGCTACACGGCCGGCGAGCTTCTGAGGATTCTTGTGAATCATCCCAAGGCGCAGATTGTCTTTGCTCAAAGCGGAAGCCATGCCGGTGAGCCTGTGTGGAGGGCGCATCAGGATTTGCTTGGGGAAACGGATTTGAAATTCTGTGCTGATGCTCCGGTGAATGAGGCCGATGTCATATTCATTTGCTCTGGTCATGGGAAATCGAGAGATTTCGTACATGGGCTGCATGGATATGATGGGACTATAATTGATTTGAGCAACGATTTCCGCCTTGCTGCAGACGCAGAAGATTTCGTGTACGGTCTTCCTGAAGCATTCAGGTCCAAGATTCGGGAGGCCAAGCATATTGCGAACCCGGGCTGTTTTGCAACAGCTATTCAGCTTGCTCTGCTTCCGGCAGCAAAGGCTGGGATATTGCCGGAAGTGCACGTGACGGGGATAACCGGCTCCACGGGGGCTGGTCAGTCTCCGTCGGAGTTCACGCATTTCAGCTGGAGGGCGAACAATCTCTCTGTGTATAAGGCATTTACTCATCAGCATCTGGGTGAGGTGTGCCAGACTCTGGGTACCTTTGAACCGGATTGGTGCGGAGAGCTGAATTTCGTTCCGGTGAGGGGCGACTTCCCTCGCGGAATACTTGTCTCAGCCTATTTTGACTGCTCCTTGAGCGAGGAGGCGGCAGTGGCTCTTTATGAAGAATATTATGAGAGAGAGCCATTCGTTTTCGTGATCGAGGACAACCCGGACATGAAGATGGTCGTGAACACGAACAAATGTTTCCTGAATGTGCGGAAGCATGGGGGCAAGCTGCACGTTGTCAGTGTTTTGGATAATTTGGTGAAGGGAGCCTCTGGTCAGGCAGTCGAGAACATGAACCTCATCTTCGGCCTCCCGGAAGACACTGCCCTGCACCTTAAATCAACAAGATTTTAAGAATATGAATCATTTATTTGACGTATATAGTTTATTCGATGTCGTCCCAGTGCTGGCGAAAGGAACGAGGATATGGGATGACAATGGGCAGGAATATCTTGACTGTTATGGCGGCCATGCGGTGATTTCCGTCGGGCACTGCCATCCGGAATATGTGGCTGCGGTTAAAGCGCAGCTAGACAAAATCGGATTCTACTCCAATAGCGTTCAGAATCCCCTCCAGAAAGAATTAGCAGAGAAACTATGCGAGCTTTCAGGACTGAACGACTATTTTCTGTTTCTTGTGAACTCTGGCGCTGAAGCCAATGAGAATGCACTGAAACTGGCTTCTTTCCACACAGGAAAGGACAGGGTCGTGGCATTCCATGGTGCCTTTCACGGCAGGACTTCAGGAGCTGTTGCCGTGACCGATAACCCGAAAATCGTTGCCCCGTTCAACTCGCATCACAATGTCACTTTCGTGGACTTGAATGATGCCGAGGCCGTCGAGTGCGAACTCTCGAAAGGCGATGTGGCGGCGGTCATCATTGAGGGCATCCAAGGCGTAGGCGGCATCAAGATACCGAATGATCAATTCATGAGGGATCTTCGAGAGCTCACAAAGAAACACGGAGTAGTTTTAATTCTGGACGAGGTTCAGAGCGGCTGTGGAAGGACCGGAAAGTATTTCGCTCATCAGTGGGCCGGAATAACTCCAGACCTGATTACGATGGCCAAAGGTCTTGCAAATGGCATCCCGATCGGAGGAGTGTTGATTTCTCCTGAGTTCAAGGCCACGAAAGGCATGCTCGGAACCACATTCGGAGGCAATTACATTGCCATGGCAGGGGCGATCGCCGTCGCCGAAATAATTAAGGAAGAGAACCTGATGGCGAATGCCAAAGCCGTGGGGGACTATATTCTTGAAAATATTCCTGATTCTCCTAAGATCAAGGATGTGCGTGGCAGAGGGATGATGGTCGGCATAGAGTTCAATTGTCCTATCGCCGACATCAGGAAAGCCCTGCTTTATGAAAAACACATATTCACTGGTGTTGCCGGCAATAATATGTTGCGCCTCCTTGCCCCACTCGTGCTGACGAAAGCCGACGTCGACATATTCATTAATGCATTGAAAGAATTATTATGAAACAGTTTCTCCATGTAAGCGACATCGGCGACCTTGGAAAGGCGCTGGAAGAGGCAAAGCAGGTGAAGGCAACCCCTTTCGCCTGGCAGAACCTAGGGAAGAACAAGACCATCATCCTCATATTCTTCAATAACAGCCTTCGCACTCGCCTTAGCAGTCAGAAGGCGGCTCTCAACCTTGGCATGAACCCGATCGTGCTGAATATAAATGGCGACAGCTGGAAACTTGAGACCCAGCTTGGAGTTGTGATGGACGGCGACAAGTCGGAGCATCTTAGGGAGGCTATACCTGTAATCGGGAGTTACTGCGACATCATCGGGGTTCGTTCTTTCGCCGGCCTGAAGGATAAAGATTTCGATTATAACGAAACCATTCTGAATCAGTTTATTGAATATTCAGGGAGGCCCGTCATAAGCCTGGAATCTGGCACGGTGCATCCTTGCCAGGCTTTCGCCGACCTGCTTACAATTGAAGAGCATAAGAAGACGAAACGTCCCAAAGTAGTCATGACTTGGGCGCCGCATCCGAAGGCTCTTCCGCAGGCCGTGCCGAACTCTTTCGCTGAGTGGATGAATGCAGCCGATGTAGATTTCGTGATTGCTCAGCCAGAAGGCTATGAACTTAGCTCGCGATTCGTAGGGAAGGCTAAAGTCGAATATGACCAGATTAAGGCCCTGGAAGGAGCTGATTTCGTGTATGCGAAGAACTGGTCATCGGTGTCGCATTACGGCCAAGTACTGAACATGGATCGCAGCTGGACGGTGGGCGCAAAGCAGATGGCGGTCACGAACAATGCGTTCTTCATGCATTGCCTCCCAGTACGTAGGAATATGATCGTGGCTGACGAGGTTATCGATTCTCCGCAAAGCCTTGTGATACCGGAGGCTGCGAACAGGGTGGTCTCGGCTCAAGTAGTGATGAAAAGAATGCTTGAAAGTCTGTAGGAATATGAAAGAGAAACTCAATATTATTAAGGTAGGTGGAACGATCGTCGAGGAAGAAAGCTCGCTGAGTGGCCTCCTGATGTCATTTGCCGCTTTGAGGGGATTGAAAATTCTGGTGCATGGCGGTGGCAAGATCGCTACTGCGGTGGCGGAGAAGCTGGGGATAGAGTCCCAGATGATAAACGGCCGTCGTGTGACGAGTGCCGAGATGCTGAAAGTGGTGACAATGGTGTACGGGGGGCTTGTCAATAAGAATATAGTAGCTAGGCTTCAGGCTCTGGGCGTCAATGCGATCGGGCTTACCGGCGCTGACATGAATATCATCATGAGCGTTAAGCGTCCAGCCGAAATCGTGAACTTTGGCTATGTGGGTGATGTGAAGTATGTGAATGTCAAGGCTTTGTCTTCATTGCTCGAATCCGGAGCTGTGCCAGTTCTGGCCCCGCTGACCCATGATAAGGAGGGAACGGTGCTGAATACGAATGCAGACACTATTTCTTCGTCTGTGGCCCAGGCCCTATCTAAGGATTTCGATGTTACCCTGACCTACTGTTCTTCTATGCCAGGCGTGCTTTCGGATATGAATGACCCGTCTTCAGTGCTGTCATCGATTACTCCGGCGCAGTTCGATCCGCTGGTGGGCAAAGGCGTTATCACAGAGGGCATGATTCCGAAACTGCAGAATGCTTTCGAGGCGATTTCGGCAGGGGTGAAGAAAGTCGTGATTACTTCCCCTTCCGCCCTTGATGGAGGCACGGCAATAGTTCAAAACGCCGAGACTGAAGACTAGCATGGATACGGTAGGTTTACTCATGGGTTTGATCCGGATTCCTTCTTTCAGCCGAGAAGAGGGAGCAGCGGCTGATTTTCTGGAGGCTTGGATGAGGGAGAATGGATTTGCGGAAATTCATAGGGCAGGGAACAACCTTTGGGTGGAATCCGGCCCTCAAGATGAGCGGCCTACCATATTGCTGAATGCCCATATCGATACGGTGAGGCCTTCACCAGGATACACCCGTGACCCATTTGAGCCTGCACTTGAAGGAGATGTCCTTTATGGGCTTGGAAGCAATGACGATGGCGGCTCGTTGGTAGCTCTCCTGGAAACATATTCATTATTATTATCAAAGCCGCAGCCGTACAGGCTTGTCTTCTCTGCTACGGCAGAGGAAGAAGTGTGCGGGAAGGGCGGTTTTGACCTTTTTCTCCAGAGAGCAGGGAAAATCGACTTCGGCATAATAGGTGAGCCGACGGCCATGAATATGGCAGTCGCTGAGAAAGGGCTTATGGTTCTGGATTGCACTGCGCACGGGGTGAGCGGCCATGCGGCAAGAAATGAAGGCAAGAATGCAATCTACGAGGCTCTTCCTTCAATCGAGTGGTTCAGGGCTCATGTATTTCCAAAGGTTTCCGAATATCTCGGGCCGGTCAAGATGACAGTGACCCAGATTACTGCAGGGACTCAGCACAATGTGATTCCCGACAGGTGCGATTTCGTGGTGGATGTCAGGTCGAACGGATTATATTCAAATCCCGATCTTCTGAAGCTAATAAAAGCCTCGGTTCGGTGCGATGTGAAGGAAAGGTCAACCAGAATCGGAAGCTCAAATATTTCTATGACACATCCTGTCGTAAAACGCGGCCTCGAACTAGGCTTGAAGCCATTTGGCTCTCCAACTACCAGCAATCAGGCACTTGCATCGTTTCCGACCTTGAAAATCGGCCCTGGGGACTCATCTCGCTCTCATACTGCGAATGAATATATTCATATAAGCGAAATCCGTGATGCAGTGGAGACATATTATAGATTATTGAACGGACTGGAAATTTTAAAATATGGATAAGCTTTGGGATAAAGGCTTCGATGAAGATGCCAGAATCGACTCTTTCACTGTCGGCAATGACCGCGAGCTGGATTTACTGCTTGCGCCATATGATATTCTTGGAACCATTGCCCACATAAAGATGCTTTCTAAGGTAGGTCTTCTGCTAGGCGAGGATCTGGCAAAGCTCCTGCCTGAACTTAGGAATATGTATTCGGCGGCTGTCGAAGGCAGATTCGTGATCGAACCTGACGTTGAGGACGTGCATTCGCAGGTAGAGCTGAATCTCACCCGTAAACTTGGCGACATGGGCAAAAAAGTCCACACAGGCCGCTCTCGCAATGATCAGGTGCTGGTCGACCTGAAACTTTTAACTCGTGCGGAGATAGAGAAGACCGCTTGTAAGGTGAAATCGTTGTTCGAGACTCTTCAGGAAGCCAGCGAGAGATTTAAAGACGTACTTATGCCAGGCTACACTCATCTACAAGTGGCAATGCCTTCCTCTTTTGGACTCTGGTTCGGAGCCTACGCCGAGAGCCTCACGGACGATATGGTGATGCTGAAGGCCGCATGGGACATCGCTGACCGTAACCCGCTAGGCTCCGCTGCTGGTTACGGCTCTTCCGCTCCATTGGACAGAACAATGACCACGAAGCTTCTGGGCTTCGCAGACTTGGACTGGAATTCGGTATATTCACAAATGACTAGGGGCAGGATGGAACGTGCCGTTGCAGGAGCATATTCATCGGTAGCCGAGACAATTGGAAAGCTGGCCTATGACTGCTGTCTCTATTCCAGTCAGAATTTCGGCTTCATAAAGCTCCCTGATGCCCTCACTACGGGTTCTAGCATCATGCCTCACAAGAAGAACCCAGACGTGTTTGAGCTAGTAAGGGCTCACTGCAACAAGATCATCGCCGTGCCAGTTGAGATAAGAAGCGTGACAGGGAATCTGCCAAGCGGCTATTTCCGCGATTTCCAGCTGCTCAAGGAAATATATTTCCCGATTTTTAAAGAATTGGATGACTGCTTGGACATCGTTGAATATGCCATTAAAGGCATGGTGATAAATAAGAATATCATGTCTGACCCACGCTACGAGCTTTGCTTCAGTGTGGAGGAAGTCAATCATCTTGTGTCTAGGGGGGTGCCTTTCCGTGATGCCTACCGCCAAGTCGCTGCGTCAATCCAGGATGGCACGTTCGAATTTGGCAGTGCTTCTGCAGGTGCGACGGTAACGGCTTCCGACCTGCATCATATACACGAAGGATCGCTTGGCAACCTCTGCAACGACAGGATTAAATCCCACATGGTCGCTCTCTTTTCAGTATTCCCATTCGGTTACGTCCATTCCTGCTTAGAGAGCCTTCTGACAGAGTAAAATAAAAAAAACGGCACCGGGAAAGGTGCCGTCGTAAAATCATAAAGAAATTTATTTCTTCTTTGGAGCTGCTTTTTTAGCTGCTGCAACAGACTCTTTCCTGAAGTCCTTGAGATCCTTCATAAGAGCAAGAGCGGCTTTACGTGCGCGAGCACCAGCTGCTTTGTTGCCTTTTTCTAACTGAGCATCAGCATTAACTACGAATGCATCGAGCTCTTCTTTGATTCTTGCTACAAGCTTTTTCATTTCTAAAAAAATTAAAGGGTTATTGATAAAAGTAATGTATTTTCTTTGGTATCAGATGTTTAATACTACTTATATGCCTTTAACCAGTGTACAAGATAGAGAAAAAAAAAGAATAATCAAACAATTTAAACGTTTTTTACACGTGTGTTGAGTAAATTCATCGCCCTATCTGGCCCGATAGTAGTGAAATTCCGGATCCCTTCCGTGATTTTGGAGCATATTTGAGGCATCTGGGACTGTTCTTCTTCAGATAAAGTTCCTAGCACGAAGTCCACCTGCTCACCATGTTTGAAATCGTCGCCGATCCCAATCCTAATCCTCGCATATTCAGTCGTCCCCAGGCATTCCTCTATGTTTTTCAGCCCGTTATGGCCGCCATCAGAACCACTTTTCCTCATCCTGATTGTTCCGAAAGGCAGATTCAGGTCATCGCAGACTACTATTAAGTTTTCAAGCGGAAGTGCCATGCAATTCACCCAGTAACGAACAGCATTACCGCTGAGGTTCATGTAAGTAGACGGCTTTAGCAGAGTTATTTTCCTTCCCTTGAAGGAAGTTTCAGCTATATCGCCATACCTCTTGGTAGAAAAAACGACATTGGATGCCTTAGCAAATGCATCCAATGCCATAAACCCCATGTTGTGCCTGGTAGAAGCGTATTCTGCTCCAATGTTGCCTAATCCGACTACCAGGTATTCCATGTTCAATTTTACTCTTTCTTGTCTGAGTTATCTTCAGCAGCAGGAGCAGCGCTTTCGGCAGCTTCAGCAGCAGGAGCATTGGCCCCTTCTGCAGCCTCTTCAGCAGCTTCAGCCCTAGCAGCATCAGCAGCCATTTGGCGAGAAGATTTAACTTGGCAGAGAATCGTGTTCTTAGAAGTCAGGATGGTTACCTTATCATAAGAAAGATCGCCTGCCGTCAGTTTCTTCTCTATGTCCAGCTTATTGATGTCGATGACAAGATTATCAGGAAGATCTTCCATTAGAGCACTGATGCGAAGTTCGCGAGCCAGCTTGAAGAACTTACCACCTTTCTGGACGCCTATTGGATGGCCTTGGAAGACAAGTGGAACGTTTATGGTGATAGGCTTCTTGTCATCAACTGCAAGGAAGTCCACGTGCAGGCAGTTGTCCTTTACCGGGTGGAACTGAAGCTCGTGAACGATAGCAAGATATTTCTTGCCGTCCGAGAGATTCAGGTCTACGATGAAAGACTCAGGAGTACAGAGCAGACCTTGAAGTTCCCTGTCGCTTACTGTGAATAATACGTTCTTGAGTCCGAGCCCATAGAGGTTGCAAGGTACAAGTCCTTGCCTGCGGAAGGCCTTGATGACGGCCTTGTTTCCGACTTCGCGGACAGTTCCGCTGAGTTCAAAATGTTTCATTGTGTTTGTTTTAAAATGTGTTACTCAGTTCCTGACAAGCAGAAACCCCATTGCACCAAAAGCACTGGTCGCTTTGTAATTTGGGACTGCAAAGATATAAAATATTGTGAATATGTCAAATACTTATTTGACCATCTCCACGGCCTTGTTCCATGCCTCTTCCTTATACAGGCTGTCCAAAAGGGGCGTGCCGGCAGCGGATAGATAAATGGAGAATCCAGAATACGTATTTATGGTAAAGCCACCGTTCCCGGGCATGAATTTAGGGGTGGCATTCTTGTAAGCTATGGCTCCATTGATTGCGCTTTCAAGGGTCACGAGGTCTTCTGAACTGGCTCCGCATTTTGCGAAAGCGTCATAGAGATCGTAGAAATAATGGCGCCCAAGGCGGTAATATCTCTGTATATTATCGACAGGCGCCTCATCTATGGCTGGGCGATATTTCTCGAAGAGGTTTTTGCAGACAGAAGCCAGATTTCCAAGTCCGGAAGTCTTGACTAGAGTTACCGTTGATGACTGATATTCTCCGCTCTGAGAATTGTATCTCTCGAAAGAGTCTTTATACAACGTCGTTAGATCGTAAGTGGCATTCTGAACAAGGTAGCTTGTGATTTTCGTATAGTCAAACATGCCATCGCCAAGTACTTCGGCGGGGGAGCACCCGAGGTAATCGGCTTTGTCTTTCAGTCCATAGCACACTTCAGCCCCAGCAGTAAAGCACATGTCGAAAAGTATGTAGTCCAGATGGAATGGTATGCCGGATGCGAATTGAGCGACAGTCATCTCGCTAGCACCAGAAGAGGTCATGTCCTGCCCGAGGCTCCTTACCAGCATATACGAAGGTTCGTCTTCAATGTTCCCTTCCGGAACTGGAAGTCTTTTCCTTCGTTCCGCTGTCACAGTGGCGTTTCTCTTTTGCGCATGCTGCGCTTCATAACTTGACGGACTGTTGTAATAACCTTCCGGTAGCCAGCCGGAGCCATGGGATGAGAACACGAGCCCATAACTATTGGCAGGGAATTCCGATTTGACGTAGTTCAGCACAGATCTCATGACTTCAGGGCTCGTGACCACAGTTCCAGCCCCGTATGTCTTGATGGTGTCAAGAACAGCTTTTTTCCCGGAAGAGTAGTACCTGACCAGGTATGCCATGGCATTCGAACTGGAATTCGCAATCTTGTTGAAAGCCAGAACTACATTATGCTTGTTCCCTTTTGTCGGTAGGAAACCTTGCGGAAGTTCCTTGTACATGTCAGAATAGATGTAACTCTGGAGAGAATTATTGCCGCATTCATAAAATAGCAGCACATGGCCGAAAGTGCTGTCCTCATCCTCCTTTGGCTTGTCATGTTTCCTGCATCCTGCCGCTAAGGACATGGCAGCCAATAAGATGGCAGCGATGCTAAGATGCTTTATGGATATATTCAATCTCATTCTTTCAATCGCAACACATTAAAAGGTACGGCAGGTTGCCGTAGAGCCTGCTTGTGCAAATATAGCTTTTTTCATTGAAACAGTTTCCTTTTCTACCAGTTTGCGAGACATTCATTCATCGGTCAGCATGAAGCGTTTAAAGAAAAAGCGGAATAGCACCTCATGCCACTCCGCTTTTCAAAAACTTATATGCCTTCTTTATTTACCTGCGAGACGGACATATGAGCCGTAGCGTCCTTTAGCAAATTCCTCGGTCAGGCTGAGGAGTTCCTGGGCTTTGTCAGGGAACAGCTTGTAGAGAGAAGAGAATCTCACCTCGCCCTTCAGGAAGTCCTGGAACTTGGTCCAGTCAGGCTCCTTGGAATCGAGAGTGAACGGATTCTTGTCTGTTCCCTCCAGGGCGGGATTGTACCTGTAAAGGTGCCAGTAGCCGCACTCGACGGCAAGCTTCTCCTCTTTCTGGCTCAGACCCATGCCGGCTTTCAGACCGTGGTTGATGCACGGAGAGTAAGCGATGATGAGTGAAGGACCGTCGTAAGCTTCAGCTTCCTTGATGGCGTTGAGATACTGTGCAGGGCTGGCTCCCATGGCAACCTGAGCCACGTAAACGTAGCCGTAGCTCATAGCCATCATTCCAAGATCTTTCTTGCGGATTTTCTTTCCGGAAGCGGCGAATTTGGCGATGGCGCCGGCAGGAGTTGACTTGGAGCTCTGTCCGCCGGTATTTGAATATACCTCCGTGTCGAGCACGAGCACATTCACGTTCTTCCCTGATGCCAGCACGTGGTCAAGTCCGCCGTAGCCGATATCGTATGCCCAGCCGTCACCACCGAATATCCACTGGCTCCTTGCAGGAAGGAAGTGCTTGTAGTCAAGAAGCTTCTTGCAGGATTCGCACTTGCTGTCTTTCAGCAGAGGAACAATTTTGTCGGCTAGCTCCCTGGTCACAGGTCCGTTGTCCCGGTTGTCCAGCCACTGCCTGAACAGCTCCTTCAACTCGTCAGAGCATTTGTCGCAGTCGATCGCCTTTTTCATGAGGTCGGCTACGGTTTCGCGAGCGCGGTCGGAGCCAATCTTGAGCCCGAGACCGAACTCCGCATTGTCCTCGAACAGAGAGTTCTGCCAAGCAGGGCCGTGGCCCTGAGCGTTCTGGCAATATGGCGAAGCTGGGAAAGACGCTCCGTATATTGAGGAGCAGCCTGTCGCATTGGCCACAACCATTCTGTCGCCGAACAGTTGGGTGATTGCCTTGATGTAAGGAGTCTCGCCGCAGCCGGCGCAAGCACCGCTGAACTCGAACAAAGGCTGTGCGAACTGGGAGTTCTTCACGTTGGCCATCTTGTTCACGACTGTATCCTTGTAACCTACCTTGGCGTTGAGCCAGTCGAAGTTTTTCTGTTCATCCTGCTGGTCGAGGGCGGAAACCATCGTGAGGGCTTTCTCCTTCGCAGGGCAGACATCGGCGCAGTTACCGCACCCAGTGCAATCGTCAACTGAAATTGAAATAGCGAATTGATAGTCTTTCAGCACTGCTTTGCCTTGAACTTTCTTGAGTCCGGCTGGGGCGGCAGTTACGTCTTCTGCGTCAAGCAGGAACGGGCGGATGGCTGCGTGTGGGCAGACGAAGGAGCAAGTGTTGCACTGAATGCAGTTGTCTGGATTCCATGTAGGAACCATTACTGCAACGCCTCGTTTCTCGAATGCTGAAGTGCCGGCCGGCATGGTGCCGTCTTTGTAGTCGATGAATGCGCTTACAGGCAGAGAGTCGCCATTCTGTGCGTTCACGACATCGGCGATATTTTTGACGAAGGCAGGAGCCAGGCGATCCTTGTTCGGATTCTCGAACTTTACGGTGATCTTAGCCCAATCAGCAGGGACATTCACTTCGACATATTCACCGCCTCTGTCGACGGCGGCATAGTTCATATTCACGACATTCTCGCCCTTCTTGCCGTAGCTCTTGACGATTGCATCCTTCATGTATTTTACGGCATCCTCATAAGGGATTATATTTGTGATTTTGAAGAATGCGGACTGGAGGATGGTGTTGGTTCTGTTGCCAAGGCCTATCTCCTGAGCTATCTTGGTGGCGTTGATGATGTAGAGTTTCACATGCTTCTTGCCTATGGTAGCCTTTACATTGTCCGGAATTCTCTTAAGGGTTTCTTCCTCATCCCAGAGGCTGTTGAGAAGCAGGGTTCCTTTCTCTTTGATGCCTTTAAGCACATCATATTTCGCCAGATAAGATGGAACATGGCAGGCGACGAAGTCAGGCGTGCTCACCAGGTAAGGAGCCTTGATAGGCTGGTCTCCGAAACGGAGATGGGAGCATGTGTAGCCGCCGGACTTCTTGGAATCGTAATCGAAATATGCTTGGCAGTATTTGTCGGTATGGTTTCCGATGATTTTGATGGTGTTCTTGTTCGCACCTACGGTGCCATCGGAGCCAAGGCCGTAGAATTTGCACTCAGCGGTGTCTGGCTTAACGATAGATACTTCGCTCTTGATTGGCAGGGACTTGAACGTAACATCGTCCACGATGCCGATCGTGAAGTCTGCCTTAGGCTCTTTGCGGTCCAGATTGTCGAACACTGCCACGATTTGAGCCGGAGTCGTGTCCTTTGAGGAAAGGCCATACCTTCCGCCAATCACCAGAGGAGAATTCTCCTGGCCTTGGAAAAGTGCCTTCACATCGAGGTAGAGAGGCTCTCCGAGAGAACCTGGCTCCTTCGTCCTGTCGAGAACTGCGATCCTCTTGACGGTCTTTGGAAGGACTTTCATGAAATATGCCATCGAGAACGGCCTGTAAAGGTGAACTGTGATAAGTCCATATTTGCGGCCCTTCTTAGCAAGATAATCTATGGTCTCTTTGATTGTTTCCGTAACAGAACCCATTGCTACGACTATGTTCTCGGCATCTTTTGCTCCATAGTACTGGAACGGACGATACTCGCGACCAGTGAGTTCGCTGATCTCGCCCATGTAGCGAGCGACCACGTTCGGAACTTCCTCATATGCGGCGTTCCTGGATTCTGCAACCTGGAAGTAAACGTCACCATTCTGTGCGGTGCCACGAGTGACAGGGGCATCAGGATTCAATGCCTTCTCGCGGAAAGCCTTCAGGGATTTTTCGCTGACCATGCCTTTCAGGGCTTCCTCGTCAAGAGCCTCTATCTTCTGGATCTCGTGAGATGTGCGGAATCCGTCGAAGAAATGCAGGAATGGGATGCTGGACTTGATTGCAGAGAGGTGAGCCACTGCAGCAAGATCTTGAGCTTCCTGGACAGAGCCGGAAGCGAGCAGGGCGAAACCTGTCTGACGGCAAGCCATCACGTCCTGATGGTCTCCGAAGATCGAAAGGGCGTGGGATGCTAGCGAACGAGCTGAAACATGGAATACCGCAGGGAGCATTTCGCCTGCGATTTTGTACATGTTAGGAATCATGAGGAGGAGGCCCTGAGATGCTGTGTAGGTAGTGGTCAGGACGCCAGCTTGGAGAGAACCGTGAACGGCTCCCGCTGCGCCTGCCTCGCTTTCCATCTCAGTTACGGACACAGTTTCTCCCCAAAGATTCTTTTTCCCATGTGCAGCCCATTCGTCGATGTCCTCGGCCATGGGTGATGACGGCGTGATTGGGTAAATGCAGGCATTCTCGCTGAACAGATATGCGACGTTTGCGACCGCAGTGTTACCATCACAAGTGATGAATTTCTTTTCTTTAGCCATATCGTTAACGTTATTATGTTTTAGAAAGTTGACTATTAATATCTTGCATTGAGTTTTTTCTGCCTATGGCGGCATTCTCTGAATATGGAATATTCATTCATGAAGATATTCTATTCCAGAGCGGAAAGGCCTTCCACGGTCAATCCTTCAATGTCCTTGCCAATCCTCTTGATCAGGCCCTGAAGCACAGTGCCAGGCCCAATTTCCATGAAATAGCTTGCGCCATCGTTCAGCATGGCTTTTACGCTCTGAGTCCATTTCACCGGGGAAGTGAGCTGAGCAAGAAGATTCTTTTTTATTGTCGCAGGGTCTATAGTAGGCTCCGCAGTCACGTTCTGATAGATTGGACACTTAGGCGCCACGATTTCCGTAGCTTCTATAGCCTTGCCGAGCTCTACTCTGGCCGGCTCCATGAGAGGGGAGTGGAACGCTCCGCTCACTGCCAGCGGCAGGGCTCTCTTGGCTCCCGCTGCCTTGGCCTTCTCGCAAGCTTCCTCCACGGCGGTCTGATCTCCGGAAATCACGACTTGCCCATCGCAATTGTAATTCGCTGGGATGACTATTCCTGAGCAGGACTTGCAGATATCCTCTACTTGTTCATTTGGCAATGAGATTATCGCAGCCATTGTCCCAGGCACTTTCTCGCAACATTTCTGCATCTCGGTGGCCCTTATGTAAACAAGCCGCAGGGCATCCTCGAAACGGATTGCATCAGCTGCCGCCAATGCTGAGAACTCGCCAAGAGAATGCCCTGCCACCATGTCTGGCTGGAAGCCATCGTAACACTTCGCCAGAACGACGGAGTGCAGAAAAATGGCTGGCTGCGTGACTCTGGTTGCTTTCAGATCCTCGGCTGTGCCGTCAAACATTATGTCGGTGATTCTGAAACCTAAGATTTCATTGGCCCTTTCTAGAAGCTCCCTGCCATGGGCACTTTTGTCATAGACATCTTTTGCCATTCCGGGAAACTGTGAGCCTTGTCCAGGAAAAACGTACGCTTTTTTCATAAATTTCTGATTGAAATCCTTTTATGGATAATCAAACAAAATTACAATTATTTATTGGAATAAACGAAAATATTTTAGTTACCTTTGTACTGGATAACGCCAAGAGCATTATGGCTCTGGAAACGCCCTTGTCTGAGAAGATTAAGGAACGTGTTCATAATGAATATCTAAGCCCCTGTAGTCTAATGGATAGAATTTCGGATTCCGGTTCCGACGATCACGGTTCGAATCCGTGCGGGGGTACTGATTTTAGGGGGCTCTGCCCCCTGAGAACCCCCGCAGCTCTCGGCATTGTGGTATTCGTTTGGCTTTTCGCCTCGCGAATACCCGGCCTCCGCCGGTCGCGTGACCGCGACTAGACATCTGACTGGAAGTTCGGACTGAGCGGCATTTTTCAGCCGCTCAGGATAACTTCCGGAAGATGCTTATTTTAATGGGTTCTGCCCCCTACTACTATCGGGTCAAGTCCAAAACCCTGTGCTAAAGAATGAATGAGATCACCTTGGAACGAGCGGTTCTCCGAGCGGCATTCGGAGGCGATTGCCTGAAGCATGACGGGAGGAAAAGCCGGAAATCAGGTGAGAGGGGAAAGAGTACGATTTCCGCCACCGACATTCAGTGACTAATGCACATGGGGTTCAGTCCCGATACTTTTGCGGCGCGAACCATTATTATGTACAAGGCACTCCAGCGTGGCATGCCATGTGGACACCCTCCATGTCATAATGGGGGGTTGCATGCACACATTAACGACAGCCATCCCATGGCCACACTACCTCGCGCTGCAAAAGCATCCGGACTGATATTCGCTCATTGGTTGCAGTATTACAGAATAACTGACCCTTCATCCTGACGAAAGTCAGTCAGGTCCTATATTGTTGAAGGCCTAGATCCTGAAACAAGTTCAGGATGACTAGGTGGGTCATTCATGATGACGTAGTTGGTCGTGCAGGATGATGGCGGTGGGTTGTTCTGGATGATCGAGTTCGCGATTACGGCGTTGGTCGTGCAGGATGAACGTGGTGGAATTTCGCAAAGTGCTGTCGGAGCATGTCCTTCCGTAGGCTCTGCAAAAGGGTGTTGGTCGACAACGTGGCTCTTGGGAGGCCTCGATGTCGAGACATGCCCTTCCATACGCACTTCCGTGCAGCCTGCCTCGACAGCGTTTTGCGAGACACTTCTTCCGAACGGTATGAATATTCGTATGCTATTCTTTATTGCTTCAGCATCGACAAGGTCTTGTGAAACCTTGAAGAGAGGTTGTGATTATTCACAATCGTAGGCAACGGTGACATTCATTTTAAGAGCCAAGGACACATATTCCCATTGCCAACCACTGTTCATGGAAACTGGGTGGGCGGCGCAGTCCTTCATTCCAAGCCAGCCGGTGGCACCATACAGTCGCCCATAAATTCTCGTCCTTCTAAGCGAGGACATGGATTATACTTTGCAACCACATCGACCACAGCCTCGTCGGCAGCCTCCATTTCACGATGACGGGAAAACGCGTTCATTCTTCTTCCGCCATTACGAACTTGCTCCGGAACCTAGCATTTCGGACACTAGATCCTGAATCAAGTTCAGGATGTCGTGGTGAGTCATTCGGGATGACGGGGAGTATAGTTAAGGATGATGTGGTGGAGCGCTTGGGATGACGGGGTGCATCATTAAACACAGGGTTTTGGATTTAATCCAAAGTAAGTCTTTGTAATAAGGTAACTTACAAGGGTGGGAAATGTTCGTTATTTCCCATGGAAAAATGTTTTGCAAAAATAAATAGTAAAAAATTTGATTGTGCACAATTTAATAACTATCTTTGCATCAGAAATAGAAACGATGGTGAAGTACGATATATTGAAATTGAACAATCAGCTATGCTTCCCGATTTATGTGGCATCGAGAGAGATTATTCAAGGATATAACAAATATTTTGGCGATTTGGATATTACCTATCCGCAATATTTGGTGCTTATGGTGCTTTGGGAAGATGACGAAATGACGGTGAACAACATCGGCAAGCGACTGCATCTAGATAGTGGTACGCTTACGCCCCTTTTCAAGCGAATGGAAATCAAGGGGCTGATAACCCGCAATCGTTGCAGGCAAGACGAGCGGACGGTAAGGATTTGCCTCACCGACAAGGGCAAACAGCTAAAAGAGGAAGCCGTAAAAATACCGCCTCAGCTGGCAAAGGACCTTACCTTGTCTGAGGATGAGATAGGAGTATTGAAAAGATTGATTTACAAATTAATAAATAAAGAATAATATTATGACGACAATGTACACGGCCGTAGTAACGGCAACAGGAGGAAGAAACGGAAAAATCGTTTCGGACAATGGAATTTTGAATTTGGAAGTACGTTCGCCCAAGGCGTTGGGCGGAGCCAACGACGACTATGCCAACCCCGAAATGCTTTTCGCAGGAGGATATGCAGCCTGCTTCGACAGTGCACTCAACCTCGTGATGCGTCAGCAGAGAATAAGAACAAGCGAAACTACCGTAATTGCTGCGGTTTCAATAGGTAAGTTGGACAACGGTGGATTCGGATTGGCTGTAACGCTATCGGTGAACATTCCACAGGTAAGCATTGAGCAAGCTCAAGAGTTGGTTGAGAAGGCACATCAGGTTTGTCCTTATTCCAATGCTACGCACAATAATATAGAGGTGACCTTTAAGGTAACAAACAATTGAAAACGTATAGAGCAAAAATCGAATAATTAAAAATTACAGAACAATGAGATAACAAAAATCAATTGAAGCATTACAGCTATTCACTACCGGGTTGACAAACGGAGCTTTCGCACACTTTGTGCAGGGCAAGCATTTTGAATCTATGGGTTATACAAAACTTGGAGAGAAGTATGAGGAGCACTACGCTGAAGAGATGGGCTGGGTAGAGAAGTTTATCACTCGTATCAACGACCTCTGAGGCGAAGTTAAAATCGAAGACCAGAAGGGGCGCCCAATCGTAAAGGACCCTGTCGAGTACGTCAAAGCAGACCTTAAAATTCAGGAACAGGGGGTAGATGTTTTGTACAATTGCATGGCGGATCTAAAAGACGATCCTACTACTTACGACATCCTTAAAGCCTATCTTGCCGACGAGGAGGAAGACCTCTACTGGAGCCAAGAGCGGATAGAGATGATTGAAATGATGGGTCGCCAGAACTGGCTGGTCAAGCAGATGTTATAAAATTTAAGTTCAACAATTAAAGAAGAAGATATGAAAACGGTAAAAGAAGTGTTTGATTTCATGGATGATGCCAAGACGTTTTATTTGGCAACAGTAGAGGGTGATCAGCCCCGTGTACGTCCTTACGGAGCTCAACTGTTCTATGAAGGTAAAATATACATCATGGCGTTTGGGAAGACCAATGCTACTCATCAAATTGCCGCCAATCCAAAAGTTGAGATTTGTGCGTTTAAAGGTAAGACTCTGCGTATAGAATGCAGGTTGGTGGAGGATGACCGCCCGGAAGTAGGTAAGGCTTTGGTGGATAAGATGCCCACTCTGAAGCCGGTACTTGGCGAAAACGGAGAAAACGGTGCGATGTATTATTTGGCTGATGCAACCGCCTCATTTTTCAAAATGATGGAATTGGAAGAAACTGTAACATTTTAAACTGTCTGAAGGATGAAAGAAAAAGTATTACAAGCTATGCGACAAGCCGGAAAACCGCTTTCTGCCGGAGATGTTGCCAAGGCATTGGGCGCCGATCGCAAAGAGGTGGATAAGGCTTTTGCAGATTTGAAAAAAGAAGGAGCCATTGTATCGCCGGTACGTTGTAAATGGGAACCTGTGAAATGATATATGAAAGTAATGCGGATCGTGATAATGGCAGTCAGTCACGATCTGAAACAAGAAAGTAAGAGTACGACAATAGTTATACCTGACTCAAGTTAGAAAAGAGTTTGCTTCATCGGTGTGGAGCAAACTCTTTTTTCAATCTCACAGGCCTCGCGCCTTGGCCGTGTCATCACTTTGGCAGAAATTTCTGGTAGGTGAGCCGGATGTCACCGGAGGCGAGGTAGATTATTCCGCAGTAGGTGAAGCCGCACTCGGCGAGTAAGCGCCGCATGATCTTGTTGTCGGGATGAGTGTCAATCCGGAGATTAGAAGCCTGACTTTCTAGAATGAAGTTCGGATCAGAGGTAGTAGCCGCCGAGGCTCATCTCGTAAGCTTGGAGGCTGGGATAGGATATTTCGTCAATCGGATAGTCCCAGCACCCCAGCTGGTGATAGATGGAGCCCCCGAAACCTTTCTTAAAGCGGTACAATCCGTACATCGGATGCGATGTGTCCGCAGATGGGGCAATGCCGAACATGTCGTAGTCAAGGCAGCCCGCAGCTTTGGCGCGCCGGATTGCCTCCCATTGCAGGGCGTAGGTGGGCATCAGGTTCCGTCCGGTGGAGCTTGAAGCTCCATAGAGGTAGGTCGCACGAAAACTTGACAAGGCCAGAAACATGGCTGCCAGCGGGGTCTGGCCGTGGAATGCGATCAGCAAGTGGACGGACTCCTCTTCGTCTTTGTTTCCCAGTGTGGGAACGAACAGGGATTTGAAATAGCTGATGTCATTGAGATGCAGGCCATTCCGCATCGCTGTTTCGGTGTAGAGAGCATACCAGATGTCCAGGCTTTCCAGACCCGCAGGCTTTACGACAATGCCGTTGCGCTGGGAAAGACGGATGTTGTACCGTGTCTTGGGCTTCATTCCTTGCAGAATTTCCTCTTCGGATTGCCTCAGATCCAGCATGATAGTATTGGCTGGCAGGATATTGCTGTTGGACTTGTGCAGATTCCGGGTGCATGTGTTGAAATTCAGGTGAAATTCCTGCAGCTCCCGTCTCGGCAGTCCCGTCCAGTCCCCGCTTCCATCGAAGCAGTCTTCATCCACCCAATGAGACTCCCAGTTAAGGTCGTACTTTATGGCCATGCACCCTTTTGGAAGATACGATTTCAGCGCTTCCGAGATTTCTTCCAGAAATACGCCCTGTTTCTCCGTCGAAGGAGCGATTTCGGGGCCGTAGGGGCAGTAGGCTACGTAGTTGTATCGGTTGAGATAACGGAAGTAGAGAATAAGGTCTGCGTGAGTATATGAGTAGCCGCCGATGCCGGTGTAGATGTCGCTGTTGCGGACCATCAGCTCGAACGCTGCCGCTTCCTGTCCGAGGCGTCGTTTTACTCTCGACCAGAAAAAAGTCTGCTGGAGGATTGGGGTGCTGTATGCTTCATCTAAATTCTTGGGCGTGATCTTGAGATCCATTGTTTCTGCCGTCGGAACTGACGCAATGAGTCTCAGTCTCTGAGAGACTTTGTGCGCTTCGGCTTCCGAAGCCTCCATGCGCTTCCGGCCTTGCAAAGGTAGGAATAATATTCAGAAACCAAATTATGGCTTGCGACGGATGGTGGTTTCGAACATTTCTTCCAGTGTCCGGATCGAGCGGCTGATGTCGTCTTTGTCTGTGGAGCGGATGTATTTGGAAGCCATTCCGGCGCTCTCGACGGGATGGCCCATGCAGCGGGCTGCGGTCGGCGAAGACGAGTTAGATCTGCTTGGCGAAGCTGGAATGCTTCATGGCCTCCAGCAGTGTGAACAGGTCTTTCTCGCGGGAGAGCCGACCGATGCAGGTGACGATGCATGGTTTCCCTTCCCGGTGGGAGGTGTGGCAGCCTTCCCCCCGCTGGCAGCCCAGGCGGGGCACTTGCGCACGAACAGGAGCAGGATCCGTCCGAGGCCGTAGCACACAGTACGGACAGTTCATCCGCCTGGTTGTTAATGATCCGTGTGCGGCACTTGTTCTCTTCAAGGTCCGTACTTCCGCCCAATTCTTGATCCGCCTCATCTTTCTGACAGGCAGAGATGCCGATCGTCAAAAACAAGAACGAGATAAGGATCGCCGTACAACCGGAAGCGATTTTCAGGAAAAATATTTTCATAATAGTGATGATTCAGCTGGAAGCAATGCGTGAAAGTAGCAATTCCGTGAAATCGGGAACTGCTGAATCGAAAAAATGGGCTCCTTTATCAGCAAATCATGTGCATCCCGGTTCCCCCCCTCGTTAGTCCCCCAGCTCATCCCAGGAGCATCTCAGTCGAGCACTTTCCGGATCTGGCGGTCGGTGGCGGCGGGGAAGAGTGCTCGCCAGCCCTTTTGGAACAGTCGATAATGTATGTAAAAGTAATGTATGTAAAAGTCATGGAAAACAATCTTGAAAAACAATTGACTCCGGAAGAGAGTCTGTCCATCATCTCCGCATCTATGGAAAAGAGTCGGGAAGACATGCTTGAGAATGCAGGTGCGCCGATGTACTGGTGGGGAAGCCTGATGCTGGTCTTCTCCCTGGCCGTGTTCTTCCTCTGGGACAAAACTGGAAGCTCGGCCTGGAACTGCCTGTGGTTTGCAATGGCCATCATCGGGTACATCGTCGGGAAATGCACGTACGGGAAGAAGCGCAAGGGAATCCGGAGTTTCATTTCGGTGATCATGCAAAAGGTATGGGGTACGTTCGGCATCCTGGCGGTGTCCTCCTCCACCTTGATCGTGTTGTGTGTGCTTGGCATCTTGCGGTTCTTTCCGACGCGGCTTCTTTCTCCTGATCCGGTCAGCGTCCCGATCACGGTGATCATCGTGGTTCTGCTGGGCTGCTCGACGACCGTCACCGGCTGGATCCTCAAGAACGGTTGGATCGCAGCGGCGGGCCTGCTTACCGGCATTGTCGGAACAGCCTTCGCCGTCGCCCTTCCCGGCGCGCATCAGGAACTGGTCCTCACAGGCGTCTCCCTCGTCGGGCTTATCCTTCCCGGGTTGATCATCGACAAAGGGAGGTGCCGCCATGAATAAGGAAGACGACGCCCTGGCGTTCAAACCGCTGGACCCCTTGCTGAATTCGGAGCTGCGGCTGGCGGTGATGTCGATCCTTGTGTCGGCGGAAAGCGCGGACTTCAGCTACCTGAAGCTGCGTGCCGGCGCGACGGCCGGCAACCTCAGCGTCCAGATCGACAAGCTCGAAAAGGCCGGCTACATCGCAGTCTCGAAAGGCTTCAAAGGGAAGATGCCACAGACCACCTGCCGCATCACGGAAAACGGCCGCAAGGCGTTCGAGGAATATGTCGATGCGTTGCGAAGCTACATCCGGGATGACCGGCCGTGACCGGGATCGCCTGGCGATCCGCTCGATCATGCTTTTCACCCTGCCCCCTGTTGGGCAGGGTGAAATTCTTCTCGTTCAGGATGGCAGCCCAGTTATGATTCACGGGCGGTTTGTAACGTTCTGCCAATATGACAAAGACGCATGTTTTGCAGGGAAGACCGACGGTGATAAATTTTAAAAATTATAAATTATGACAATCAGCGGAGAAATGCAGGACGCGTTCAATGCGCAGATCACGGCGGAACTGTGGTCCTCTAATCTCTATCTCGAAACGGCTTTGTGGTTCCGCAAGGAAGGCTGTTCCATAGCCCAGCTTGACGCAACCTTGGGCCAGAGGAAATAGCTGGTGCAAGGCGCTGAGGCACGGGGTGAACATGAACAGTCATCCCGTATTTTAAGTACAACGCTGGACACCTTCTATGCCTAGCGTTTACTTTGTCACAAGTCTCTGGTAGGCGAGCCGGAGGTCACCGGAGGCGAGATAAATTATTCCGCAATAGGTGAAGCCGTTCTCGGCGAGTAAGCGCCGCATGATCTTGTTGTCGGGATGAGTGTCAATCCTGAGATTCGAATCCTTCAAGGCGGCATATTCAATGATTTCATTGAATATGCCGTGTGCGTCAGGATAGCTGGCTATGCGGTGGATCACATGGTAGGGGAGGGAGTCATCAAGCCAGGCACCATCAAAGATTTCTGAATATGTCGGCTCAGGCGAAGGCAGGAAGGCGAAATAGGCCACGATGCGGCGGCCTTCAAAGTCAGTTGCTTTACCGTTGCGGGCTATGCGTGAGCCTGGAGATTTTTCTATGACATAACCGCCGCCACGCTCTATGTCCTGAATGATGGCATCGGAAGACGGATATCCGTCCGCCCACTGATGCATATTCCCAGAGGCTCGCATTATTCCTTTCGCAGCATCAATCACATTTAGGATTGGCTCGATGTCCGAAACCAAAGCATGGCGAATAATCCTCGAAGAAGTCATATTCGTAATTCAGTGAATAAGCCATAATAAACTACCACGGAAAGTACGGGGCTTAGTCCTTGCACCAGCGATTCAGCCAGTCGAAATATTCCCTGTGCCAGAACAAGGCATTCTGAGGCTTCAGGATCCAGTGATTCTCTTCCGGGAACACGATCAGCTTGGAAGGCACGCCCATCATTTGTGCGCAATTGAACGCCTCCATGCCCTGGTCGTAAGGAATGCGGTAATCCATCATGCCGTGGATGCAGAGAATCGGCGTGTGCCATTTAGTTACGTTAACCTCAGGCGAATTGGCGTAGTGCCTGCGAGCCTTAGGAGCATTGCTCCACGGCGAACCGGCCTGCTGGATACCTCCGAAAGTCACCCCGTCACCCTTAGGACCAACCTCACCAGGCGTATATGAATATTCCGCCAGCCCTCCGTTGTCCCAGTTCGGGAACCACATCTCCTCGGTTTCGCCGTACATGTACTTCTCATCGAAAATCCCAGCATGAGCTATGAAGCAGTCGTAGGTATTCCCGTGAATGCCAGCCATGTAATAGACGCTGTATCCGCCATAGGATGCCCCGCAAGCTGCCAGCTTCCCGACGTATGGTTTCGACTTGATGTAATTGGCGGCAGTAAGATAATCCTGCATGTTCAGCCCGATGTAATCCCCGGAAATCTCCTCGCACCAGTCCTGCCCGAATGCGGTGGTGCCGCGCCTGTTAGGAAGCACGACGATGTAGCCCTGGTTGCACATCAAGCGGTAATTCCAACGATAGCTCCAGCCCTGGCTGAGAGTGCCCTGAGGCCCTCCTAGGAATATCTCGACGGCTGGATACACTTTAGTGGAATCGAATTCAGGCGGGTACAGGATCCATGTCAGCATCTCCTTCCCGTCCACGGTCTTCAGCCATTTCTCTTCGGTTTTGAAAGGCTTCAATTGCCCAAGAATATGCTCGTTCTCTTTAGTGATCTGGGTGAAGCTGCCATCGGCCTCGTTCACGGCCACCAGCTCAGTAGGGAACTCCATGGAATCATAGGTGGTTAGCAGCTTGCCATCGACGAACCCGAAAATGCCGCCGAAGTCGTACCATGCATCTTCGGGAGTTATCCTGACCGGAACGGCTGCGGAATCCTCGGTATCTGCCAGAGGTGCGGAAACTTTGTACAATGCTTGTAGCCCTTCGGTAAGTGCGCAGAAATACAAGCTCTTGGAGTCTTCTGCCCAAACCGGATTCGTGGCGTTGTACTTGAAACCTCCTGTCAGCTCGGATATTCCGGAAACGGTCATGTCGGAAGCGACTTCGGCCACGAAAAGCCTAGTCTTGTCAGCCTCGTAGCCGTTGCGAGCCATGCTGATCCATGCTATGCGAGAGCCGTCAGGACTCCAGACGGGATCGGTATCGTAGCCACCGCCCATAGGGATTACCGCAGTCTTGCCGGAGGCGACGTCATATAAATATATTTCCGTGTCCGTTGAGAAAGCATATTCCTTCCCGGTCGCGACTTTCTTGCAAGAATATGCCACCTTCTTCCCGTCCGGGCTCCAGCAAAGCTGCTCGATGCCGCTGAAAGGCTCCGTAGGCAGCTCGTATTTTCCGGCATCATCTCCTAGGACATTGATGACAGCCTTCGTAGAGTCGATTATGCCTTGTCCGAGAGGGGCGATATATGCCTGAGGCCTCTCGGTTGTCCAATGATCCCAATGCCGGTACATCAGGTCTTCGGTAACATAGGCCTTGGCTTTATCCAGCTTCGGATCGTAATCCTTTGGAGTTTTTACTTGGCCGGGAACTGTGCTAGTGAACAATAACATGCTTTCATCCGGGCTGAGCTTGAACTCGCTTACGCCAGAGGCGATGTCAGTGATTTTCTTCGCTCCAGACAGACTCGAGCCATCAAAAGCGGCTTTCCAAACCTGCCCATCCTGAATATAATATAAGCTCTTTCCGTCATTGGACCATCTGGCATTGGACAGGCTTTTCCCCTCTTTCGTAAGCTGCCTGGCGTCTTTCCCGTCAGCGCCGGTGAGGAACAGGTTCCTGCAAGATCGGTTGTCCTCAATGGAAGTATAAGAGACACCATAGAGTATCGTTTTCCCGTCAGGACTTAGCTGAGGATCCGAGAGCCGGCCCAGGTTCAGCATGACCTCAGGCGACATCAGGCCGTTCTCAACCTTGATGTCGGAAGGACCTATGTATTCGACCGAAGCATTTTCGTTATTCTGCGTGCTGCAATTTACCATCGTTACACAAACTGCTGCGCTAAGGGCAGCCTTAAAAATATTATTCATCTCTTTTTACAATATATTTCGTTAGCGTTCTTGATTTCCTCGGCAACCTTTTCCCTTACCTCTGCCGGTTCCAGCACCTCGACTCTAGAACCCCTTTTGCAGAATTCCATTATCAGGTCAGTGTTGGGAATTACCCTTATGCTGAAAATATGTCCTGAGTCTTTCTTCCTGGATTCTTCTTTCTGCGATTTATGCAGCGGCAGGTCACGGAGGTATTTTGCCTCGCTGTCACTTGCCCGGAAACGGATCGTGACAGCCTTACTGCCATCGTTAGGCAGATAAGGACCGTAACTCTGGGCGAAGCAGTCATCCACGTCAAACCCGCCTGGGAGCGAAAACTTTACTTCTGTCTGCTTCACTGACATTATTCTGTCAAGGCTGTACACCCTCCAGGCGCGTATGTCAGAGTTTGGGGACTTATTGCCTTCTTTGGAAGTCGCACGTTCCTCGCAATAGCCGGCCAGGTACCAGCGCTGCTTGTCCTGCTTAAGCGCAAATGGCTGAACATGAAGAAGTTCTGAAGAGGTGGATTTATATTTCTGATATTCAATTTCAACTTCCATCATCTCTTCCATCGCTTTCATCAGCGGCAGAAGATTTTTTTCGCCCGAGGGCGCCTCCTCAACCGAGACCCTTCCGGACAGTCTCTCTTTGCCAAGGTCCAATACATTCTTGACTGCGAACGTGTTTATCAGCCACCGAGTTGAGGAACTCTCGTCCATCGCATCCTTCGGATAGTTGATGGAATATTTGTTCGTCCTCCTGTCGCATTTTATCACGATTCCGAAAATGGCTTCTATGGCTTCACGGTGGTTGTTGAAAGTCCTTCTAGGATAAGACACGGAGAATCGTCTCTCGTATTTATTCGAGATGTCTTCGAGGCTCAGACCCGATTCGCCGGAGCTGGAGATTGTCTGTATGAGCCAGATATATTTGGAAATCAACTCTGATATCATTGTCGTTCAATTAGATCCTTTCCAAGTTCAGGATGGAACAGTCTAATTGTTCTGTGCCTGAATGTGGCACACGAATATAGGCAATTTCCATTTAATTTTCACTAAATTTGTGAATATGCATAAGAGCATTTTGGACTCGGACATACAATTTCTGCCGGGAGTGGGGCCCAAGCGGGCTCTGCTGCTGAAAAGCGAGCTGGAAGTTTTCACGATCGGCGACCTGTTGCACCTGTTTCCGTTCCGCTACATCGACAGGAGCACGATTCAGAAGATAGGCTCCATAACAACGGATGCCGCTTACGTCCAGGTGCTTGGCCAAGTGATATCTTCCTCTGTGACAGGTGTCGGCAGAAAACAACGCCTTAGCGTAGTGATAACCGACGACACCAGCCAGATGGAGCTGGTGTTCTTCAGAGGCATAAAATACACTGCCGAAAAATTAAAGGTGGGCAGCACTTTTCTATTCTTCGGGAAGCCGTCATTCTTTAATGGAAAACTGAATATGGTACATCCGGAGATAGATTTCCCTCCGACCGGAGGACCGCAGAATTTCTCTGGGACGCTTACAGGAGTCTACGCTTCTACAGAGAAACTGAAGAACGGAGGCATTACTGGCAGGGTAATGAATAAGATGATGGAAGCTGCCATCGGCATGGGAATCCAAGATATTCAAGAGACCCTTCCAGATTATATTCTTAGAGAAAAAGGTCTCTGCCCGCTGAATTTTGCGATTCGGAATATTCATTTCCCAGTCAATCAGGCATCTCTCGACAAGGCTCGCTACCGTCTGAAGTGGGAAGAACTTTTCTTGCTTCAGCTCTCGCTCTTGAAGCAGAAATATATTCGCAGCCGCAATGAGGTGGGAATTAAGATGCTAAGAGTCGGATCTCCGTTCAATGCTTGCTATAACGCTCTTCCATATTCACTGACCGGTGCCCAGAAGCGTGTCATAAAAGAAATAAGGGCAGACCTTATGAGCGGCCATCAGATGAACAGGCTGCTTCAAGGCGACGTTGGTTCCGGCAAGACTATGGTTGCAGTGCTGACTGCCCTGATTGCCATAGGCAATGGCTATCAGGCTTGCATCATGGCTCCGACGGAAGTGCTCGCCCAGCAGCACTATGCGAATATCTCGAAATACCTTGCCCCGACAGGGATTCACTGCGAACTGCTGACTGGCTCCACGACCCCAGCCGGCAGGAAACCGATTCATGAAGGCCTCTGCGACGGCTCGCTGAAGCTTATTATTGGCACCCATGCTCTCTTAGAAGACGATGTCATATTCAAGAACCTTGGGCTAGCAATCATAGACGAGCAGCATCGTTTCGGAGTAGACCAGAGGTCGAAATTATGGGCTAAAGGCAATGCAGGAGTGCCTCCGCATGTGCTGGTGATGACGGCGACTCCTATTCCTCGCACGCTGGCGATGACTCTCTATGGCGATTTGGATGTCTCCATCATAGATGAGATGCCTCCTGGCAGGAAGCCGGTGAAGACATATTGCTTCGGGGAGGCTAAAAGGCCTGTTCTTTATAAGTTCATGGCAAAACAGATATCTCTGGGCAGGCAGATCTTCATTGTCTACCCTTTGATATTCGAGAGCGAGAAGCTGGATTACCAGAATCTGGAAAAAGGCTATGAAGACATAGTGGAGCATTTCCCGTACCCTAGCTACAAGGTGGCGATAGTGCACGGTCAGCAGTCTAATGAGGATAAAATGCTGAATATGAATGCTTTTGCATCGGGAAGAGCGAATATTCTAGTGTCAACGACTGTAATAGAAGTCGGCGTGGATGTTCCTAATGCTTCAGTGATGGTGATCGAGAGCGCAGAGCGTTTCGGCCTTTCTCAGTTGCACCAGCTTCGAGGTCGCGTAGGAAGGGGGTCTGAGGAATCTTTCTGCGTCCTGATGCACGGGCGGAAGGTCAGCAACGAGTCCATGAAGAGGCTGAACCTCATGTGCGCCACGGAGAATGGCTTCGACCTTGCGGAAGAAGACATGAAGATGAGAGGGCCGGGTGACTTGGAAGGCACCCAGCAGAGCGGCCTCCCGATAGAATTGAATATAGCGTCGCTCACTCATGATGGCACGATACTATCCGATGCCAGATCGTATGCAGAGCATATTCTGGCCCAGGACCCTACGCTCGAGAAGCCAGAGAACGAAAGCCTTGCTGCGGAACTGCGCAAGGATAAGTATAACGTCAAGGATTACTCTAAGATATCCTGAGTGCTTTTGAACGATGCCGAAGTTTTCAGCCTGTCGTAAGCCTCTCTCCTCCGAAGAATATCGATCGCTGTGTATATGGCAGACATCATGGATTGAGGGTCTGCTTCGTCCCTGCCAGCGATGTCGTAGGAAGCCCCGTGATCTGGTGCGGTGCGGACTATTGGCAGGCCTGCAGTGAAATTCACTCCGTCCTCGAAAGAGATTGCTTTGAAAGGTCCTAACCCTTGATCGTGGTACATGGCGAGAGTCGCATCGAATCTCTGGTATTCTCCGTATCCGAAGAACCCGTCTCCAGAGTAAGGCCCGAATGCAAGAATGCCTTCTTCGGAAGCCTGCTTTATGGCAGGAAGGATTATCTCCTTTTCTTCAAAGTCAAGCAGGCCATTCTCGTCGCAGTGAGGATTGAGTCCGAGCACGGCTATTTTCGGCTGGATTACATCGAAGTCGCGTTTCAGGGATTCATTCATCAGTCTGAGTTTCTTCACGATTTTCTCTATGGAAATAGCCTGAGGAACTTCCCTTAAAGGGATGTGGTTTGTCACAGTGCTTATCCTGATCTGATCAGAAACCATGAACATGGCTACGTCATCGACTTTGAACTCTTCTTTCAAGAAGCCCATGTGGCCTAGGCCGGAAATGCCTTCATCCACGAGGGATTTCTTGCAGATCGGAGCTGTCACCAGTACATCGGTGTCACCAGCCTTGATGTCATCCAATGCGCGCTTTAATGCCGAGATGGCACCTTTGGCCGCATCGGGAGTGCATTTACCAGGCTCTACGAACACGTTGTCTGGAAGGCAATTCACAATGTTAACTTTCTTTGGCTTGGCCTCTTTTGCATTTGAAATCACATAAGTGTCTATATTCTCGATGTTATGAATCAATTTTTTATAGAATCCGAAAATTTTCGATGACCCATAGATGATTGGCGTGAAAGAATCAAGCATCCTGGCATCGGCAAGAGACTTTATGATGACTTCGTATCCTATTCCATTTCCATCGCCTTGCGTTATCCCGACGATAGGTTTTCTATTCTTATCTGGCATATTTAATTGTATTTTCGGCAAAATTAAGAAAAATCAAGCATATTGCCTTCACCTGCCTGAGCCAAATAGCCTTCATCGGCAGGGAGCTGAACCCCGGCAGTCGCTGCTCCTGCACCTGCTGCGACTGCAAGGGCATCGCACCTCTCATTCTCCGGATGCCCTGCATGGCCTTTCTGCCAGTGAAAAGTGACTTTATGCTTCTTGTAGACATTAAGGAAACGCATCCACAAATCCT
This sequence comes from Bacteroidales bacterium UBA1680, assembly GCA_002320605.1. GTDB lineage: Bacteria > Bacteroidota > Bacteroidia > Bacteroidales > UBA932 > Cryptobacteroides. The sequence continues at coordinate 46,701 of DCKG01000023.1, read as the reverse complement.
GATTCTTCACTTTCTTCCAGTTCCTGCGTATCCAAGCGTCCAGCCAGCCCTCGTTCAAAGCCTTCACGACATACGTAGAATCGCTGTAGACCTCGACTTCGGCATTCCGCCATTTTATGGCTTCGAGTCCAACTATCACCGCCAGAAGTTCCATTCTATTGTTCGTGGTTTTCTGGAAGCCACCGCTCATCTCTTTCTCGTATGTCCCGCATCGCAATATCACTCCGTAGCCACCAGGTCCGGGATTACCGCTTGATGCCCCATCGGTGAACAGATAAATGGTTTGTTTCTCCATGCCTGCAAATATAGCAGAAATTATGTTGGATGCGTTTTTTATTTCTGTTCAGATTCTGGAATTTTATTATTTTTGTACACGCGGCTCAAAATCTTAGACATGTCAGATCATGATGACCGAAATAACGATGAAATCTTATTATTGAGAGCAATCGTTAATGATGACCAGGAATCATTCAAGGCCATCTTCATGAAGTATTACTCTCCTCTAGTTATTCTTGCGGACAGATACATTCACTCCCTGAGCGAAAGTGAGGATGTGGTTCAGGATATGTTCTTCCACCTTTGGAAAAATAGAAAAAATATTCAGATAAAGACGAGCTTAAGAAGCTTACTTCTGGCAAGCGTTAAGAATAGGAGCATAGATTACGTCAGGAAATTTAAAGTCAGGGATAAATATGAAAGTTTATGCATGGAACGAGACTCACAGGCTGAAGATATCCTTTACTCGGAATCTGAATTGAAAGATGCTCTGAATAAAGCTTTATCGAAGCTCCCTGAAAAGGTCAAGCAAGTTTTTTTAATGAATAGGTTTCAAGGCCTCAGATATAGTGACATCGCACAGAAGAATGGCACATCCGTCAAAACAGTCGAAGCTTACATGACTAAAGCTCTGAAGATGCTCAGGTACGAGATGTCAGATTACATTAAGCAATAATAGGGTCTAACTTCTTAGGGTATGCGCACATATTATACGTCTTATTAAGTGATTAAAATAACCATTGACATTATTCTCAAATATATGACTAGAGAATTGCCTGATGATATAATGAGAGAATTAGAAACAGGTGCATCCAACTTCACGGAATTAAAGGAGTTGCTAGATGCAGCTGATTTCGTGGCTGAGAATGCGGATCTTCTTGAGGGTAGCGATAGGATAAACCCTGAAAAGAGATGGGAAACCCTATCGGAAAAGATAAATCGCCACGAACGAGCAAGGAAAATTGCGAGACTATTCTGGAGTGTTGCGGCATCTTTAATCATATTCGTTACTTCATTCTTCACTGTTTCATATTTTCTCTGTGGCCAAAGACCAGGGAAGCCAGCGGAAGAAATCGTTGATGTCTATTCAGCAGAAGGTACTGTCACAAGAATTATTCTGCCAGATAGTTCTGTCGTTATCCTCAATTCTGGATCCCATATCCAGTACGCAAAGAATTTCACTAGCGAACAAAAAAGAGCCGTACGCCTGAATGGTGAGGCTTATTTCAAAGTAAGTCACGATCCAGACAGGCCTTTCGAAGTATCAGTCGGGGATGCGTTGAGAGTTAAGGCTCTTGGAACAGAATTCGATGTTCGTTCGTATGACGCTGATTCTTCCATAGACGTAACTCTTGCGAGTGGAAAAGTCGAATTGGCGAAAGGAAATAAGAAATACTACATGCTTCCTGGGCAGATAGCGAGAGCGAAAAAAGAGATTGACAGCGAATGCATTATTTCTGAAGCCAACATATATGAAAGAATTGCTTGGATAGAGGGGAAACTGGTTTTCAGGAGGGCTAAGCTGAAAGATATCGTGAACCAGCTTTCTCGTCACTTCAACGCTGAAATTATTCTTAGAGGAAGCGAGATTGAAAATTATGAATATTCTGCCACGTTCAAGGATGAAAGTTTAGAGGATATACTTTCCCTTCTGGAGATGACTGCACCAATCAAGATTAAGGTATTCAATCCGCAAAAGAGGCCGGATGACAGTTTTTCTAGAAAGCGAGTCATCATTTCTTTAAAATAATCTATAAAAATCATAGGGTATTGCTTCCCATTGTTCGTCTATATTATAGTTTTCGCTAAAGCTAATTATGACTCAATTATATTAGTTCAGAACTATGATTTTAAAAGACGAATTCAAGAAGTTTGAAATTTTATCCAGTAAGATTTCAAGTGTCTGGAAACTATTTCTCGTAACCCTGATAGTTTCGCAGCTTTCTGTGTATGCCGGAGCTTCAGCTATTCAGGTGAGGAAAATCTCTTTGAACATGAACAAAGTCACTGTCGAAAATGTGCTTGATGCCATTGAACAGCGTACTGAGTATGTATTCTTCTACAACACCAGAGACGTAGACGTTAGCAGAAATGTGAATGTTCACGTAAAAGACAGGCCTGTGACGGATATTCTCGACAATGTCTTTGCTGGCACTGATGTGACATATTCAATTAACTCAAAGCAGATTGTTCTTACAAGGCAGAACATGCAGACGGAAGGCAGAACCATCACCCTGAAAGTAATTGATGGGAGTGGGATGCCAGTCGCTGGAGCAAGCGTATTAGTTATTGGAACCAATATGGGGGGAATCACTGATGCTGACGGAGTTCTGTCTCTTACTGTTCATGGCAACCCGAATTTGGAAGTATCATTCCTTGGTTTCGTGACCCAGAATGTTTCTGTCGGGGATGAAGATAACATGACTGTAGTACTCAAAGAAGACACTGAGGCTCTTGAAGAAGTTGTTGTCATCGGCTATGGAACAGCGAAGAAAAGCTCTCTGACGGGTGCTCTTTCGCAGGTAAAAAGCGATTCTTTCAAAGATCAGAGGGTAACTCGCATTGATCAGGCCTTGCAAGGAAGAGCTTCCGGCGTGCAAGTATCTAATACTGTTGGAGCTCCGGGCGGTTCAGTGAGGATTAGGATAAGGGGTGCAAACTCCGTGTTGGGGGATAACAGCCCGCTTTTCGTGGTAGACGGCTTAGTCGGCGTAGATTTTTCTTCGATTAATCCTGATGACATTGAGTCCATTGAAATTCTCAAGGATGCATCGTCGACAGCTATCTATGGCTCCCGCGGGGCTAATGGAGTTGTTCTCATAACGACTAAGAAAGGTGCTGTTTCTGATAAGGTGGAAGTCACTTACGAGGGAAGTGCCACAGTCTCGAAGATATTGAAGAATTACGATCTTTTAAGCGCTGGCGAATATGCAGAAGTATACAACGAACATTCTGCCGCATACGGACTTAATCCGACGTTCACTCAGGAACAGATAGACAGCTATTACAAGAACGGTGGGTACGATTATGTAGATGCTGTGCTGAGGACTGCTTTCTCGCATCAGCATCAGCTGAGTGTTTCTGGAGGAACACGGAATGTGCAGTGGAGAGTGTCAGGAAATCTATTAGACCAGCAAGGAATAGTGAAAAAATCTAATTATCGCAGGACGAACCTGAGGGCAAACCTGAATGCTAAAGTAAGCGACAGGCTTTCATTTAGATTCAATATTAATGTGAATAACGGCACAGGTTACAATAATCAGGGATATTCTGGGGCCACTACCGTCCTGAATCAGGCTATAGGATGGGCTCCGACCACGATGCCTTATGATGACGATGGTAATCTTGTTGTGAATGACCCTGTCGGATCGCTCAAGACAAGTCCTTTGGCTCTTCTTTATGATGCGGAGAACATCCGGGAAAAAACATTTCTCACCATACTCGGAGGAGCAAAATATGAGATATTCGATGGCCTATCCCTAGATTTCCAGGCCGCAACAGATAGGTTATTCGAAAGAGACAAGATCTATAACGGAACTCTTGCCAACAGATCCGTAGCTGGTGCTTCGCTAACCGACGCGAAAGGCAAGACTTTGCAGACCACTACTCAACTCTCATACAACAACACTTTCGGAAAGCATGAAATCAACGCAGTAGCTGCCTTCGAGACACAGGAATATAATGCTTTTGGACATTCGACCACCTCTACTGGACTGAAATTCCCATCATTGAAATATAACAATCTGGCACAAGCCACGACAATAAATGCCTCAAGTGATTACACGAATTGGACGCTGTCTTCATACATTGCTCGTCTAAACTATTCATACGACGGACGTTATATGGCATCTGTTTCAGTAAGGCGCGATGGGTCATCTAAATTCGCTAAAGGAAATAAATACAGCACATTTCCTGCTGCGGCTGTTGCTTGGGCTATATCGAAGGAAAAATTCATGGAGAATGTCCCTTTCGTGAGCAATCTGAAGATCAGGTTCAGCTGGGGGGCGACAGGAAGCCAGGCCATCAGCCCATACGCAACTCAATACTTCTTTAACTCTACGACATATCCATTCTCTATGGGTACTTCGACGAGCGGCATTATCGCAGGAAATCCTGCTAATAAAAATCTTAAGTGGGAGACCACAGTGCAGAAAGACATAGGATTAGATGCGGGCTTCTTCCATGATAGGCTGACGCTTGAGGCTGACTACTATATGAAGGACACGAAAGATCTTCTGCTGAACAAAAACGTGCCAGATTATCTTGGTGGCGGAACCATTACGTCTAACATCGGAAAGATACGTAACAGTGGTTTTGATTTTACGCTGGCAGGAAGGATCATCGAGAAGACAGATATGTTTCTCGAATCGTCTGTCAATTTCTCATTCCTGAAAAATAGGGTCAAGGATTTGGGTGAGGAAGATATAGTGTATGTAGCTACGAATCTTACAGGAATAAATGATGGTGCTTACGATTTGATCTATAAAGTGGGGGAACCTCTCGGAACACTCTTCGGGCTGCATTATCTTGGCCCGTGGCAGAAAGGACAGGAAACAGAGGCTGCTAAATACGGCTGCGTGCCGGGTGACGCAAGGTATGAAGATCTTAACGGAGACCATATATATGATAGCAGCGACTATAAAATAATCGGATATGGCATGCCAAAATATACTGTTGGATGGAATACTAATTTCCGTTGGAAAAAGATAGGAGTAAACATGTTCTTCCAAGGCGTGATTAAAATGGACAAACTTAACTACAACAGGTGCGTGAATATGATGGCTACCAGGGACGTAAGGGGTGCTAGATTCGCAGAAGTGAAAGAACGTTATATTCCTGGCGTCCAAGAAGATGCGTGGCTCCCTGCTTGGAACGCTTCCAGCACATGGTATCCTGTGTCCAGCCTTTGGCTTGAAGATGCAAGCTATCTGAGACTTAAGAACTTAAGCATTTCTTATGATTTCTCGATAAAGAAAATCGCAGATTTCTCTGTGTCGCTCAATGCCACGAACTTGTTCACGATTTCTGGCTATAAAGGGATAGATCCAGAGGCCAGCAATGTAGGAAGCAGCTCCGATGTCACTCAGGGACTTGATTACGGAGCTTATCCGAATTCTCGTTCTTTAACTCTTGGCTTGAATATAAGATTCTAATAACGAAGATAATATGAAAAATATATTAATATCAGCCATCGTTTTTGGCATATTCATTATTCCTGCTTGTTCTGACTTCCTCGATGAGGAGTCAAAAGGGAAAGTCGATGAAAATCTGCTCACTACTCAAGAGGGGCTTGAGGCAGCGCTGACAGGGGCATATAGAGGATTGAATCAGCCTTGGGGTTTCGGAATATGTAATGGCACTTACCAACAGTTATGCTCAGGTGCTGACGATATGTATTGTCCGACAACTGATGCTAACGGGACCCAGTTAGACAGATGTAACCCGACGAATTCCAACGGCTCATTCTCGAGTACATGGAGCGGATTATACAAGACTGCGCTAGGGGCTAACAGAGTGATTAATAATTATCAGAATTGCAGCGGTGATGCTAACACTATAAAAGTGATAGCCGGCGAAGCATACTTCCTCAGGGCATTCGCATATTATACCCTGGTGAGGTTGTGGGGCGATATTCCGTTGGTCACTGCATCAGGCTATAATTCTGATGACGCATCAATAGGTTTATCGTCCGAGGCAAATGTTTATGATTTGATTGAAAGTGATATAACGACTGCCGTAAAAATGCTTGGCGATTCACGAAGGAATAACGAGGTTGGAAGACCTAACAAGCTCGTCGCTAAAGCATTGATGGCCGAGATATATCTCACTGAGGCAGGATGGCCGTTGAAGAAGGATGGTTATTATGCGAAGGCGGCCTCGGTAGCAAAAGAAGTTCTCGACGAAAGCAGTGGGGCTGGCTTTTCTCTTGAAGGAAACTACGCTTCTCTGTTCTTGAACAGAGAAGAAGATAATAACATCACTTCGGAAGATTTATTCGTTATTCCTGCAAGCACCACTGATTATGTGGTATTCTATGGTGCTTGGTGCGAGCCTTCAGAAATAGGAGGCTGGAATGTAATATTCGCAGAGGTCGGATTCATGAATAAATTCCCTGAAGGGCCTAGAAAGGATGCCACTTTTTATACTGTGACAGACAAAGGCGTAAGCTGGCAGAATTGGCAGCACAAGCACCCATGCATACTCAAACTCATGAAATATCCGCAAGGGGGACAGAACAATGTGGCGAACTGCTCATCTGTGCTTCCAGCTCATATCCTCAGGCTTTCTCAGACTGCTCTAACATACGCAGAGGCAAAGGCTCGTTCTGATGGCCCTGATGCTGAGGCATATTCGTGGCTGAACAAAATAAGAGACAGGGCAGGGCTTCCTGAATATTCCGGACTATCGACAAGCGATTTCATCAATGACGTTGTGCAAGAAAGAGCTTGGGAATTCGCAGGAGAATGCGTTAGGTGGTATGATCTGCTGAGGTTGGAAATGGTTCCTGAATCATTCGAGGGCAAAGATTCGGAATATGACCCGTCTAATTTGCATTCCAAGACAGACAATAGGTACACTTTCCCGATTCCTTCTAGTGAAATATTGTTGAATCCTAATCTTGGGAAATAGTGATGAGGCTTTGTAAGAAACTTATTTGCATCGCATCGGTATTAATATTTGTTTCTGGATGCGTTGGGACACGGCATTCAACCCCGGAAGGATTCATCGGAATATCTGGTACTCACCTCATCAATCCTGATGGCTCTGTATATTTCATCAAGGGAACTAATCTTGGCAATTGGCTGAATCCCGAAGGCTATATGTTCGGGTTCGGCAGAACGAGCTCTCCGAGACTCATAAATGAGATGTTCTGCGAGCTAGTGGGGCCGGACAGGACTGCGCAATTCTGGAAAGAGTTCAAAGATAATTATATCTCCCACGAAGATATTAAGTTCATTGCCTCAACGGGCGCAAACACTATCCGGCTCCCTTTCAATTACACGTTATTCACAGATGAAGATTACATGGGGCTGACTAAGGATCAGGACGGTTTTGCAAGGATGGATTCTTTAGTCGTGTGGGCAAGAGAGGCTGGCCTTCATGTAATACTTGACATGCATGATTGCCCAGGTGGGCAGACGGGTGATAATATAGATGATAGTTATGGCTATCCTTGGCTTTTCGAAAGCTCGGAAAGCCAGGCTCTTTTCTGTGATATCTGGCAGAAGATAGCAGAGCATTTCGTAAATGAACCTGTCATTCTTGGGTATGAGCTGGCGAATGAGCCTATAGCCCCTTATTTCAAGAATGTTGACGACCTGAACGGAAAGTTTATGGACGTATGCAAAAAGGCGGTGCAACGTATCAGAGAAGTAGATAATAATCATATCATACTTATTGGAGCTACACAGTGGAATACGAATTTCAAGTCAGTAACTGACGTGTCGTTCGATGACAAGATTATTCTGACCTGTCATAGGTATGGAGGAGAGCCAACGGCAGAAAGCATTAGGAATTATATTAGTTTCAGAGACAGCACAGGTCTGCCGATGTACATGGGGGAAATAGGTCACAACACATTCGAGTGGCAGAGGGCATTTTGCAAAATCATGAAAGAAAATAACATCGGATATACTTTCTGGCCATATAAAAAGCGAGATAACAGTTGCATGGTTAATTTTCATGTCCCGGATGGATGGGACGACATTATCTGCGCATTTTCCGAATCTCCTCGGGGAGATTTCGGCCAGGTGCGAGAGGCAAGGCCAGATCAAGAAGAAGCTTGGCGAATAATGCAGGAGTTCACGAAAAATGTGAGATTCGAGAATTGCCGGCCTGATAATGAATATATCGAATCAATGTTATTGAATTAGAAAATGAAGATAAACAGGTTTATCCCGATGGCGCTATTAGCAAGCGCCATTGCTTTCGTTTCTTGTGGCGAGAAAATCTTTACGATTAAATTAAGCTCCTCAAAGGAAATGTCAGGGAGCAAGATTGCCCTCAAGGCCATCAATCCGGATCTTCCTGAAGATTGGAAAGATTATAATTATGTCGTCATTGAATATAGAATCTCAACTTCACAGCGTTTCCAGTTAGGATTCACAACGACTGGCGGCTATAGAGAGGCTAGGGTAATGTGCTACGTCCCTAAAGCGTGGAACAAGCTGGCAATACCGTTGAAGTATTTCACTCAGCTTCCGGATCCAGAATCTGATCTTGCCGCAACTTATAATCATCCGCGCTACATGGGATGGATTAACCTGCTTAGCAGGATAGGCCCGCTTCAAGGCGTGGATTCGATAGGAATCAGGATGCGCCGCCCAATAGGGGATCAGACATTCGAGATAAGGAAAGTTGAACTGGCCGTAGAGGATCCGGGTGATTCCTATCTGGAAGACAAACCTGCGATCGACTCGCTCGGGCAGAACATATTCATGGATTATCCTGAAAAAGTTGCTTCTCTTTCAGAATTAAGACAGCAATGGAACGAAGAAGATGCTCAGCCAATAGACACAGCTGTGTTCCGGTACTCTGAATTCGGCGGGTATAGAGATCATAAGGTGACTGCGACAGGATTTTTCCGTGTTGAGAAAATAGATGGTAAATGGTGGTTCGTAGACCCGGATGGATATCTCTTCCTCTCAGTCGGAGTAGATTGCGTAAGCCCTGGAGGTGGAGGAAGCGTGAGGGATTATGAGAAGAGGCCAAGTATGTTCCAGGCAATGCCGCCAGGAGATATTTTTCCTGTTTCTAGACGTTCAGGTGGGAAAGGATATTCTTTTGGCACTTGGAATCTTTATAGAAGGTATGGCGAAGACTATATTGATGAGGCAAGGCAGATGATAATCAGGCGAATGGATAAGTGGGGATTCAACACTATAGCGAATTGGTCAGATCCTGCAGTGATGTCAATGAATAAGAAAGCCTTCGTCGTGTCATTAGATAATGTGGGTGCAGAGCCAGAGCTCATGGGCTTGGCCGATATATATGATCCCAGATTTGAAAGCTCAGCAAAGGAATTCATTTCGGGACAGGTTTCCAATTATTTAGGCAATCCTTGGCTTATAGGGTATTTCATCGGCAATGAACCGGCATGGCTTGATCATGAAGCAAGACTTTCACAAATGATATTAGAAGGTTCTAATAAGCCTATTAAGAATGCTCTGAAGTCATGGCTCGAAGAGAATGGGGATACGGAACATAGTCGTAAACAGTTTATATTTAAGACATTCGATGCATATCTTTCGGAAGTTAACGAAATACTGAAGTCCGTTGACAAAGACCATTTGAATCTGGGCATCCGTTTTGGGAATATCAGTGATGTCGGTGACGACGTGCTTGCGATATGCGGTAAGCATTTCGATGTCTTCAGCTTCAACTGCTATGCTCTAAAACCAGACTATGACGCAATGGGGCATGCTGAAAACATCCTGAATCTTCCTTTGATGATTGGCGAATATCATTTCGGGACGGTTGATAGAGGCATGGCGCAGTCTCTTTGGCAGGTTGAGTCGCAGGAGCAAAGGGGGGTAGCCTATCGATATTATACTGAGCATGCATATTCACATCCGGCATTGATCGGCACAGGGTATTTCCAGTGGTGTGATCAAGATATCACTGGGCGTTTCGATGGCGAGAATTACAACTGCGGTCTAATTGATGTGACGGATAGGCCATACAAGAAGATCGTTGAGGCAGCCAAAGCTACATCGGGAAGGCTATATAAAATACATTCTGGAGAAGTTTCCCCATTTTCTGAAGAACCAGTGAATGCAAGAGGACATGAGTTAGGTCCTGATATCTGGGAATGACGATATGCCGTCGGCTCCGTTTCTGTAAAGATGTTTTCATCTAATGCTTATTTTATTAAATTTGCATATATGAACATTTTGGTCACAGGAGCTAACGGCCAATTAGGGACCGAACTCAGAAACGTGGCTGGCAGCAGCCGTAATCATTACATATTCACCGACGTAACAACCATTCAGGGCGTGGAGACGGTGAGCTTGGACATCACGGACGAGGATGCCGTGCGTCTGGTATGTGAATCAGAGCAAGTTGGCGTCATAGTCAATTGCGCTGCCTATACGAATGTGGAGCGGGCGGAGGATGACCCTGTCTGTGCTGAATTGCTGAACTGCGCAGCGGTTGGCAATTTGGCGAAAGTGGCTGCGGAGAGAGGTGCGACAATGATTCACATCTCTACAGACTATGTCTTCCATGGCGACAGGCCACTGCCTTGCGAAGAAGACTGGGAGACGGATCCGCTAGGAGTCTATGGCTCCACGAAGCTGGCAGGAGAGAATGCCTTGGAGAAATCCGGCTGCAAGTACATCTTGCTGAGGACGGCCTGGCTCTATTCGCCTTATGGGAAAAATTTCGTGAAGACTATGCGCTCCCTGATGTCCCAGCGGGATTCGGTGAAGGTAGTCTTTGATCAGGTAGGAACCCCGACTTATGCGTTAGACCTAGCCAAGGTCATATTCAAGATAATTGAAGAAAATCTATTAGCTAAGACTGGCATATATCATTTCAGCAACGAAGGAGCAATCTCGTGGTACGATTTTGCAGAGGCGATCCGTGACCTGAGCAACATAGAATGTGACGTGCAGCCCTGCCATACGGAAGAATTCACTACGAAGGCAGAGAGGCCAAGATTCTCGGTCCTCGACAAGACAAAGATAAAAGAGACCTTTGGAATTAGAATCCCTTACTGGAGGGATTCTTTGAAAGACTGCATTAATAGGCTGAACGAAACTAACGATCAATGAATATGAAAGGGATAGTTTTAGCTGGGGGTAGCGGCACGCGCCTTTACCCGATCACGAAGGGCATCAGCAAGCAACTGCTGCCTGTTTACGATAAGCCAATGGTATATTATCCGCTTTCAGTGCTCATGGAAGCCGGGATACGGGATATTCTTTTAATATCAACTCCTCAAGACCTGCCCGCCTTCAAGAGGCTTCTTGGCGACGGCGGCGATTTCGGCATATCCTTGACATACGCTGAGCAGCCATTTCCTGACGGCTTGGCACAAGCCTTCATCATAGGTGAGAAATTCATCGGCGGCGACTGCGTATGCCTTGTGCTGGGAGACAACATCTTCCAAGGAGCAGGCTTCGAAGAGCAGTTGAAGGGGGCAGTGCATACCGCAGAGGAAGAGGGGAAAGCCACGGTTTTCGGCTACTGGGTAAGCGACCCTAAGCGCTATGGCGTGGCTGAATTCGATGAGTGGGGGAACTGCTTGAGCATTGAAGAAAAGCCAGCAGAGCCTAAGAGCAACTATGCTGTTACCGGCCTGTATTTTTACCCCAACGAAGTTGTCGAGATAGCAAAGAATATAAAGCCTTCCGCAAGGGGAGAGCTGGAAATCACTTCCGTGAATGCCGAGTTCCTGAAAAGGAATGAGCTTCGAGTCCAAAAACTAGGGAGAGGATTTGCATGGCTTGACACCGGCACTCACAGCTCTTTATACGAAGCGTCCAGCTACATAGAGGCTATAGAGACCAGGCAGGGGCTGAAAATTGCCTGCTTGGAGGAGATAGCCTTCCAGAATGGCTGGATAAGCGCTGGGAAGCTGCGTGCTTTGGCAGAACCGATGAAGAATAACCAGTATGGGCAGTATCTTCTGAAGGTGGCGGATGAAAGATGAATATTCCAAATAATCAATGATGAATATATTAAATACGGATATTGAAGGCCTGTCAATAATAGAGCCGAAGATTTTCAGGGACCCGAGAGGATATTTTTTCGAGTCGTTCAATGAAAGGGAATTCCGCTCCAAGGTTGGTGAGATTAATTTCGTCCAGGACAATGAAAGCAAATCCAGTTATGGCGTTGTCAGAGGACTGCATTTTCAAGAAGGAAGTCATGCGCAATCCAAACTCGTGAGAGTCGTCTCTGGAGCAGTGCTGGATGTCGCCGTAGATTTGCGCAAAGGTTCAAAGACGTTCGGGAAATATGTCGCGGTGGAGCTTTCCGGAAAGAATCATCGGCAGCTGTTCATACCTCGCGGGTTCGCCCATGGCTTCAGCGTGCTCAGCAACAAAGTCATTTTCCAATACAAGTGCGATAATTTCTACTCACCTCAGAACGAAGGTGCAATTGCATGGAACGATCCAGATCTCGTGATAGACTGGGGGCTTCCCGCCAAGGATGTGATTCTCTCCTCGAAAGACAGCAATCACCCCTCTTTTAAAGAATATTGCAAAATGCACGGAATTTTATGAATATGGGATATTCAAGAACCATCATTATTACTGGCGGCGCAGGCTTCATAGGCAGCCATGTCGTCAGGCTTTTCGTTAATAAGCATCCAGACTATCATATAATCAATCTCGATAAGCTGACATACGCAGGAAACCTGGCTAATCTGACGGACATTGAGAATAAGCCGAATTACACATTCGTCAAAGGCGACATTTGTGATTACGAATTAGTGAAGAAGGTTATAAGCGAGAATAACGTGGACGGAATAATTCACCTAGCTGCAGAAAGCCATGTGGACCGCTCCATCACAGACCCATTCGTATTCGCAAAGACCAACGTGCTAGGCACGCTGACGCTTCTGCAAGCAGCGAGAGAATTCTGGGAGTCTTCCGGATGGGAAGGAAAGCGTTTTTATCACATTTCAACCGACGAAGTTTATGGAGCCCTCGAACTTACCAATCCAGAAGGCCTTGAATCTCCATTCGTGACTAAGGCTTCTTCAGCTGGGCATAAAGCTTACGGAAGGACATTTTTCACCGAGGAAACGAGGTACCAGCCGCACAGCCCGTACTCTGCTGCCAAAGCCTCCAGCGACCATTTCGTAAGAGCTTACCACGACACGTACGGCATGCCAACCATAGTTACGAACTGCTCCAACAATTACGGGCCATGCCAGTTTCCAGAAAAGCTCATTCCGCTATTCATAAATAATATTCGCAATCGTAAGCCTCTTCCAGTTTATGGGAAAGGTGAGAACGTGCGTGACTGGCTGTACGTCGAGGATCACGCTAGAGCCATCGACCTCATATTCCATAAAGGGAGGGTCGCTCAGACCTACAACATCGGAGGCTTCAACGAGTGGAAGAACATTGACATCGTGAGGCTTCTGATAAAGACAGTGGATAGGCTCCTGGGCCGCCCTGAAGGGGCGGACGATGACCTGATAACATTCGTGACCGACAGGAAGGGGCATGACTTGCGTTATGCAATCGATAGCCGAAAGCTTCAAAGGGAACTTGGATGGGAGCCTCAGCTTCAGTTCGAGGAAGGCCTAGAGAAAACTGTCCGATGGTACTTGGACAATCAGGATTGGCTTGATAACGTGACTTCAGGTGATTATCAGGCATATTACGAGCGAATGTATAAAGGTCGCTAATGATAGACCATAAGTTGAAACTCATCGATATTCTGATATTTTTCTTAATTTCGCAAGATTTATATCTTGTTTATGAACGAACTATTAAACGGAATTTGCGGGAGGTATACTTTACCGCAGGAGGTAAAAGCCAAGGGAATATACCCGTATTACAGACCGATAGAATCCGGTCAGGATCCTATAGTCCAGATGAATGGGAAGCGAGACGTGATGATGTTCGGCTCCAATTCTTATCTCGGTCTGTCGGATGACCCTAGACTTAAAGATGCCGCTAAGTCCGCCATTGATAAATATGGCACTAGCTGCTCAGGTTCTCGTTTTTTGAATGGCACGCTCGATATTCATGTGGCTCTAGAGAAGAGGCTTGCCGAATTCGTTGGCAAAGAAGATGCCGTGACCTTCAGTACAGGATTCCAGGTAAACCTAGGCGTAGTCGGCCTTCTTGGTTTCCGCGAAGGATATCTGTTCTTGGATTCTTACGATCACGCCTGTATCATAGATGGGGCGCGCCTGTCCCAGAGCAAGGTTTTCAAGTTCGCCCACAATGATATGGCCACGCTTGAGAAGAAGCTCAAGCTTGCCGAGCCAGATGCTCCGAAACTGATAGTCGTCGATGGTGTGTTTTCTATGACAGGAGATATTGCGAACTTGCCAGTGATAACTGACCTTGCAGAGAAATATAACGCTGCTGTCATGGTCGATGACGCTCACGGATTCGGCGTTTTCGGCGACCACGGAAGAGGATCTGTGGATCATTTCGGACTTACTGACAAGGTTGACCTCATCATGGGCACTTTCTCGAAGTCTTTTGGTTCGTTAGGTGGATTCATAGCTGGTAGCAAACCCGTCATAAATTTCATTAAGCACTGCGCCAGATCGCTTATATTCAGCGCATCCATTCCACCTGCTAATGTTGCTGCAGTGAACAAGGCGCTGGACATCATGCTCACCGAGCCGGAGAGGATTCAGCATCTGTGGGATATGACGAATCATGCGCACGAAGAGTTCATTCGCAGAGGTTTTGACATAGGCGTTACAGAATCACCTATCTTCCCTCTTTACGTTCGCGATACGGATAAATGCCTCACTGCTGTGAAAATGGCCTTGGAAGATGGTCTGTTCATTACCCCTGTAATTCCTCCTGCAGTGCCACAGGATTCAATCATCATCCGTTTTGCGCTTATGGCCACGCATTCTATGGAGCAGGTTGATAAAGGTATCGACATCCTAGACAAAATATTTCATAAACTTGAGATAATTAAATGATCATCCTCATCACGGGCATTACTTCTGGTTTCGGTCGTGCCATGGCTGAGAGGCTTTCCAAGGAAGGCCATGCTGTTTACGGTACGCATCGACATGCTAAAGAATTTCTGCCCGGGGTGCATTATATTCATGCTGAGGTTACGGATGACACATCGGTTGAAGCTGCCGTAAACGAAGTCCTTAAGCAAGAAGGCCGCATAGATGTCTTTATCAATAATGCAGGCATGGGGTTTGGCGGCCCTCTGGAATGCTGTTCCATTGAGCAGGCTCGCAGGCAGATGGACGTGAACTGGCTAGGAATGGTGCGTTTCTTACATCATGTTGCCCCAGTGATGCGGAAACAGCGCGGCGGCAAAATATTGTGCATCAGCTCGATAGGTGGCCTAATCGGACTTCCTTTCCAAGGTCTTTATTCCGCCAGTAAATTCGCTATTGAGGGCTATTGTGAGGCTCTGCGGCTGGAACTTCGGGACTTTCGCGTGAAGGTCATAGTCATAGAACCAGGAGATTTCCATACAAACTTCACATCATCCCGTCAGTGCGTAGATCCAGCATCAGTTGTGAATTACTATCCGAAATATGCCCGATCACTTGAGAGCTTTCAGAATGATGAGACTAATGGGTTGGGGCCAGATGTGCTTGCACGGAAGGTCGTGAGGATCATCTCTAAGAAAAATCCTCGGAACTCATATGTAATCTCGAATTTTCTCGAGCATCTGGCCGTGTTCGCTAAAAAGATCCTCCCGTCGAAATTCTTTGCCACACTGGTGGCTTGGTTTTACAAGGTCTGACAGAACTAGACGCAAACGAAAAGTCCCGAAGAAAACTCCGGGGCTTTATCTTTCTAAAACTTTCCGTTGCGGTAAGGAATTCCGGAGAAGGAGTCTTGGCTGCCGGCATTTCTGCTGCCTGGCGGCCTTGAAAGCTATCAAGGAATTCCGCTTCGGCTTTCTCCGGCCTTTCCGCTTTCCGAAAAGTCTGTTGCAAATATAGTTATTATTTTTAGACTTGCAAGCATTTATCTGAAATTTCATTGATATTAATGCTCCTAAGTGATTATAACACAACTGTTTCTGTAAATAATGCAATATGTGAAGTTTTTGTTAAAATAAAACTCGGTAGCAAATTCTTTATCAATAACCTGCCCCTCTTTGCTACCGAGCTGGATGGCAACTAATTGCCTTCCTCAGGAATGTCTGAAGATCATCCTCCGTATTGAGCCGCAGTCTGTTTATCTACAGGCTCTACGACATCTGCGATGACTTCGTAGCTTGTTCTCTCGATACCGTCGCTGGCTTTGTACTTTTGATTCTTAAGTCTTCCTCGCACGTAAATAGGGCATCCTTTAGATATGATCTCCAGGTCTGGAATGTTTCTTCCCTCCCAAGCGGTCACTGTGTGCCAGGTTGTCTCAATCACAGGCTCGTTGTTCCTGCCTTTATAGGCGTAATTAGTTGCTACGGAGAAATGAGCGACTTTTCCCTCTCCGACCTTGACGATGTTGACATTGCCGACATTGCCACGGATTTCGATTCTGTTTAGCTGTTCCATTTTTCACGTTTGTGTTTAGCTTGATGCAAAGTAAAGTATAAAAATCCGCAATAGAAGCACTCTGAAAGAAACATTATTAATGTTTTTCTGTTTCTTTATCCTACTTCTGATTTCTAGCTAGGATAAAAAAAATTATTGTGCGTCAAGGCAGCATATTCATGCATCCTTTTAATGAAAAATCCAGGTGTCTCAAAAAATCTTTGCGCTGAATTTTCATTTTCATTTGTTAATATTCCACGTATTTCTCAATTTTGAGATTAAGACAGAAGGGGGATCATGAGCGAGAAAGAAGAACACGAGGGGAAGAATTGCTTGGAATGCGGGAATCCTATTCCTTATGGCAGCAGAAAGGATAAGGTCTTCTGTTCTGACCATTGCAAAAACAAATACCATTATCATAGCATCTCGAATATGAAGTTCCGCAACAAGCGCCTCAAGATACTCAATGCCCTCAGCCGGAACTACGAGATTCTGGCCGCTTTAGTTGACGGCAAAGTTAAGTCAATTAGCATGAACGAGTTGATACTAAGTGGGTTCAATCCTAATTACATGACATCATCCTGCGATTCGAGGCCCCACAACGAGTACTGGTGCTTCGATATTAGATATTGCATGACAAAGCGAAAGGTCTTTAATCTCTGCCGAATCGAGTAGCAGGGCTATGCGACAGCTTCGGATTTATGTTTATCGGGATCTCTGAATAGGATCAGGAATAGGATGCCGACGACGAAGGCATAGCCAGCGAAAACGTACCAAGCAGCGGACCAGTCTGGGTTGGCAGCGTTGTAGACATAGTGGTTAACGACTTTGCCTGCTACCCATGTCCCAATTGAGGCTCCTAAGCCGTTTGTCATAAGCATGAACAGGCCTTGAGCACTAGAGCGGATGTCTTCCGTTGTCATTTTGTTAACGTAAAGGGAGCCCGAGATGTTGAAGAAATCGAAGGCCACGCCGTAGACAAGGCAGGAGAGGATGAACATCCAAACTCCAGCCCCAGGGTTACCTGCACCGAACAGACCAAATCTGAACACCCAGGCGAACATGGATATAAGCATCACGACTTTTATTCCAAATCGTTTCATGAAGAATGGTATCAGCAGGATGCAGAGAGTTTCAGACATCTGGCTGATCGAGATTAGTGCGTTAGCGTTATTGGCTCCCCAAGTGCTGGCATATTCGGGATTATTTGCAAAAGACGAGATGAACGTGTTAGCGTAGCCATTCGTGATCTGCAGGGCAGCTCCAAGGAGCATTGAGAAAATGAAGAAGATGGCCATTTCCTTCTTCTTGAAAAGAGAAAATGCCTTGAGGCCGGTCTGTTCCATGAAACTTTTGCTGTTGTTTTTCTCGATAGGAACGCCAGGAAGAGTGAGCGCATATGCGAATAGGACGATGCTTAGCGCACCTGATGTGAGGAACTGGTAATAGCTGTGCTGGTATTGTATTCCCTGCGGGTCTCTCATGAAATTAACGAACAGCATCGTGACTATGAACCCGATTGTCCCGAAAACCCTGATTGGCGGGAATGCGACGACTGGGTCTTTTCCTGCTGACTCAAGGTTGGCGTAGGCGACAGAATTAGCTATGGCTATGGTCGGCATGAAGAAGGCGACGCTAATGGTATATAGTGCGTAAAATGTCCCGAAACTGAAGTCAGGCGATGTCACGTAAGCTCCGTCTGTCAGAACTACGTTATTCATGGCGTATAGGCCGGTGGCCAACATTGCGGCTCCAGCAATCAGGTGACAGAACGACAGGGTCTTCTGCGCTGGTATCCATTTGTCGGCTATGATGCCCACAAGGGCTGGCATGAATATGGACACGAAGCCTTGGGTGGCGAAAAACAGCCAGATCTGAGAGCCTAGCCCTGCTTTTCCGAGGAAACTGCCCATGGAAGTGAGGTAAGCGCCCCACACTGCAAACTCGAGGAAGTTCATGATTATCAGCCTAAGGCTAATCAGTTTATTCTTCATATTTGGTTTCTAAATAAATTCAAATTAAGCAAAGTTAAATATTTTATGGTAAAAATGCCTATCTTTGGAACCTGATTATTTTCAGGATGAAATTTGTTCAGACAGCAATAGATCCAGCATCAAATGCGAGGACAGGAGTCTTCACCACGGACCATGGCGAAGTGCATACCCCTATTTTCATGCCTGTGGGTACTGTGGGTACGGTTAAAGGCGTATACCATAGGGATCTGGCCGAAGACATTAAGGCCGAGATTATCTTAGGCAACACCTATCATCTCTACCTGCGTCCGGGCTTGGACACGCTCAGGAAGGCTGGCGGGCTGCACAAGTTCGAATCATGGGACAAGCCAATCCTGACAGACAGCGGAGGCTTCCAGGTGTTTTCGCTGACGCAAATCAGGAAAATCACCGATGAAGGCTGCACGTTTCAGTCTCATATTGACGGCTCCAGGCACACCTTCACTCCTGAGAACAATGTTGACACGCAGAGGATCATCGGTTCAGACATAATGATGGCTCTGGACGAGTGCTGCCCTGGAGATGCTGATGAGGAATATGCTACCAAGTCATTGAAGCTTACCCAGCGCTGGCTTGAACGTTATTTCAAGCATTTCTGCGAGACAGAACCGCTCTACGGGTATGATCAGGTGATGTTCCCGATCATTCAGGGTTGTGTCTATCCAGAACTGCGTAGGAATGCAGTCGAACATATTCTGGACTTGACCAAGGATAGCTCTGCAGTTGGCGGCTATGCGATTGGCGGGCTGGCAGTGGGGGAGCCTACTGAGAAAATGTATGAGATGATAGAACTCGTCTGTCCGATGCTGCCAGAAAATAAGCCTCGTTACCTGATGGGCGTAGGCACGCCTGCGAACATTCTCGAAGGCATAGCACGCGGGGTGGACATGTTCGACTGCGTGATGCCTACCAGGAATGCACGCAACGGAATGCTGTTCACCTGGAATGGAGTCATGAATATGCGGAATGCGAGGTGGGCTCAGGATTTCAGCCCTCTGGACCCTCGTGGTACATCGTTTGTTGATAAAACATATTCAAAAGCTTACCTTCACCACCTGTTCGTGGCGAAGGAACTTACGGCTGCGATGATAGCCAGTGAGCATAACCTGGCTTTCTATCTGGACATAGTGAGAAAGGCGCGCTGGCATATTCATAGAGGGGACTTCGCCTCTTGGAAAGAGGCCGCCGTGAAAAAGTTTTCTGAGAGATTGTAGGAATATATGGACTTGAGACTCAAGAAGATAGATAAGTACATAATGAAGAAGTTCATCGTGACTTTCTTCATAGCCCTACTGCTTATCATCGGCATTGTCATTATCTTCGACATAAGCGAGAAGGTGGATGACTTCGTTGAGAAAAAAGCCCCTCTGCACGCTATCATATTCGACTATTACGTCAACTTCGTGCCGTATTTCATGAATATGTTCAGCCCGCTGTTCGTATTCATCACGGTCATATTCTTCACGTCCAGGATGGCTGCCAACAGTGAGATTATCGCTATCCTTTCTTGTGGCGTCAGCTTCCACAGGATGATGTACCCTTACATGCTTTCCGCCCTGCTAATCGCCATGCTGTCTCTAGGCTTGAATCTGTGGGTGATCCCTCGAGCGAACATCGTCCGGGTGAAGTTCGAAGCGCAGTACACGAAGGTGAACCGGAAGGCACTCAGTTCCAGGGATGTGCATTACCAGCTGAATCCAGGCGAGTTCGTCTATGTGGAGTCTTTCAGCAGCTGGAATAACACGGCGTACAATTTTTCTCTTGAAAAAATCGAGGATAACAAGCTGATTGAGAAAATCACTGCCGAGACGGCAGTATGGGACAGCACATTCGGCGGCTGGAAACTCAAGAAATATTTCGTCAGAGATTATAATCCAGAAGGTCTTGCGGATAAGGTTACTTTCGGAACAGAGAAAGACACCGTCTTGAACCTCACCGTGACGGATTTCTATAGGAATAAGAAGACCGTGGAAACCCTTCCTTTCGGGTCTCTGAACCAGCTGATCAAGATCCAGAAATCAAGAGGGGATGCGAACGTGATGTATGCCCAGATAGAAAAACAGACTAGGCTGGCGCTACCGTTTTCTGCATTCATCCTGACCATCATAGGCGTGAGCCTTTCTTCGAGGAAGCGCCGTGGCGGAATAGGATTAAACATCGGTTTGGGAATTGCGATTAGCTTTACATACATCCTGTTCTTGCGGTTCAGCCAGATGTTCGTCTACAGTGACACGCTTCCGCCAGCGCTAGCTCTCTGGCTGCCGAACTTCATATTTGCTATCATCGCCGGCGTGCTTTACTGGCGTGCCTGCAAATAGCCTTCAATCTTCAAGCCTTCCGTCTTTTGTTGATTATGCTGTTAATATATTTTGCGTTCCAAAATAGGAAGTATGTCTGTTTTTTGCCTATATTTGAGCCCGGCATAATAATCAACCAATGGCAGATCACACATTATCTTCGCTGAAACGTACTATTGTCGGCGTTCAGTTCATGTTCGTGGCCTTCGGCTCCACGGTCCTTGTCCCATTATTGGTCGGGTTCGATCCAGCGATCGCTCTTCTTGCGGCAGGCTTGGGAACTCTTCTATTTCACGGCGTGACAGGCGGAAAAGTCCCGATTTATCTGGGCAGTAGCTTTGCATTCATCGCGCCAATCGTTAAAGCTGCTGAGCTTTACGGCATGCCTGGAATGTTCTGCGGCTTGGTTGCCGTGGGCGTAGTATATATGCTGATGAGCTTGGTTGTCAAGCTATTCGGCGTCAGCGTGATAAAGAAACTGTTTCCTCCCATCGTCATTGGCCCGGTGATCATTCTCATCGGGTTGTCCCTGGCAGGAACGGGCGTGAACATGGCAAGCCAGAATTGGATACTGGCTTTAGTTTCGCTGGCCGTCGCCATCGTCTGCTCGATATGGGGAAGAGGAGTGGTGAAGCTCATCCCCGTAGTGTTCGGAGCTCTCGTCGGTTATCTAGTGGCTGTGTTGTTTTACCGCAGCTCCATGGACTTCTCGCCGGTTGCGAACGCTTCATGGTTCGCTCTACCTAATTTCACGAAGATAAGCTTCTCATGGCAGGCGATTCTTTTCATGGCGCCGGTGGCGATTGCCCCTATAATCGAGCATGTCGGTGACATTTATGCGATAGGGGAGATTGCCGGAAAGGATTTCGTCAAAGATCCGGGACTGCACAGAACGATGCTAGGGGACGGCCTAGCCTGTTCGCTGGCAGCTTTCCTCGGCGGTGCACCCGTTACGACATATTCAGAAGTTACGGGAGCTGTTGCTCTCACGAAGGTCACCGATCCTTCCTGCATGCGCATAGCAGCCATTTCGGCCATAGTAATCTCGTTGGTCGGGAAGGTTGGTGGTGCGATTCAGACCATCCCTACGGCAGTCCTGGGTGGCATAATGCTGCTCTTGTTCGGCACCATAGCATCGGTTGGAATTAACAATATGATTAAAGCGAGGATCGACATGAACAAGTCCCGCAACCTTGTCATTGCCTCTATTATCCTCACTGTGGGCATCGGTGGGGCTGTGATTAGTTTCGGAAAATTCTCCCTTGCTGGAATAGGACTTGCATCCATCGTGGGCGTGGTGCTGAACTTGGTCATTCCTGATAAAGAGAAAGACGAGGCAGAAAAAGAAGCCGAGGCCGTGGAGGAGAAAGTCGTCGTAGATGAAAAGTAATATGTTGCAAATTAAAATAGTTAATAAGAGCAAGTGGGACAATCCGGCGTATGCCACTGAGGCATCTGCGGGAATGGATCTGCATGCTAACGTAGACGAGCCATTCACTTTGCGGCCACTTGAGCGCAAGCTTGTGCCTACTGGAATCTTCATAGAACTGCCGGTCGGCTATGAGGCTCAGGTTCGCCCTCGTAGCGGTCTGGCTACGAAGCACGGAATTACGGTCATCAATGCTCCCGGTACCGTGGACGCTGATTTCCGAGGGGAGCTGAGGGTGTCGCTCGTGAATCTTTCCAACGAGCCTTTCGAAATTGTCCCTGGCGAGAGAATTGCTCAGATGATAGTGTCCAAGCACGAGAGAGTAGAATGGGAGAACGTGGATGAGTTGTCTGAGACTGAGCGTGGCGCTGGGGGCTGGGGCAGCACTGGGAAGAAATAGATCCTGAATCAAGTTCAGAATGACTGGGGTAGGTCTTCAGAATCTAAAAACAACATCAATGGAAATCGAAACATTATACGAATTGTTCAAGCAGTCCTCTGGCATTTCTACAGACACGAGGACCATAAGGGGCGGAGAGCTATTTTTCGGCCTGAAAGGCGAGAACTTCGATGGCTGCAAGTATGCTGCTGCGGCTCTGGAAAAAGGGGCCAGCTATGCCATAGTTAATGAATATGCCGCATCGGACGATGAGCGGGTAATCGCTGTGCCCGATACGCTGGAGGCGCTTCAATACCTGGCCCGCTGGCACAGGGAGCGCACCTTCGTGAACGGGAAACGACTTACAGTGATAGGCTTGACCGGAACAAACGGCAAGACAACCACGAAAAATTTAATCACATCAGTTCTAACCAAAAAATATAACGTGACAGCCACAGAGGGCAACTTGAATAATGACATCGGAGTACCTCTCTCTCTGCTTAAAATCAACGACAAGACTGAATTGGCGGTGATTGAAATGGGAGCTAGCCACCCAGACGACATTAGACACCTAGTCGCTGTCTGCGAGCCAGACTATGGATTGATCACTAATGTCGGTAAGGCCCATCTGCTTGGCTTCGGCAGCTTTGAGGGCGTGAAAAAGGCCAAGGGACAGCTTTATGACTATATTGCCGAACGCCATGGCAGCATATTCATGAATGCAGACGACCCAATATTGAGAGAAATGGCCTCCGAGCGCAGTGGGTTGAATATCATTGAATATGGCATCGGTTATTGGGGTGTAGAGGTGCTGCCTTCAGATGCCGAACATCCTTTCGTTCGAATGGCAATTCCAGAGCATCCTAGCGAATATTCCGAGGATGAAACCCTGCTGGGGATGGAAACCCATCTGGTAGGGGCCTACAATGCGAATAATGTGGCTGCTGCTCTTGCGATCGGCTTGCATTTTGGCGTCAGCCTGGAAGATGCGATTTCAGCGGTAGAGGAATTTGTCCCGTCGAATAATCGCTCTCAGATGGCCAGAACCCCAAAGAATATATTGATAGAAGATTATTACAATGCCAATCCAACCAGCATGAACGCAGCCTTGGACAATCTTGAGACAATCGTTGCTGGAAAGAAAGTCGTGATGCTTGGGGACATGAGGGAGCTTGGTGATGAGTCTGTCGCCGAGCACCGTTCTGTCATTCGTAGGCTATTGAATATGAATCTTCTAGGAGTCTTTTTGGTGGGAGATGAATTCAAAAAAGCTGCTGAGGAAGAGAAAGCTTCTCGCAAGGTTCAACTGTTCGGTACTTCTGACGAGCTAGTGCAATATATAAAGAACCATCCTGTTGAGAAAAGCACCATTCTTATTAAGGGTTCTCACAGCATCCAGATGGAGAAAGTCGTGCCGGAACTTTAGGCTCACTGCTTTACCTTCGTCATCTTACCGAATTTGCAATATCCCGCTTCTATACGCTTAAGTATCAGGACAGTGACATTTGACAGTATCAGACCGACTATCAGGCCGATGATAGTGCCTGCTAAGATATCTCCAAAATAATGTTTGCCTACGAAAACCCTGCTTAGAGCCACGAGAGCAGCCCATACGTAAGCGGAGACAGATACTGCCTTCGAATGTTCGTAGTTCCCATATTTCAGTCCTTTTGCATAGCATGCTGCTATGCAAAAGGCATTTGCCGCATGGGCGGAGAAGAACCCGAAGAAGCCTCTGCGGCTCTCAAGAACTATCAAGCCATGCTGAGTCGCTCCGTAGCTGTAATTCGGGCGCAGCCTGGACACGGAATGCTTAACTAGGTTAGCCAGCTGGTCGCAGAAAAGGAATCCCAGGCCTATTGCAACAAGAAACGCCAATGACCTTTTCCAGCCAATATGCTTAATGAGGAATATGACAGCAAACACATAAATCGGTATCCAGGCTATCTTGTTGGAGCAGAACTGCCAGAATTGATCCGACGCAACACAGTGAAAGCTGTTTATGAAGAGAGTTATGTCCTCGTCGACGCCTTGAATGAAGTCTATGAATGCAATTCCTGCCATAATATATCTTTTAATTGCTGTAAGCCTTCGCCCGAAATTGATGAGATGAATACGTGAGAAATGTCTTTAGGAAGGCTCTTTGCAAGGTCTGCCTCGATTTCCTTATCGATGAGGTCACATTTAGTGACGGCCAGCACCCGGCCCTTGTCCAGTAACTCAGGATTATATTCTTTGAGCTCATCCAGCAAGGTCTCGTAGCCTTTATTAATATCCTCTTCTTCGGCGGAAACCATGAATAGCAGCACGGAATTTCTTTCTATGTGACGCAGGAAACGTATTCCCAGACCCTTCCCTTCGTGAGCGCCCTCTATTATTCCAGGAATATCTGCCATCACGAACGACTTATCATCGTAATATTTCACAATGCCCAAGTTCGGCTCAAGCGTAGTAAATGCATAATTCGCGATTTTTGGCTTGGCAGAAGTGATGGAAGCCAGCAAAGTGGATTTCCCGGCATTCGGGAATCCTACCAGACCTACGTCAGCAAGAATCTTCAATTCAAGAATATACCAGCCTTCTTGTCCATCATCGCCTGGCTGAGCGAAACGCGGAGTCTGCAGCGTCGGCGTCTTGAAATTGTTGTTTCCGAGCCCTCCTCGGCCACCCTTGCAAAGGATTTTCTCCTCTCCTGGCTCCAGCAGCTCGAATAAGACTTCGCCAGTCTCTGCATCCTTCGCCACCGTGCCGACTGGTACTTCCAAGATAACGTCCTTGCCGTTCTTGCCTGTCCTTAATCCGCCCTCACCTTTTCCTCCGTCCTCTGCCTTGACATGCTTGCGATATTTCAGATGTATGAGCGTCCACAGCTGAGGATTGGCTTTTAATATGATATGCCCTCCTCTGCCGCCATCGCCTCCGTCAGGTCCGCCTTTAGCGATGTATTTCGCCCTGTAAAGGTGAACCGAACCAGCCCCGCCATGCCCCGAGGTACAGTGAATCTTGACATAGTCTATGAAGTTAGAGTCTGGCATACGATATATTCCTAAAACTTATCCAGCAGGTCAGAGATTCTCTGGCGTACCTCCTCGATGGTGCCGACGCCGTCTATTTCGTGATATTTGCCAGCCCTCTTGTAGTACTCTACGAGTGGCTCTGTCTTCTCGTGATAGGTCTTGATGCGGTTGGCGATGGTCTCGTCTTTTGCATCGTCTGCTCTTCCCTCTATTGATGCACGGTGTTTGATTCTTTCCTTGATCATAGAGTCCGGAATCATCAGAGAGACCACTGCGGTGACCTTTTCTTTTGACTTGTCCAGCATTTTGTCCAAGGCCTCGGCTTGAGCGATGGTCCTGGGGAATCCGTCCAGCAGGAAGCCGTCAACGTCTGTGACTGTCTTGAACTTGTTCTCAATCATGCCCTCTACTATCTCATCTGGAACCAGCTCGCCAGCCTCTATGAGAGCTTTCGCTTTCAGTCCAAGCTCGCTTCCCTTAGCCATCTCGCCACGAAGCAAGTCCCCCGTAGAAATGTGGCATAAGTTGCATTTTTCTACCATTGCTGCAGCCTGAGTGCCTTTCCCAGCACCCGGAGGCCCGAAAAGAATGAAATATTTCATATTCGTATCCAATACATAAATGTCTTTGTAATTTCGCCCTAGCTCATCATAGTCCAGTCCGAAACCCACTATGAAATCGTTAGGAATCTCCATGCCCACGTAGTCGAGTTTTACATTTTTGCCGTAGACTGCGGGCTTCAGCAGCATTGTGCAGACCTTCGATTCTTTTGCCCCATTCTCTTCCATGATTTTTTTCAGGTCTACGATGGTTTGGCCCGTGTCCACGATGTCCTCGACGATGATGACTCTCTTGTCCTTCACGCTTCCGGTCAGACCCATTACTTGGCGAGTCATGCCAGTCGAATGCGTGCCTACGTAAGAGGATAGTTTCATTGAAACAATCTCGCAGTTGAATGTGAGCCTCTTCATCAGCTCGGCCGTGAACAATATTGAACCATTGAGCACGCATAGGAGCACCGGAATGTCGGAGCAACCGTCATAATCTCTGTTTAGCTGTGCGGCGACATTGTCAATAGCCTTTTCAATCTGCTCATTAGGGATGAACGGCCTGAAAGTCTTGTCATGAAGTCGGATTTTATTCATTTCCTCAATAAATTAAAATTCAAAATTATAAAATTCTTTATGAAGTATAAAGAATTTTGTCATAAGTATTTCTGTTTTTATTTAAAATTTACGTTTAATCGGCCTATCTTGCGATCGAAGTATTCATATATATGTTTTTATGAAGATATCGCTATTGCTGGCTCTGTTCATAATATCTTCGCTCCTGGCCGTGAGGTCAGGAGCCCAGACTGATGAACAGGTTCGGGCGATTCTCTACCTGACAGGTGCTGAGAGCATGGAGAGCCTGGATGAGCAGGAAGTTGAAAAATATGCAAATTTGTTGTCCAAGCCTTTAGAAATCAACTTCTTGAATCTGTCAAAGCTGACTTCGAGCGGGCTCATGACCCAGTACCAGGCAGCGAGTTTGTCCGATTACAAGGCTCGTAATGGCGATATCCTTTCTTTCAAGGAACTCGCCGCAATCGATGGCTTCGGAGAAGAATATGTTTCTTCTTTGAAACCATTCATTTCTTTGAGGAGCGCTAAGAAGGCCGGCGAAACATTCTCGTCTCGGCTCATATCACAAGCAGCCGTACTAAAGGGCAGCGTGCGAGATGGCAAGTTCAGCGAGGGCTATAAATATAAGATAGGATTTAAAGAATATGCGGAGGCTTCGACTGCGATTAGAAATACATATTCCCAAAGAGATCCATCGTTCACTTTCAATACCGCTCTCCATGGAGAAAGACTGCCTTATAATTTTATATTAGGAGACTTCAATGTTCGTTTTGGCCAAGGCCTTTGCCTTTGGAGTGGGTTCTCGCTGAGCGGATTCTCTGGGGCATCGTCATTCATGCGTCGCCCGGCTGGATTATCACCTTCATGGTCTTTTTCTCCTCAAGGCTCGCACAGGGGGGTAGCCGGGAACATTTATCTTGGCCGATTCGTGGTCTCAGCGCTGGCATCTTTCCCCGGTCTACGGAAACGGATGGAATCCGGGAAATGCGATGTGGCCGTCCTGCCTGCCTTTAACGTGACATGGCTTGGCAAGAATGGCCAGGCAGGCATCACAGGAACAAGCAGGAAGGCTTCTGTCGATTTAAGGCGTACGGTAAGAGGCACCGACGTATTCGGAGAAGCTGCGTATGATATTCGCCACGGCTGCTTTGCCGGAGTCGCTGGTGTCATATTCAATTTAGGAAAGGATTGGAAGCTTTCGTCCGCTGCCAGGTATTACCCATCGAATTTTGAAAATGAGTATACCGGCGGCATAAGGAGCTGGAACAGGACTTCTAATGAGTATGCCGTCTCAGCTGGGGTGGAGCGTCGTGGCTTTTTCTTTACCGCGGACGTGGCCAGGAAGGTAGATGCGGATGAAGCACAGAGTAAATTCCTGCTTAAATTGCCGATGCAGATATATAGGAACATGGTTTTATCTGTCAGGGCATCGGAACGGGTAAGACCATGCGATGCGCTGCGCTACAGGACCGATGTCAGGCTGGACCTGGATTATTCCAGTTCGGGAATGTCATCAGTCTACGGCATCTCAGATGGATTTTCGTGGACTGGCAGATTCAGGGCTGAGGGACTTCTGTGCAAGTCTCTGGGCGCACTGGCATACTTGGAAGGGGGCAGGAAGACGGATTGTCTCTCGACATATCTTCGAGGCACTGTATTCAGGATTGACAATTGGGACGATAGGATATATTCCTACGAGAGAGATGCCCCGGGCAATTTCTCAGTTCCTGCATATTATGGCAGGGGAGTGAGCTTGGTATGGACTGGCGGTTGCAAGTTAAGGCTACACGAGCGGCCATGGAGAAGCATGAAGATTTATGCAAAGGCTCTGAGTGTGCTATAC
This sequence comes from Bacteroidales bacterium UBA1680, assembly GCA_002320605.1. Lineage (GTDB taxonomy): Bacteria > Bacteroidota > Bacteroidia > Bacteroidales > UBA932 > Cryptobacteroides. The sequence continues at coordinate 18,159 of DCKG01000023.1, read as the reverse complement.
TTCAAGTCGGAAGGGCATGAAAACCGCACTGAATTCAAGCTGCAATTAGTTTTTGATTTATGAATATGCTAACGACCGTAAATGAAGATTTTTTGACCTACCTGCAGGCGATCGTTACGCAGATGATTCCATTTCTTCAGCTGGGCGACTGAAATATGATATTTCCTGGCTATCCTGCCCAGATAATCGCCTTTTTTCACTCGATAGACTATTCTTGAGCCGTCTGATGCCGTCGCTCGACTGCCAGAATTCTCAAGCAGCGTCTTTGGGTTCAGCAGAGAATCGGCTTTGTAGGCGTAGACGGAGTCTTCCTGCTCAAGAAATGTGTTCGTGTAATTGAACGGAAGCCTTAATTCGCATGTCCCGCTCTGGCCAGGAATCACGTCCTTGATGTACTGAGGATTCAGCGTCCTAACTACGTCGATAGGCACCCCGACCACATCGCTGATCTGCTGGAAATGCACGTTCCTGTGAATCTCGAATGTGTCGACTTGTGGCGGCATCTGGATTTTGGCGGGCTTCAATCCGTATTCGCTGCTATACCTTATCGCATACATCGCCCCGACGAAAGCAGGAACATATCCCCTTGTCTCTCTTGGCAGGTAGTCATACACAGACCAGAAATAGCGTTTCCCGCCGGCTCTGCGTATTGCCTTGTTCACATTGCCAGGGCCGCAATTGTATGATGAGATGGCTAGGTTCCAGTCCCCGAATAGGGCGTAGGAATCTTTAAGATAACGAGCGGCGGCATCAACAGATTTAATCGGATCCAGTCGCTCGTCTATATATGAGTCTATTTTAAGCCCGTAGAAAATTGCCGAGCGGTGCATGAACTGCCATATTCCTTTGGCACCTGACCGGGACACAGCGAAAGGGTTCAGCGCAGACTCGATTATTGCCATGTATTTAAGCTCTTCCGGGAGGTTATATTTGTTGAACGTCTCCTCGAAGATGGGCATGTAATATTCGCAAAGGCCGAGAATCTGAGCCATCTTAGCGGGCATTTTCTCGGAATAGAGGACAATGTAGTTCCTTACGGTCTGATTGAACGGAAGAGTAATGAAAGAATTCAGCCTCGCAAGCCTTTCCGTTATGACGGAATCGGGCAGATTCGAGGTCAGATTCACCGAGTCCATGTCAAATCCATGGTCTACGCTCACAGTGTCGCCATGCTTCTGGCGATACATCGCAGTTAGCAGGCTGTCCGTTATGTCTGGGTTATAGTCCTCCGGATCTAGCCCAGCGGCAGTTTTCCTGTCGTTCTCCTCCAGCATGTCAAGGAGTGCCATCGCCTCGCTATCTTGGCTGATGCTCGCCTGAAGGCTGTCTAGCGCCCTTCTAAGAGAGTCAAGCGTGGCTCTGAGATATTCGTTTTCTTTCTTAAGAGCCTTTTTGCTCTGAGCACCCGTAGGAGCTGAGGCAAAGATTAGCATTGCCAGGACTGTGAATATGATATATTCAAATTTTTTCATTTGCTAGAATGTGAAACCTACTTTCAATCCCATCGCATCAATGCCGTACATCGGGGCGCCGAAACTTGCTTGGCCTCCAGCATTGAAGGCATATTCATTATATGGGGATATTATCGTAGGCGAGATTTTCATTGACAAGTTATCTGAGACTTCGAAATCCTGCAAATAAGCGAACACGTTGGCATCGATTATCTGAAGGAGGTAAGAACCTATGAAGGCCACGACTGAATAGTCTCTGTATCGCCGGAACACGTTCCTGTAATACAGTGCCTGTTCGGCAGTGATTCTGCCGTCATAGCCGCTGCCCTCGGTAGTGGCAAGGTTGTGAATACGCTTGTATTTCTTATAATTGGTTCTGTTTTGATCCCAGAAATGATACGAACCAATCATGAGTCCCCAATAAATAGGGATTTTCCAATATTCTCCATTATAGGCCTGCCCGAGTCCCGGCACAAGGATAGAGTAAATCGTGGCTTTGCCTGGCTGGTGCGGCACATCCCGTCTATAGTTGAATGCTCCATCCATGAGGGTTGCCCAATACAGAAAACCAGCACTGGCGAACATGTATTTTGACATATCCTTGTCATGCTGGTTCCCGCTGTCCTTGAACTGCTTATTATAGTGTATCCCAAGGCCGATGGTAGTTCCAAGTCCTCCATAGATTATGGGCAGCTTCCAGTATTGCTTATTGTATATTTGTTCAGCACCTACAAAGACCGTAGCTCCGGCAAACAAGGAACCTATTCTTAAAGTGTCTTTATGAGTTATTCCTCTGAAAAATTCTCGAAAGGTCCACATCCGGGCGACAGAATCTTTAGCGCTAGTCGTATCGCTGGGATCGTTATATGACTGGTTGAATGCCTCTTCCCTGAATTGCGCATGAGACTGCATGGAAAAAGCGGAAAGCAGCGCTAGAGTCGTGAATATTTTAAGAAATGAGCCTTTCATCGGACTTATATGTTCTTATCCTCCAGGGCTTGCAGGAATTTCTGTATCTCTTCGTCAGAAGAGAAGCGGATAGTCATCGTGCCTTTGCCCGAGTCGGAACGTTTCAGGCTGATGCTATTTTCAAAAAACTTGCCCATATGCTCCAGAACTCGATAATATTCATCAGGAAGTTCGGCAGTAGCTTTCTGTCTCGTTGGCTTCTGCTTTCCTAGGAGCCGGACTTTTTCTTCCAGCTGCCTCACGGAAATCCCATTATTGATGACCAGATTGCAAAGCAGTTCCTGCGTCTTAGGGTCCTCCACTCCCAACAGGACTTTCGCATGGCCTACGCTTACCAAGCCGACTTTTATGTCGTGCTGAACCTTTGCGGGAAGTTTCAGGAGTCTAAGGTAGTTGGTGATCGACGTGCGTTTCTTGCCAACCCTGTCAGCCATTTCTTCCTGAGTCAGGCTGCATTCGTCGATCAGTCTCTGATAGCTCATAGCAACTTCGATTGGATCCAGGTCTTGCCTCTGGATGTTCTCCACTATGGCCATTTCCAGCATTCCCTGATCGTTGGCTTCTCTTATGTAAGCAGGAATCATGTCCATGCCGACTAGCCTGCAGGCCTTATATCTGCGCTCTCCGCTAATGATTTGATATCGCCCATCGCTCTTCTTGCGCACGGTGACAGGCTGTATGAGCCCGAACGTGCGAATCGAGTCTGCCAGTTCTTCAAGCGACTCGTTGTCGAAGGCCATTCTGGGCTGATAAGGATTCGGCTCGATTTGGTCCACTGGGATTCTCAGTACGTCACCAGCATTCTGATGAGCGCTAGTCCCTGCGACTTCTTTATTTATGTATCCTACTGGGGTTCTCTGAGGCTCGTTCAAATTGTCGCTGTCACCAAGGATGGCATCTAGGCCTCTTCCCAGCCCTCTATGTTGTTTACTCATGTTCTATTCGTTCTTTTCAAGAACCTCCTTGGCGAGGTTCAGGTAATTTGAAGTACCGTTGCTTTTCACGTCGTAGAGGATTATGGGCTTTCCGTGAGACGGGGCCTCGCTCAGCCGGATGTTTCTCTGTATTATTGTGTTGAAGACAAGGTCTTTGAAATGTTCTTTCAGCTCGCTGACCACCTGCACGTGAACTTTCGTCCTGCCATCGAACATCGTTACCACGAAACCTTCAATCGTGAGGCTCTTGTTTATGTTTCTCTGCACGAGACGTATCGTCTGAAGCAGTTTGCCCAGGCCTTCCAAGGCGAAGAATTCAGGCTGGACTGGAATCATCACAGAATCTGCGGCAGTCAGTGCATTGATAGTTACAAGGCCAAGAGAAGGGGAGCAGTCGATGATGATGTAATCGTAGTCATTTCGTATCGGGCTGATTTTTTCTTTCAGAATAGATTCCCTGTTCGGAACGTCCAGCATCTCTATTTCCACCCCTACCAGGTTTATGTGAGAAGGGATTAGCTGTAAGTTTACGATCTCGGTCTGAATCAGAGCGTCATGCACGTCGATTTTCCCGATCATGACTTCGTAAAGTGTCCTTTTCTGATCGCTTTCCGGAGAAAAGTTAAGCCCTGAAGTAGTATTAGCCTGAGGATCAGCATCGATGATCAGAACTTTCTTCTCCAGAACCGCTAAGGACGCAGCCAGATTGATGGCAGTCGTAGTTTTTCCCACGCCGCCTTTCTGGTTTGCTATTGCTATTACTTTTCCCATATCTCGTGACTTTATTAACCTTCAAATTTAGCAATTTTTCTATTAATTATGAGGGGTCGACATCCAGGCTTATGTGGCCGACGTATTTTTTCCCTTTCTCGAAAGCAGCGATAGCTCTAGAAAGGGCGCCTTTGTTTGCTGCCAGAGCCTTGTCTTTCCGAAGCAGGATCCTCATCTGCCTGAAATACTGATTCGAGATTTTATCGACCCTAGGAGCGTATGGGCCGATGATTCTGGTTTCTGCCGTCATCCCAGAGTTCTGCTTAAGGAAATCCCCGAACAGCCTAGACATCAGCTCAACCCTTTGAAGATTATAATCTTTGAATATGATGCCGATGACCCTTGAATATGGCGGATAGAAGAAGGCTTTCCTCTCCTCTAGAAGGCGGCTGGTAAGATCCTTCTCTGGAATGGTACCGGCAATGCCTTGGTAGATAGGATGCTCCGGCTGGGATGTCTGTATCACGAACAGACCCTTGCTGCCACGCCTGCCGGAGCGGCCACGGAACTGCTCTAAAAGCTGGAGTCCATGCTCGTCCGCCCTGAAATCTTCCTGACCGAGGATTGACTCTGCCTTCAGCACTGCCACCAACGTAAGCCCGCTGAAATCGAAGCCTTTGGCGACTATCTGGGTGCCTATGATAATGTCTATCTTTCCGTCCGAGAAATCTTTGATGATTTTCTTTTCTTCTTTGCTGCTCTTGGCCGAGTCTCTGTCCAGTCTGGCAATCACGGCATCTGGGAACATCTCCCTGGCCTCTTCTTCTATTTTTTGAGTGCCTGCGCCGATCATCCTCATCTCGCCTCCGCATTTCTTGCAGCGCCCGTCATATTCGTAAACCCGGCCACAATAGTGGCAAACGAGCTTTCCGCTGCCATCTGCCCTCTTATTCAGCGTAAGCGTCACGTTGCAGTTCTTGCACTTCGGTATGTCCCCGCATTCCTCGCATTGTACGATGGGGGAGTAAGAGAGTCGTTCCCTCAGCAGCAGCACCTGCTCGTGGCGCTGCAGGCATTCCTGAATATGAGCTATTAATTTTCTGGAGAAATCTCCGACCATGCCCCTCTTTTTGCGTTCCGCTATCGTGTCGATGATTTCGACATCAGAGTCTGGAGCCTCGTAATATCTTTTCGTGAGCCGGACCATTCCGAATCTGCCTGCCTGGCAGTTGTACAGCGACTCCAGCGAGGGCGTAGCCGATCCAAGAACGACATTGGCTTTGAATATGCCGGCTAGCATTATGGCCGTTTCTCTACCGTTGTATCGCGGTGCAGGGTTATCCTGCTTGTAGGAAGTATCATTTTCCTCGTCTATTATTATTAGCCCTAGGTCCCGGTGTGGAAGGAAAATGGCGCTTCGAGTGCCCAATAGGACATATTCATTATTCCTAATGAATTCCGTCGTGTCCAGCCGCCTGGAGATGGTCTCTGCCGAGTGGAAGATTCGCAGCTGAGCAGGAAAAGTTTTGAATATTCTTTCTTCCAGCTGCCTGGAGAGGGCTATTTCTGGCACCAGATACAGCACGTTACGTCCTTTCGCAAGGGTCTTTTGAGCCAGCTTAAGATAAATTTCGGTCTTGCCGGAGCCTGTGATCCCATAGAGAAGGGCAGGCCTGCCGCTATCGAATATTCCTTCAATTTCTGAATATGCCCTATTCTGTGCTTGCGTAAGGGTTATTTTGCCAGCTTTGTCCTTCTCCTTCGCTGGAGCCTCCGAGCCCTTTTTATTCAGTGCCTTTCTTGCCTTTACCTTCTCTTCTGAGATTTTCCAGTCAGGGTAGGCGGCCTTATACACTTCTCCGACCGCGCACAGATAATAGCCAGCGACCTTCCTCCAAAGCTCTATCTCCTCCTTCGTGATCGGTTGCAGGAGTTCTGCTATGCCTGAAATCGGCTTTATGCGGCCTGCGTCCATTTCGGAAGCCTCTTTTCTAGCATCGGTGCTGCTTACGACAGCCGTGTACGTCTTCCCGGCGAAATTCACCATAACCCTTTCTCCAAGCTGGATCCGAGAGCCTTCTGGCACATAGTATATCGGCTCCCACTCTAGGCGGAGTGGCAGAATGACTTGTATGAAGGTTGTCTCGATCATGGCTTACGAAGTTAGCAAAGACAATTTTCAATTGAAAGACTGCCATGCAGAACAGGATAATTTTTCCGAAAAAATTTGCATCAAACGGAAATTTGCCTATCTTTGCAATCCCAAAACAATTGGTGTCGTAGCTCAGGTGGTAGAGCAATGGACTGAAAATCCATGTGTCGCCGGTTCAACTCCTGCCGACACCACATTCAAAAAGGCATTCGATTTTTTTCGAATGCCTTTTGCTTTATTCTTCGCTGGCGGCTATCCCACTATCATTTGTTCAGCACGGTGATTTTGCAGTCTGCTGGGGCTTTCTGATTCTGGTCGATGATGACCTCGCCTACGGAATCGACTGTGATTGAACCCGTCGTCGGATTCTTGATTGAGACAATATGCCCTTTGACAGTTGCGTTGAGGGAGCAATATTCAAAGGCCAAGTCAGCGTCAGATCCGAAAGTGCAGTCCTCAAGCACCAAATTGTCGCAATAACATAGCGGCTGAGTCTCGGTTATGTGGCAGCGCACAAGGCGAAGGTTCTTAGAATACCACCCAAGATATTCCCCATTGATCGTAGAATCATAGATCGTCACGTTCTCGCTCTCCCAGAACGAATCTTTCGAATTCAGCACGCTATCGTGGATTTCCACGTTCTTGGCATACTGGAAGCCATAATTTCCACTCAGCTTCAAGTTACGGATATTTATGTTCTCGCAATGCATGAATATATAATCGGCCCTCTCGATGATGCAATCCTGCATGTCGATGTCGCTGCAATCCCAGAGTGTCTCGCTTCCGGCAGGTATCCAGACATTGCGAAGCTTTATGCCTTTCATCCTGCGGAATGTCTTCGGAGCATCAATCTGGGTGTCCGTGATTTCGCAATCGCTCGAGTACCACAGCCCGGAACGGGCTCCGACCCCTAGCAGGCAATCTTTCAGGACAAAATGCTTGCATTCCCAGAGCGGATACTTCCCCTCGAAAATGCATTTTACTGCCGTGATATTCGAAGTTTCTTTCAAGGCAGATTCTCCCATCCCGATTCTGACATTCTCAAGATATAGGTCGTGTGTCTCGTACAGAGGCCTTTCACCACTAAATTCCGTGTTCTCTATTCTGTTCATAATTTTAAATATTCAAATTTGTGGCAAATTTAGCTATTATTTTCAATTGGGAGAAACCAATTTTACTGAATCATCGTCCAATTTGGATTTCATCCATTTATCTCCCCTCATGTGGATTAAGAACAGTACGCCCCGGATGTTCAATTCCACGCACATTGCAATCCAATATCCAGTGAGTCCAATCTTCGGAGTCAGCACAAGAGCCAGCCCGATGCGTACCAGCCACATGCTGCAGAAATTCAGCACTGTAGGCACGAGCGTCTTTCCAGCGCCGACGCAGGCCCCGTAAGCCACGATTGAGACGGCATACAAAGTTTCAGCGAAAGCCTCGATCCGAAGCACTTTTGCACCCAGAGAGACGATTCCTTCGTCAATGCTAAGAATCCTCATGATTTGAGGAGCGAAAATGTACATGAACACTGCGAGGAACGACATCAGCAGCGAAGCCAAGCCAATGGAAATCCATGCGAACCGCTTTGCCAACCGCTTCCGTTTTGCCCCAAGGCTCTGACCGACCAGAGTCGATGCGGCATCCTGCAAGCCATAACCTGGCATATAGCAGAAACTCTCGGCGTTGATGGCGAAAGAATTCGCAGCGATGGAGACCGCCCCAAGCGGAGCGATGATTATCGTGCTTGCCAAGAATGCCCCCCTCATGACTATATTTTGAAGCCACAATGGCCCTGTGATGCCCATTGTGTTTTGCAGGACTTTCCTAGTTGGAATATAACTCCCGCTTTCTCCCTTGAATGACAGCTCTTTAGAACGGCAGGTCAGGTACCAGACGGCAAAAATCGATGCCATTACCTCCGCTACGCCAGTTCCAAGAGCAGCGCCAGCAACACCCATGTCGCAGACATAAATGAAAAGGTAATTGAATATGACATCTAGGACGCCCATAGAAACGTACAGCAAGCTTGGCACCTTCATGTTCCCGCTGGCCTGCAGCATTGAGCTGACGCAGTAGCCTAACGCCCCTATAGGCATGAAGGCAGCGTAGATCATGAAATATTTGCTAGCGTCGGGGTTGATTTCAGGAGTGCCGCCGAGCCATCCTGGGAGAGGCTTTGCCATGGAGATTGCAATCAGAGCCAAGGCTATGGTGAACAGAACGATGGTGAAGAGGCCTTGACGCACAATGGTTTTTGCATTGGAAAAGTCTTTGGCTCCGCACCTGTGAGCGACCTGAACAGAGAATCCTGAAATAACTGCGAAGAAAAAACCGTTGCAGAGCCACGTACTGGTGGAAATCAAACCAATCGAAGCTGAGGGGTTAGCACCGAGATGGCCGACCATCGCCGTATCGATGTACTGCAATATTACGGAAGAGAATTGGGCCAGAATCGCAGGAACAGCCAATAGAACCACCAGTCTGAGCTGTTGCCAGCCTGTCATTGTCAGGTTGTCCCTAAGAAGCGATAGCAGATGGTCTTTATTCTCTTTTGCCATATTCCTGGAATATCCGATAAAGATATTCAGAATCGGCGTGATGGACAAAAAATCTTTTCAATATTAATGCATGGTAATAGAATTGCCGTGACTTTTTCGGCCACGGCAATTGTCTATCAAGGAAAATACCAAAGTCGGCATTGAGATTTATAGCTGTGGCCCAGACTTTACGAGAGCCTTGCCAGCTCTGTTAGACTCGTACTTGGCGAAATTCTTGATGAACCTGCCAGCAAGGTCCTTCGCCTTTACGTCCCATTCTTTAGCGTCCTTGTAGGTGTCGCGAGGGTCGAGTATTCCGCTGTCAACGCCTTCCAGTTTCGTAGGAACTGAGAAGTTGAAGTAAGGAATATTCTTGGTAGGGGCCTTGTCAATGCTGTGGTCAAGGATGGCATCTATTATTCCACGGGTGTCGCGGATGGAAATACGCTTTCCAGTACCGTTCCAGCCTGTGTTCACGAGATAAGCCTTTGCGCCGCTCTTCTTCATCTTCTTGACGAGCTCCTCTGCGTATTTCGTAGGGTGCAGTTCGAGGAAGGCCTGTCCGAAGCAAGCTGAGAATGTTGGGGTAGGCTCGGTGATTCCGCGCTCTGTTCCTGCAAGCTTAGCCGTGAAGCCGGAGAGGAAATAGTATTTCGTCTGCTCTGGAGTCAGGATTGAAACTGGAGGAAGAACTCCGAAGGCATCGGCAGAAAGGAAGATAACCTGCTTTGCAGCCGGCCCCTGAGACTCAGGACGGACGATATTCTTGATATGATAGATAGGATAAGAAACGCGAGTGTTCTCGGTAACGCCCTTATCGTTGAAGTCGATCTTTCCGTTCTTGTCAACAGTTACGTTCTCCAGGAGGGCATCCCTGCGGATTGCGTTGTAGATATCAGGCTCGGATTCCTTGTCAAGCTTGATTACCTTGGCATAGCAGCCGCCTTCGAAGTTGAACACGCCCTTGTTGTCCCAGCCGTGCTCGTCGTCACCGATGAGGAGGCGCTTAGGGTCTGTTGAAAGGGTAGTCTTGCCGGTTCCAGAAAGACCGAAGAAGATAGCGGTGTTCTCGCCGTTCATGTCGGTGTTCGCCGAGCAGTGCATGGCAGCAATGCCCTTGAGTGGAAGGAAATAGTTCATCATTGAGAATATGCCCTTCTTCATCTCGCCTCCATACCAAGTGTTGAGGATGACCTGTTCTTTTGAGGTGACGTTGAAGAGGACGGCCGTCTCTGAATGAAGCCCGAGCTCCTTGTAGTTCTCTACCTTAGCCTTTGAAGCGTTGTAAACAACGAAATCCGGTTCTTGGTCGAATTCTTCCTGGGTCTTAGGACGGATGAACATGTTGGTCACGAAGTGAGCCTGCCATGCGACTTCCATAATGAAGCGAACCTTCATGCGAGTGTCTTTGTGAGTTCCGCAGAAACCATCGACTACGAAAAGCCTCTTGCCGGAGAGCTCTTTCTGAGCAAGTTTCTTGCAAGCATTCCAAGTCTTCACGGAAGCCTTGTGGTTGTCGTTAGGATATTCAGGTGTTGTCCACCAAACCTCGCCAGGAGCACCTTCTTTGGTGGTCTGGTCGTAAACGATGAACTTGTCTTTAGGTGAACGGCCTGTATAGACGCCTGTCATAACATTGATTGCACCAAGTTCGGTAACCTGACCTTTGTCGTAACCTGTCAGTTCAGGTTTTGTCTCCTCGTTGTAGAGGACTTCGTAGGTAGGATTGTAAAGAACTTCCTTTACATTCTTGATACCGTACTTGCTTAAATCCATTTTAGGCATAATTGAAAAATTTTATTTGTTAAACTTAGCTTTTCTCGCTTTTTTCCGTCGCAAATTTAAGAATTTTTATGCACTGGTCAAGCGTAATTTCTTAAATTTGCAATACATCAGACTTAACTGCAAATAATTTGCCAGTCGGGGTCGTAATTAATTGGTATAAAACGATTTAAATAATTTTAACCGGATATGTTCACTGATGGGAACGGGAGAACGGCGCAAGAGGTCTTGAAAGAATACTGGGGCTATGATGGATTCCGGCCTATGCAGGAGGAAATCATCAATGCGACCTTGGAAGGGAAGGATGTCCTCGCGATCCTACCAACCGGAGGTGGGAAATCCATCTGCTTTCAGGTGCCTGGCCTGATGAAGGAAGGGCTTACTCTGGTGGTTACGCCTATAATAGCCCTCATGAAGGATCAGGTTAGAAATCTCAGCGGAAAAGGCATAAGGGCGATAGCCGTCCATGCAGGAATGTCTCGTCACGAGGTGGACCTGGCTCTTAATAACGCAGCCTACGGAGACTTCAAGTTCCTTTTCCTGTCTCCGGAACGGCTGGGCACCAGGCTGTTTAAATCTTATGTGGAAGTACTTCCGATCAATCTGATTGTGGTGGATGAGGCTCACTGCATATCGCAATGGGGATACGATTTCAGGCCTGATTATTTGAGGATAGGGGAGTTGAGGGAATCTGTGGACGCCCCTGTGATGGCTCTTACCGCCACTGCCACGCCGGAAGTGGCGGACGATATAATGGATAAGCTTGGCTTTAGCGAGAAACTGATCATAAAAACAGGATTCGAGAGGCCGAATCTCAGCTACATAGTCAGACGCACGGAAGATAAATACGGACAGCTTTTAGGAATATGCCGAGGGGTTGCTGGGAGCGGGATAATATATGCGAGAAATCGGCGGAAATGCGAAGAACTGTCGGCTTTTCTGCAGTCTCAGGGCGAGAGCTCGTCCTATTATCACGCTGGAGTTGGCGCCATGACTCGGTCGGAGCGCCAGGCAGCATGGATGGATGGGAAAATCCGCGTCATGGTCTGCACCAACGCCTTCGGAATGGGAATCGACAAGCCAGACGTGCGTTTCGTCGCCCATTATGACCTGCCGGACAGCCCTGAGGCATATTTCCAAGAGGCTGGCAGGGCAGGGCGCGACCGTAAGCGGGCCTTTGCCGTGCTGCTTTGGAACGGGGTTGACGTGCGCAGGATGAAGCAGATAGAGGAGGCCTCATTCCCGGGACTGGATTACATTGAGGATGTGTATCAGAAGCTCCACATGATGTTCGGGATTCCATACGATGCAGGGGAGGGACGGCAGCTACGTTTCAAGATAGAGGAATTCTGCAAGGGTTATCATCTGATGAAGGCTCCGGCGTTCTATGCGATAAAGTATCTGGAGCGAACTGACCATCTGACATATTCGGAAGAGATTGACATCAAGACGAAAGTCAAGATTGCCGTGGATCGCAAGTCGCTCTATGATATTCAGTTGTCTGATCCTAAGATGGATGAGCTGCTAGAGCTCCTCATGCGTCATTTCACCGGCATATTCTCTTTCCCCGAGGAAATAGATGAGGAATATTTCGCCGGTGCCTTGAATATGACCGTGGCGGGCCTGAGGCAGCTGCTTTACAGGACGGCTCTTGAGCATGTGATAAACTATATTCCAGCAGATCATTGCGATGTGATTCTCCTGCACCACGACAGGCGCAGGCCAGGAGACCTTGCGCTTATGCCGGATAAATATGTGATGCTGAAAGAAAATTATCATCGGAGGGCTCAGGAGATGCTTGAATATGTTTCCGAAACTGATGAGTGCCGTTCGCGCTTCCTGCTGCGGTATTTCGGCCAGAGCGAAAGCTACGATTGCGGAACCTGCGATGTGTGCCGTGCGAAGGTTGCCTCAGGCCGCCGTCTTGAAGAGGCTCCGTCAACCTATGGCGACATGGCCTCCGGCGCTGATACTCCCGAAAGCGAGAAGATCCTCTCTGATGAGGCTACTGAGGCTGCCATCATTGAATATGTCGGCAGCCGTGGTGGAAAATATTCATTGGAAGACATCCGCACCGAGTTTTCCAACCCCTCGAAGGCATATTCCCCTCACTGGCTCGATCTGCTCCGCTACCTGATAGACGAGGGCACGGTGCCAGTCTATGAGAAATAATCGAAGTTTCACTATTGATATTTTTATGAATATGACGAATACTGTTCTGGAATGCATCAAGACAAGAAGAAGCATCAGGCGCTACAAGCCTGAACAGATTAAAGATGAAGAACTTCAAGCTGTGCTTGAGGCTGGCACTTTCGCTCCTACGGGCATGGGTTATCAGGATCCGTGGATCGTGGCTGTGCAGAACAAAGAAATCATAGCCCAGCTGACGGAGATGAACAAGAAGTTTTATGAAGGCGCAGGCGACCCGTATTATGGTGCGCCTACTATCGTGCTTGTGTTCGGCAGCAGTCCTGAGAATTGGAGGAATTCCACGAAAGATGGCTCTTTGGTGCTAGGAAACATGATGATCGCCGCCCACTCAATAGGCCTTGGTTCCTGCTGGATTAACCGAGAGCGCGAGATGTTCGCCACCGATGAAGGCAAGGCTCTCATGAAGCAGATGGGCCTACCTGACGGCCTGGTTGGCATCGGCTCCATAGCCCTCGGCTATCCTGCCTCCTACCCGCCAACCGTCAAGCCCCGCAAAGACGGCTACGCCCGAGTGATCAAGTAGACCTGCGAACTGACACCTTTGCAGGTCACTCGTGAGTGAGTGTGGCTTACAAGGCGGTGTAGTGGTGGATGACCGATTTTTGTCTGAATCAACTGGCAGCCAAAAGTCAGAGTAACCTCGACGTATGCACTCAGAGGCACTTCACCTCCCGAATGATTTGCAAGGGGGAGACTGCCTTGTAATCGATGACTAGGCTTGCTTATTTGATGTCATTGTTTAGTGAAAGCAAATGTATTTCATATCTAAAGAAGAAATTGATATCTCTTGGTTTTCGGACTATTGCACTTATCTGAAATTGAAACTTAGGCCGAGGCGGAACGATAAGGCTTTCGATGATTCAGTGTAGTATGTAATGATCGAAGGGCTCTCGGGAAGGAATGTGTACGAGTATTCTGGTTCCAGGAATATCCCGATGCTTCTTATAAAATTGTACTGTATCCCGCATGCTGCAATGAGGGATGGATAAAAGCGCTTGTCAGTGAGCTTCTCTCCATCGAAAGTGGCATGTATGCTTTTGCGTATCCTGCCGCCAGCTCCCAGATAAATCTGGAAATGCTTTGTCTTGACAGGCGCCCAGTCTATCCGCACGGGAACGCTGATGTAGCCAACCTTCTGATCATACTTTCTGGAATCATTATAACTGACAGTACTATTGCACAGAGTATAATCTACACCGGATGCTATCGAAAAATGGCTGTCGATGTCGTAGCGGAAATTAATTCCGAATGAGATAGGCTGTTCATGGTCATACTTCACTTTCTGTGTTTGATTTGGACTACCTGCCTTTGTATCAGTTTTATCAGCCTGAGTCAAAAGATTGCTCTCCCAGATTGACACAGAAACCTTCCTCTTATCCCTGCGCTGCTCGGCATATTCCTGATAGAAAGCGCTTTCCGACATATTGTCCTCAGGCTCTTTTACTGATTCTTCATCATCTTTAGCTGCCTTTTCTTCAGTCTTTTCCTCGCCGACATTAGCCTGTGCGGATGTTGTCTCATCCTTGGCTGACTCGTTCTCGGATGATTCCTGCCCGGCAGATCCGCTTTGGCTGGAAGTCGTCTTGTCCGTTGCAGTTTCATCTGACTCTATAGGGTGACGGTCATTATTAGTCTGCTCATCCGGCAGCGTCTGCGCGACAGGGTCTGTCTCTGCCTCTGGCGTTGATGTGGATGTCGTATCATCCGTCACTTTTTCGGTAACAGTCACGATATTCGGATTTGGTGAAGGTGCTGGAGGATTGCCAGGCAGAAGGACGGAGAGGACTACCACAGCTGCCACAACGGCGGCACCAACACCGCAGGTCCAGATGGCGGCGCGTCTTCTGGAACTTCGGCGCATGGCATCACGAATGGTCTCCCATTCTCCTGATGGAAGCGCCTTCTCCTCCTCGCGGAGTGCCTTGCCAACTATTTCAGTCCAGTCCTTCATTATCCGTTTATCTTGACATATTCCTTAATCATCATTCCAAGCTCGATTCTGGCCTTCGCAAAAGTTGAAGACGCAGCATTCTCGGAAATCCCGATCATCTTCGCTATCTCCTTGTATGAATATTCGTCCACGCATCGCAGATTGAAGACCATCTTCTTGGCATTCGACAGCGAATCGATCATCTTGTGGAGCACGTCCAGAGGCACCGATGCGGCTTCCTCTTCGGTCGGCTGAGGAATATCCTCGGCTGCCTCGTCGATCTCGGACTTGATGCCCAAAGATTTGTCTCTTCTTTTCCTGTCGATTATCATGTTCACTGCCACTCTTACAAGCCATCTGCCCAGAGATCCCTCTCCCGAATACCGAAACTTTCCAATTTTATCGAAAATCCTCATGAAAGCATCCTGAGTGAAGTCCTGAGCCTCTTCGTTGTCTTTGGAGTAACGTCTGCAGGCCGATTGCACCCTGGCTGCATAAATCTTATACAGCTTCTCCCTCGCAGCGACATCTTTCCGCCCACACATCTTGGCCAGCAGTTCCTCAAAGTTTGACATTTCTGTCATCAACTCTCATAAGAATAACGTGCGAATTTCGCAATTCCGTCAAAAAATAATTGATTTTTTTCAATAGGGTTGAAATCACTTTCTAGTAAAAGTAAAGATGACAGTGCCTTCGACAAGTTTGTCTTCATGCTGATCGTAAAGGGAACATTCTACAGTAACTTCAAATGAATCATCCGTTACTGAAGTCACATCTACGTAAATGATATCCGTAATGGAATAGACTGGATTTTCGATGAAATATTCAGAAACGACAATTTGTCCGTCATCTCCAATGTCCATCCATCTGGCATTTATAATAATGTGCTGGAATGTTATTCCTACTGGATCAATTTTTCCATCGGCATCGTTGGCTGTGAAGAGGGGCACATAGGCATTGATCCGAAACGTATCTTCAGAATCTTCGTAAGTCACTTCCGCTCTTGCCGATTGTCTGTTATATCCAGTACAATATTGAAATTCCGCATCCAGATTTTTGTGACCAGTTCCGTCACCATCTAGATCTATGTTGCCTCCTGTCCAGATGGCTGAAGAATATTGATAGTCTCCGCAGAATCGATTTTTGAATCGCTTCAGATCCGGATCTTCGGCACTATTGTCGGAGCAGGAAGCCAGCGTCACCATAACGATTGTGAGACACAAGCCAAGGAACGTCGATGTTTTCAATCTGTCTGCAATGTATTTCATATCCAAATGAGAATAAAGCCTAATTGTAATTTATGGTTTACAAAAGTAGAAATAAATCGTCATAGAGCGAAATAATGAAATTCAAATAACAATACTCATTCCATCTCATGACTATTGTGTTCTCACTGCATAATAGAAGATTCAAATAGGAGTACGTAAACTCCGATATGAAACGTAAGGGACGACCAAGCTAGGTTGGCTCTTTCTTTAGTGTCATGCCAGACACACTAAAAATAGAGAGAACTGGCTTTTGCCGATTCTCTCTAAATATAATGATAATACCCGAAAATTAACGTAGCGAGAATATAAGTCCTATAGTTACGCCATCATAGTTGTATTTTGATTTGATGATATGTTTCGGTCCGCCCATTGGTGAACTCATGTTATCCTTGTCAACTCCATATTGATGAATATACCCAACCGTAAGTGCGAACTTTGAGTACCTGATGCCAATGGAAGGGTTGAAATTGAATATGTTGGAGCTTCTGGACGTGCAGAAGAGGCCGCCAACCTTGAGCGATGCGAAGGGCTTCAGGTCTGAACCGTCATAAATCAGGATGTCTCCCTGAAGGAAGGCTGGAATGAATATGTTTTCTACGGAGAATGAATAGTTGATTCCTGTTCCAAGTCCGATGAAAGCTTTGCTCTTGATGTCAACTCCGTGTGTCGTGTAGAATGCGATACCAGTTCCTGATGCATCCTTGTTGGACACTTCCATTCCTGCCAGCTCAAATTTTCCATTGTATTTCAAAGCAGTATTTGACTGAGCGAATGATGTTGACTGCAAAATTAATATAAAAAAAAATTGTAGAATGATTATTATATAGTTTCTCATAATGTATAAAGCTAATGATGATTTCATAAAAAATTAATTATAGCATGAATTAATACACGATTGTTCCTGATGGAATAAACGCATGAACTACTGTAATAACGTATTATTTTTCAAAATCCGTCAAAATAATTGACGGATTCTTCTATTTCTTGCGTTATCAATAATGAAAAAGCTGAAACACATTATAGCTATGAAATATTAATTATGAGGAATTTTTTCATCTTTTTTAAGTTTCGCAAGTAAAAAATAAACGAAAAAAGCTAGGTTGAAAACCATAAAAATTTGATTATTCCATTGGTTTTCAGTATATTAAAGTAACAAAAGCAAAAATATACACCTAGCATGACCAAAGATAGACAAATAGTTTCAGAGTTGCGCAATTTTTTCACGGAAAGTGGCTGTGGACTCGGCATACAGAGGATAATGAAGGTTCTTGAAAACATTAACATCACGGAAAAGCAGATGGCTTTCGAAAAGAAACCCAACTG
>DCKG01000023.1:0-791 GCA_002320605.1 Bacteroidales bacterium UBA1680 | reverse complement strand
TTCAGTCTCTCTTTGACTGTCAAAAGGATATGTTCTATCGCGTTCTTTCCAATGACAGGATTGACTGGCGTCACATTCTCCGCCATGTCAACAAAAAGCTTGCGAAGGACATTGCAGTACGCTCCGATGCAAGGAACTCCGAATATCCCACCTGCATGATAGTAGACGACACCGATATGCCGAAGACAGGACGCAAAGGCGAGATGCTCGGACGTATCTACTCCCATGTAGACAAGCGCGGAAGCATCCTCGGCCACAAAGGACTTTTCCTCTGCCGTACCGACGGACGGACGCAGATGCTCATTGATTTCACCCTGTTGGGAGAGAAAGGAAGGGTGCCTTCCAGACCTCAGGGCCTTTCCAAGAAGGATATTGATGCACGGTTCAGTAAAGCGCGCGATGCTGAGTCCAAGGTAGAAAAACGCAAGGCGGAGTATTTCCAGGACAAGATATCCAGCATGAAGAATATGCTTAACAAAGCTACCATAGAGCATTTGGGCTTCGACTATCTGCTCGTAGACAGCTGGTTCACCTGCAAGGAAGTGGTCAAGTATCTCAGACGCAGAGGAAGCAAGTCCCATCTGCTTGGCATGGTCAAGATGAGCAAGACAAAGTACACCGTCAACGGAGAGGACATGACAGCCAAGGCCATAGCTTCCGCAATGGTCAGGAAAAAGGCTGTGAAATACTCCCGTGCTCATAAATTCTTCTACTTTGAGACTGATGCCGTCTTCGCCGGCGGGGCAGTCAAACTGTTCTTTTATCGCTTCGGCCGCAAGGGTGAATGGAAA
>DCKG01000030.1 GCA_002320605.1 Bacteroidales bacterium UBA1680 | reverse complement strand
TAACACTTCGGCTGGTAATTGGCCTTAGTTCAACAGAATTGAGGTGACTTCAAATTCTGGCCAATGTTGGTTATCTTCGTGGTAGATGGAGTTATCCTCGACAATGCGGCCAGCAGCACCGGAGACGCAGACTGGGACGGCGAGATTCACGACTATGGCAACCAGCTGAAGAACCTCAACCCTGACGACTTCGAGAGTGTCAGCGTGCTGAAAGGCGCTGCCGCAACGGCGCTTTACGGTTCCAGAGGCTTGAACGGAGCCGTCGTCATCACTACCAAGTCTGGACAGAGCGGAAAGGGACTCGGAATACATTTCTCTCAGACCGTAGGCATCGACTATGTGTACAAAGCTCCTGATCTGCAGAATGAATATCTTGAAGGCATTTTTCCCGGATTAGTTTTCTACGGCGACGATTATGACCAGACCGGAAACCGCTGGTCAAATAATATGACGGCATATTCAAGGAACAACGACAAAGAGTATTCAATGATCAGTCAGCATGAGGGTGATGGCGGAGGCGTTGGCTGGGGCCCTCATATTTCCTGGGCTGAAGGAAAGACCTTCGAGCAATATGATGGGACTATGGGTCCTATGAAAATCTACAAGAATAACTACAGAGATGCTTACCGCACTGGCTGGAACTCAGACACCAACTTCTCTCTGCAGGGAGGGACCGACAGGACAACGTTCTATGCCTCAGCTTCTTATAAGTACAACCAAGGAACCACGCCGAGGAACACATTCTACCGTTATTCCTTCCTCGGCAAGGCCTCTCAGAAGATAGGCAGCAGGGTGAAGCTTGATTTCAGCATCTCATACGTTCAGTCTCAGCCTAGGAACGCCCAAAGGAATATTGGTTCTTATTTCGCTGAGGGCACATTCCCAAGAGAATATGACGTGAACAAATATAAGCATCTCTATAAAGGAACGCACGGAGGTATCGCTTCAGGCAAATATGGTGATGCATATCGTTCAGTTCCAGGCAAAAATCTCTGGTGGAGCATTTACGAAGACAATTATAGTCAGACAGAAACTACCGTCAGGCCAACGGTGAACCTGACCGTTGATGCTACTGACTGGCTTCAGTTCTCTGTAGGAGGCAACCTGAACCGTTATCTGATTGATTCCGAGGGCAAGTACCCAGGCTCCGGCTATGCTAATGAGGGTGGGTCCTATAGCATTGGTCACAGCCAAATTCTTCAGGAGAACGGCTTCGCTTCCATGAACGTGAACAAACGTTTCAACGACGACTGGGAAGCACACGGTTTCTTACGCGAGGAATATTTCAATCAGCATGCGCAGTACAACGAAGAATGGACCAATGGCGGACTCGTAGTGCCAAACCAGTATTTCATCGGAAACTCCAAGAATCAGGCCGGCTTCAGTGGTTACAAATACAATACAAAACGAATCGTATCCACTATTTTCCAGGTAGGAACAAGCTGGAGGGATCAGGTATTCCTTGATGTTACCGGCAGAAACGACTGGTCTTCAGCCCTCGTCTATACTAATGGAAGAGGTAACTACTCGTATTTCTATCCTTCCGTATCTGGTTCTTGGATCATCAACCAGACATTCAGGGAACAGCTCCCTATTTGGATATCATTCGCCAAGATTCGTGCTTCATGGGCACAAGTTGGTAACGACACCGACCCATATTATATTAATTCAGGATATTCTCTCACTACTCTCGAGAAGAATGGAAGCAAAGTCTATGGATTAGGGTTGTCATCAGAAATCAAGAGCACCGACCTGAAACCTGAGAAAAAGACATCTTGGGAAGCCGGCCTGGACTGGCGTTTCTTCAAAAATAGGATCGGAATCGACTTCACCTATTACAAAGAGAACACTAAGAATCAAATCATGAGCGTCTCAGTTCCTTGGTGGTCTGGAGTTTCTTCAGAACTTATCAACGCTGGGAACATTCAGAATAAAGGCATCGAGCTCGAATTGAAAACAACCCCTGTTCAGAGCCGTGATTTCCAATGGGATCTGAATTTCACATACACTCGCAACCGCAACAAGATCATATCCCTCCACGAAGATGTCGCAAACTGGATAACTCTCGATGGCTCTACGAATTATGGTAACTACCGAATCGGATCCGTCGCAAAAGTTGGCGCTGACTACGGTCTGCTGATGTCCGACTCCATGCCGAAGATTGACGGAAAAACTGGGAAGCAAATCGTCGGCTATTCGAATACATATCACAACCCATATCTGAAACGTGCAGGAGAAGTCCAGGAGATAGGTTCCATGATTCCAAAATTTCTTGGATCCATGAACACTACTTTCCGTTACAAGAACTTGAGCCTTTACATCTCATTTGATGCTCGTTTCGGAGGGTATGTCGCATCCTACGGCTCTCGTTACGCCACTGCGTACGGGTATTCAGGCGCTACTGAAAGATATCGTTTCGGGGAGACATGGACCAGTAATTTCGCAGACTGCGCTGGCATTACGTATTCCGATGGCTTCATTCCTGACGTTGTCTTCGATGAGGGGACTAAGGTCACTACTCCTGGAGGAGAATCCGTTGATGTCGGTGGCATGACTTACCAAGAGGCTTACGATAAAGGTTATGTTGAATATGCTCACTTACAGACATGGGCATACTTCAAGAATAACTGGGGCAATGGCGTCGTGAATAATGACTGGTTCAAGAAACTGAACTACATCTCACTTCGCGAAATTACTCTTGCATACGCTCTTCCTGAGAAAATTTACTCTCATCTGGGAGCAAGGGGGCTTTCAGTCAGCCTGACAGGCAGAAATGTCTGCTACCTTCTGAACACTGCTCCTAACCACGAGAATCCAGAGGGCGTAAGGGGAACCGGCGCTGCTCAGTTCCGTATGCGTTCATACAGCCCTTACACGGCTAGCTGGCTGTTTACTATCAGTGCCTCATTCTAATGTTTAAAAAGATCACGATCATGAAAAACAAAAACATATTCGTAAAATTTCTGATTTTGCTGCTGGCCACTGGCACCCTGCTATTCTCCGCAGGCTGCTCGAAGGACGAATTCGCAGATATTAATACGGATCCTAGCAAGATCGGCAAAGGCAATGTGCCATATCTGCTCACTCAGGCAATGGCAAATTATCAGCCGTTCGACTACCTCCTGTGGTTCTATGATGCTAGATACACATCCCAATTCATTCAGTCATATACTCCATCTGGAAGTTTCGGGGACTTGTTCAATCATATGGGTGAATTAGGAGGCATAGGCTCTCAGTTCATCAATGTGAGAACCTACGAAAAAGAAATAGCAGACATGATTTCTCAGATGAGTGATGAAGAGGGTGCAAAATATGCGACGATTCAATGCGTCGCAAACGTGCTAAGCATTTCGCTAGCCATCAACGACTCAGACCTCTATGGCTCAATGCCATATTCAGAGACAGTGCAGCTACGTTATGGCGGCACGCTGACTCCTAAATACGACACTCAGGAAGAGCTGTTCAATACTTGGCTGGAGGAGCTTGACAATGACATCAGCACCTTTTCCAGCGCCACGGATCAGATCCAGGCGGGAAGCAATGACATCACTTATGGCGGCGATCTCACGAAGTGGACAAAGTTCGCTAACGGATTGAAACTAAAAATCGCCGTACGTCTGCTCCATCAGGATAAGAGCAAAGCCTTTGAAATCGCCCAGCAGGTAGGTTCAAGCGAGGGCAACATCATGTCTGGCCTGAGCGATGACTGCATCTTCAATCGTTCTACTGATGCGAACAATGGCGACTTTACCTACCAGACAGGCAACTCATACAGTCTGGGAGCCGCTAGCAAGAACGTGATTGACTTCATGAAGAAAAATGAGGATCCGAGGATGCTGGTTATCTTCACTAAGAATTCTTTCAACAAAGAAGTCATTCAAGCCTTCTTCGATGCTCAGGCTAACGGAGATGTCCGCTGCGCAGTGCCAAAATATATTCTCGACAACGTGAATTACACTACGGATGCTCAGGGGAAAAAGACATTCGTGTCTTGGCAAGGTCAGGGAGAGCCTTGGGTACGCTATTATGGAATTCCTATCGGAACCAATCTGTCAGACGACCCTCAATATACTGGTGACGACAATTACTTCACTAGCACCCGCTGGGAAGTGACGGATGGTGATGCATCCAAGACTTACAGACCTTATTCGACATTCAACGAGGAACTCACTCGCGGCCGTTGCGACTTCACCTTCCCAACCAAACCTAAAGGACGCACGCTGCAGGATACTGACGACGTGCCTTGGTGGGGCATGACTATGAGCACTGGAGAGATGAATCTCTATCTTGCTGAATTCAAGCTGCTTGGAGCCAATCTCCCAAAGACTGCGCAGGAATATTTCGAAGCAGGTGTTCGTGCTTCCGCCCAGGAATATAACCAACTGGCAACCTTGAACAAGATCCCTTATTATAGCGAAGGCCAGTGCCATGAAGGATTGGACGACAAGCCAATAACTTATGGTGATGATGAGATTAACGAAATGCTGACTCATGAAGACTACAAGCTGACAGGCGACCAAGCATCGAATCTTGAAAAAGTCTATGTCCAGCAGTATCTTCATTTCTACTATCAACCGGTCGATCAGTTCGTGACTTCAAGACGTTCCGGAATACCTAGGGTTGGCAGCACTCTCATCCCTTGGGTAAATCTGAAGGCAAGCAACGAGATTCCTCGCAGGCTATACTCAGTTGCTCCGACTGACGAGGATAAAATGAAGGCTCAGGTAGAGGCAGCATTCGCTGGGGAAGGCTTTACCTTCTGCGATGGAACACGTCCTGGAATCCTCAGCAGAGAAAGAGTGTGGTACGATAAACCAGCACCTGAATTCGGGGCAGGTCCGAACTATTAATAGATACTCTTCTTATAATAAAGAGCTGCGAGTCCATTGGCGAGCGCCGCCTCGTTAGCTGGAGGCATGTTCAAAAAAGTTTGGTAGGCCCAAGCAGACGACCCCATGCTGGGAAAGTGCCAGCACCAACTAGGAATACTCCGCAGTAGAGCAGAATAATTCAACATATTCTTTCTGAGGGAAGCAGCTGGCGCATCATGAACCCAGCTGCTTCACTTGGTTTATTCTATTCTTGCCTTAGCATTTTACCCAAGCAGCTGCGCTATTTCGTATTGCTTTGCGGGGCAAGGAATGTCTCACCGCACACGTCGCAGGTACTTTCCTGAGTCAGGAGATGCAAATTGGTGGCTTCGCGCAGCCTGCCGATAAACTCCGTGACCGCGCGTCGCTGATAGGAATGTGCCAGCGTAAGCACTGACGTAGGCAGCATGATCTGCTCTTCCAGAGCGATTCGGACGATTCCGCGCACAGCAAGCGTTGCCGCATCGGGCAGTATGCTGACCCACCGGTCGCTGTTCACCATATATATAATATGTGACAAGTCATCAATCTCTACCGCCGGCCGCACCTCGATGCCTTGCCTTTGGGCCTCATCGTCAATACGCTGACGGATATAGAGGTTGTCCGAAGGAAGCACGAGAGGGCACATCGCAATCTGCCTCAAGTTAATCGATGCTTTGCTGGCGAGAGAATTGTGTTCCGCGATGATTGCGCAGAGGCGTGATGCGAATAGCGGACGACAGTCTATGTCAGGCTCCTCGGCATCCGGCTTGAATGTCATGGCCAAATCAATGGAGTGCTGGCGTAACAGATCTGGCAGCATAGGAGCAGCAGTCTGATGTATCCGTAGCTGAACCTGTGAGTAGCTTCTGTTATATTCCGTAAGCACCTCGGTCAGCAGGGACGACAGACCGAGTCCCGAAGCCAATCCTATGTCGACGCTTCCGCCCTTGAGTTCACGCTGGTCGGCAATTCGCTGGAGCCCTTGCCGAGCATCGTCGAGGATTCGATGCGCATCCTGAAGAAACATCTGCCCCTCCGCCGTGAGCTGAATATGCTTGCCCATACGGTGGAAAAGCGGCATGTCTAACTCCATTTCCAATTGCTTCACCTGTTGTGAAAGGGTGCTTTGCGCCACATTCGACAGACGCGCCGCCTCGGTAAAACTTAGCGTAGCAGCCGCATTCACAAAATATCTCAATTGCCTTATCTCCATATTCGTTTCATTTGCACGCTGCAAACATAACATTTTTATCTCACATTCATCGGAATCTTCGATGGATAGCATAGAAATTATCCGTAATCATCATGTCCGGGGCTTCGATAAGATGTCTATCTTCGCAGCGAAAATTAAAGATGAACGAATATGAGCGATAAATTGACAAAGGAAATGATCGTTGGCGATATCGTCGCCGATAACTTCAACAGGGCAAAGGTTTTCGAACATTTAGGCATCGACTACTGCTGTGGTGGCAAAATCACATTGGAAGAAGCCTGCCGGAAAAAGAACCTCGACCCGGACAAGGTAATTGCGCACCTTGAAACTCCAGTCGCCGAGGGCGACGCACCAAACTTCTCGGAATGGCCGTTAGACCTGCTTGTGGATTATGTATTGAAGAAACACCACCGCAATTTCCACCTGCATCATGAGGAATTGCTAAGCCTCGTCAAGAAGGTAGAAAATGCCCATGGCGAGCATCATCCTGAGCTCCACGAGGTACGCAAAGCAGTGGAAGAGTCGTTCGAGGAACTCGACAGCCACTTTGCCAAAGAGGAACAAGTGCTCTTCCCTCAGCTCTACGAAATCTATGCTGCCCATGAGGAAGGCCGCCAACCAGCTCCTTTCCACTGCGGTTCCATATTCTATCCTATCCGCCAGATGATGCTAGAACACGACGCTACGGGTGAAACATGGCATCATATTGCTGACATCACCGAAAACTTCACGACGCCGACCGACGGTTGCAATTCCTACCGCCTGATGAACCAGCAGCTCTTCCAGTTCTTCAACGACCTCACAGAGCACGTCGCTATTGAGAACAATCTCATCTTCCCCGGCTTCATCAAGATGGAACAGGAAGGAGCATGACAGGATTCGACTTAGCAAAGCGCCAAGCCAAGAAACCAGAGATAGCCTATTATGTTATTATAGACTAAAAATATGATTGAAATGGAAAATCAAATGTTTTGTTACCAGTGTCAGGAGACCGCCTTCGGCACAGGATGCATGTTACGCGGAGTCTGCGGCAAGCAGCCAGCCACGGCCCATATCATGGATTTGCTGCTCTTCACCCTCAAGGGCGTAGGAATGGCCGCCACTGCCCTGCATGAGAAAGGCATAGACGTGCCAGAGGACGCAGACAACGTTTTGGTAGACGGACTGTTCGCAACCATTACCAATGCCAACTTCGACAACGATGCCATCAGTCGCAAAGTAACTGCCGCACTGAACCTCAAAGACCGCCTTGTGGCTCTTGCTAAGGAGAACAGCGTAGATTTGCCCAACGCAGAGGCGTTAAATCTGAGTGTAGCACCTGCCGACTATGAGGCAAGAGGACGCAAGGTCGGCGTGCTCAAAGAGGAGGATGCGCACCGCAGATCGCTTAAGGAACTGACCATGTATGGCCTCAAGGGGATAGCTGCCTACTATGAGCACGCTGCCAGACTGGGACACGCAGACCGGGGCATCATTCGCTTCATGGAGCGTGCATTGGCTACGATAGCTTCCACGACAGTATCAGATAGCAACCTTCTCTCCCTCGTCTTAGAAACAGGCAGCTACGGAGTGAAGGCCATGGCATTGCTCGACAAGGCTAACACAGACTCCTACGGACAGCCAGAAGTCACCTCCGTGAACATTGGCGTTGGCAAGCGTCCTGGCATCCTGATCTCCGGACACGACCTCTGCGACATTGAACAATTGCTCGAACAGACTAAGGACAGCGGCGTGGATGTTTACACCCACGGGGAAATGCTGCCTGCGCACTACTATCCACGGTTGAAGAAATATTCCCACTTGGTAGGCAACTATGGGAATGCCTGGTGGAAACAGCGTGAGGAGTTCTCTCACTTCAACGGCCCTATCATCTTTACCACCAACTGCATCGTACCGCCCACAGCATCTGCCAGCTACAGCGATCGTGTCTTCACAGCCAATTCCACAGGCTATCCAGGCTGGAAGCATATTCCTACGGATGCCAACGGACGCAAGGACTTCTCCAAGGTGATAGCTCTCGCAAAGCAGTGCCAGGCTCCTGAACCGCTGGAGCAAGGACACCTCGTAGGGGGATTTGCCCACCATCAGGTCGTGGAGCTTGCAGACAAGATAGTAGAGGCAGTAAAAAGTGGTGCCATCAGGAAATTTGTAGTGATGAGTGGATGCGACGGAAGGATGAAGAGCCGCGACTACTACACAGAATTTGCCAAGGCACTGCCTCATGATGTAGTGATTCTGACTTCAGGCTGCGCCAAATACAAGTATAACAAACTGAATCTCGGAGAAATCAACGGCATCCTGCGCGTGCTAGACGCCGGACAGTGCAACGACAGCTACTCATGGGTCGTCGTCGCTCTCAAGCTCAAGGAAATCTTCGGCCTGAACGATGTGAACGACCTGCCTATCGCCTTCAACATAGCATGGTACGAGCAGAAAGCCGTCATCGTGCTGCTCGCACTGCTCAGCCTCGGCATCAAGAATATTCATATCGGCCCGACTCTGCCAGCATTCGTATCACCTGAACTGCTCCAAACCTTGCAGTCAGCATTCGGCCTTGGCACCATCACCACGGTGGATAACGACATAAAGACGATGGTTGGATAATTATCTCAGCGAGGGCTCTGCCTTAGCAGAAGGGCAGTATCCTCGCTTGTTTTATATACGACAATGCCCCCCCGGCAGCCGTTATTCGCATTGTTGTCGCTGCGTCTTAAAATCTTAAAATGCAGCCAAATCCAAAATCCTTTGTTTAAGAATATAATTATGAATATGTGAGAGCCTATGAATGGACGGCACCCGAGTGCGTAATTGGTATATGTCTCCATGGGCAACCTACTCGTTATGCCGTTACGCCGACAGGCCTTTTAACAAATTATAAACAATCCATCGCTAAAAGTTTTCTGGCCCTTTGGAAGGGCTAGAAGATATGATTATATTTGTTGAATAGAACATTTACCTATCAAGCATAGAACGCTGATAATCAATATTATATTTACAAAACAAAGGGCCAGATAATGAGAAAGACGATAGAACAACTAAAATCGATGCGTGAGACTGAAGACCATGTGGAGTTCAAAAAAGGTGAACAAGGGAATGTATCCTACAACGGAGGCAACAAGGCTAATCCTTCCGACAGACGCAGATGCATCCTAGGTTACATCACTGCTCTTTGCAATGAAAGAGGCGGCTCTCTGGTCATCGGAATGCACGATTCTTATCCTCATACGGTTATTGGAACCAAGCAGAGCGAAGGCAGCATCGGTTTGCTTATGTCAAAAATCTATAATGATGTCGGCATCCGAACAGACATCTATGAACTTTATGAGGGTGACAAGCGAGTTTTGGTAATCGATGTTCCTTCACGTCCCAGAGGCAGGATCTTCAAATTCGAAGATGTTCCGCTTATGCGCATAGGGGAAGAACTGAAACCGATGTCTGATGAAGTTTATCTCAGCATTATTCAGGAGCAGGAACCGGATTTCTCCGAGCAGTTTTGCGAAGGCGTATCCATCAACGAACTAGACAAAGAGGCGATAGAGATATTGAAGGATAAGTATGCGAAAAAACAGAAGAATCCATCCTTCCGTTCCCTTGACAATTATCAGGCGCTCTCCGATTTGGGACTCGTCTTTCAAGGAAAAGTGACCAATGCAGCCGTTATCCTTGTGGGCAAGAAGGATCTCATAGAAAGCAAATACCCTCAGGCGAAGATTTCACTTGAATACCGGACAGGAGAATCCAACATTCACTTTGATGCCCGAGAGTATTTTTCCGGCCCATACTACATTATGATTGACAAGCTTTGGGCCGCCATCAATTCCCGAAACGGTTCAGTGCCTGTCCGTAACGGCATATACAAAGATTACGACATCCCCCTATTCAATGAAGATGTCATTCGCGAGGCACTGAACAATGCCATCGCTCATCGAGCCTATGATATTCAAGGCGAGATAGTCGTGAAACAATATCCAACTCAGATGATCTTTGTCAATCCCGGCGGTTTCCCTCACGGGGTCACCATCGACAATATTCTCTATGTCCAGAGTACCCCGAGGAACAGGCTTCTTGCAGATGTCCTTTCGAAAACCGGGTTGGTGGAGCGTTCAGGACAAGGTGTGGACAACATATATTTGGACACTCTCTCCGAGGGCAAGCCCGCTCCCGATTACAGCAAGACGGACGACTTCTGCGTCACGCTCATCTTGTCCTCAAAAATCGAGGATGCGGCATTTTCTCAGTTCATCAATTCCATCCAGGATTCACTCCCGGACGATGCAAAGCTGAACGTCTATGACATTATTACACTGAATACAATCCGCCAGACCAAAAACCGTCAGTCTCTGGACAAGAAGATTGTTTCCAAACTGCTGACTGCTGGATACATAGAACAACGGGGGAGGACAAGCGGGACCTACTATATTTTAGGGAAAGATTACTTTGAACTTTCCGGCAAAATGTCCGAGTATTTCACGCTCACGGATTGGGATGAGAACCAGGTCCTATCAATCGTCGCTTCGTTCCTGAAGAAGAACAATACGGCCAAGATGGGCGATTTTGCAAATCTATTTGTCGGCCACCTCTCTAGAAAGCAGATTCGCAGCTATATCGCGAAACTCGTAGAGAATGGAATGCTCGCTTATACCGGAGAAGGCAAAATGCGGACATACGCATTGAGTAAACGCTATGAGAGTGAAATGGCTTTGATTACCAAAGCCGTAGAAATCGGACTCAACGAAATCAGCAGGCAGGCAAAGGACCAGAAAAAGGGCCAATAATCAAGTCAGAAAATCGAAATTCGCTACTTAATTACTTGATAATCAGCGAATACGAAGGGCCAGAGTACATATCGCAAGAACTGTCACCACACTTTTTTTTGTCAATGAGGCGCCCATTATTCTTCGGACAGATTCGCTTGTTTTATATACGACAATGCCCCCCGGCAGCTGCCCCTTCATAACCTTTTACGATTCGGATGCCGACGGGGGCTTTTCGTCCATCATTTCTTTTGGGGATTTGCCGAATTTCGCCTTAAATTTCTTGCTAAAATATTTTGCATCTCCGAATCCCACTGAATAAGCAAGTTCCGATACCCTCATCTTATCTTTTTCTTCCATTATCAGCTTGTATGCAAGCGTAAGCCTAGCATTCAGGATAAAAGCATTCGGGGTGAAACCGGTTAGGCTCTTCAGTTTCTCTGTCAACACTGTTCGAGAGACGTTCATGGCATCGACAAAATCCGTCTGGCTGAATTCTGAATCTGCAATATGATCGTTCACGACATCAATGGCGTGCTGAAGGAATTTTTTATCGGTGGATGTATAATCAATGTCCTTCACTTCGAAGACAAGTTGCTTGCGGAAATCAGCGCTTTTGTTCTCCTGCTTCTTTATCAGATTCATAATCATGGCAGAGAGCACAAAGAAATTGCAAGGCTTCGTCAGATAGCCATCCGCACCATGCTTGTAACCCTCGATGCTTGAAGAATCATCCTTTTTCGCCGTTAATAATATTACAGGGATATGGCTGAATTCAACATGTTCTTTAATATATGAACATAGGTCCAGCCCGCTCATGCCAGGCATCATCACATCTGCGACAACGACATCTACATTTTTGCCGCCCAATGTTTCTATAGCCTCTTCTCCGCTTTTGCATGTCAAGACATTGAAACGTTTCGACATTATCACCGTAAAAAGTTCAGTTATGTCATCATTATCGTCAACGCAAAGCACTGTATGATCATCGCATTTAATCGCCGGCTCATTGATAGTTAGAGCGAGTGGGATATTCGCTTTCCCAACAGGAGTATCGTCTATCTCATTTGCATCGTAAGCATTTCGTCCGATAGGGATGGTAAACATGAACCTGTTCCCGACTGTCTCGTTGCTTTCTACCTCAATATTACCTTTATGGATAGAGACGAGAGACTTGACAAGCGACAAGCCGATGCCAGTCCCAATTGTATTAAAGTTACGATAATCTCCTTCATAGAAACGGCGGAAAAGGCCAGATATTGTCTTAGGTGTCATCAACTTCCCTCCATTTGCGCACGACACCAGAAGCATGTCGCCATCAAGAAGTCTTGCCATGATTGAAATATTTCCTTTAGCAGGAGTGTATTTCACGGCATTAGAGATTAGATTATAGATAATTTTATCCATTTTGTCTGGATCGAACCAGCCGATGATGGAAGTCGGATCGGAAGAATAAGAAATCGTCAGGTCATGTTTTCTGACCAGAGGGATAAACGCCTCAACGCATTGCCCTATGAACTCTGCAACATCATTCCTAGATACCTTTATCTTTAGGTTGTCAGTTTCTACCTTCCTGAATTCAAGGACCTGCTGAACCAAACGAGTCAGCCTGATGGCATTAGTAGTCATTATCTGGGCGATGCTTTTCTCCTTCTCTGTCTTCGGCTGAAGGCTTTCTATCGAAGCCAGAATGATGCTCAGGGGCGTAAGGAACTCATGCGACACATTCGTGAAGAAACGAAGCTTTGCCTGATTAACCTCATCCGCCTTCTGCTGGTTCATTTGGTCGATTATCATCTGTCGTCGAAGCTTTAGGCGAGAACGAATCAAGGCTACGGTAAGGAATGACGCCGACACGAATGCCAGGATGTATAAGGAGATCGCCCACCACGTAAGCCATGGATTAGGCAGAATCTTTATATCGAGCGTCTTGATTTCGCTGCTGTGCATGCTGCCCGACCTTGTGCCATATACCTCGAAAACATATTTCCCAGGCTTCACCCCATAGAACTCAGCAACGTTACGGCTGCCATTCACGATCATCCATACCTCGTTCCCGCTTCCCCCAGATTTCCTTAACCTATAATGATATATGTCTCCAGAGGGATTCTTGAAATCGAACAAAGAGAATGAAATGCTGATGTCATTGTGATGGCGGTCAAGCGTTATTCTGTCGATGTAGTTTATGTCTGTCCGGAAGATATTCTTCTTTTCATCCCGAAGCGGATTGCCATTCCTGAACGATATCTTATTCACAAACAGATCAGTAAAAGAGATATCACATTCCGCGGCAGAAGAATCTGCACGCAGGCATGGCAGAAGCACTATTCCTTTTGACGTTCCAAAGGCCATCTCATCCGTATCCTGCATGTAGAGAGAAGCATTCCGGTTAAAGAAGCCTGATTCCTGCCGCCCAGAGATATCCCAATAGCAAATGGAACTGAATATGTCATCTTCGCCAGCAATGAATGAAACTGCGGAACTGTTCGTAGTCACCCAGATGCGGCCATGAGGATCTTCAGCGATGTTGTTCACCCCAGCGCCATCAAGAAACACGAATCCTGAAACTTTCTCAAGTTTGCCAGACTGCGGGTTCCAGCGATAGAGCCCGTTCCACATCGAACCGGCCCAGACCCTGCCTGCCGAATCGCAAAATATTGAATTAAAAGCCCTTAAGTCGTTATTATCTTCCGGAAAATACGCATTGATCTTGCCGTCTTGCAAACTGACCCTTATCACGCCATCGTAATTCGTCGCCATCCACACATCGCCATTCTTATCTACTGACATGTCCAGAACTTTGTAATTTGGGTTTTGCGACTCCGACCCTAGCCGTTCTGACAATGTGACTACGCTGTCTGGCTGTTCCATGATGAAGACTCCGTTCCTCGTGCCTATCCAAACATCGCCCTCATGATCTAACGCCAAAGAATGAATGCAGTCATCTTCCATATTTTTGGCCGTCGTTGAAGATATTACTTGCGCCGTTCCTTTAGTCTTGTCATAAATCCACAACCCTCCATTATAACTTGCGAAATATATCTTGGATGAATCAGAACCAGAGATGATATCGTCGACGGTGCTCGTATTCAAGAATCCGGCAAAAGCCGGCATATCCGCATAATTCCGGAAATTTCCCGTCTTCTTGTCATAGCATATCATGCCGTGGCCGGCAATCCCTAGCCAGAAGATGTCTTGGCTCTCTCTGAAAATACTCCGGACTGAGCTGGTTTTATATTCATTTTGAACTTTGCCAAGAGGGATAGCGCACATGTATTCTGAACCATTTTCCACTTTGCACACACCGCCGCCTAGCATGCCTAGCCACATAGTGTCATCGCTTGTACGAAGAATAGAATTCACCTCGTTGTAAGGAAGCAGTCCATACCCCCTTTCTGGATAAACGTTCATGAAAGAATCCTTGCCAGACGATGAATCATATATGCTGAGACCACTTCGAGAGCCTATCCATATTCTGCCGGAGGGATCCTCGTCGATGTCATAAATAATATTGTCCATCAGCGAATTGCCATCGTGCTGGTCATGCGAGAACGTAGTATAGGAGAAGGTCCCATTCAATATTTCTTCCCGGCCGACGCGCAGCAGGCCACGCCCCCAGGTCCCGACCCAAAGATTTCCCTTTCTGTCCTGATGCAAGACATACGCTTCACTCATATCTCCAGAAGTGTAGGAGTAGAGCTTTCCTTCTTGCAGCACATATTTGAAAAGGCCTGTGTTCCATGAAGTAATCCAAAGGTTTCCGCTGTCATCAAGCAACAAGTCGATAACATCTGTAAGCGACTTCCGATTTGCGGATGACAAATCTATTTTTACGAACTCATCTTTATCAGCATCCTTCCTAAATACTCCCTTGTCACTACTTATCCATATCCTCCCCGAAGAATCCTTGACAAGGTCAGTCACATTGATGTGGTCAACAGCCTGGTCATGGATGCGTGAAATCACTCCCGTATTCTTGTCGAGCTTCAGCAAGCCTCTCTCGGTTCCGATGTACAGGCAATGGTGCGTATCCTCAAGCGCGACATGCAGATAACCGCCAAGAGACTCATCATTTTCTCCTTTTACCGGCCATGTTATAGAATTATAGCCATCGTACCGCACCAGACCGCTGTATGTGACAATCCAAATGAAGCCATCGTTATCCTGATACAGACTAGCGACCTCATCTGAGGGCATCTGCGCATTGAGAGGATGGAATATGAAATCCGACATCGCAGCCCGCGCAAAGGCCGGGAGAGCAATCGACAGAAAAAACGATATTACAATCCGCACACATTTCATGTCACGACAAGACTTATGTCCCGCAGCGAATGAACAAAAACACAAGCATTGCGGAACCGAAAGTCAAATATAGCATTTTTTATTCCCACCCGTCATTCTGCACCAAGTTTCCATTCTTGTGCAATTCGACTTCTGATATCGGATACCAATACATCTTGTCATTCCAATATCGGTTCTGGACAAGATTCCTTACTACGGAATAATCCTGATTCCCAATTTTAGTTATGGTGATGCCATAGATTTCTTTAGTGCTTTCACCGATTTTCCACCGGCGCAAGTCCCAGAAACGATGCCCTTCAAAACACAATTCTACCCTTCTCTCGTTGCGTAATCTCATTCTGAACTGATCCACAGGCAAATCCGAAGGTAGCTCCGGCATAGAATATGCCGCACGAATCAGATTGACTGCCGCCCTTGGGGAAAGAGCGTACCTGACGCCATGAAAAACTCCTGTGAAATCCGGATTCTTCGTCCCCTCGAAAAGCGCCTCTGCGTAATTCAGATAAACCTCCTGAACTCTCAGCAAAGGATAAATGTGAGGATAGCTATTCACATTTCCGGTAGTCAGGCTTGTTGCCTCCTGAATGAACTTCCGGAGATAGAATGATGTCGGAGAGGCATTCTCTTTCGGAAAGCCATTGTTTCCTCCAGTATATGACTCAATCACTGAACCCTTGAACGAGTCGCCATTCGAAAGAATGTCCCTTGCTAGCCGCGGATCCCTTCTTGAAGCATCCAGCAAAGCTTCTTTATTAGCGTCAAAGTCAAACGGGGTACCATCCGCCATGTCAAAGGCCTCAACGAGATTCAAGCTTGGGCATATTCCTGAATTTCCGCCTTCATATCCGACCGGGAAGTTATTGGACTCAAAATTATTCGATGCGGCTTCTCTGATGCCGAAAATGAGGTCTTTTGCCTCAGCATTGAACTGCTGGCGGACAACGCCGTACTGAAGGCTTTTGCTGTTGGCATCAATGAAATCAAGAGCAGCTTCTGCCGCTTTTGCATATTCAGAAGCATCACCTGCAGGGTTATTCAGAGGACTGGCAGCATAAAGCAGCAATCTCGCGCGGGCAGCAAGCGCAAACCCTTTCGTAACGCGCCCAATCTCGGAATAATAAGTATCGGAATATGAATCCGGGAGATTCTTTGCGCAATCTTCCAACTCATTCGCTATCCATTCCACTGCTTCGTCGTATTCCACGGGTTCCAGGCTGTTAACCTCGGACACAGAGTAAGTTTTATCTGCAATGACTATTCTTCTGTACCTTTTAAGAAGCTCCATGTGGAACCAAGCCCGCAAGGCTCTAGCCTCGTATGGGTAATTTTTTAGCTGGGCAAGGTAAATGCTGTAGCGTTCATCCCATCTGGCTATGTCGAAATCTTCAGGGCAATTCTCAAGCAGATAATTGGCTGCTCTTATCGCCGTATAGTAATGACTCCACTGGTCGTCTACCACCTCATTGGCAGACCAGCTACCATCATAGTAGCTCTTGCACACGTCTGGAGAATTTGCATACACCGCATCATCACTTGCGCATTCCTGAAAACTTGCAAAACCGGACTGAAGGTAGCCGTAAACATTTGTCATGACCTCTTTAACTTGGGAGAAGTCGCTAAACTGATACTCCTTTGAGTGATACTGTGATTCGTTCAGGTCCAAGTCGCTGCAAGAAGCAAAGGCGAATGCCACGCATCCAATCGCCAATGATACAAGCCTATATGTCTTCATTTTCATAATTCATTTAGAAATTAACATTGACGCCGATTGAATAGGTTCTCGCAGTAGGATAGGCGAAGCTGACGGCCTCTGGATCGAGAATCTTAACATCATCGATAGAAAAAAGATTATTGCCGCGCATAAAAATCCTAACATTTTCAAGCCTCCACTTGTCTATGATGCCATGCGGCAGGTTGTAATAAAACTCTATCTCACGGAGCTTGAGAAACCATCCGCTCTCAGTCCACAGGCTGCTAGGAAGGTAATTATTCTTATTATCGAGCGTCGTCAGCCTTGGATATCTCGCTCCCGTGTTCGCAGGCGTCCAATAGTTCTCTAGGTAATGCTTCGAAATATTCTTATCCCCATTGTACAGAGGCTGATAAATGCTGGCTAGGCTGGTAGTGATCGTATAGCCACCCGCGCCTTGGAACCAAGCATTAAATCCTATTCCCTTCCAGTCAAGCCCCAACTGGAAACCGTAATAGATTTCTGGCAGATTTGACTTAAGCTGCCATGAATAGTCATAATTGTCAATCTTGCCATCTCCGCTCAAATCCTTGTATTTCACATCTCCGGGCTGCACCGAAGCAAATGTGCTGGCAGGGACATCCAGAAGTAGATTGCCAGAAGCATCAAAATCCGATTCCTGATAGAAACCATCGGCCACAAGCCCATAGAATTGTCCGATAGAATTTCCTCGCCTTGTAAGATATGGATAAGGATGATAAATCTCATCTATCTTTGTTATCTTGTTGTGAGCATAAGAAATATTCCCCTTAACATAGTAAGACAAATTGGTTATTTGCTTCTCCCAGCCAAGGGACAGTTCAATGCCATAATTTTTCGTTTCGCCGTTGAAAGCATCGGAGGCGCCGATTCCAATTACCTCCGACAGGGTATTGACAGCCGAGGTGCGGAGATTGGTCCGTTTATTATAGAATCCGTCAACTTCTCCGGTGAGACCGTGAAACATTTCAAATTCGATTCCGATGTCACTCTTCATATCCAATTCCGGCTCAACTCCTGTTGAAGGAAGGGCGCCTTCTGTTGCGCCTGAAAGCATCGTCGGAGAAACGAATATATACCCGAGCCCGGAGCCGTTAAACTGGATGTCCATGTCGTAATCCAAGTTCGCATCCATGCCCACAAGGCCAATTGAACCCCTCAGTTTCAAGAAGTCCACGAAATCGACATTTTTCATGAAACCTTCTTTGGAAAGCACCCAGCCCAGGGAAAGAGCCGGATACAGACGAAACTTATCGCCCGAAGGCATGAGACTGCTCCCTGAATATGAAGCAGCAATGCTTGCGAGATATTTGCCAGAATAGTCGTAATTACCCGAGAGTATGTAGTCATGGTGCACCCATGAATTATTCGCCCCCGTGAGCGTACGCTTTTCTCTATTGAAAACAAATGCGGCATTGACATGATGATTTCCGAAATATCTCTCGTATCCTGCCTTGCCCCAGACAGTCAAATGCATGAACTGATATGAGAGAGAACTTGAGAAATTCATCTCTGTATCGTTACCATATTGATTAAGAGAATAGTCGTCTATGCTGCCATCGGAATTGCATATTGGAGAGAACACGTAATATCTATTTGAATATCTTTTGACATCTGATATGTCAGCCGAGTTGTCATACGATATCCTTGCCTCTACGTTTAAGCCATTGAGCAGCATTCCAAGATTCTGACGAATCGTCATGTCTGCCGATAGCATTCTGGAGAACGTGCAGTCGGTTCCGGCGCCAAGGATGCTCTGAACAGGATTCTCAAACTTAGCAGACCTGGCCCATATATCATTGAATTTGACCGGAAAGCCTATTGAAGGGGCTGCATACATTGCAGATAAGTCAGTTCCATTGACAGGAGAAGTCTGTTGCTGGATGCGAGCCGCAAGATTCACTAAAACCTCGGTCGTCGGAGTGATGACGACATTCAGATTCGAACGAACTTTCAGGGCATCGTAGGCATTCTGGGCATTCAAGCCATCAAGCAAGCCAGTATTTTTGAAAAATCCCCTGTTGCTACGATAATCCGCATAAACGAAAAACTTTGCCAGACGGGACGAGCCATCCATGGAGATATGAGCATCATTGCTAAAGCCCACATTCTTTAGGATTTTATCTTTCCAGTCGACAGTCGGGATAAAAGAATTCGAGCCATTTCTGAGCCCTGCGATATTAGCCTCCGAGAAGTACGCAGACAGTCCGTCATTTGATCTCGCCTCGTTCAATGCGTTGGCGTATTGTAAGGGGCCTGCCATTTCTGGCACCCTGAACGGAGTCTGCACCCCGAAATTATACCCTGCGCTCATTCTGAAGCCCTTCCGTCCACCTCTTTTAGTGGTAATGAGGACAGCGCCGTCAGCCCCTCTAATGCCATAGATAGCCAGCGACGCGGCGTCTTTGAGGACGGTCACGCTCTCAACCTCGTCAACATCTATGTAAGATGCATTGCGGGGCACCCCATCTACTAGGACAAGCACTTGATTGCCACTGTACGAGCCTCTGCCACGAACATTGATAGATGGATATATGTCATCGGGACGAGCCCCTGATCCATTCTGATATACCGCAAGCCCGGGGATCATTCCGTAAAGAGCGTTCATGATCTGCGTCTGCGTGGAATTTTTAATGTCGTCATAGACAACGCCTTCGATCGCAGCTGAGCTCATCTTTCGCGAGATGAATCCGTCGTAGCCTATTCCCAGCCTTACGTCACCGGACAAACCGGAAACCGAAGCCGAGTCCGTCTCATTGGGAAAATCCTGAGCTTCAAGAACGTAAGCGACAAAAATCAGTATTAAAAACAGTATGTTTTTTTTCATATCAGCATTCAATATTAATACACTACCAACCCGGATTCTGTACTAGCCCATATCCCTTGTTGATTTCATCCGTAGGAAAAGCGCTCAGATACCATTTAGCATCCCAGTGCGTCGCCCAGTAGCGAGACGCTTCCGGGATTGGATCAGAATAATAGAACGTAGATTCATAGGCATCAATATCGTCCTTCTCATCAATGACGCCATCGTTGTTGCTGTCTTCCGTACGCACAGCGCCGCCTTCTGGTATCGTAATCTTAATGCCGTAAAGAGTCATCTTGAAAATATCGTCTCTTTTCCAGCGCACGATGTCGTACCAGCGATTTTCTTCAAAATATAATTCTCTGGCCCTCTCATCGAGAATCTCTTCACGAAGCTGGGGATCGCCCTGCAAAGGTTCGTTATAAGCATGCATTGTCTTGCCTGACTGCACTTTCTGGAGCAGGGCGTCATTCATATCCGGCAGGCCAACTCTTTCCCTCACGAGATTCAGCCATTTATATGCTTCTTCCCTTTGACCGAGTTCGTTCAGAGCTTCTGCATAGGTCAGGAAAATTTCCGGAAGCCTCAGATACGAATAATTTGACGGACGATTCATGAACGTCTCATCATTGTAATCCCATATATATTTCCTGTCACAGAAGCCGGTTATTGCCCTATTGGCAAGTTCGGAGCCTCTTTCTTGCCCACCAACCCACATCTCAGCCGGACGACCCCTGAAATGGTCTCCGTTGATCATCACGGATTCGTACAGACGCGGATCTCGGTTTCTGAATGGATCATCCTCAATCTTTGTAGTGTTACCGTGAGACGATACCCAGTCCTTATAGTAGAGTCTTGATCCGTCTGTCTTCGGAAACATATCCACGAAGTTCAAGGTAACGCAGCCTCCGCCGTATCCACGACCAGTGTTGCCGTGGTCATCAGACACCCCGAAGTAGCAACGCAGATAAGTGTCCGCAAAAGTCGGGTACGCACGTCCTGTCTCAATAAGAATCTCTCCATTGTGCCGGTCCGCATAACTGGTATTCCATGCATTCCTATAATCATCAGAAGACGTACCGGTAGCCTGTACCAGTCTGTATGGGCTGCCTGCTGCCTCATTTGCCTTAATGAATTCCTCACAGGCATCGGCAACCTTTTGCCAGCGAGCCGCATCATAACCGCCGAACCAGTACATGAGAGGGACGTCAGATGAATTGATATGCTCAGCATTCGACGCTTTTGCAACTGGTTCTGACGAACTGTACGGCTGCCCTGCATTGAACAGAGGGCTGGCCGCGAAGAGCAAAGCCCGGCATTTCAGCCCCAGCGCAGACGCTTTCATAAGATGGCCGTCCCGGTCGGAAGTCACTGTCCAAGGAAGCATTGAAGCAGCCTTGTCACATAGTTCGACGATGTAATCAAGGGTAGCCTCCGCAGTCTGCCTGGAGAAGTCATAGTCTTGAACATTATCAGCGCCGATAGATTTTTTGAGCAGCGGAATGCCTCCGTAATTCCTGAACATGTCCAGATAATGGGAAGCTATGATTGCATAGCATTCTCCTTTGCCAATCATCTTTTCCTCATCTGTCATGTCCGGCACCTTATCAACATTTTCAATATAGAGGAAAGCCCTGCGAATGCCTATCCAATTATTTTCCTTGTCAGGGACGAATCCTAATTTCGTCCATGAAACGCCATTCTCGGCCTCGGCGCTGTAATTGCCGGCAGCATATTCCTGACCTCCGCTGCTCCAATCATTATGGGAGCTCATCAGGTCAGTGATAGCATCAAGATTGTCATTATCAAGCTGGCTGCAACCTCTATTGTAGTTGCCCCCCAGATTGAATTTTCCTGCCGTGCCAGTAGGCCAAGCGTTATTATGTATTGGATAGCCACAACGCAGCGTACTATAAGCGGAGACAAGCGCCCTGTCTGCATACAATTTCGATGAAAAAACGGTATCAACGGTCACATCCACTCCAGGAGCCTTCTCCAGGAAGGAATCCCCGAACTTTAAGTCGCTGCAGCCAAAGACGGCAGCACAGACCCACGCAAATCCTAATATCTTATATATATTCTTCATACTCGAATCCTTTTTTAGAAAGATATGTTGAATCCCGCATTATAAATCCTAGTATTTGGATAACTGTAGACATAATCCCCATTCAGATTCGCGCTTCCAGTCATCTCTTCCGGATCAATGTCGATATCAGCTAAATCAGAGAACAACGTAACAAGGTTATAACCACTCACGTATGCTCTAAGCGAACTTATGCCCAGCTTCTTAAGGAATTTGCTTTGACTGAATGTATAGGAAAGCTCTACGTTCTTGAGCCTCAGATAAGACGCATCCATTAGCCAGATGTCCGAAGACTGAGTATACCACCTTTTATTCATGAAAGTAATGCGAGGGAATCTGGAATTCTGATTGCTTTCCGTCCATCTGCCATCAGCGAGATACTTTAGAAGAGCTCGGTCATTGGTCATGCCGAAAGGCTCCATGTACTCTATGCCGAGAACACGCGATGCGTTCCACGCACCTGTCCACTGCATTGAGAAACCGAAATTCTTCCAGTTGAATCCTGCGATGAAACCGGCCACATACTCTGGCCTCTGACCATATCCGAACCAAGTGTTGTCATCGCCATCTATCTTTCCGTCATTATTTAGATCTTTGAATATGGCATCTCCCGGGCGAGGATTGCCAAGGGTGATGTCAGGAATGCTGCCTCCCTTGCTAACCGTCATAAGCTCATGAGTTACCGGGTCGAAATCTGAATCGTTAAGATACCTATCGAAAATGTATCCATAGGTCATCCCGGTTCTCCTACCGGTTTCAGCCATATATGGCTCATTTGGAACGACTTCATCCATATTAATAATCTTGTTCCTCGCAAAAGAAATATTGCCAGTCAGGCTATAGCTGAAATTAGAGCTTAACTTAGATCTCCAAGTGGCAGATATCTCGTATCCATGATTATCGACTACCCCAAGGTTAAGCATAGGCAAATTGATGTCTGCGATGTCAGGCAACGTGTTTCTTTTCGAGAGGATATCGTAACGATGCTCGAAAAAGAAGTCCGCAGTGATGGAAAGCTGCTGTTTGAACATGACCAGATCCAAGCCATAATTCTGCTTCCGGCATTTCTCCCAAGACACCACAGGATTGCCCTGAGCATTCTCAACCGCATCATTGAGCATCACCCCGCTATACAACTGGCCAAATTGCCAGGATCCCCATGATCCGAAGTTAGCATTGCTATGGGAAGGATTCCATGAACCATTCAGGTATAGAAAACGTTCTCCGGAATATTTGTCATTCCCCACGAGTCCGTATGATACGCGGAACTTAAGAAAATCCACATATTTTCTTGAAAATTTCATCCAAGGCTCTTCGGTGATGACCCAGCCGACAGAACCTGCCGGAAAGAATCCATACCGGTGTCCAGGAGCGAAATTCTCCGATCCATTATAACCGGCATTGAAATCGGCAAGATATTTCTGCTTGTAATTCCACGTTACGCGGCCAACATATCCGACATAACCTGTAGGAATCTCAGGGAAATTAGATGGATAATAGGTTTTGGTCTGGTTGTAAAGAAGGAGCCCGCTCACTGTATGATCTCCGAATTTGCGGCTGTAGTTCAAGCTTCCTTCCAGATACCAGTTACGTCCCCTTGAAGTTCCCGAACTGTAAGACAAAGGTTCTTCCAAGCCGTCTACGCCAGATGTTATGAATACATGCGCATTGTCGTACATAGGATTGTCCAGCGCCATCCCGGGCTGAGTGTAATGCCCCATGTAATTCACGCTTTGCCAGCGGCTGACTGCTGCTGTAGGAGTCCTGTTGACATACAGATAATATGTGGAATTATATGCTCCTTTAACGTTGACGCTCAACCCCTTGGTAATGAAATCGAGCTTCTGGCTCAGCTGGAGATCCAGATTCATGGTGTTTGTAGTCGTCTCGTTATAACCATAGCCATAATACAGACCAAGACCGCTCATTCCCGATCCGATTGGGATGAAATCGCCTAGGACAGGGGTCGTGTAATGTCCATCCACGAAGCCCGGGCTGGAAAATGGAGTGCACCATGTGATATATTGCCAGATGTTGCTCCCGTATCCATTAGGCTCATGGTTCTTGCCAACTCTTCCACCAATATTGATGCTAAGCAAGGTGGTGGGGCTTACATCTATATCCACGTTAGACCTGTAATTGTATCTATTATAGGTATAATTAGAATTGTAATTTTCAAAGCTCTTAAGCATCCCATCCTGATAGAGGTACCCGATGGAAACGAAATATCTCACCCTCTCCGCGCCTCCGGAAACGGTAATGTTATGCTGCGTCTGCCATGAGAGGTCATGGAAGAGATAATCGTCCCAATTGGTGTTCGGAAACATTATTGGGTCGCGATCATTCTTGAACATATCCAGGACCGCATCTGAAAAAGTCACTGATGTCCCAGGAGCATTCCAATTATCCGTAAGCTGAGCCTCGTCGAATATCCTTCCGTGGTCATAACTGCTCACGGTCGTCAGATGCCGGAGAGGCTGAGTGATGCCGAAGGAGGAACTCCAGTTGATTTTAGCCTTTCCTTCCTGGCCACGTTTTGTGGTAACCAGAATAACGCCATTCGCTCCCCTCACGCCAAACACTGCCGTAGAAGCCGCATCTTTGAGGACCGTAATGCTCTCTATCTCGTTAGGATCCATTTGGAAGAAAGATCTCTCGACGCCATCGACCAGCATGAGAGGCTTGGACGCTTCGTTGGTAAGAGAGCCAGACCCTCTTACATAAATGTCCGGATCCTCAGCTCCTGGCTGGCCTGATGTCTGAATGGTCGATACTCCAGACAGGGCTCCTGCAAGAGAGTTGGCAACGCTGCCGGAAGGGGACTTCAGGAGATCCTCAGATCCAATTGAAGTCACAGCTCCCGTTATGGAAGTCTTTTTCTGGGTACCGTACGCAACAACCTGCACTGCTTCTAGATAATTCTGGTCATCAGCAAGCTCCACCACGATTCCATTCGTTCTATTGAACGTGACTTCCTTCGTCTGATAGCCGATGTAAGAAACCAGGAATACCGGTTTCATCCCATCAGGAAGACTGATGGAAAACTCTCCGTTCATGTCCGTCGCAGTGCCAACGGTTGATCCTTTGACATATATTCCTGCTCCGATCAAGGTTTCTCCCGTCCTCGCATCTACCACCTTCCCTTTATAGACTACTTTCTTCTGCTGCGAAGACGCAGTCATGATTCCGATGTCAGGAGCAATAGTCTCTGCCCCAATGGTAGGAGACGCAATGCATATCGCAGAAAAGGCAATGAAAAATAATTTACTATACATTGATCAATTTGGCTAACGTCTAAAATTATTCCGGCATCTATGTCAACTTTTTCTTAACTGTCCCACAGGCGCCGGAATAATAAATCGAATATCTCCCGTACTAGACGATTCCAACCGCAATATTTATGCAGCCTGGGAGAAATTATTTTGCATCGAAGGTGATGAAATACGAGGCTGTCAGCGTGGCTCCGTTATTAGCATACTTTTCTGGGTGGTAAGTCGCATCTGCTTGGGAAATAACGGTTGCACCATTAACCTTCACGTTCGGAAGAGACTCCGGCTTTTCGTCATCACTTGAGGCAAGCAGCGCCGCATCTCTCCAGCCAAGCTTATTTGCAATCCACATCATCTGGGCAGTAGAATAGCCTATTGCAATTCCGCCCCATCTATCTGGCCAATCCGTGGTAGGGGCATTATCCTTAGACCCATCCCAAAGATCCTGTCCGCCACCGCTAACCATAATGGCAATCTTGTTATCATAGGTGCGCCCGATCACGATTCTCTTCATGTAGAATCCGCCCCAGCCCATTCCAAGCACGCCTTGGTCTGAGCAATATTGCGTCGCATCGTTCTTTATGATGTCCGTGACTTTAAGTGCTTTTCCATCGCGAATAGCCCAGCCGTAAACCCAAGACGCATTGGTCACATCCCACTGCTTGTCAGCGGCATCAGCCACCTGCTGAACCTCAGAGGCAAACGCATCGCCTTCCGTTATCCAGTCAGAACGTTTAGGAACAGAATAGAA
Organism: Bacteroidales bacterium UBA1680; assembly: GCA_002320605.1. Taxonomy (GTDB): domain Bacteria; phylum Bacteroidota; class Bacteroidia; order Bacteroidales; family UBA932; genus Cryptobacteroides. The sequence goes on along the minus strand of DCKG01000030.1, from coordinate 85,576 downwards.
CTTATCGTTTCTGTACGTAGCTACTGAGAAAGACATCTTGCCGTCTGAGCTGAAGCCTACGGAATTCCTCCAGAGCGCCGCATGATCGCCAGTTGGATTATTTGCCATCACGCCATTATCATAGACCATGTAGTCAATTGAGCTCATATGTTTGCAGCCAGTCACGACTACAAGATTATTGTAATCAGAAAAATGCTTTGATGTGTCAATGTTTGCAGTAATATCTCCTTTTACAGATTCCTGGTCAAGCGTAACGATGACGATCTTTCCAAAGCCATTCATAGTAGGACGATCTTCCTTCCAGTCTCCCGGGAAAGAGAAAGCATCATTCGAGTAGCGATAGTGCTCTCCTTCTGCTAGTTCCTCGCTGAATTCCCAGCTACGTGGGTTCGAAGGAGCCCAGAATGTATTCAAATTATAGACAGGAATGCCCAGGAACTGGTCAGCTGAATAAACATGCACGAAAGGATACTGGCCGGCAACCACGAAGTTTGCCGTAATGTCCGTAAATCCCATTTCCGACATTGACTTTCCCGAATATGCAGACACATCGAGCTTGACTTTGTACATGCGATCTTGTCCACCAAGCTTGAATACTATTTCTTGTTCTATTCCATCGCTGAAATCATACTCCGTGTCTTCAGGAACCTGAGTTCCCGTCTGCAAAGCGCCGTCATTGAAAATGAGCTTCACTTTATTATAGTCAAGGATATCCTGGTCATATTTGACGGATATCGTCTTAGCTGCGTTATCCACTGAAACATTCTCTCCTGCCTTAAGACCCTCGATCTGGATCTTGGAGGGGTCAACGATTGGAAATGCATTCGAGGAGAATGCAATGGTATACCTCACCGATGCATTTGACGGACTGGTGAATCTGAGCACTGGGGTACTCTGAAGATCAACGCCGGTAAGGACTGTCGGATACGTGAGAGTCCAGCCTTTGTTAACTTCGATAGAAATATCGACATTGGAGTAAGTTTCTGCGTTGTTGAAGGTAAAGGTTACTTTCTGCGCATTGTCATCTACGACGCCGGCAACAGTCTCGTCCCCGCATTTCACCGAAATGGATTTGATAGGCGCTTCAGGATCCTTCTCATTTGAATCTTTGGTGCAGGACGCAAATGCAAACGTCCCAGCAAGTGCGACAGTTAAAAAATAGACTAACTTTTTCATCATACGAAAAAAACGGTTATTAATTTAATATTCAATTACATAATAATAAATTCCTCACATTTTCCGACGAATTGCTCCGCCAGCGAATAATTGCAATGCTAATTTACTTTTTCCTAATTAATCAAAGGTGGAAAAAATAACGGAAAATTTCGCCTTCTTGCCTAGACACATCTATGCAACGGTAAAAAATTCCGGTTTCTGTTCAAGCAATGGAGAAAAATCCGTTAAAAAATCCACCTATACAAATTTAATAAGACTAACTTTGTTCGTCGATTTAAACTCAATAAAAAATGAGTTGCTCAACATCAGCAAAAACACTATTGGCAGCCATCTTCGCCATGGTATCTTGCAGCAACGACAAAGCTGTGGGCGTTGAATACAGATACGTTGACACCGTCCAAGGAATCATGGCGGGAGTTGACACGTGGCCAGCAAAGATTTTCGTTTTCAGGAATGAGAAATGCATTTCGATTCAGGACGCAAAAAATATCGGCAGCCTTACAGAGATAAAAGCCAAATCCGGAGATAAAATTTCTACTGTAGCATTCGAGAACCTTGACAATCTGGACATTTTTCCCTTGGAAACAGGAGGAAAGCCAGAAACCTATGTCATTGGCGTAATCAACGCGACGGCTGGGACAAGAGCATCCGTCTGGGTAGGAAATTCAACGATAAGCTCCTCGAAAACGATTTCGCAGTCTCTGTTCCCTCTCACGTCCACAATCGCCTTGAATGCGGAGGGCGCATCCGCCATTAAAGCAGACGCATCTATCACCATTGAAGGACTATCGGGCAAATGGAATCCAGCGACAGAAACATTCCTCCAAGGGGATGATGCAGTTAGCACAACTGTCAAATCCGGGAAAGAAATAACTGTCTTGCCGATGCAGAACCAAGAGGCAGAATGGGAGCCAGACATCAAGATAACCATAAACAATCAGACTCTATCTCCTAGATTCACTTTGCCGCAAGGCATCGGAAAAGGGGAAAGAGCAGAGTTTTCATTAGACTTTTCAAACTACAAGAAGAGTAACTCCTATACTGTCAGCTGTAATATTTCAGACATAGCCACGGGCAAAGCCATTCTTTCGAAGTCCAGGACATTCATTGCAGGGGAAGAAGAAGCAAGCAAGCATTACTCCGTGCTAGTAGAGAACAACGGGACTTGGGAAGAAATGACTGTAAGGGAGGCTCTCTGTTCCAATGCCGCTAAACATACCGAGATGTGGAATGACTGGAACAATTCAAAGACTAAGCGAGACACAATGTCTTACTGCATTTTCGAGAATCCTTTTGCAGAGCCAGTTAAGTTACGAGTCAAGAAACTTGACGGGCAATTCTCGTCTGCGCAGATACGTCCAAGCAAATACGGAATCTCAGCCACAGCCATAGAAGGGAATACTATTGAATTCATCATTCCATCCTATGAAATGCATAAAGTTAGCTTAGAGTTCGACGGAGACCGACAGCACAATCTGTTCCTCTATGGATATAGGCCAGACGCAAACAAGCCATCTGCCAGCTCTTCATCTGTAAAATATTATGGTCCTGGAGAACACGATGCAGGCACTATTACTTTGAACTCCGGGCAGACCTTATATATTGACTATGGAGCAATCGTTTATGGGAATGTAGTTGCCAATGGAAGCAACGTGGCTATAGCCGGCCACGGGGTTCTGAGCGGAGCGAAATTGAAACATTGGGGCGACGCACAGTACAGCTGGGGAAACATGCTCATACGCTGCAATAGTTCAGACTCTACAGTCTCCGCCTTAAAAATCAGCGACATTACCATGATCGACAGCCCCGGCTGGAATTTGTGCGTCACTAGCACAGATGGAGTCACGATAAAGGGGGTCAACATGATAAGCTGGGAACTCAACGGGGATGGGATCGACATCGTAAGCTGCACAGGAGTTGACATCAGCGACTGCTTCATCCGCACCTACGATGACTGCATCACGCTTAAATGCCGTTTTATCGTCACTCCTATCACAGATGTAAGCAATGTAAGCATACACGACAATCTTGTATGGCCAGATTATGCAAGAGGAGTCGTGGTGGGGCCTGAAGCAGGAAACATATTACTGTATCCCGGTCGCCTGCACGACATCATCGTACGCAATTGCACCTTCCTTCAGCATGCCAGGGGACTTTCAGATGATTTGCGCGCCGCTTTCGCGATAGGCCAGGGCAGCGATGGCAGCAGCGACCTGTGGAGCGGGAGTAATCCTCCGGCAAGAATATCAGATGTCACGGCTGAGAATCTGACTTTCGACGACATTGATCCTTCCGGAAGGGCTGTTTCCATACGTCAATATGGCGGCACTCCTAAAGTAGTGATGGATAACATTACCCTCAAGAATATAACCGTTACGAGCAAAAAGGCAGGGAACTACCCAGCCCTTACAATATACACGAAAGGAAGCTCCATCATCGGGATGAAAATCACAGGATTCTCCGTGAATGGAGAAAAAATCCAAGGCACAGGAAGCCAATTCACCATTGACAATCCGGCTAATGTAGAATATAGCATAGAATAAAACCACAGATATCATGACTAAAGGCTTTTCCATGACATACGCAGTGCTGATCCTTACAGCTGCTGCCTTAGGGGGATGTAAAGTGGAAACAGACGACCTCAACGCCAAGACGCAAGAAGTGCAGGGCATCGTCATGTCTCCATCATCTCTTACGATAAAAAAAGGGGATGCTGCGACTATCCGGACAAGAATAAGCAAATGGAATGCATCCACAAGCAGTCCAATTGCATGGACAGTCGAAGATTCGAATATCGCGAGCGTAACGCAGGAAGGAATCGTGACAGGCCTCGGCATAGGCGAAACTGATGTTAAAGCTTCAGCCGGAGGCAAAACGGGCATCTGTCATGTAACAGTGATCGACTCAAGAATACCTGCCGATAGCCTGAAATTCGATGTCAGGCAATTGCGCATCAACGTTGGAAAGAAAGAGTCAGTCAAAGCCACGGTATACCCTTCGAATTCGACGGACGCACCTGTATGGACATCGTCAGACGAATCGGTCGCCACGGTTGATGCAGCAGGGGTCGTCACTGGCAAAAAAAGTGGTTATGCGACAATCACGGCAAAAGCAGGTGACGCTGCCACATCAGTCACAGCCCTGATTCATGGAGATATTTGGCTGGAACAGGTTGACGCCCTCATAAAACCTACGACTTTCGAAGATCATCCGTTCGAGACCGACACCATTCGCGTGGCAAGAGGAGAGACAGCCACAGTGCAGATAATGGTATATTGCGACAAAGACGAAGGCACAATAACGCCATCCATCACGCAATTCGCCCTGAAAGGCGAAACTGGCATAGCCATCAACCCCGAACTCCATTGGGTGAGAAACGTCAAGTGCACTCCTCACTGGGACCAATGGGCGGGAGGGGCAGCTCCCGACAGGTATCCGCAAGAGCAGCTTCTCATTCCTGATGCCTTGATGCCTCTTGAGGATTGGACCGTCGATCTTCCGAACGGCAACCAAACTGCTTTCTGGGCAGAATTCGACATTCCTCGTGACGCACCAGCAGGAATATATGAAGGAATTGCCAAAATACAAGGCTACGACAGCGGCAAACTCCCATTCACTGTGGAAATCTACGATGTCACATTGCCTGAGAAACAGACTTTGGACATCATGCAATGGATTAACGGAGACCTGAAAGCGATGAATAACGGCAAAGAGAACGAGATGTACGCCAATTATGATTTGATCGAGAAGGTCATCGTGCCGTTTGTAAGCAAGTACGGGCAAAACAGCTTCAACTCTCAATACTATCAGACCTATTACACAGGAAGGAGGCTCGTAAAAAACGCTTCTGGGGAATGGGAAATGAATGCCGACTTCAGCACGCTGGGAAGAGAAATCGAGATGTATTACAGAGCATGCCCTGACCTTCACTATGTTCAGGGGCCAAACATAATCGCCAACGCCAAAGACAAGACTGACGGACTCCTTGTGATGCTGGGGATTGAACTGAATGATGATGGCTCTCCCAAATGCACCGATAATGGAGACGGGACTTATTCTCCGGTCTGGACCTATGTGGACCAGCGCGACCAGTACAGTCCCGAAGTCGAGATGTACCTCAGGCTGTATTTCCAGGCTCTGGAGAAATATCTCAAGTCACATTCCCTTCCCGACGGGAGGACTTACCTGGATGTCTATCTGCAGACTCTTTGCGACGAGCCTAACGATAAAACAGCCCCTGCCTATATGAGAGTTGCTTCTTACATCAAAAAAGGAGGCCCTGAAATCAAAATAATGGACCCGCTGGGAACGCATAAAATCACAGACGAGTATCTGGATGTACCATGCCCGTGCATAGATGTGCTTGAAGGAGAGGAAGGATATGAATATACTGATAAACAGAGACCATGGATATATTGCGCCATGGGACCGCAGGGTAACGGGCTCAACAGATTCATAAGAATCCCGCTCATAAAAACGAGACTGACTCATTGGCTGAACTATCGCTACAACACCGTTGGCTTCCTGCACTGGGGCCTGAATTACTGGCATGGAGCCCCATCGGAGAATCCATGGAAGGATGCTTACGGCGAGTTCATCGGAGGCGACATGTGGATTATCTGGCCAGGGAACAAGAAAGTCTATCCTTCCATACGCCTGAGTGCGATGCGCGATGGTATCAGAGATTACGAACTGCTGAAAATGGTTGGGCAAAAGTCTAAGGCTGAATCCGATGCAATGTGCCGGAGCATCGTGACGGACACATGGAATTACACCACTGACATCGCAGCTTTCCGTGCGGGCAGAAAGGCTATTCTCGACTATCTCTCTGGCAAATAATAAGTCTTATGCTTAACAAATCAGGCTTGGCTTCATTGTCCCTGCTTTCCCTTCTGACTCTTTTTTCTTGCACGGAAGAGATCTCCAGCAAGAAAGAGGGCGTTGTCTCAGTCGTCCCAAGGCCGGCAACTGCAGAATTCCACAAAGGATATTTCAAGACCAAAGAAAAGGATGCGACTGCGTCCAGCGCCGAAACCAATCTTGACCCTTCTTTAAGAGAAACTCTAGGACGCGAAGGATACGTATTGAATGTGACAAAGACAGGCATTTCAATAAAAGCGGCAACCGATACCGGGCTTTTCTATGGAATGCAGACAGTAAAGCAGCTCACAGACAGCAACGGAGTACGGTGCGCAAACATTACAGACTATCCTCGCTTTGAGTACAGAGGCATTCACTTGGATGTCTCGCGCCATTTCTTCTCAAAAGAAGAAATACTGAAAATCCTGGACGAAATGGCATATTACAAACTTAACCAGTTTCATCTTCACTTAACGGACAATGGAGGATGGAGGTTGCAGATTGACTCATACCCTAAGCTGACAGAACTTGGGGCTTACAGAGTGATGGAAGACTGGGACGGATGGTGGAAACTGGATAAAAGGTATTTCTGCACGAAAGACACTCCCGGAGCATACGGAGGCTATTACACGAAAGACGATATTCGCGAAATAGTCAGGTATGCAGAGGAGCGATATATTAACGTCATTCCAGAAATAGAATTTCCCGCACACTCGGATCCTGTATTTGTCGGTTATCCTGAACTCAATTGCACTGATACGCAATACGGCAATGGAGAATTCTGCCCTGCCAATGAAAAAGTTTACGACTTCGCCGAAAGCGTATTGGCTGAGGTGATGGAACTCTTTCCTTCAAAGGAGATAATCATTGGCGGAGATGAGGCGAGAAAACATGCTTGGCATGATTGCAACGCATGCAAGGCCTTGATGGAGAAAGAAGGAATGACTTCTTACGACGACCTTCAATGCTACATGATAAGCCGATTGCAGAAATTCCTCAACGGTCATGGCAGGGTAATGGGCGGATGGGACGAAATCCTCAAAAATGAAGATCTGTCCAGTTCCTCGATCGTATATTCATACAGAGGCGAAAAAGGAGGCATCCGGGCGGCAAACAGAGGATTGCGCACAGTAATGACTCCTGGTGAAATCCTTTATTTCGACTGGTATCAGGCTTCGCCGAAAGAAGAGAAAAAGGCGATGTACGGATATTCTCCATTAAAGAAAATGTTCATTTTCGATCCGCAGCCCATTAGTCCTGAACGCGCTGCATTCAATGAAAGCCTCGTCGAGGGAAAGGATGTCGCTCCTGATACTGTTGAATGCATCCGACCAGAGAACATGGGGAATGTCATTGGGGTTCAAGGATGCGCATGGACGGAATACATTCCTACCGAGAAGCACCTGGAATATATGATGTTCCCAAGATTGCTTGCAATCGCCGAAAAAGGATGGTCGCCAGAAGAAGGAGCGTCATGGGATGACTTCAAAAATCGCATCGGGCAGCAACTAGCCGGGCTACGAAGCAGAGACATTCAAGCGTATGACTTGCATGATGCCCCTGAGGTCATGATCGTCGCAGGGGAGGTAACAATGGACAGCGAGAACCCTTCAGCTACCGTTAGGTATACGCTGGACGGTTCGGATCCCAGCGCAGCATCTGCCGCTTACGCTAAACCCTTCAGGGTCAGAGGCGATGCCACGACCATAAAGGCTGCCGCCTTCAATGGGAAGCAGAAAATAAGCTATGTGAAGGAGGTTCGCTTCAAGCAAGGAGAGGACGTGATGGAATATTACGACTTCACTAATTGAAATCACCAATATTTTTCTTGAATATGCTTATTTCAAGAAAGTGACATATTTCCGTTCCACGAGGCCGTCCTTGCCGATTTTCATGATGTATGGCATGGAGCTGAGGTCGAAGGTGTCCAATATTATGTTCATGACTTCCGGATGCGCATCGAAGAGCTTGTCGGTCTCCACTTCGAAAACCTTTGCCCGAGAGCGTTTCGGAAGAGCGCTCTGCAAAGAATCCAGAGCTTGAAGCTCAGCCTCGCATACGTGACAGCCTGAATCGTGGAAAATCAGCCAGCCCCCTTTCTTCCTGAATTTGTTCCAGCCAGGAATCGGGAAATCCTTCGGGAGCCTCGTTCCTACAGGAGTCCGGGACAGCAAATCATTCATCATCTCTGCCAGGCCGACTACCTTCACCGTATCGTCAGAGCTTCTCCATATCTCGGGACGCGAGAGAATATATTCGTTGACAAAATCCAAAGCGCCTGCATTCCAAGCCTCCCCTTTGTGATTGGAGAGGTAATACAGCAAATCTCCTTCAAGATGCTTGAAGAACAGCGTGTCACCCTTGTCCAACGTCCTGCTTTTCACCAAATCAGCGGCATGGAGGATGTCAGCAGCCTCCAGAGTGTCTCCGTAAGATTTGAAAAGATTGTCGAAAAGAGCGGTGGTCTCCGCTCCGCCATATTCATAATCATCTTGCGATAAATACAAGTCCAGAAGCTGCTCCAGAGCCCTATGGTCCATTCCCCTACCCACTATCCTTCCTCCGGGAGCGACAAGGAACATCTTCGGCGTATTCAGCACTCCGTATTTCATCTGGAAATCGGAAGATACTTCTGGATCCCAGAGATTTATCATCCTGGTTTCCGATGCCATCACGTTGAATTTATCCCCAATCCATTTCAGCCACGAACCTTTATTCACGCCAGCATAGACCGCATAGAAGTCGATCGGGTAATTCTTGCGATTCAGCAGGGGCTTCAAGAATACCGATTCCATCTTGCACTTAGAACAGTCAGTGTCATAGAAATAAAGCACTGAATAACGCTCGAACCTAACCTGAGTCGCAACGCTGTCCGTTGAGAAAAGAGTAAGTTCCGGAGCCTGGCAGCCTAGGAGCGACTGCCGGTTGAAGTCGGCATAGACCCGGGCGTTCATAAGTTCGGCTTCGCTCTGAAACTTCACTTTTGCAGGAACGAACCATGCGTCGGTCAGGTGGATTGAAACCGCCTCATCGCCCATGACAGGAGAATTGAGATAGTGGTCGTAAAGCTTGATGGCAACATACTGCCTTAGGAGCGAGTCACTGGTGTTTTCTATCATGAAGTCGCATTCCCTTTCCTTGACGTCCAGAGGCTCAGGCTCTAGAGTGGCGACATATTCGGCGATTTTGGCATCCAAAGCCTTAAACGCAGTAGAGTCGATTTCCAGTGCGAAAGCGCTAACGGAGAGAAAGAATATTATGATTGTGAATACGAGCCTTCTCATTTTGCTTCCGGCAATATGACGCCTTCTGGGATGAACTGCGAAGTGTCGCCATGATGGCGGATGACATCGCGCACGGCCGATGAAGAGATGTGGGCATATTCCTGAGCAGTCGGGATTATGATAGTCTCAAGCCCAGGATAGAGATGCCTGTTGGCATCAGCCACGGCCTGCTCGTTATCGAAATCTGTCATATTCCTGACCCCTCTCACCACGTGCCTGATGCCTAACTGCCTGCAGACATCCACGGTGAGGCCATCGTAAGATATTATAGAAACCCCATCAAGACCTTTGACCGCCTGACGGATGATGTCTTCCCGCTGCTCCATCGCATAGAACCCCCTTTTATCCTGATTCACGCCGACAGCCACCACGACTTCGTCGAATATTGTCAGAGCCCTCTTGAGAATGTCCAGATGGCCAGAGGTGAAAGGGTCGAACGACCCAGGAAATAAAGCTTTTATATTCATAAATCCCAAATAATCACAGCTGCCAATTAATCGGAGTCTTCCCTTCGCTTATTAATATTTCGTTTGCTTTCTTGAAGTGGCCGCAGCCGAAGAAAGCTCCTCTCGCCAGCGGCGAAGGGTGTGCCGCCTCCAGCACATAGTGCTTTGACGAGTCAATAAGAGCCTTTTTGCTCCTAGCGTAATTTCCCCACAATAGGAATATGATGCCTTGGCGATTTGTCGAGAGGTAGCTTATGACCGCATCTGTGAACTGCTGCCAGCCGATGCCGCTATGTGATGCAGCCTCTCCGCTTCGCACGGTAAGGATGGCATTCAGCAGAAGCACTCCCTGATGCGCCCAGCCCTCCAGATTCGGCCGTCCGCTCATCCTGAAGCCAAATTCATCTTCGATTTCCTTGAATATGTTCTTGAGGGAAGGAGGGGCAGGCACGTTGTCAGGCACTGAGAAACTAAGCCCCATCGCCTGACCATATTCGTGATAAGGATCCTGGCCCAGGATCACGACTTTGACCTGGTCCACTGGCGTGAGTTCGAATGCCTTGAAGATAAGGCTTCCGGGAGGGTAGATTTTCTTTCCAGAGTCTTTCTCTTGGTGCAGAAAACGAACAAGCGCGGCAAAGTATGGTTTCTCGAACTCAGTTTGCAGCACCTGTTTCCAGCTTTGTTCAATTTTCACGTCCATACGGGCTGTAAATTTAGACAAATTATTCGAATATGAAGCCTATGACTTCATCTATGGTCTTCACGTAATGGAACTCCAATCCTTCCACATAGATAGGCTTAATGTCCTCTATGTCTTTACGGTTTTCTTCCGATATGACGATAGTGTGCACTCCTGCCCTCTTTGCGGCCAGAATCTTCTCCTTTATCCCGCCAACAGGAAGGACTCTGCCACGAAGAGTCATCTCGCCAGTCATCGCTATGCCAGGCCTAACCTTCTGCTTCCTAAGAGCTGAAACCATGGAGCTGACCATCGTTATGCCGGCCGACGGACCGTCTTTCGGAACGGCCCCTTCTGGCACATGCACGTGAATATCTTTAGACTCGAACTCCTCGGAAGTCATCTTTGTGAGCTCTGGATGCGCTTTAATATATTGGTAAGCAATGGTAGCCGATTCCTTCATCACGGCCCCCAAGTTTCCTGTCATGGTAAGGTTGCCCTTGCCATGGCTCACAGAGCTTTCCACGAAGAGAATCTCGCCTCCCATCTCGGTCCAGGCCAGGCCGGTGACCACGCCTGGCGCTTCGTTGCCTTTCTGCAGATCGTGGAAATTCGTCGGCAATCCGAGATATTCCTTAAGATGATCTTTCTTTATGACTGCTGGATAGGCTTCGCCTAGGGCTATTTTCTTGGCAGTCACTCTGGTGATTTTAGCAATCTGCTTCTCCAAACCGCGGACACCCGACTCATGAGTATATTCATCGATGATCTTCGCTAGAGCTGCATTGTCTATTCTCAGTTCATGCTTACCTACGCCATGTTCCTCTAACTGCTTAGGAATGAGGAATTTCTTAGCAATTTGCATCTTTTCCTCTGCCAGATAGCCTGTGACATTGATGAGTTCCATCCTGTCCAGCAGGGCAGGCTGAATCCCATTTAAGGTATTAGCTGTCGTGATGAACAGCACGTTGGACAGATTGTAGTCGATGTCCAGATAATTATCGTGAAAGGCAACGTTCTGCTCTGGGTCCAGGATCTCGAGCAAAGCCGATGACGGGTCGCCTTTGTAGTCATTTCCCACCTTGTCTATTTCATCTAGCACCATTACAGGGTTGGAAGTGCCTGCCTTTGCTATGCCGCTTAGGATGCGTCCTGGCATGGCCCCGACGTAGGTTTTGCGGTGGCCTCTCAGTTCTGCCTCGTCATGCATTCCACCGAGAGCTATCCTGACATATTTCCTGCCCAGTGCCTTGGCGATAGATTTGCCCAGGCTGGTCTTTCCCACTCCCGGAGGGCCATAGAGACAGAGGATAGGACTCTTCATATTACCTTTCAGCTTCAGGACGGCAAGATATTCAATAATCCTGTCCTTCACCGTCTCTAGGCCATAATGGTCTGCATCCAACACCTTCTGAGCATGCTTCAGATCCAGATTATCCTTGGACATGTCGTTCCATGGCAAATCCAGCATGAATTCGATGTAATTGTATTGCACGCTGTATTCTGGGGAGGAAGGATTATATTTCTCGAGCTTGGATAATTCTTTCTCGAACTGAGCAGCCACTGCTTCAGGCCATTTCTTCTCTTTCGCCCTCTCGCGGAATTTGTCGAAATCTTCCTCCTCGTCTATTCCAAGCTCTTCCTGGATGGTACGAAGCTGGTTGTTCAGGTAATACTCCCTCTGCTGTTGATCTATGTCGCTTTTCACCTTCTGGTTAATCTCCTGCTTGATTTTAAGCAGCTGTGTCTGCGTCTCCAGCAGCCCTAGCAGCTTCATCGCACGCACATGCAGGTTGTCGTATTTCAGCAGCTCCACTCTCTCAGCGAAATTCTCAACATCCACCGTCGTCGCTATGAAATTCACCAAGAACGGGAAATTATCGATGGAGCGAAGAGCGGTCAGCGCTTCTTTAGGAGCGAAAGAAGACGACCTGATGATGACTGATGCTTTGTCTTTCAATGATTCAGCCAGCATCCTGATATTATCGTCCATATTCGGCACCACGTCATCGATGTATCTCACATGAGCAAGCAGATACGGCTGGTAAGAAATCATCTTCACCAGCCTGACTCTCTTTATTCCTTGCAGAATCGCAGTCAGCGAACCATCCGGCATTTCCAATGTCCTGAGCACCCTTGCGGCAGTTCCATATTTGAAGAGATCCTTCTCGAGAGGATCCTCAACTGATACATCGTTCTGAGGGACTGCGCCAATGAAAGAGCCTTTCTCTTCAGCTTCTTTTATCAGCTTTACTGATTTGTCCCTGCCGATAGTTATAGGAAACACCATCTCAGGAAAGAGGACGGCGTTCCTCAAGGCCAAGATTGGCAGGGCATCAGGCAGATCCGCAGGATCTACCTTCATCTGCTCGGCCCCGTCCACGACAGGAATTATGCTAACCTCCGCCCCCTCGGGGAGAAGGAAATCTGATCTATCATTTCTAGCATCCATACTTAATTCATCTAGAGGGCAGTTTTCTCTGACATTTTGTCAGGGCAAAGTCCCTTTTAAAAGCAAGGGGGAATAAGGTCAATCTCCATGCCACAAAAAATGATTCCAAAAATTGTGATATGATTTTGAATATTAAAAAAATAACTCTATTTTTGCAATCCGTTACTTGAATAAAAACCCATTGGTGTGATTATTAAAACTTTATAAATTTTATAATTATGACTAAAGCAGAAATAGTGGACAAGGTTGCGAAAGCGACAGGGATCGAGAAGATCGCAGTCCAGTCAGTTGTGGAAGCCTTTATGGACACCGTTAAAGATTCTCTAGTAAAGAAAGAACCTGTATACCTTCGTGGTTTCGGCAGCTTCATAATCAAGCACAGAGCAAAGAAAGCAGCCAGGAACATCACCAAGAAGACAACAATGACTATTCCAGCACACGATATCCCTGCTTTCAAACCTGCCAAGGTATTCGTTAACGCCGTTAAGAAATAATTGATTTAATAATTTCATAGACCTATGCCAAGCGGAAAGAAGAGAAAAAGACATAAGATGTCTACGCACAAGCGTAAGAAGCGCTTGCGCAAGAACAGGCACAAGAAGAAGTAACTCACTCCTCTCTGTCTGTCATTTTAGCAGTCTGCTAAAAGAAAGAGGCTGACCGGGAGACCCGGACAGCCTTTTTTTAATATAAAGTCCATTGAATTTCCTTATGGAGTCCGAAAAAAACGAAAAAGATCAGAAAGATCTGATCGTCGACGTATCGCCGACGGAAGTTCACATTGCGCTTATGGAAAACCATAAGCTGATTGAACTGAACAAGGAGTCTAGCAACGGGCACAATTTTTCTGTCGGGGATGTTTATCTTGGGAAAGTTAAGAAAATCCTCCCTGCGCTCAATGCTGCCTTCGTGGACATCGGGGACAAAAAGGAAGCTTTCGTGCATTATCTCGATCTCGGACTGTATTTTACGGCCTTCGACGAGTTCGTCAAGAAGAGCAACACTAACAGCGACCTGAATGCGTTATATTCAGGGATCAAGCTAGGAGCTATCTTGGAGAAGGAAGGAAGAATAGAGAATGTGCTGAAGCCTGGGCAGATGATTGTCGCCCAGATCGTAAAAGAACCGATTTCCACTAAGGGTTCAAGACTGACAGCGGAAATTTCATTGGCAGGACGAAACATTGTGCTGATGCCATTCGCCGAGAAGGTGAACGTGTCCCAGAAGATCGTCTCCAAAGAAGAAAGAAGAAGGCTCGAGACTCTGGTCAAGAGCATTCTGCCGAAAAATTACGGTGCCATCATCCGCACTGCCGCAGAAGGCAAGAACGCTGCGGTTTTGGTTGCCGAAGTAAAATCTCTCATCCAGAAATGGGAGACATCATGGAAGAAGATCGCTGGGAAAAAGAGCATCCAGCTGCTGTTCACTGAGTACAGCAAGACGACCACCATCCTTAGGGATTTGCTCAACGATTCATTCACGAATATTTACGTGAATGATGAGAAAGAGTATGAGGAGACGAAGAAATATATCTCCTTGATTTCTCCAGAGCAGGAGAAAATCGTCAAGCTGTACAATGGAAAAGAGCCTATTTTCGACCATTTCGAGGTCATTAGGCAGATCAAGAGTTCTTTCGGGAAGGTGGTTCCGATGAAGCAAGGGGCTTATCTAGTAATAGAGACCACCGAGGCATTGAACGTGATAGACGTGAACAGCGGCATCAGGGCAAAGACAGATAACCAGGAGGAGAACACCTTCGATGTCAACTGCATTGCTGCTGAGGAGATTGCCAGGCAATTGAGGCTAAGGGACATGGGCGGAATCGTCATCGTGGATTTCATAGACATGGAATCTCCGGAACATCGCAACGAGCTGTTCAAGAAGATGCAACAGTTCATGGATAGCGATAGGGCGAAACACAATGTCCTCCCTCTCACGAAGTTTGGCCTCATGCAGATCACTCGCCAAAGAATAAGGCCGGTGACTGAAATAAACACTACCGAAGTTTGTCCTACGTGCCATGGCACCGGGAAAATAGCGTCGAGCGTAGTGATTGATGAGGAAATCGAGCGAAAGCTCGCTTATTTCGTGGATAATGGACAGGGTGCCATCACTCTTAAAGTGAGCCCGATACTGGGAGCTTACCTCAAACGTGGCTCGAACATGTTCGGCGACAAGTCTTTCCTGGGGAAATGGCGGCGGAAGTACAAATGCAAGATTAATTTGGTCGAAGTCACTGATTTCTCGGTCCTGCAGAATGAATATTACGATGAGAAAGGGGATAAGCTGGAAAGCTAATCCCCTTTTTTCGGGGGCGCCGCTCCTGTTTACGTTGGTCCGGAATCAAGTTCGGGATGACGGACGGCGTCGTTCAGCAGAACGGATGGGTCGTTCGCAGTAACTGGCCGACGGAATCAAGCGCCAGCACCTTGAGGCGGCAAAATTGCACGAATAATAATCGTTTTTATGTTTGCGACCATAAAAATTAACAATATTTTATGGTTGTAGCCATAAAATGATTATCTTTGCAGTGAAATCATTTAGCTTTGACCGCTATGGAACAGATTGAATTGCAACCCTTGTTTGATACCTACCACAGAAAATTGGCGAAGGTGAGTCTTCGCTTCAAGAGGTATCTTTACAGCCAAATCAACTGGAAAGCCCGGATTATCAGCATCAGGGGGGCCCGTGGCGTGGGTAAGACAACCATGCTTCTCCAGAACATTCTGGAGAGTCACGAGGATATTGATAAAACACTCTACGCATCTCTGGATGACCTTTGGTTCGCCACCCACAGCCTTATGGATTTGGTCGACTGGGCATATAGGCACGGAATCATGCGCCTCTATCTGGATGAAGTCCACCGTTATGAGGGGTGGTCTACGATGCTTAAAAACATCTATGACGGTTTTCCGGACATGAGCATTGTCTATACAAGCAGTTCGCTTCTTGTCATGGACAATGCCAAAGTGGATATGTCCCGTCGTCAGACCCCTTATACCCTTTATGGGCTCTCCTTCCGGGAATATCTTGAGTTGGAAGACATATACCACTGTGAAACGCTTTCACTTGACCAAATTCTGTCCAGTCATGTCAAAGAGTCTATGCAGATCGTGGGCAAGATTAGGGTGGCACCGTTGTTCGAAGCCTATCTTGATCACGGTTATTATCCATTCTATCTTGAGTCGCCGGAAGATTTTCCCTCCCGGCTAAAGGAAACGGTTACAGTTGTGATAGATTCCGACCTTCCTGCTGTTGAAAAAGTAACCTTCGAGACGCTCCAGAAGGTTAAGAAGCTACTGATGATTATCAGTGAGCATGTTCCGTTCGAACCGAACATGTCGGAGCTCTGGCGACAACTGTCTACCGACAACGAACTGGGATTAAGGATGCTGTATGCCCTTGACAAAGCGCAGGTGCTTGGGTTCCTTACTGCAAAGGCCAAGAACTATAAGTCCCTGACCAAGCCGGAGAAGATATTCCTCGGCAACACCAATCTTATGCACGTGCTCTGCCCCATAGTGGACAAAGGAAATGAACGAGAGGCCTTCTTCTTAAGCCAGTTGAAAGTGAACCACGACATCTCCTATCCCAAGAACGGAGACTTCCTGATTGACGGAAAGCATCTGTTCGAGGTGGGAGGCAAAGGCAAGACGTTTGACCAGATTGCCGATGTTCCCGACAGCTACCTTGCCGTCGATGACACCGAGGTCGGGCACGGCAGCCGCATTCCGCTATGGCTGTTCGGCTTCTTGTATTAGTATTCTTTCGGTGATGCCCTTGGCTATGCGATGGAGTTCGAAGAGTATCGTTCCATCGTAAAGAAGCATGGGGAAAGGAGAATCACCCGGTTCTGAAAATAAGGATTTGTCCGTGCAATTAGCGGGCGAGGATGCGTTTGCTAATCTATTTTGCGTTTAGTGAATACCATGACGAGGAGGTTGAGGAGGAGCAGCAGGAAGCATAGCACACTGATGCGGCCTATGTAGTCACCGTGACGAACAAAGAATGTCTGGCCATCTCGGAGACCGACGGATTCATGAAGCGTCTCTTTCTGCCACCAAGATGTCTTCCTTAGGATTTTGCCGGACGGGTCAATTATGGAAGAAATGCCAGTGTTGGCGCAGCGAGCTATCCAGCGACGGGTTTCAATGGCTCTGAGAGATGCGTATGAGAGGTGCTGGCGATAGCCCGGGGTGTCTTTCCACCAGGCATCATTGGTTATGATCGTCAGCAGCTCGGCGCCTTTCCTGACATACTCGGCGCAATGCTCCGGATACACCGACTCATAGCATACGGCGCAACCGACAGGAATCGTCCTTTTTACCGAGCCAGAATCGTCATATTCATAGAAATTAAGATTGGAGGCCTCTTTCTGGCCGACTTCTCTTCCCATCACTCCCCCGAGCCACTCATCCACGTGACGGAATAAGGCTGGATATGGCATCATCTCCACCCCGACGACCAGTTTGCTCTTGTGATATATTTCCGCCCTTCCCGTGCCATCGGCGATCAGCGCCGAATTGTGCGACTCCACCCAGGTCCCGCCATCGTTCAGCCGACGAGCGGTCTGCGAAGGACGCAGAGCGCTATGAATATATTCATGAGACGAGGCGCCAAAAATCAGATTTGCCTTAGGGTAGGCCCTCAGAAATGTATCGAAACTAAGAAGCGTTGGGCTTAGCGCCAAATCATTCGTGATGACATCGTTAGTGAAAGTCTCTGGAGCCAGCATCAGAAGCGGCCTATTTTTAGGGGCATCTGCCATCTGGGCAAGCATAGTGGCGTTTTGTTCTTCCTGGGTCATGCCACCGAACTTATTGTAAGGATCTATGTTCGGCTGGGCAATGTAAACATCCAGTCTTCCATTATCCGGTTCAGGCCACAGGAAGAGCGAGGTCATCAGCGGACCAAAGAAAAGGATGCATATTCCAAGAATGGCAGCTGTCTTGGCCTTGGCATTATATTCCTTCCATCGCCCGCCCTGCACGGCAGTCATGATGCCGAATATTCCCAGACTCATCGCCCAGGCCCAAAGCGAGCCGCCCAAGGTGCCAGTTATCTCGTACCACTGAATCCAAGAAGTGCTTCTGGCGAAGGCATTTCCTAGCAGCAGCCATGGCCAGCTGATCTGCGCCCACGTCAGGTAATACCTTTCCCATGCAATCCATGCCACCATTAGGAATATGTATGGCAAGGAGCCGCGAAAATATTTCTTGCTGCATCTGAAAAGTCCGAAGATCAGAGACATCTGGAAAGCGTTTGCAACCGATGCGAATATTCCGCCACCCACGGTCGCATTGCATACCCAGAACGTCGTAGCGAAGTTCCAGACTAAGAAAGCCGAGTAATGCCACAGGCAAAAACGCCTAATCTTTGTCTCGGTGGCGATTTTTTCGGCCATCAGCAACGGCACGAGCCCGATCAATGCAAGATAGCCAGTGCCAGGAACCAGAAATGGCAGGCTCATCAATAAATCGAAAAGGAACAATAGTATTATCAGATGAACGTTTCTGCTCATGTGCTTATGAATATTCGGAATTCAAAAATACTAAATTTATGAGGCACGAACAAACTAAAAGTTGAGCTCGAAGCCGACATTCACCACGAACCTATTGTCAACCTTCTTCCTCTCGCCATCAACCATGTGCCAGCGATGGTTCAGACGCCAATAAGCATCCACCCTAAGCAGCCTGAATATATTCGTGATGCCCACGCCAGCCTCCATGTAAGGCTTATTCAGCGTGGTCATGCCTTCAGGGAACAGCATGGCGGCCTTGCCTTCGGGGTCTCCGATTATGCCGTTGTTCTTCTTTGTCAGGTCTCCGTAAACCATCTTGAATATTGCAATTTCCCTTAAGTTCATCTTCCGGATTCCCGGAATCTTGCCCAGGAAAAATCCTTTGAAATCATGCATCAGAGAGAAAGTCACCCAAGTGTCCGCCGCAAACTCATAATAATCCATGCAGGCGAAAGTCTCTTTATTCAGGAAATATGTTCCATTGCCTTGGAAGATGTTCAGCATAGGATAAGGCACCGCACCGAAAATCTTTCCTGCAGACAGGTTCATGTGGCCGTTCCCAACTGGCGGTATCCTGAGCGTGTACTCGACAGTTATCTCTGGGCGGAAGAATTTATAATTATTATCTCCGAGTCCATCCAGCGCGCCTATCAGTTCAGTGGTGATTATTGGGTATTCTGTGAATACATAATATTTATCGAAGACTCCCCTAGTTATTATCTCGTCCCAAGAGATTCTGGTCTCAAACCGTAACTGATTGTAAGCCACGGAATTGATATTCTGGCCATTCCTTGTCACCATCGGCACGTATTTGTTCGAGAAAATCCTTTTGTTCTCCAAGGCAACACCAATGTTGATGTCCTGATTGACCTCGTGCATGTATGTGAGATCGAATTCATTCACCATGCTCAGCTTCTGCCCGCCTGGCTTCGAAAGCAAGGAAGTGAATATATTACCGCTGCCATATTTATAATCGACCTTACCGAGCTGCGTCACGTCATGCTTGAAGACGGCTAGAAGCTTTCGCGTCGGGTCATTATTGAACATATATTCAAAAGTGCCCCCAGCCTTGAATTTCCCATCCTTCACGCCGAACGCTCCATATCCCATCAGCCTCACCTTCCTGCTGAAATCCTTCGTCGTGCGGATTCCGAGCTGGAAGCGGCTGCCTTCCAAGTTATTAAATGAATATATCGTAGAGTAAGGCCCTAGGCCGAACTTTGGCGAAATGTCGCAGAAGCCTGTGGCAAGCATCCTGACTGTGGTCTGGATGTCCTTATAAAGTGGCACGTTCTTGATGGAATCCACCATCTGGTATATTCCTTTTTCCTTTTCGGTAAGCTCGTAAGGCCTGACCTTCGTCCAATATTCCTCGTCATTGTTCAAGACGTTCTCGCTCAGCTTCACGGCGGATTTGGCATCTGAGAGATTCTCATTCCCGAAATCGACGTATCTCGGATTGATATAGTCTATCTGGCGGCGAGCAATCACGGAAAGCAGATGCGTGGAGTCGGTGAGAACAACGGACAAGTCCGCATAGATTTTATCCTGCTTGTAAAACCAAGATGAGTCAGGAAGTCTCTGGTTCTCGACATCCAGCACAAGGTCCCGAATCCAGTTCACGTTCGAGCCCTTCTTCAGCTTGGCATGAACTTCCCGCAAAGCGAAATCCTCGGCATCCACGGCCATCTCACCATCGAAAGTCGGGGATGAAACCCATTTGGATGGGTGAAACCGGATCTTATACGTCTTCCTACCGTCGACGTTCAAGCTGTCTATCAAAAAATAGTTATAATACAGCATTCCGTTCGAGTTGGCTGGGGACGGAATCTGGATTTCGAATACATTGATGAAGTCATCATAGAAATTCGTCTTCACGTGCATGCTGCCAGCGAACTGAGCTGCCGTTTCTTCATGTTCGATGCCAGAAATGCGGCTTGCCTTGATGACCTCCTTCTTCTGATCCGGATTCGTCCTGTGCGAATATTCAGAAGAAGTTTCCGATATCATAATCGGCAGGTAAGGCCTGCCAGAGATGACGGAAGTATCCATGTAGTCGTATACGAACATGAAATTCTTCGGCAGCAGCCTCTTGATGGTCTTGCTGTCTGCATTCTGAAGGTCGGTCTCTATCTTGCTGTATACTTCTGTCGAATAGCCAGGCTGTAATTCCGGATTGTTTCTCTTTTTCCCTTCGTTTATGCTTTTCAGAATGAATTTCATGTACCGGTCATCAGGCTTCACAACTGCGGCTTTCAGCTCATTCAGCGCTGGTTTCAAAGCGAAATTTATCTCGTTGAAGCGACCGACGCTGACTGGCTTCTCTGAAGTCTCGTAACCAAGTATGGATGCCGACAGGATTATCAGGCTGTTATTCCTGACTTCCAGAGTATAATAGCCTTCATCATCGGTGGAAACGCCCACCGTGGAATTCTTAAAATAAACCCCAGCAAAAGCAATGCCCTCGCCGGTCTGAGCATCCGTCACCCTGCCTTTCACCCTGGTAGTCTGCGCATGCAAGCCCAGGATGCCAAGCATTATGAATATAATGATGAAAAATGTCCTGTGTAAGTTAAGCCTATTCACCTAATCTGTGCCTGATCAATCTTTATCTGCTGAATCTTGTACTCTCCATTGCAATTACTGACGAAGATCGTAACCCTGAATACTTCACCGCCGGCGTTCAACTCGCCTAGCGCATACTTAGAATTGGCCTTCGATGCAGTGTGGATTATGTCCATTGATCTAGGATTATGATTGGAGAAGAAAGTTTTCAGAATCTGCTTTGCCTGATTCTTGCTGCAATCATTGTTCGTAGAAAGAATGGACACTTCCAAGTTATCGGCGAACCATGCAGATAACTTGTCCACGTTGCCTTGCCCGAAATATTTGACGATAGGGTTGAAGACATCGTAGCCATCGCTTGATGCGCCAGCTCTGACCCAGAAAAGCAGAGCGGCACCTATAAGTAATATTTTAAGCGCTGCTTTCATTGCGGCTGCTAATATTGCAAATAATGAGCCACCGGTCATGCCATGTTAAGCACGAATAGTAGAATCAAGTCTTCAAAAGCAGAAGATGCAGGAGAGACTGATAGAGAATAGATCCTGACTTTCGTCAGGATGACTAGGAGTGATAGCCAACATGACTAGGGGCAGTAAGCCAAGATTTCTTATTGTAAATGAATTGTCTGTTTATTATTTTTGCTTAAATGAAAATGACTCTGCTGACAGTCGGGAAAACCGACGTGAAATGGGTTCGAGAAGGCCTGGACCTCTACGTTTCCAGACTCACTCACTATGTCCCGTTCAACCTGATCGAGATTCCCGAACTCAGGGGCACCGCCTCACTAAGTCATATTCAGATTAAAGAAAAAGAAGGCAGGCTGATTCTGAAAGCCATAAACCCTTCGGACAGGCTGATTCTCCTAGATGAAAGGGGCAAAGAATACAGGTCGGTGGAACTTGCCGACAGGGTTCAATCCTTGCTTTTCGGCAGCGGGAAAGACATCGTGTTCGTCGTAGGCGGTGCCTACGGTTTCTCCGATGAAGTATATTCCAGAAGCAATGGAATGCTGTCTCTATCCAAAATGACATTCTCGCATCAGATGGTCAGGGTCATTTTCGCAGAGCAGCTCTACCGGGCACTCACTATAATTAAAGGCGAGCCATATCACCACGAGGGATGAGGAACAGGATTAACATAAAGGAATTATTCGTGGCGACCCTGTTGTCTTCCGCCGCCATCTTGCTCGCATTCTCAATTTCTGTGGGGAACAGGATGAGTAATCCAGATACGGTCGCTCAAAGAATGTCTAAAGCTTTGGAAAAGCGCATGAACCTGCTAGGGCATTACATTTCCACTGCCATCACTGCTGATTTGCGTTCTTGGGAAGGGCGGAACAACATTCCAGACGACATGGTCATCTACCGCTACTATGATGACTCTCTCCAAGCATGGAACAACCAGTTCCCCGTGAACAACGACGACATCAGCAGCAGGCTGATTCTAGCGAAGCTCACCCCGCCATTCAGAGGGATGGGCTCACCGCTGGCAGAAATCACGGAGCAGCCTGTCTTCAAGAATTTCGGCTCAAAGTGGTACATCATGAAAGCCGAGACTCTTGGTTCCAGAAAGGTCATCGCTGGGCTTCAAATAATGGATTCAATGAATGAGACACAGAATGTCGGCGTGAATCCAAAACTAGAGCTGAGGAGCAATTACTCCATAATCCCGCTTTCCGAGACTGGCGGTTCGCCAGTTATTCTCGAGGGCAAGCCTATTTTCAAGGTCGCTAACGAGTCGATGCAGAGGGGTTCCATCATCGCTCACTCCACCTTAATCTGGATGGCGCTGTTTCTTTTCATCCTCGCTGCGATCATCCATCTAAGCCAGAAGCGAACGTTCAAGAGGCTGCTCTCCGTGATCACGGCCCTGCTGATGGTCCTTGCTGCCGCATATCTCTGGGGAATGAACATAAGGAACTACTCGGTGCTATTCTCCCCTACCGTCTATGCCAATGGCCAGTTCTTGAACTCGCTAGGATCGCTGCTGCTGCTCTCGGTCACCATCGTTCTGATAATATTCTGCATATTCATAACAAGAAGGAATATTTATAAAAAAATTCTCCAGAGCAAAAATCCAAGAGAGGGAATGTTGATTTTAGTCACGTTCATTTTTTTTGTCCTAATAGGAATATGCGGTTACGTGGACTTCATCTTCCGAAGCATAATCCTGAACTCGAGCGTCTGCCTGGAACTTTATAAGATAAGCGAGCTTAGCACATACACAGCCATAGTTTACTTGATGATTCTTGCGGTAGTGACCACTATCCCGCTGATTTTCAGAATGCTGATTCCTGTGCTGAAAAGAATCACTGGTTCGAAGATGAAATTCATCAGCCAGCATGGAGAATTCATTCTCTCCATTCTTTTCGGACTCTATGCTGTCACGATCACCGGCGTGCTAGGTTTCCGGAAGGAGCAGAACATGGTGGGCATCTGGGCTAACCGGCTCTCCATCGACAGGGACATCAGCCTTGAACTCCAGCTGAGGGAGAACGAGGAGAAAATCGCCAACGACCAAGTCATCGCTTCCCTATCCAACCATGACAATATAAATGGCGTGATTCTGAACAGGATTGTCGAGAATTACTTGTACAGGGTAGCTCAGAATAACGATATCATCATTGAGCTGTTCAAAAAGGAAGACTTGAGCCAGAGAACGATAGACTACTTCAGGAGCATCCTGGCAAGCGGCACTCAGATTGCTGGCAATTCCAGGTTCCTCTACCTGAGAGACGAGAGCGGCCATACGATATATTCAGGGAACTTCGTCTATTACAATGAAGACAAAGGAGTCACGAATATGTTGCTGACCGTCTCGCCTAAGTCAAACCGCGAAGACAGGGGCTATGCCAGCCTGCTGGGGTATTCAGCCCCAGGGGAAGTCATCCTCTCGTCGAAATATTCGTATGGAAAGTATGTTTCTGACAAGCTTCTGCTCTACAAAGGGAATTGCTCTTACCCTACCGTGCTTGACAGCGAGATGAAAGACGATTTGCTGGCGGCTCCTAACGGCGTTCTCAGGAGTGAGGGGCGGACCCATTTCATAAATAAGATCACGGATTACGACCTTATCGTCATTTCCAGGCCGAAGTACGAGAATTTCAGCTACTTGGTCGACTTCCTCATCCTTGCGTTGGCGCTATTCCTCTGCTGCTCTGCGCTTAGCATTATCAGCACCATTCAACGCAGGGAGAAGAAAAACAGCTATTTCAAGTCGAGGATCAATGCCGCCATAATGTTAGCTCTTCTAATGACCTTGATCGCTCTTGCCTGCGTAAGCATATTCTTTGTCTATAAGAGAAATCTCGCCAACCTTCATTCTTCCATGACGGAGAGAGTGAGCTCCATTCAGACACTCTTGCAGGCACGATGCCGCTATTCGCAGAGTTACAGGGAATTAGAGTCGCAAGAAGCATCTGGGATATTGGAGGACATCAGCAACACCATGAAGTGCGACATCACTCTGTACACTCCGGGAGGCAAGATATTCCGTTCCACGACGCCTGAAATATTCGATAGGCTGCTTATCGGAAGCAGGATGAACCAGAAAGCATACGAGGACATAGCCTCAAGGCATCTTAGGTTCTGCATCCATAGCGAGAAAATAGGGAATTCCCGCACATACATGCTTTACGCTCCTCTATTCAATGTTCAGAACAACGTCGTCGCCATATTCGGTTCTCCATACACCGACGACAGTTTCGATTTCAGGAACGAAGCATTCTACCATGTCGCTTCCATCATCACCGTATTCTTGATATTGCTCATCCTAGCTAGGATGATAACGGCGAGGGCCGTGGACAAGATGTTCCGCCCTGTTTCCGAGATAAGCGACAAGATGAATAAGGCCAGCATCGATAATCTTGAATATATCGTATACGAGCAAGACGATGAAATCTCCAGCCTCGTGAGGGCCTACAATCTGATGGTCCACGATCTCTATAATTCTACGAAGCAACTCACTCAGGCAGAGAGGGATAAGGCTTGGGCCACGATGGCTCGTCAGGTAGCCCATGAAATAAAGAACCCTCTCACGCCTATCAAGCTGCAAATACAGAGGCTCATACGAATGAAGAACAATGGCAATCCAGCCTGGGCCGATCGCTTCGACGAGGTTTCCGATGAAGTCTTAAAGCAGATTGATTTGCTGGCCGACACAGCCAATGAATTCTCCACATTCGCAAAACTGTACACCGAAGACCATGTGGAGATTGATCTGGACAAGCTTCTGAAAGAGGAAATAGGACTGTTCGACAATCACGAAGACATCGAGATTAGCTACATGGGCTTGGACAAAGCAACCGTTCTGGGGCCTAAACCTCAACTGACACGAGTGTTCACGAACCTGATCAGCAACGCCATCCAGGCGATTGAGGGTGAACAGATCAAGGCCAAAGAAGAAGGCGCCGAGCCAATGCAAGGGCGCGTCATCATTTCCTTGAGGCTTTCCCAGAAGGATGGCTTCTATGATGTTGTGTTCGAGGATAATGGTCCTGGGGTAAGCGAAAGCAATAGGGATAAGCTGTTCACGCCGAACTTCACGACCAAGAGCAATGGCACAGGCCTGGGGCTTTCCATTTGCAGAAACATATTGGAGAAGTGCAATGGTGAGATACACTATTCCAGGTCATTTGCCATAGGAGGGGCTTGCTTCACGGTAAGGCTGCCAAGAAAGAAAAAGATCAATAACCTTAAATAATTATGTCAAAGTACGTCATGGCACTCGATTCCGGAACGACCAGCAATCGGTGCATCCTGTTCGACAAGGCAGGGAATATGATTTCGGTAGCCCAGAAAGAATTCACCCAGCACTTTCCTCAGCCGGGATGGGTGGAACACGATGCCAGCGAAATATGGCAGGGGCAGCTTTCAGTTGCCCGCGAGGCTCTTCGCAAGGCAGGAGCGACCTACGAGGACGTTGCCGCTATCGGCATCACGAACCAGCGAGAGACGGTAGTCTTGTGGGACAGGGCTACAGGCCTTCCTGTGTGCCATGCGATAGTTTGGCAATGCCGCCGGACTGCCGATTTCACTGAAAAGCTTAAGGCAGGTCATCCGGAATATGTCGAGATTTTCCGTTCCAAGACCGGCCTTAAGCTGGATCCGTACTTTTCTGGGACAAAGATCCGCTGGATGCTGGACAATGTTCCAGGAGTGCGTGAGCGTGCCGAAAAAGGCGAAATATGCTTTGGAACCATCGACAGCTGGCTTATTTACAAGCTCACGAAGGGCCGTGTTCACGTGACCGATTATTCCAACGCTTCTAGGACGTTGCTTTTCAATATAAAGACTTTGAAATGGGACGAGGAACTCTGCCGGATTCTGGACATCCCGATGAGCATTCTGCCGGAAGTGAAGCCTTCGAGCTGCATCTATGGTGAGACCGATTCTGAGTTCTTCGGCGGGCCAATCAAGATCACCGGAGCTGCAGGAGACCAGCAATGCGCCCTTTTCGGACAGACCTGCTTCAATCCAGGCGAAGCGAAAAACACCTACGGCACCGGAGCATTCCTGTTAATGAATATAGGGACGGAGCCCAAGGAGTCGAAAAACGATCTTCTGACCACGATAGCATGGGGGCTTGACGGCCATGTCGAATATGCTTTCGAGGGTTCTGTGTTCGTTGCCGGCGCTGCGATTCAGTGGCTGCGCGACGAGCTTCGAATCATAGATTCCTCTCCCGATTCTGAATATTTCGCCACGAAAGTTCCGGACACGAACGGCTGCTATGTCGTACCCGCATTCACAGGCCTCGGAGCGCCATACTGGGACCCGTATGCTCGCGGAGCCATATTGGGATTGACGCGAGGCGTAAACAAGTATCACATCATACGAGCCACGCTGGAGTCGCTTGCCTTCCAGTCGAATGATGTTTTGAAGGCTATGGAACGGGATTCCGGCGTGAAATTGGATTCGCTGAAAGTTGATGGCGGAGCCTGCAAGAACAATTTCTTGATGCAGTTCCAGACCGATATCAGCGATGCGCCTATCGTTAGGCCTTCATGCGTGGAGACTACTGCCATGGGAGCTTCTTATTTGGCAGGGCTGGCCGTTGGTTACTGGGCAGATAAGGATGACGTGATTAAGAACTGGGCAGTGGACAGGAAATTCATCCCTGTCATGCCAGAGTCAGAGCGCAGGAAACAACTCAAGGGATGGGAACAAGCTGTCACTGCCATCCGCGGCTGGGCGAAATAACAGGACGAACAAATAGAGGATGATGCTAAAAGTAATAAATCATGTATTTCCTGAATGAAATGATAGGCACCTTCTTGCTGGTGCTTCTGGGCGACGGAGTCTGCTGCAACGTCAGGCTTGACGGCTCCGGAATGAAAGGCGGCGACACAACTCACATCGCTCTCGGCTGGGGCTTGGCTGTGCTAATTCCCGCTTTCATATTCGGCACTTCCACCGGGGCCCATCTGAACCCAACGGTTACGCTAGCGATGGCCGCTAACGGCACCCTTGACTGGTCTCTCGTGCCACAATACATCATCGGGCAGATGCTGGGTGGATTTCTTGGAGCCTCATTCCTAATCGTTCTCTTCCACGACCAGCTGAAGAGGACCGAAGACTCCGTTCTCAAGCGAGGATGCTTCTGCACGGCTCCTGGCATCAGGAACTACTGGCGCAACGCCCTATCCGAAATCACCTGTTCCTTCGTGCTGGTTTTCGCAATCCTTGGAATCGGATCAACCCCTGCAGGCGCATCAGCAGTCAACTATCTGTTCGTATATGCTATAATCGTCTCCGTCGGAATGTCCTTCGGTGGACTCACAGGATATTCGATGAACGCCGCCAGGGACTTCTCCCCACGAGTTGCATTCGCACTCTTCTGCCCAGGCAAAGACAAAGACCCCGATTGGGCATATTCGTGGATTCCATCCATCACGCCCCTCGTCGGCGGTCTCCTCGCCGTTGCCCTCTACCATTGTGTCACTCTAGTGCCATAGAACTAACATTTAGGATATTGGGAAGTCAAATATCATCATAATTTTTGAGGCCACTTACAGAAGACACAATTTGCTAGATGAGTCAAACAGCGCTTAGGGCTTCATCGGTTTTTACCGACAGCAAGCCTCACTACGAGATACTTGACGGATTGCGGGGCACTGCGGCTCTGCTCGTCGTGGTGTATCACATTTTCGAGGGGCTGGCCTTCGCTGCCGGCGCAGACACAATCACGTTCCTTAATCATGGCTATCTGGCCGTGGATTTCTTCTTCATTCTCTCCGGCTTCGTCATCGGTTATGCCTACGATGACCGCTTGGCCTCGAGCATGACGACAGGCCAGTTCATTAAGCGCAGGCTCATCCGCCTGCACCCAATGATCGTCATGGGCGGGTTAATCGGCGTGCTGGCCTTCCTGGTTCAAGGCGGAGTGAAATGGGACGGCACGCCAGTGGTCACTTCGTTGGTGATGCTTGCGTTGCTCTGCGACATATTCATGATCCCTGCAACTCCAGGATCCAGAATCGACGTGCGTGGCAATGGAGAGATGTTTCCCCTCAATGGCCCTTCATGGTCGCTGTTCTTTGAATATATTGGGAATCTTCTTTATGTGCTGTTCATCCACAGGATTTCCACCAAGGCACTGAAATGGCTCGTTGCTCTGGCGGGCATCGCCCTAGCCGTTTTCAGTCTGTTCGACTTTTCAGGCTACGGAATGCTGAGCGTCGGCTGGACGCTCGATAGCAACAATTTCATCGGCGGATTCTTGCGCATGCTATTTCCATATAGCCTCGGAATGCTCCTTGCTCGTAAATATAAGCCAAATCGAAAGTATCGAGGCGCATTCTGGATAGGATCGGCATTTTTGCTCGCAATGTTCCTGATGCCATATATTCCTGGAAAGTCTCCTATCTGCTGGAACGCAGTATATGAGCTGCTTTGCATTATGGTAATATTCCCTATCATCGTCTGCATAGCAGCTTCGGGACATACCACCGACCAATTATCTAAACGTGTTTGTTATTGGCTAGGCGACCTTTCTTATCCGCTGTATGCCATCCACTACCCCGTGATGTATGTCTTCTACGCCTGGCTCATCCGGAATGAGCATTATCATTTCTCCGAGGTGGTGCCACAGGCTTTGCTAACAATCGGCGTGAGCATCTTGATTGCCTTTCTCTGCCTGAAGGTGTATGACATACCACTCCGTAAATGGCTCTCCCACAAATTCATCTATCCAAGGAAACACTAGAGAAACTTTCGGTACCATTTCTCCGTAGAACTATAGTAGAACTTTTCACCGCAAATATAGCTGAATTGTGCTGGTAGCGTAGAATAAAAAAAGGCTTACCGTTGACTCAGCAAGCCCTACGCTAAGTAGTCCCAATAGGAATCGAACCTATATTTAAGGTTTAGGAAACCTCCGTTCTATCCGTTGAACTATGGGACCAAACGGGAAGAAATGCTTATTCAGCCTTCTTCTCAATTATCTGACGACCTCTGTAGTAACCGCACTGAGGGCATACGTGATGATACATCACAGTGGCACCGCAGTTAGGGCACGTGAACAGAGTAGGAACCGCTGCGAAATCGTGGGTTCTCCTCAAATCTCTCCTGCTTTTGGAGTGTCTATGTTTCGGATGTGCCATATACTTAAAATTTTATATATTATTATCTTTTTTATTCTCCAGCAGCGACTTAAGCGATGCAAACGGATTCGTGACGTCATGCCTGCCCTCGTCGTCATATTCATTGACTTCCTCGGAATTCAGATATTTCATCACCTCAGTATTGCAGAGGCCTTCTGGGTGCACCCTCTGAACTGGCAGAGATGTGCAGATGTAGTCATAAACCACCTGGGATAAATCATACTCACCCTCAGACTCCGGCAAATAAATGACCTCGCGGCCATTTTCCTCCGTGAAGACTCCGTCCGATGGCTCGGAACCGAACTTAAGGCTGAGCCTGAACCCTGTCTTCGTTGGGATGAGGAGTTCCTCCAAGCATCTGTCGCAGGCTACGGTAACATCCCCATCAATCGCTCCGTCTACTCCTATGAAGTCGCCAGATTTCACTACATCAACGATAACATCCAGCCCAGCGTTCAGAATCTCTGAATTCCCGAATCGTTCAAAGAACTCTTTCCCTATGCTCCTGCGGAACGACGTCCGCCCTTGCTTCAATCCATTCAAAGGAACTATAAAATCGTCTTCCATTTTCCGCCAAACAGATTAGGGGAGTGCAAAGGTATAAAAAAAATTCCTTCTTAAAAAATCTTTGTAGGACTATTCTTCATCATCGGCGCTTCCGCCAGTGCGCTTGCGCTCAGTCGGGTCAAGAATGATCTTGCGCATCCTGATGTGGTGCGGAGTTACTTCTACAAGCTCATCCTCACGAATATATTCAAGGATCTCCTCCAAGCTCATCTTGGTTGCCGGCGGGAGGACAATCTTATCATCGGAACCGGCGGCACGCACGTTCGTGAGCTTCTTTGTCTTGCAGATGTTAATATTCAGGTCCCTATCCCTCGTATGCTCCCCTACAACCTCTCCGCAATATATTTCCTCACCAGGGTCTATAAAGAATTTGCCCCTGTCCAAAAGTTTATTCATGGAATATGCTATGGCGGTACCAGTTTCAAGGGAAACGAGCGAGCCGTTGGTGCGGCTTTCTATATCACCTTTGTAAGGCTGGTACTCCTTGAAGCGGTGAGCCATGATAGCCTCTCCCTGCGTCGCCGTAAGAAGGTTGCTGCGCAACCCCATCAGTCCTCTCGTCGGGATGTCAAAGGTCAGGAGGGTCCTGTCTCCCCTTGGTTCCATATGAAGGAGAGCACCCTTGCGACGAGTCGCCAGTTCTATCGCAGTGCCTACGAACTGTTCAGGGACTTCTATCGAAAGATCCTCTATAGGCTCGCAACG
This sequence comes from Bacteroidales bacterium UBA1680, assembly GCA_002320605.1. Classification (GTDB taxonomy): domain Bacteria; phylum Bacteroidota; class Bacteroidia; order Bacteroidales; family UBA932; genus Cryptobacteroides. The sequence continues at coordinate 54,716 of DCKG01000030.1, read as the reverse complement.
CTGGCCGCCGATCACTTTGTCCAACACCTTCGGCTGACCGACCTGCAGTTCGAAGCCCTCGCGCCTCATTTCCTCGATCAGCACTGAAAGATGCAGCACGCCACGGCCATAGACAATGAAAGAATCGGCATTAATGCCTGGCTTGACCTTCAAAGCCAGATTTTTCTCCAACTCCCTGTCCAGGCGATCCTTGATGTGCCTTGAAGTCACGTATTTCCCATCCTTCCCGAAGAAAGGCGAGTTATTTATGGTGAACAGCATGCTCATGGTAGGCTCGTCTATGGCGATTGGCGGCAAAGCCTCCGGATTGTCGTAATCGGCTATAGTGTCGCCTATCTCGAAACCATCTATTCCCACCACTGCGCAGATATCACCACACTGGACCTTGCCGACATTCGTTTTTCCTAAGCCATCGAACACCATCAGCTGCTTGATCTTATGCCTTTCTATCTGGTCATATCTCTTGCAGAGGCTCACGTTCTGTCCCGACGCTAGCTCTCCTCTAGTCACCTTGCCGACGGCTATTCTACCAACGTATGGGGAATATTCCAAAGAAGTGACCTGCATCTGAACAGTGCCTAGCACGTTCTTAGGAGCGGGGATTTCAGACAGTATGGTGTCCAGCAGGAAAGTAATGTCTTTCGCAGGCTTCTTCCAGTCGTCGGACATCCAGCCCTGCTTCGCGCTTCCGAACACTGTTTTGAAGTCCAGCTGGTCTTCGGTGGCATTCAGTGCGAACATCAAGTCGAAAACTTCTTCCTGGACTTCTTCCGGACGGCAGTTCGGCTTGTCTACCTTATTTATAACCACGATTGGCTTCTTTCCTAGTTCCAGAGCCTTCTGCAGCACAAAACGCGTCTGAGGCATGCAGCCTTCGAATGCATCCACCAAAAGTAGAACGCCATCGGCCATGTTCAGCACCCTTTCAACCTCACCTCCGAAATCGCTATGCCCCGGAGTGTCAATGATATTGATCTTGACATCCTTATAGGTTACAGATACATTTTTTGCCAGAATCGTGATGCCCCTTTCCCTCTCGATGTCATTGCTGTCGAGAATCAGCTTGTCAAGGTTTTCTGGCTGACGCACCAGGTTCGCCTGGTAAATCATCCTGTCAACCAGCGTCGTCTTGCCATGATCGACGTGCGCTATCAGCGCGATGTTCCTAATATCTTGCATATTCCTAAAAAATCCTACAAATTTACTCAATTCCAAAGGAAACTGAAATAATTTTTTCAGGAATATGCCATCCCATTGCCATCAAGATCCCATTCACCGCCATTCATAGCTCCCCTTCCATCATTCGCATCTCCCTTCTCGTTATATGAAAGAATATTATTCCATGAGTTCCAAAATACTCTCGTCTGAAATATCTCCTGGACGCCAATATCCGACAAAACCCCCAGAGAAGGAAGCAGCGACATTCATCAAAAGACTCAATCACGTTAGTATCTGACAATAATGCCTATCAGCCTTTCGACGTGCCTAAATCTGAGAAAAGCGCCATCGCCCTCGTTCTCGGAGCCATCATTCTCGAATATGATAGGTTCACGCAGGAAAGGCTTGCACAGCGAGCCATACAAGAAGAAAGGACTACAATGCAATGAAACCCTATATCGATATTGTCGATTCCGTCAAGGCAGATTCGATGACGAAATTCAACGGCCTGCTTTGATTAGAAGATTTTGAATAATCTTTTTTATTTTTGTTACGGAATTTGGGCACAAATGCCAAAAATTCGTAAAGTGATGAAAATAGAAAGACCGCAATACCTGCAAAAACTCATTGAAGCAGAGACTAATGGCGCTGTCAAGGTGGTGTTGCCACAGAATTCCGAGGCCGTGGTGATGAAATACATATGTTCCCGTTGTCGTTTTCAGAGTTTATGACTGCGTTTGACGGTACCGTTGAAGACGGTTGGTATGAGTATATGCTGTATGGCGGGCTGCCTCACTCTCTTACGTTTAAGGGAGAAAGCGGGAAGGTAACATATCTTAAGAATCTATATCAGACAGTTTATCTCAATCATATATACGAAAGGCACGACATAGAAAATAAAGAAGAGTTCGAAGAACTCGTTAAGATTCTGGCATCTTGTATCGGATCTCCCACAAACCCGACCAATCTTGCCAACACGTTCAAAAGTGTAAAGAAACTTCAGTCCATAACGGACAAGACCGTATCCACTTATATTGAATACATTGAAGATGCCTTCCTTATTTCAAAAGCAGAGAGATATGATATCAAAGGTAAACAGTATATCGGCGCTTCAAATAAGTATTATTTCCAGGATACCGGACTTCGCAATGCAATACTTGACTTTCGCCAGAACGAGTGGAATCATATAATGGAGAATGTCATATACAATGAACTATGTATTCGTGGGTTCAATGTTGATGTCGGAAATGTTTCAGTGCGCAGACGTGATGCAGATGGGGTAATGCGTAGAATTTCATTGGAGGTTGATTTTGTGGCAAATCTTGGCAGCAGACGATACTATATACAATCCGCATGGAGAATGCCTGATGCCGGGAAAATTGCTCAGGAATCCCAGTCTCTCCTTGGGATCAATGATAGTTTCAAGAAAATAATCGTCGTTGGAGAGAATGTCCCCCTGACACGTGATGTAAACGGCATCGTAACTATGGGCTACAAGCAGTTCCTTCTTGATACAGACAGTCTTGATAAATGATGCCAACTACTGACGCCATAAAGACGTTTTCGCATTGAAGTCTATATTCGCCCACTTGAGCGTGGCTATGTCGCTGAATCGCAGACCGCATTCCCTGCTCCCCCTTCCGCGCTTGCAGCTCACTCGGAAGACGAAGGGCCTCTGAGTGGCCGACATTGGGATTGCCCTGACTTTAGGCCACCAATTGTGGATGGCAAAAATCGGTCAATCTCCACTACCTAGCCCTGTAGGCCAGATCCACTCCCGAGTGACCTGCAAGAAAGACAGCTGGCTGTGATTTGGCCAAGAAGCTGCAAAGACCGAGGTTTCCCCAACAAGCCTGTCTGGATGGTCATGAACTCTTTTTGATGCAAACATGCAATACATTGCCATGTCGCTTGCGGAAGAGACTGTCTTAATAATAAAGTTACTTTCACCAACACGACCGGAATGTGATATAAAAACGCAATTTTGATGAGTCGGACGCATAAAAACGATGGGGACAGTCGATTCTTCGCTAAAACCAAAGATATTAAATAATAATCCCTACAATATACTCCTCGGGGACGAGCCCGAAGTAACGGCTGTCGCGTGAGTCAAGAACATTATCCCCGCCAAGGAAATACCAATTACCTTTGAACTCATATTCAGTCACACGACTGCCGTCCAATAAAACTTGTCCCATAGTATTAATTTCTGGCTCAACACCGGTCTCGAACCGAATCAGTTTCCTATACCAACTAAACTCAGACTTCCCGAGAGTGACTTTATCACCCTTTCCAGGAACATATACCGGACCGAAATTCTTTATGTTACGCCCGTCAATCGTGAAATAACACCCATTCATCTTCATAAGCAGACTATCCTGTAATGCATGCAACCGCTTCTGAGGCACAATTTCACCAAGTAATCTTCCATTCTTTCCACGGTAAAACCCATCTACGATGCTAACTGAATCCCCAGGGGTGCCAAGACACCTCTTAGCATATACATAATTGATTCTGAATCCTATTGTATCCTTACTTCTAGCATACGGATAGTTGAACACCAACACATCGCCAATCTTTGGTTCCCGGAGTCCTGGCATCCTGAAAGAAGACAACTTCGAGCTGGAAAAATCATAGTTCTTGTAAATTCTTGCACCCATCAGCAACTTGCAGACATAAACTCGCTGCCCACTGCGTAGCGTCGGCTCCATAGAGTTCCCTTTTATCAGGAAGCTATCAAGAACAAATATTACTGCAAACACGAATGCCATCAGCGCAGCAGAGACAATAAACAGAAACCTGAGCAGTAAGTGCCGTCCTCCCTCCATGCCCCAAATTCTACCACCATACCTGACTATTATCCTCATAAACAAACGGCCTCTCCTCCTTACCCTCTGTATGATTGCGCAAAATGAAAATGCCGCCACTGGGAACATTTTCGTAAACAAGGGAGTCTTTTTGCCCTGACCGCTTCCCTAACGAATGCCAACCGTCTTTCCAGAAGAACAGTTCATAAGTACAATGCGAATAAATGTTGTTTGAGTCATTCCTCGGGCAATAAGCTACCCCTCTAACATCACGTTCCTCACCTAGGTCAAGCCCGATCCAAACTGGCTGCGGCGATGCGAGCGCTATCACATTGCTCGGGAACACGACAGTGGAATCCGTCGATAGATAGACTCTCAGATAATTTTTTGTGTTACCGTCAAAAACTGTGCGGATATTACCCATAGTAGCCTCCATGATGCCTATGTATTTTCCGCTGAGGGGTCTCCCGTCATCGCCCACAAAAGCTATTTCAGAAACATTGCCGGCATTACCCCTTGCAAAGATGTCCGGAAACAAATACCGAACATACCTGCAACGAACATGATTGACAGCAAAAGTGTCCATTTTAGAGTCAGGGACGGAGTCGATAGTGAAGAAAGTGGACGCATCCTCAAAATCAGGTTTGTCAGCTCCCTGAAATTTAGCGCCGACCATTTCGGCAGCATATCCAAGCTGGTACTTGGAGCGACCATATTTCCGGGTCAGGACCATCCTAGGAATTAGATTGGTGCTGTCTGCAACAGCAAAATGACATTTCCCGTTCTCTTCAAGGAATATCGGAGACCCGAGCGGACGGAGACTTCCGTCCTTACAATATAGCGGCAGATAAACAATCTCACGCCCCATAGACTTAAAACGGACCTTGCCATTTTTAATAGACGAATATGTGACAGGCACCCACCTTTTGTTGTCGAAAACGCCAAGATAGGCAACTGACGCATAGTCCTTCAAAGAATCAGGGACAGCCACATCAATGTTTGAGGTCTTGACCAGATGCGAAGTAATGTCCTCATAAGCCGCATATGGGAAGTCTAGCAGTTTCACAGTCTCCAAGTCCTCTTCGGACATCAGTTTTCGGGAGAACCTCTTCACAAAGACTTTCGGTGGTTTGTTGACGATTTCATTCTCGCCAGGATTGAATTTAGCGGTTGAGAAACTTATCCATTCATTATCCTTTGTCAGCACTGCATTGAAATCATGTCCAGCGCTACGATTTCCCCAGTGAGGTATTGTACAATGTGCCACAGCAATCCCCATTGCCCTCATTGCGAACAAAGCTACTGCCGCCTGCTCAACACAGGAACTGAGACGGCATTTACGAAGTTGTTCCGCAGACAAGGAGCGTGGGTGGTTTTTGAAAATATGCCCTCCTCCTGCCGGCAGGAACCAAGTTGCGATGTCCTCGTTGATCAGCCAACACGCCTCTAGAGGATCAGGATTACCAGCCAAAGAGTCCACGACCCATCTGTAACGGTTACGGAAGTAATGTCGCCATTCCGTCAAGGGTTCATTTCCATAGCGATATGGCAGGACATATTCACAAAAATCATCAAATGGCAAGTTAGAAGTCCAAGGGTAATCCAGTGTCTCGAAAGCCTCGTCAATATTGTCAATCAGATAATCCGCCTTAACAGACCGCAAGTCTTCAGAACGCTTATATTGGAATTTAGTCGGGATGCCATATTCCGAAATCACCTTATTCCAGACCGCATTCACCTTGAGCTGAACAAGATAGACATTCACCTCTGTATCCTCAAACCGCACATCCAAATTTGCGACTGCATCAAAAAAATCAGCATCGAGGCTATCCAGGCGTGAGCTAACCAAGGTGTAACGTCCAACCATGTTCTCGATCAAGAAACAGGCTGCCTTGTATTTCTTCCTGTCCCCTCGATAATGCTCCAGAACCTTCTCCAACTCGCCTCTGTTCGCACCCGCCATCGACAATGACGCTTCCAACCTCGGCGAGTACCGAGAGCATGAACATATAAGAAAAGATAATAGTAGATAAATTAGATTTTTTTTCATAACTCTTGAAATTTCTAGCCTCCTGTCAGAAATGCCGAGGCATATTTTTTAATTTCATCCGTGGCCGAGGATCTAACCTTTGACTTGGTAGCTATGATAGCCGAAGCAAGTTCTCTCGCATCAGCAAGCCGTCCTTCGCTCTCATACATCAACAACAGTTGAAACATTGGATAAAGTTTGCATGGCTGCATAAAATGAGCTGTCTTATAAAATTGTTCTGCCATATCAATTTTATTTAATAACCTGTAATCATTTCCCATCATAACATAAAATATGTTGTCGCAACTCATTTCTGAGCCTCGCAGAAACACATACAGACTTTCACAATAACGCCCAGACCTTGCAAGTCTTTTCCCTAACCAGAACATATATCTCGGATAGTCCGACAATACTTTGGCACGTTCTATATGATCATCATTCACAGTTTGCACTCTAAGAGCCCTGTCAATCTCAAAGTCCTTTACAGCTTCAACTTTTGCTTTGATTCTAGAGTGAACGGGAAAAAGAAAAGTTAGCACAACAGTACAGGCGACGATTGGCAATACTATTTTCAGCCACCCTTTCACTGTCAATAAAGAAAGCTTGTCCAAAGCAGCCGCATAAGCAACAAAGACGCACCCTATTATTCTAAAAGGCAAAAGATTAAATGGATATGAGAACATTGCGCTAACGCTCAAAGCAATCAGACCGAACCCAATAGAATCTCTCTTTTTAAGCAACCTGATGATTGACAGCATAATAATCAGGGAGAAAAAAAGCATTCCAATCACCCCTTGTTCCACGCCAACTTCCAGGAAATCGTTGAAGGCATATTCAGGGGATCCGGCCACCAACGCAAAAGAAGAGTCTGGATTCTTTGCAAAAAATGACGCTTGACTATCGGAAAAAGCTTTGTGAAATCCTCCTATTCCATTTCCAAACCAAAGATGCCCACAAATTGCCCTCAGAGAAACAATCCACATCAGTAATCGTCCGTCGGCCGAGTCTTTTTTCAGGAAATAGAGAGCAAACCCAAGAGCAATGGTCGAAACAGCAATCAACATTAACATCTTTCTGCTACGCCAACCAAACATAACAATCAACACCACAGCCAACGAGGCAAATGCTGTACGGCTTAAAGTCGCAGGCATTGCAATCCCACATACGAAACATCCAAAAGCGCAAAGCATAAAAATACACCTCCCTATTATCTTACAGAATCTGCTTTCTTCAATCAGTGTTCTAAAAGGATATAGCTTATACCTTTTCAAGCAATACGCGAGACAGATGGAAAAAGCAGTAACCAGGTAAATTGAATATGGTCCTGGATTAAAGAACGTCCCTGTAATCTGAAACACCGCATGATTTGACTGTTTAATACCATACAACTGAAGAAGTCCCAGCAGACATTCATAGAGTCCAATGACAGCTATCCCTCCAGCCAATACTTTGCCTAATGTTTTCGTTCGAGGCATTGTCAGACGGAGGGTAACATATAACGCAAAAGTAGTTGCCGAAGGAATCAACGAATCCTTATTGTGAATCGACACTAGAACAAAAGCATTCAGCAACGAATAGAGAATCCAGCTTAGCACTATTATATCGATTACAGAAACACTAAGGACTTCTTTCCGATATGCATGACTGAGGATCCTCAATATGCATCCTATCATAAGAATAACTATGAACAACAAATCCGAACTCCCATAATAATTCTCAATGGTTAAAGTTGTCACATATAATAAAGCAAGAGGGAAAAGCCAAAATATTGCTTTCTGGCAATTAGTCAAAAAACGACTCATTCTCTCATTTTTACTAAGGCATTTCTCCTCCATTCTCTAGCATTCTCATTATTATTTTCTTATACAAGATCAAAAGAGAGGGATTGTGGCAAGGATCTCCAGACAAAATCACCCTTCTATTGCGGTCAAGCAGAAAAACATGCAACCTAGGATCTGCTGGTATATGCCTATTCATTTCAGGGAAAGATCCATTCTCATCCAAAAAAATCGGATGCCTGAATCTAGCCCTACAGAGACTCAAACGCACAGACTCTACTCTCCTTTTATTCGGAGAAAATATAAAAATCGGAGAATAGCCGTCCCCTGCAATCTTGCCCAATTCATACAGATTTCTATAGTCTTGTATATGATCAATCTGACATGGGACGCAAGATGATGGATCCCTATACACAACCAATAAAACAGGAATAGTATCAAGAATAATTGAGGATGAATCCTTCCCCATTACAATCTGGCGCATTTCTGGAAACTTTATTTCCGTCATGCTAAAATTATTCATCATCCTGCTCAACTTCTGCTGATGGCAAGATGATGCCAAAAGGAGCATAAAAATCAGAATGGAAGTTTTGCATCTCATAAAGCAAGCGAGAGACGAAAAAAGGACAAGGCAAAGAGCATTGCGCCTATTTTAACTTATAAACCGCAAGTATCGGGTCAGAATCTTCCGTGACATCGGGAAGCCGTTTTCTTAAATCATCATAATATATCGGATTGCTTAATCCGGGGTAAATCGGATACACCAGTTGGTTTTCCTTAGTCACGCATAGTATGGAAGAGAAGTCCACCAACAATTCAGATGCCGTCACGGAAGAATAAGTCTTCACCTTTCCGGTTCTCATATCCAAAACTCCGAAATAATCTGTAATGTACTTATTCTTAACGGTGGAGGAGAATTTGAAGAAGCAATATCCATCAGACATGACGACATTCCTAAGATCGCCAAGGTAAGACCCTGCTTCTATAATGTCATCATATTCCGATTTAGTCATATCCTTTATTCTTGAATACGGCAGCGTCTGAGCTCCGAAATCAAACTCAATGTAAGGAACCGCCTCATCACCATCCAAGGAATAAATTATGTTCGACAGCGGAAAGTAAAAAAAGGACTTTCCATTCCTGGACGTAAACCCGGAATTCGACGACACTGGAAAAGATTCTTTTGTCGGGAAATAACCGCTTACAAGGCGGTCCATCTGATCATTGACCAAAATCAGGCTATTATTATCTGGATTCTTAAGAAAAGAATAATATAGCCAGAACCCTGCTTGCGTCTTTGTGAATTTATTGGTTATGAAACCCGTAGACAACTGTTTCTTCAATTCCCCGGACAGTCCGTACTCAAGCATAGTCTGCTTTATGCGGTCCCAGATCCAGACAGTTCCGCTCTCGCTGTCAAAGAGAATGTCGTCCAGCGATACGTATTCCTTTGGACCATTCCCAAAACGACCAATCCTTCTGATGAATTTGCCGTCAGCCCCAAACAGCCAAACTGTGCGCATCTTCCTATCCAAAATCACTATGTGATCGCCGTCCATCTCCAGTTTGTCAATCTCGCCAACGAAAGCACCCTCTTCTGCCCGCAAAGGAATGAGTCTCTCTAAATCAGCAAACTGACGAACATCAAAGGCATCGTCGGATTGGGAGATGTCAACTTTGGCGACTATTTCTGCAGTATGCGTTAAATCCCTCCTACCATTATTACATGATGGAGTAATAAAGATAACGGTCAATACAATAATAAGCTTTACGCTAATCGGAAATCTCTTGATTGATGTTACGCTAAAGGGTTCTCCGAACAAAGGATATACACACATGTTTCTGTTCCTTTTTCTATACAACAGTTATACTTAATTGTTATCACGGTGACATTTGTTGGTGTCTTCTTTGTTGCCTTTCCATTGAACAACCAAATTTTCAATGAGACATCCCAAGTCCAACCAGGCTCAGTAGTTGTAGTCTCAGTACGTGTAGCTTCTACGACCTGATAGGTTATTGAGCCTGTTTCGCTTGCCATATCCTCACCTTCTGCCAAGGCCTCTAGATTCATAGCAAGTAGATCATTTTTCGGTTGATAATATTTATACGCCTTGTGGGCTCCGATGCCTGCTGCTACGATTGCAACAACAGTCATTGACAAAAAGAACTTTTTCATCATACAAAATATTTAGTTAGTAATAACGTCAATGCGATATAATTAATCCTCTTCTTCCATTCCGGCACTAAAGATAGCATAGTAGCTGCGACCACTTCCTGTTGTGATGTCCATCCGATACACAGCGTCCGGAAGCACCGACATTAACATCCTTCCAGCGGAACTATCGCAGACATAGTCTCGTACCTCGCCGGTGGTCAAATTTTGCAGCACTACGATGACCGTCCCAAGGTTGGAAAAGAAGGACAGCTCCAGACTGTTTGAAGACGGATAATAATAGCACTCAATCTGTGTTCTTTCCGGAGCATGGTTGGTTTGTGGCTTTCCTTTGCCAACCGTTTCTTTGACAAGAACAACTACAGGATCATCTTCGATAGCGTTAGCGGTTCCGGCAAATGAGGTTAGGCAAATGATAGTCGTGAGTAGTGTTAATGTGGCTCTGCTCATGTCGCAATAATTGGTTTTTGCAAACTTAGGCATAAAAGAGGATAAGCCAATGAAAAATAGTTTCACTTTGGTTAGGCAATACAGTATTGACTACCAGATAGTTATCCAATGAATCAAATTACAAATTTAGTTTTGTCGCATATTACCTCTTCATTTTCAGCCAATTAGCAAAATACGAAACAACGACGTTTTTACTAAGAGGGTCATTATAAGGCGCTTAGACTACTCAAGACATGAATGCGGAGACTAAATCCTTGTCTTCTACCTCCAAATTTTGCATTCTATTCTTGAGAACATAGCGTTTAGAGTAAACAGTGGTTACGGTATAGCCCATCACTCTGGCAACCGTCTTGGCATCAAACCCTAGGATCATGAATGAGATGAAACGGAAGTCTTTATCCGTCAGGTCAGGCAACGCCGTTCGTATTTTTCTCATAATGCCATCCAGATTGTCGTCTAGCATCGATTCCAGTTCCTTCTGGTTCGTCTCGTCAAAAATAGCCAGAATTTTCTTGACCTCAGCGAAAATCTCATTCTTGCGGCCCTTACCTTCCAGATACAAGTGGCACAGGTTATTCAACTGTTGGTACTGTTGCTTGTTCGCCTCAACATATTTCCTCCTGAGGTTCAGAATCATCTGTTCTTTCCCGAACTCACACATCAATGCTTCGTCCAGCCGTCTGGTGACCTCGTCATTGACCGACGACATCTCTTCAAACTGACTCTGCCAGCGACGCTTGCGGACAGAATAAACCCACAGGACAGACAGCGCTACCATCAAAGACAGCAGCAATGCCACCCATTTAATCAAGACCTGTATTCGCCGACCCTTCTCCAGCAGCGTCGACTTATCCTCATAATAGTCAGATTGCGCCAAGGCAACGGATTGACCGACCGTGGACAAAACAGTCGAATCTCGTTCCCTTACCGATCGCTCCAACATACTTAAAGCTTCTTTGTAATCTCCTCTATGCCGAAAGATACGATATAGCCATATATCCATTTCCTCCATAGGGCATCCCTGTGCCTTAAGTTGAGAGATTACATAATCTGCAGACTTTCTGTCTCCTGTCAATTCCAATGCATAGGCATAGGCGCAATAATCTCCCAAGTCAGGACTCCCGTTAAAGTCATTCACAGCCATAAGGAACATTTTCATGTTTTCCTCTGGCTTAGGATTGGGGCGCCACAGTTCCAGTAGGGCCTTGTCCATAAGCCGCCGCGCATAATATGCGGAGTCACGACAAAAAGAGAAAAACTCTGCGAAAAGGCTGTCAGCTTTTGAATAGTTTCCCATATTCATACTGATTGATGCTGCCATTCCCGTACTCCTCCATAATCTAGAAGAATCGCCGGCTTCATCAAACTGAGAAATAGCCTGGATTGCGTAACTAAGAGCCTCTGGATAATTGTGATTTTGCAGATACACATCCGAAATCGTTGAGTTGATAATGCCCTTGAAAGTCAGATTATCAGAATTGAAAGAGTATTCTTTGGCTCGCATGTAACTGGCAATAGCCGTCTCTAAGTCGCCACAATTATGTTGCACCGTGCCAAGATAATAGAACATCTTCATCTTATCGTCATTGGAGCCATGGCGTTCATAATATTCCGCCGCCGGTCTAATCACACGCAAATCTGTGGTATCGATCCAGTTGCGATTCAATGCCATGGTATAAAGCAGTGAGTACCTCGCACGTTGAGGAGCCGTTCTCAGGCTCATCGTGTCTATCGACTCCAGAGCCGCAAGCGCACTGTCCGGCCTTGCCCACATTACCGTCTCAGCTGTGTCCATGAGCCTGTGTGCCTCCCTGTTCCCACAGGATGAAGCTACCGGCAATATAAGTATCGCCGCTATCGCCCGTACCAATGTCTTGAATTGCGCAATGTCAAAAATCATATTCTTGATTTGGTCTTTGATGTGCCTCTGATGGCACTGCCTCTCTTCATCTGCCTGCTAACGCTTGGTGAATTCAATCATTTTTCCCGCCTCGCATAGCCACATCTCGAAATCTCGTTATACATTTTTGTGAATTTACTCAGTTCCAAAGGAAACTGAAATAATTTTTTCAGGAATATGCCATTCCATTGCCATCTCGGCATTATCGCTTGTCATCATGTCGAAAGCCAGGGTCTAATTGAGCAACCTAGCCGCAGTAGAAATATTTCTTCACGATTTTCGCCATAAGTTCGGGGTCATTGGAAGCCCTCGTCAGAAGATCCTGGTCATTGAAGGAGCGAAGAGAAGATATGATGCCATCGATCATTCTCTTGGTGAACACGCCCTCTGCCTCGAAAATACCACGTTGTTTCTCAAGGCAATCTGCAGACTCGGCACAGTTAGCTGGGAGCGAAGCCAGAGAGGCAAGTTTTGCGGCATTTTCCGGCTTGTGAATATCCATGGACACATATTTGTCTTCGGCAATCTTCAAAGCCTCACCGACAGGCATCGAAAGACCGTAGCGAACGGCCACGCAGAGGCCAGCCATCAGTTGATAGATGTCCGCAGAGCAGTCCGGAGATCGCATCTCGAAAGTCTGCTTGCCGGTTGTATCTATGCTCGCATGAGCCTCAAGCGGATTGGCGGCAGAACACATATCCTTGCCGCTGGACCAGCCAAGTGGCACTCTGACAAGCGCTGAACGGTTGCAGTCGCCCCAGCAGACGTTCGTTGGGGCTTCCTGATGAGGGACTAGGCGGAAATATGAGGTCGGATTCTTGTTTCCAAATGCCGTGATTGCAGGAGCCATCTGCATAAGGCCAGCAATCGCTCGCCTAGCCTCGTCGGAAAGTTTTCCATCAGGGCCTACGGTGCAGTTCCTACCATCCTTCATGAGCCGCATGTGAATATGCATTCCTGAGCCAGCTTCGCCAACGATTATCTTAGGGGCGAAAGTTACGTCCAGGCCATATTTGTAGGCTAGCCTTCTGATTATCCATTTTGCCAGCAGAATCTGGTCGGCAGCAGTATCGACAGGATTCGGAAGGAATTCTATCTCGTTCTGCTCATAAACCTTTCCGCCAGAAGTGAAGTTTCCGACTTCGCTATGCCCGTATTTCATCTGGCCACCTGTCTTTGCGATAGCCATCATGCAATCTGCCCTGAAATCGTTCAGTTTCGCGAACGGAGCAGACTCGTGATAGCCTCTCTGGTCAGTTGCCGGGAAAAGCGGACTCTCATCCGTAATGACGTAATATTCAAGCTCTCCCATAGCCTCGAAGGTCATTCCCGTGCCTTTATGGAAAGCCTCTTCTGCACGCATCAGCGTTTGGAATGGAGCGCAATCGAAAGGTCCGCCGTCTTTATCGAAGAAACTGCAGAGGAAACATAATGTCGGAATATCCGAAAGAGGGTCCACGAAAGCCGTCCTGTAACGAGGGATTACGTACAGGTCGCTGTTGCCTGCCTGAACGAAAGACGGGAACAGGCTGGAGCCATCCACTCTCTCTCCTTCCGTCAGCACCGTTTCGGCATATTCATAATTATTAATTGCGAAATTAAGTGTCTTCACTCTGCCGCCTTCTGCTGGATACATGAAATTTATCATCTTTATTCCGTTCTCGCAGATGAATTTCAGCATGTCCTCTCTTGTGAAATTTTCCGGGGATTTCTCAAGGAAGGATACCACGTCATTGGGGCTAAGCAATACTTTATTATTCATATCAGTTTTAGCATTATTACTTTTAATATCTAACTAGTTCAAGCAAATATAATAAATATTCGTTACCAAACAATAGGCTTACCAATATTGTCGATAAGCCAACGAGGGGCAGACCCCAAAAACCAAGCCAGAGGCCCCTTTCAAGAAGACAGACATGAATACAAAAAATACGCTTGCAGAGCTTTAGGCTGAGCAAGCGCATTTGAAAACTGTATCAGTTAATAGCTCAGGGCTATCTGGATGAAGTCATCTGCCTTGAGGGCTGCACCGCCAATGAGACCTCCGTCTATGTCCTTCTGGGCGAAGAGTTCTTTAGCGTTCGATGGCTTGCAGCTGCCACCGTAAAGAATCGTCGTGTCATCGGCGACTTGAGCTCCGAATTTGTCTGCCAGGACCTTGCGGATGCAGGCATGTATTTCCTCGGCCTGCTCAGCAGTAGCGGTTTTACCAGTTCCGATAGCCCATACAGGCTCGTAGGCAACAATTACCTTCGCCATGTCTTCGGCTGTGAAATTGTAAAGGACATTCTTGATCTGCTCCGTAACGACATCGAAATGCTTCCCTGCCTCTCTCTGGTCAAGGTTCTCGCCAACGCAGAGGATAACGCCAAGGCCGCCTGCGAGAGCCAGCTTAACTTTCTCGACAAGTTTCTCGTCGGTCTCGCCATAGTATTGACGCCTCTCAGAATGCCCGAGTATAGTCCACTGGCAGCCTACTGAGGCAAGCATGCTCACTGAAACCTCTCCTGTGTAAGCGCCTTTCTCGTGGTCGGCGCAGTTCTGAGCGGAAAGCTGCACTCTGGAGCCTTTCAGCTCTGGAGCGACAGATGCCAGATGAGTGAATGGAGGAGCCACGATAAGACCCACGTTCTCAGGCAGCTGAGCAGATTTCTCAGCAACAGCCTTTGCAAGTTCAACACCCTCGGGAACAGTTGTATTCATCTTCCAGTTCCCAGCTACAATCTTCTTTCTCATATTCTTGAATATTTAATAGTTTCGTATTCACTCTCGGAGTCTGCAAATTTAGCATTTTCCCTCTGAATATGAAATATTCGTTTCAACCTCCATCAGCAAATCTCAGGACCCCGCATCGGAATATTCAGGTAATTAATTAGAGATTAACGGAATATAAAGATACTGGGGTTCTGAGTCGCTGATTAGCTTGGTGAAGTAGGCAAAATAAGTTAACTTTGCACCCAATAATAATTCATCCGATGAAAAATTTTGTTGAGGAATTAAAATGGAGGGGCATGATCCAGGACATCATGCCTGGAACGGAAGAGAAACTTATGGAAGGTCCACAAGCGGCATATGTAGGAATCGACCCGACGGCGGATTCGCTGCACATCGGCCACCTTGTGAGCATAATGATACTGAAACACTTCCAGAGTTGCGGACACAAGCCGTTCGCCGTCATAGGGGGCGCGACCGGAATGATCGGGGATCCTTCGATGAAGTCCCAGGAGAGGAAATTGCTGGACGAGGAGACTCTGCATCATAACATTGAGGGGATTCACAAGCAGCTTTCGAAGATCTTGGATTTCGATTCGGACGCTCCGAATAAGGCTGAGCTTGTGAACAACTACGACTGGATGAAGGATTACACATTCCTTAACTTCATCAGGGATGTCGGCAAACATATCACCGTCAACTACATGATGGCCAAGGATTCGGTGAAGAAGCGTCTCTCTGACGATTCTCGTGAGGGCATGTCGTTCACGGAATTCAGCTACCAGCTGCTTCAGGGCTACGATTACCTTTGGCTTTACGAGCACAAGGCCGTTCGCTTGCAGCTGGGAGGGAGCGATCAGTGGGGCAACATCACGACGGGCGTGGAGCTCATCCGCAGGATGCTCGGGAAAACCGATGCATTCGCTCTCACCTGCCCTCTCGTGAAGAAGGCTGACGGGACGAAGTTCGGCAAGACCGAAAAAGGCAACATATGGCTTGATCCGGAGAAAACTTCGCCTTACGAATTCTATCAGTTCTGGCTGAACGTAAGCGACGAGGATGCTGAGAGGTACATCAAGATATTCACTCTTCTGGATCGCAAAACAATAGAGGATGCGATAGAAGAGCATCGCAAGGACCCGGGCCGCAGGTTACTGCAGCAGTTGATTGCCAAGGAGATAACCACCATGATTCATGGGGAAATGGAATATGAAAACGCAGTGTCTGCGTCGAAGATGCTGTTTGGAAACTCCACTTCGGATGAGCTTAAGAAACTGGACGAGAAGACTTTCTTAGCCGTGTTCAGCGGGGTACCAACTTTCGACGTGCGCCGCAGCGACCTGCCTTGCAATATTCTGGATTTCCTTGCCGTGGAGACTCAGGTGTTTCCTTCTAAAGGTGAGGCTCGCAAGATGGTTCAGGGCAATGGCGTAAGCATCAACAAGGATAAGGTGACGGACATCGAACGTGCCATCTGTGAGAATGACATCGTTGACGGAAAATACATTCTGGTTCAGAAAGGTAAGAAGAATTATTTCATAATAAATATAATAGATTAACCAGCATCCTCCGGAAGTTATCCTTGGCGGCTACGAATGCCGCCAAGTCCGAACTTCCAGTCGGATGCCTCGAGCATAATCACGGAGGAACTCTAATGGAAAAGCAGGCGACGACTAGGCAGCTGAAGGTTGCCAGGGAAATACAGAAAGATCTGGCGGAGATCATCCGTTCGAAGGGCATGGCAGTGTTCGGGGGCGCAATGGTGACTGTGAGCGAGGTGAGGATAAGCCCGGACCTTTCAATAGCCAAAACCTACGTCAGCATATTCCCATCAGCGAAGGCACAAGAAGTCATGAATATGCTGAATGAGCGCAACCACGAGTTTCGTGGCGAGCTGGGACGTCGGGTGGCCAAGCAACTCCGCATCGTCCCGGAAATCGTATTTTATCTCGACTCTTCAATTGACTACGCCGAGCACATAGACGAGCTTCTGAAAAAGTAGCCCGATTCAGTCTCTCGGTCATTTTTCATATATTCATAAAAATTTTTGCTGGAAGGGGTTTAGTAAAATCTTTTCCGAGTGTATTATTGCTGTATGAAGAACGAAGAAGTTGAGAGATTGTTCAGGGAAAACTATCGCAGGATGTTCCTGGTTGCCGTTTTTCTGCTACATGACGAGGCAGAGGGCAAAGATGCCGTGCACGATGTCTTCGAGACTGTCATAAGGAATGGAATCGAGCTACGAGGAGAAACTGCCTCTGGGTATCTTCTGTCAAGCATGCGGAATCGCTGCCTCAACAGGCTGCGCAGCATGAGAATCAAGGAAAAGGTGGCGAATGAATATGTCATCTTCTCCAACCTTGAGAGCGTCACTGACGAGGACGCCAGTGAAGAGAAGATCGCCACTCTGAATGCCGGAATATCCCATCTTCAGCCTCCTGTGTGCAAAAAAATCATCGAGATGCACTTCAGGCAGGGCCTGAAATTCAGGGAAATCGCAGCAAAGCTCGGAATCAGCGAGACCGCAGTGTACAAACATCTCAGACAGGCTATGGCCAGTCTTCGTTCTCAGTTAACTGATAATGAATATGGAAAAGACTGACATGCTGCTAAAAATGCTGGATAGTCCGAAGGACTATTCAGAGGCACAATGGGACGAGATTCTCTCCGACAAAGAGTGCCAGGAGCTCTACGATGACATCGCCAGAACTTGCGGTGCCGTGAAAGCGAATTACAAACCGCTCACTGACAAAGAAATCGCCCACGAATTGCAAAGGCTCTTCCAGGCAGGAACAGAGCATCTGCCACAGGGACATGCCAAAGCTGAAGCCGAGGGAGCAACCATGGCAGAAACCTATCTTGAAAAACCTAATGGAGGCAAGAGCAAAGGCAATATATTCATAAAGGGCTGGCAGCGGGTGGCTGCCATCGCCGCCGCAGTCGTGGTCGTTTCTGGTTTTGCCTATGCTGCCGTATCGACACATTTCTTCGGAATAGCGTCAAAGCCAGCAAAACCAGCCAAAGTGGAGCAGTCTGCAAAGCCGAGACGGGCACCGAAGAAGATACAGAAAGAAGAGGCCGTAAAAGTTGCGGAGCCAAAGCTTTTCGATAATGTCGTCCTCTCAGACATCCTCGCAGAGCTATCTGACTATTACGGTGTTGAAGTCGAGTACAAGGACGAGGACGTGAAAGGCCTCAGGCTTTATTTCGAATGGAATCCCGATGAACCCCTGACGGGAATCATCTCCACTCTGAACAATTTCGAGAGCTTCAGCATAAAACTCGAAGGTAAAAAGATAATCGTCAGCAAAGCTAAGCAACTATGAGTAAATTGCTATCTTCTCTGCTGCTCGGCCTTATCTGCGTGGCAGCTTTCGGGCAGCGGATAACCCATGATTTCGAGAACGTGCCCCTGTCGGAAGCAATAAAATATATTCAAGAAAGCACCGACCAATACAGCATCATATTCATTTATAATGAATTGGAAGATTTTCTAGTAACAGTTTCCCTTCAAGAAGAGCTGGTGACGGATGCATTGGAGTACGTCATCGGCTTCTATCCGGTCTCAATGAAAGTCGAGAATAGCAAAATATTCATTGAATGCACCCACAAGACGGCAAGGCACTTGTCCGGCAAAGTGCTGGACGAGAATGGAGACCCTCTCGCATTCGCTGATGTGGCAGTGTACTCCGCCGATGACGGTAATGCAGGAGGCAACGGAGCAATGACTGGTAGCGGGGTGACCAACGAAAGCGGAATATTCGTAATCCCGATAGAAGCCAACCGCAACAGGGTGGAGGTCAGCTTCATCGGCTACAAGAAATTCAGCAGGTACGTTACTGGAGAGGATGCAGGAACATTCCAGATGCAGGTGGAAGCCTTAGCCATAGACGGAGCAGTCGTCAAAGGCGAAAGGCCCACCTATAAGATGACCAAAGGTGGCTTTTCTGTCGATGTGCAGCATACCATGCTCTCTCAGGTGGGCTCGGCGGTAGATGTCCTAGGGCAGATGCCAAGGGTGAGGGTAAACGGCAGCGGAGAAATAACCGTGGCATCCAAAGGCTCCCCGTTGATCTACATAAACAACCGCAAGATAAACGATGCCAATGAGCTGAATCGGCTGAAATCCGAGCAGATAAAGAGCGTTGAGGTGATAACGAACCCTGGCGCAGAGTACGATGCCACGATAGGTGCAGTGATCAAGATAAGAACCCTGCGCAATACGGATGAAGGCATAAGCATCCGCAATGACGCAAACGTGAACTATAGCATAGACAACAAGGCCGGAGGCAGCGAGGAACTCAATCTCAGCTGGCGCAAGGGAAAGCTGGAACTGATAAACGACGCCTCTTGGAGACGAAACGTCATGAGAGAGGACAATAGCTTGAACATGGAATTCGCCTATCTTACTGAGCAGAAAGTCAAGGACGAGATGACTTTCGACAACATCAACGAGAATTTCGCGATGGACTATGCCATCAACGACAGCAGTTCTCTGGGAGCCAGATATAATTACAGCAAAACGACCAAAGGCGATATCAACCTGAACGGTAGCTACTCAGTCTACAAGGATGGCGAAGTGCTAGGAAACATCAGCCAGCACTGGCAAAATGAATATCTTGCCGGTCCAAGCCACCAGGCGGATGTCTACTACGTCGGGAAGATGGGAAAGATGGGAGTGGACTTCAACGGTTCCTACATGTTCACGAAGACCACCGAAGAAAGCGCAGTGCAGGAGACAAGCGAAGAGCTCAAAGACCAGACTGTTACTTCGGCCTCCGTGATACGTGGGCAACTCTATGCTGCTAAGTTGGTGCTGTCTTACCCCCTCTGGAAAGGCAGCCTGAACTTCGGGTCGGAATATTCCTATACCAAAACCGACGGGAGCTATAAAAATGAAGAGAACATAATCGAGGCCTCCGAATACAAGATTGAGGAAGGGAATATGGCAGGATTCGGGGAATATGCCCTTTCGCTTGGCAAATGGAACGCCAATGCAGGTCTCCGCTACGAACACGTGAAATCCGACTATTTCGCTTTCGGAGTGAGGCAGGATGATGCAAGCCGCAAATATGACGATCTATTCCCGTCCATATCCGTCTCACGGCAATTCGGGAAGTGGGACTTGCAGCTGAGCATGAACAGAAAAACCAGAAGGCCTTCGTACCATCAGCTCAGGAACAATCTGCAATACGACAACCGGTATGCCTACGAGGGTGGGAATCCGCAACTGAGGCCTCAGATTACCACTTCCGTGGATTTCTATGCGGTGCGCGGCTGGCTTACGTTCTCGTTAGGGTACTCTCACTACAAGAATCCAATAATGTTCATAACCAAGCAGTACAACGACACCATAGCGCTCGTTACGTTCGACAACATCAGGAAAAACGACAGACTGTATGCATCGGTCACGGCATCTCCTGATCTGGGTGTCTACAAGCCACTTTTCGAGATAGACTACGAACAGCAGTTCATCGATGGAAAGCAGTTGGGCGTGACGCATCATCTGAACAATCCCAGCTTCGCTTTCATAGTGAATAATCGCTTCCGGTTCTCGCAGTCGTTCTCCGGATCGGTGGACCTGTATGCATGCACCGATTCCGATGGCGGCTTCTCGCACGACAAAGGTTATTTCACGGCTTCTGCCTGGCTCCGCAAATCTTTCTTCGGCGACAAGCTATCCCTGAAGCTCTCCGCCAACGACATATTCAGAAGCGAGAAGGAAAGATGGATTCGCTTCGGAAATGGCATCGTCAGCACAAAGGACTGCTACAACTACACTCAGAGGGTATCTTTCACTGTAACCTATATGTTCAACTACCGCAGCCGCAAGTATAAAGGCACCGGTGCCGGCAACGCCGAGAAGAGAAGGCTATAAGGGAGATTCCAGGAAGGGCCACAAATTATCTGGCGTGATGACAGTGAAAGAAGAGTTTGAGTAAGACTCTGAAAAATCTTTTGGAATGGAAGCTTTCTTCGAAGGCTTCCATTTGAATTCGTAGGTACTTAGAAGCCCGTCCCTCTCTTCAACCAAGTCTATCTCCTTCCGAGAATGCGTGCGCCAGAAATATATGTTGGCATAATTCATTGAATATGAGTTATGCTTGAATCTCTCGCTGACCATCAGATTCTCCCACAAGGCGCCCGTGTCATTCCTAAGATCAAGAGGCGCAAAGTTGCGGATAACCGCATTGCGGATGCCATTATCATAGAAATATATTTTCTTGCCTTTCTTAATCTCGTCACGCATATTCCGGCTGAAAGATCCAAGCCTGAAGACCACAAAACATTTTTCGAGAAGACCTATGTAGTTCTCTACCGTAGTTTTGTCAACCCCAAGGGCATTGCTGAGCTCATTGTATGACACTTCGTTTCCAACCTGAAGTGCCAGAGCCCTCACAAGATTCTCGACAAGCTCAGGCTTCCTGATTCCCTTAAACGAGAATAAATCCTTGTACAAGTATTTGTCAGCAAGGTTGATGAGCGTCCTCTTGGCATCCTGGGGTTCATTGACGACTTCTGGGTAAAGGCCATAGATCATCCTGCTCTCAAGTAGCTTCTGCTCATTTCTCTCTCCATGATCCTTGGCCAATTCCGGCAATGAAAAAGGAAACAACTGATATTCAATGGTTCTTCCTGTTGCCGGCTCGTTGATCTTACTAGACATGTCAAGAGATGAAGAGCCCGTCACGACCACCTGTGTCTTCAGCTTCAAGTCCCCTATCATCTTAATAGTCAAACCGATGTTTTCCACTCTTTGAGCCTCGTCAACCGCCACTAAATCGTAAGGAGATAAAAGCTGGCGAAGTTCTGCCGAAGACTTTCCTTCGAGAAGCCTAGCATCGTCCCTGTCATCGCAGTTGATAGAAAGCACGTTCTTATTACCTTCCTTCAGTTTTTCTAGAAGAGTAGTTTTTCCGACCTGCCTAGGACCAAGCAGAATTATTACTTTCCCTTTTTTGTAATCATTTAATATGTTGCCTGTTACAAGCCGCTCTATCATATTCTTAATTTTTTACAAATATAGCGACGAATATTCTAATCTCCAAATTATGCAAAATTCAGGGATTATATTCTCCAATTTTAGTGAAATTTAGGGATTATGCTCACTAAAACCACCCAAACCGACATTGGGGCTATTGGGAAAATTTGCCTAATTTTGCATGAGATAGAATATTCATGAATATGAGAAAAATATTGATCGTCATCGACATGCAGAAGGACTTCATCGACGGAGCTCTTGGAACGAAAGAGGCACAGGCGATAGTCCCTAATGTGATTTCCAAGATTAAGGAATATGCGCCCGAGGACATTTTCGCGACTCGCGACACCCACTCGGAAGACTACCTGAGCACGCAGGAAGGCAGAATGCTGCCAGTAAAGCATTGCGTCAAAGGAACGGACGGCTGGCAGTTGCTATCCGACATCGCCAAGCTTGTCCCAGCCGCTCACATCGTGAATAAGCCGTCATTCGGTTCTGTCGAGCTCGCGGAGAGAATAAGGAAGGAAGCCTCCCGTGACGGAGGGGAAGACCTGGAAATATGCCTCATCGGCCTCTGCACGGACATCTGCGTGGTTTCGAACGCCCTCATCCTAAAGGCATTCATGCCTGAAACTCCGATAAAAGTGATTGCCTCATGCTGCGCCGGAGTAACTCCAGCGAAACACGAAGCAGCACTCGAGACCATGCGCTCCTGTCAGATAACCGTCGTTGCATAGATCGATTGCGCCCGAAATGTCTATTCGCCAGCATCCCAATCCTTGTCATTGGGATTTATCATTCTACCACGATCCAAAGGCAGTCCGTTTTTCAGATATTCATCCATGTGTGAGGAGAAATCAATGTAGCGTTCCCAATCGTCTGCCCACCTCATCTCTGAAAAATACTGGCATAACGTAAAACTATTTTCCTTCTTCATAATCACCCAACGTGGGAAATATATGTCTGAAACTATCGTATCATCCTCCGCAAGATCCTCCTCGTAATCACCAACGATAAATTTGACCGTCCTTCTATATTCAAGGCTACGCATATAATTGCCATCCAAGAAAACAATATTATCCCTCAACTTCATGAATCCCAATCTTGCGATTCCGTTATATTGATAACCTAACCAGTTTTTTCCTCTTCCGTAAGACAAATAGTAATAAAAGGCATTCGGAAGAAATGGCAACCAACTCACGCTTGAGGTATCAGTATTATATATTCTTTGCGTCGTCATCCTCATGCAACGGGTAAAAGACAATTCTGGCAAAAACACTGTATCCTTATCCCATAAAAGATCTGACTCAGTCTCCTTGCTGAATGGTTTGGAAAATAGTAGCGAGTCTATCATCAAGCTATCCATCTGAGCCTCGGACGTGTTTTTAAATGCATACATCTTAATCATAAATTCGCCTATCCTAGCTTTCTGAGCGCCGGACTCCATCTCGTAATAGAGCGACATTGCCAATGTCAATATAATCATCATTGAAAACTGTCTCATGGCTTATTTTTATTGAAAGGACATCTCTCCCAAATTTTCAAAGGAAGATTGCATACGATTTTTTTGCGGCAGATCACCTACTTCTTTTTTTAGCAGCATCAGCTTATTGTTTCTGCAAAGTATGATCCACTGGGGGAAATACCATACGTCACCAATGACATGAGGCAAATCCTCTCCTTCATAAGTCTTAAAAGCTGCCTTCTCAGCAGTTCTTTCCAGAAATGGTAGACTTACACCCCTGGAAATGAATATAATGTTGTCTCGAATGACAAAATATCCCATTAATGATCTGCCAATAGGAGTTTGATTATCGGTGTCAATGAAAATCAGGTAATCGGTCCGCGGCGTTACTATGGGACTGTCTGTCAATAATCTATCAGCATCCCTTGAAACTTTATGGAAAACATACTTTTGACAAAGGCAATGCAACGTAAAAAATCCAACATTTTTCTCGTTTACAATATCGATTATCCGCTTATTGCCCAGATCGGCAGTTTTAATCATTTCTATTGCAGGCTTATCACGCAATAACAAAGAATCAAGCCAAACGCTGTCTTTCAGAGACAATGGATTACGCCTGAATTCATATTTTTCCAAAGAGATAGTGACATACGATCTTCGCTGTGCTAAGGCATAATCGAGACAATATGCCATGAGTGCGAAGATCACTGTTATTTTAAATATTATCGATCTATTTGCCGAAATCATAATAATTCCCTTGAAAATATATTTTAAATGTCGGTACATGTCGACTAATTAATATGTGTTTGACAATGGCGGCGAATGTTGAGTCATCTTTATTCACCCTGCTTCCGTCATCGTATGGATTAAATGGATGGCTATGCGTTATTTCGCGGATTGTATAGTATCGACCTTGACCTGAACGGTCAGACAGAAGTTTCTCATTCAATAAATATGGCATTCCATAGTCATGTGAGATAAGATAATGTTTACCCTCTACCATTATCCTTGCAGGGCGCGTGTGACTAGTCGTAATAAATACTAAACCTTTTTCACCGGTCATCCCGGTTTTAGCAATACTAAATTCAACGCCACTGCTGTTTGTGATATAATCGGCAAGGAAGAGGAATAGATCTTCACCGTTTTTATCACCCCTGACTGTGAACACGTCGTACGAATCTCTCTTTTTCGTGCTAGGATTCATGAAACTTACTGACCGAGTATTTAAAACCGTTCCGTAATCGAAGGCGATCGATGGATACGATTGCTTATCAGCGGATGATTCTGCGGATGGGTCAAATGGGGCATCATTCCCGATGTATATGAACTTGTCATATTTATCCGTCTTTATCGTCTTCTTGATTCGTCCCTCGCCATCAATTTCCCAAATGTCGCTTCCATCCGGGTCAATAAACCTCACCGGATCGTTCTGGCAGTATGCGTAGGGGCTGGAGACATAGTACTTCTCGGACATCGGGTCCTGCGTCGTCCAGCGGGCTGTGAGCGGGTCGTAGAGGCGGGATCCGAACCAGTACTTGAAAATCATAGAAATATTAGTTCTTAAACGAATCATTAGTTCTGGTAAAATATATGGATTGGTTATGTTTCACTCCGCATAATCGACTATTTCTTCCGTTTCAAAGTAAGCGTCTCCGGGATTACGTGTTTTTTGTCAATAATATGTACGGTTATTATCCCCAATTGCTCATCTTGAGTAATATCTGCAATCTGAATATTATTTATTCTTAATCTAAGAATCCGAAATACGTCTTTCTTCGTCTTTACTGCCTTATTATTATATACATATGCCACTCCCATTTTATCCAACTCACAATTCGTATTTGCGACCTTGTCCATAATGGATTTATTAACAAAAAGATAACCGTCTTTAGCTTTGTAAGTACTGATATGAACTTCTCTTCTTTTGTGAATAGTGTCAATTATCTGTGAAGTTTTAAAATCCGACGGCTTAAGTTTGCAATAATAATTACTAAGAAAAATGTCAGAGGTTAATTTTTGAGTCAGATTATCAATATAAATACACTGCTCATAGGAATTGTATTGTTCGTTTCCAGCAACCCCAGTTTGAGCATTTAATCTACAAAAAACATTCAAACAAATTAATATTAAATAAAGATGTACTTTCATATTCATTTCGTGTAATTAGTTTTTATAGTTTTACTGTGATTTATATCGTATGGACGACTTGGAAGTCCGACTATTCGCCTTACATAGTTTTCAAAGTCAATGACAGCTCCTCTAAAATTAATATTTGAAGTATTTCGTTCCCCAATTTCGTGAAATAACGTAGAGGTAGTATTTTGCTGGACGTTTTGAGTAGGAAATACAAGCCCATCGGCGGTAATCTGAATTTGGTCTAATGTAACTTCTACGCTTCCCACATTAGGAGCTATGACAATAATATTATCTGTTTTAGAATACAAACCTCCGCCGAATTCTTTCACAATATCTGAAGACTTTACTTCATTATTCACTGTTACATTGTAATAATCAGCATAAACCACAGATGTAACTTGTTTGTCGTTTATCGCTTTATATAATCCATTAAATGCAACTTTTTGGTCTTTTGTCATTCCCTTGGTAAAATCTATTGTTTTCCCATTAAGTTGTAATGTCCCATTATCGTTGAAAGAAAGCATATCTATTCTATCGCCATAAACTTTTTGCAAATCTTTCCTAAATTGCTCTTGGTACTCCTTGGCTACTCGTAGTTCTCTACCATCCGGGTCAATAAACCTCACCGGGTCGTTCTGGCAGTATGCGTAGGGGCTGGAGGCATAGTACTTCTCGGACATCGGATCCTGCGTCGTCCAGCGGGCTGTAAGCTGGTCGTAGAGGCGGGATCCGAACCAGTACAGGTTCAGGGCCGACGTGGAGTCCAGCTCCTTGCCGCAGAAGCGATACTGCTGCGGCAACCAGATTCCTATGCCTTCCGCAATCAGCAATGCTGCCTGCCTAAAATATATAACTTGACGAGAAACCATTTTTCCACGAGACATTCTGGTAATATAAATTTACATGATTCAGCGATGCTTCGTCAGTAATATAACATATACCTATTCATCAACCTTATTCCATTGTCTTCTAACCTAAACTCCCAGAAGGGTGCTCTATCATCTCCGGTAAGTGGTAACTCAAAACCGAAAAAATCCTCATATAATGCCGTGTATCGAAAGTCGGTGTATTCGGAGGTTTTCTCCAGGAATCGTGGCACGTCGAACTTACCCGAATAAAGTTGGTATATAAAGAAAATATTTTTTCTCATTATGAAATAGCCCTCACAATCATAAGGCACCAACATACTATAATATATTATAAACTTGCGAACCCGTGGCAATGACGATTTGCTTTCCTCTGGCTTTTTGTCGCTGGACATATTCCCATATTCCAAGTTTTCTCTGTCCGAAGAATCGCTCACATCTGAATTTGTATCTTCAAGATAAAAATCGACGTCCCAATATGACCATTCATCTTCCTTGTCCAAATTAATGGCCTTTGTCATCGTTCCTGAATGAGCATATCCCGAGCCCAGACGGTCGCCGAGAACCTTGTCTATAACGACACTGTCATTCTGTGAAAGATCATCGTTGCGGAATACGAATCGCCTTAGGTGCGAAACTTTCGTGCGCTTTACAAAGTTTTGTCTCTCGTAAGGGACATTATGTGATTCACTTTTTGTCTTGTTGTCTGTTATGGATGCGATTGCGCCATATTCAGGCGCTGAATGCATCATGGCAATGCCTTCGTATCTGCAATCAGCAGCCTCACTTGAAATCGCAATGCTCAGCAAGATGGCAAATAATGCATTAGTGGATTTAATGTTCTGTAGGTAATTTTGCATGGAACGGAATGGTATCGTTATCAAAATAAATATAATAATGTGGTATAGGATGGCCGCTCGTTTTCAATATTTCGTTTATCCCATAAAAAAACTTTAGGTCGCCCTTGGATGGATTCTTGTTAGCTATGTGACTATGCGTTATTTCGCGGATTGTATAGTACCTACCCCTCCCTGAAGAGTCGTAAGTAAGCCTGCCTTTCAACAGATACTCCATTCCATATTCATGCGCAACAATAACATGTTTCCCATCTACCATCATCCTTGCAGGGCGCGTGTGACTTGTCGTAATAAATACTAACCCTTTTTCATCGGGCATGCCTGTCTTAGCAATGCTAAATTCAACGCCGCTGCCATTGGTGATGTAACCTACCAAAAATTCAAATAGCTCTTCACCTCTTTTATCACCCCTGACTGTAAACACGTCGTACGAATCTTTCTTTTTCGTACTAGGATTCATGAAACTTACTGACCGAGTATTTAAAACCGTTCCGTAATCGAAGGCGATCGATGGATACGATTGCTTATCAGCGGATGATTCTGCAGATGGGTCAAATGGGGCATCATTCCCGATGTATATGAACTTGTCATATTTATCCGTCTTTATCGTCTTCTTGATTCGTCCCTCGCCATCAATTTCCCAAATGTCGCTTCCATCCGGGTCAATAAACCTCACCGGGTCGTTTTGGCAGTATGCGTAGGGGCTGGAGGCATAGTACTTCTCGGACATCGGGTCCCGGGTCGTCCAGCGGGCTGTGAGCGGGTCGTAGAGGCGGGATCCGAACCAGTACTTGAAAATCATAGAAATATTAGTTCTTAAACGAATCATTAGTTCTGGTAAAATATATGGATTGGTTATGTTTCACTCCGCATAATCGACTATTTCTTCCGTTTCAAAATGATATTGCCCATTTTTAATTTGTTCTTATTTATAACTTTGATTTTAAAAGTTCCTTCAATAAATCTTCCTCCCAACAATCCTCTGAGAATATCACACACCTGGGGATTATTGTTACATATTATTTCTATTTCTCCATCATTGAGCATAACCCATTCGCCTCGACATTGGTTTTGACTCAAATCAATACTTTCACTATAAAAGCAGGTCTTATCCGCATTCAATTCCAGCAGCACGGAAATAGACAATGTACCCTTCTGGCCTGTTATTGCTCCATGAAATGTACCGCACAATGAGGGAACATCGAATTGTTGGATTCCACAAGATGCAGATAGCAATAGAATGACTGAATATGCTATGATTTTTCTCATCTCTTATAATATATTCCTCGAAGTTCTTTTATATCGTAATTTGTAGGTAATCTTCTTAATTCCTCAGCCATCCATGGATATGCTTGAATAATAGCTTCTCTAGTTGAATTAATACTTATAGGTATCAACCCAGTATTTGCCGAACCACCCACAGCATAAGGCATGCTTCCTGTAGCATCTTTTAACCCTTGCACCCAAATGGGCATTATTGAGCTGAATGAATTTGCGACAGAAGTCGAAATTAAACCGGAAACAGAAGGCGGACTGTACCCAAATTGCGCTTTGTACGCAGTCGTTTCGTCATATAAATCTTGTAATAAACTCTCTCCTGTATCTAAAAAAAATGCAATATCGCCCGTTTCAAACTGCCCTGCGTGCGTCATTTCATGAACGAAATTAGCCGTACCGTAAAATTTTATATCAATAACTTTTGTGCTTTTGTCTAATGTTACGCCACCGTTTTCTCCAAACCTTGCGCGAGATAATCGATAAGCTTGCGTACTGCCTTCCAGAGTTCCCATCGTCACAATACTCGAATTCAAACTGGCTAATCGTTCAGCTTTATTTCCTATTTTACCTACCAATTTTTCAGAATTCCAACCTTTTGCTTCTGCTTTAGTCATTAATTTGTTAATATCTGATTGAAGTTGGTCTCGTTGTCTTGTAATCTGTCGCTTTAATTTATTCCATTCTTTTCGACTACCATCTTCGATTTCCATTCCCCTAGGGTCAATAAACCTCACCGGGTCGTTTTGGCAGTATGCGTAGGGGCTGGAGGCATAGTACTTCTCGGACATCGGGTCCCGGGTCGTCCAGCGGGCTGTGAGCGGGTCGTAGAGGCGGGCCCCGAACCAGTACAGGTTCAGGGCGGACGTGGAGTCCAGCTCCTTGCCGCAGAAGCGATACGGCTGCGGCGAGGATTGCACCCCCTCCCCGAACAACGCACCGAACGGATAGTAGTGGTTCACCTGCTCCACCGAGCCATCCTCGTCAACGACGACCCTGTTGCTTCCAAGGTGATCCCGAATGAAGAAATGGTACCGAGCCGACTGTCCTGAGAGGGAGATGTACCCGTTGTCGGTCAGCAGCATCTGTGCCGTCCCGTCATTGTAAACTATGTTTCCGACGTATTCTGTGATGCGCGAGCCGTTCTGAGACCGCACCTCCTCGCGACGCTTCGTGCCGTCGGAATCGTATCCTATGAGGACAGTGTCACCTGACGAGAACGCGATGGTGTCCGGAAGATTAAGAACGTTATACGACGCATTTACTATCCCCCTGGAGCTGTCTGAGGTCATGTTGCCGTTGCCGTCGTAGGTGCATGAATATGTCCCCGACGGGAACGACGAGGCCGAAAGCCCGCCGGAATCAGGACTTGCGTCGGTTGCGGAAAGGAACCTGTTCCCTGAATATGAGAATGCCAGGTCATCGATGATGCCATATTCCGAGCCGCTTATTCCATTCCTTGCCAGCGAAAGCACATTCCCGTTTTCATCGTATCCGCAAACTGACTCGCTGAAACGGCCTACGTTTTCAGACAATGTACTCCCCTCTCCATACTGGGCGGATACAAGCCTGCCAAGGCCGTCATATGAAAAACGATATCCTCTCGCTGCATCTTCCGTTTCTGATTTCCATCGGACAGCTCCTACCCTCCCGTCGTAGAACTCTTCCGAGGGCTCGAGGCCATCGACCGGCCAGCAGTATGCGACCGTCTCGGAGAACAGATGCCCTTTAATCTTTGTCATTTGACTACGCACGTCATATCCGAGAGTGTCAGCAGTCGGCCCGTTCATCCTACGGGAAACTCTTCCGACCTCGTCATATGAGAATGATAGGATTTGCACCGGCTGTGCGGAATTCAGTCTGTGAGACGATGAAAGGAAGCGCTCAGCATGGTCATACGAATACGACTGCTCTTCAGTCAAAGGTGCGCGACCGGCCGACGAATGAACAACTTTCCTCTGTACTGGCTTGCCCGTGAAGGTGTATTTAAAGTACTCGTCATCCTGCATGCCTGAGGAATACATAGTTTTTGTCTGCGCCACCCTCCCTCGGGAATCGTAGTAGAGAACTGACAGGCGGCCGGAGGATCCCAGTCCGCATAATCTTATGCCGGTGATGGAGCCGTCAGCTTCAGGGGAAGAAGACGACGGCCACACAGAGCTATACCCTGCCATGTCCGAAGCAAGCAGACCAATCCTATTCTCTGGAGCCTCAATGGACAGGAAATCGTAATCATCGTAATAAGAAGCCGAAAGGAGCGTAATGCCACCAGGAAGTGCAATGTTAGCCGAGTAGCCGCCCAGACGCCTCCCCTCCTGAGAGAAGTCGCGAGAAGCCCTGACCATGATTCCCGACACGTCCGGCACGACGGCTGACTGCCAGATGCCGCTGGCGACCGGTCGGCCTAACTTGTCATAAAAATAAAAGCTCCATTCCTGCCTTTTGCGCATGCCACCGTCCTGAACGAAAGTGAGGTGATCCCCTGCATCGTATCTCATGTATATTGGTTCGCAGCCAGGGAGAGATTTCCGGATGCATCGGTTGCGTCCATCGTATTTGTACACGTAACAATAACCTCTTATGACCGAAAATTCATCTTCATAAATTCCGTCCGACACAATAGAGGAAGAAGCAGCTGGAGGAAGCACGTATCTCAGATTGCCAAAGCCGTCGTACACGTAGTATGTGTCATGATGACTACTTCCTGCAAGCCTGCGTTCCAAGATTACCCTGTCCTGCTTATCCTTGAAGGTAATGGACACTTTGCCGTCCTCATCAGTCAGCTGCTCAGCATGAAACTGCCCGGGATGATAGATTCCAGTTTTTGTCAGTGACGCTTCAGACGAGACATAGAAATATGCGCAGGCGAAATCTCCGGAAGCCTCGTTCGTCAAGTCTTTATGCCTGAGTGAGTGACCTCTGGTCTGCCATGACGTTCCAGGTCCGTATTCTTCCAACACTTTCCCGAGCGGGGATGGCTCGTAAACCGGATATGAGTACGCATACACGTCGTTATAGAACATTAAGCACTGAATCCCCAACCTGGACCAAGGGATGAAGGCGCCGTCGTTGCCAGGTGCCGGCAGTGGGAGGGAGGTAAGGTGCGGGCGGCCGTACTCGTCGTACGTGCTCGCGATGACTATGTCTGCGCCGGAAGGCGATGCTCCTCGCATCATCGTCTCGATTTTTCGTCCAAGGCCGTCGTAATAGTCAATCTGCGCAGAGGCTGACGTGCCAGCAGAATCCAGCATAATCCTTGAATGCACGAAGTTCATGCCATCTGATTGAGCCCTGACGAAAGCCATAGGCAGCAGCATGGTAGCTGTCAGCAATGTGGTCAAACTTAGGTATCGTCTATTCATGGCTATCATATATTATCGTTTGTAGTGATACTGCCATGTCTTTAGCGTCCTCTCTACACCACCATCTTTTATATAGGATCGCTTCAGCCTCCCTAATCCATCATATTCGTAATAGACCGATCTTCCAGAAGGATCAGTCTCCGACGTCACGCCCACCAGCGGGCGATACGTCCATGTCCATATAAGCACCCCGTACTCATCCGATAAACTGCTCCTCAGGGCATTGAGCTGCGATAGTATCTCGTCTTCTGAGCCGTTGTTCAGGATAGCAGTATCCGCGACGGAACGCACGCTGCTCCAGTCGCTGCCGATAATTTTAGCGACGGGGTACTTCCCGCCGTATCCCCACAAGTAAACCTCTCTCTGACCTGCAACGTCCTCTCTTTCCATAATATTCCCCCAGGAATCGTATTGCAGGAATTCGATTGTCCTGGCATCGCCAGAGTTATCCCCGATGACTGACTTGACCTGCCTTGGATAAAAATGATTTTCCTCCGGATTTGTATAAGTCATCGTTATGGTCGAGACGAGACTATCACCACGGTATTCTTTCGTCTCTACAGGAATGCCGATGAAGTTATCTTCGTGCATCTTGGAATAAATTCCATCAGGATCGCGGCCGGATGTCACCATGTCATTGGGATGCAGGAAACGCACTTTTTTACTCCCCTGTGGCGAACTGCCACTTTGCATTATTTCTTTCACGATTCCGACAGAATCATGCTGATAATGTGTACTAATGCCAACATTCCCGTTCTCGCCATACGTCGTGACATGTTCTCCCAAAAGGACCTTTATGCCATTATTGATTTCGTGCCTTACGTATGAGAATTTCTTATACTGCCTCTGTATGGCTTCAGTGTCGAACCCATAGGGCGATTCCGTGCAATAGACATATTCTGTGATGAGTTTGTCGCTCTGCCAGGTGGCTGGAAGAATTGAATGAGAATAATCCTTGCGCCCAACTATCGCGGAGGTATCACCATAAGATGCGAAGGTTTTCTCACAGACTTTCTCTCCTCTTCTCCACTCGTCTTCTGAGCTGATGAAGAATTGCGATTCCCCGAATTTTATGGGGCGAGTAGACCCCACGTTGAAACATGACACGGTTTCCCCTATTTTGTGATTGCCGGCCTCGTCCGAAGACACCGTCTCGGTTACATACGGATAGCTTACGCTGGATCCGGATTCAGAGAATAGATTTACCATAGAGTTGTCAGTCCAAACCCTCTCTTTGAAAGAAACATCACATACTGGAAGAACAAAGGGAATCGTTATGTGGTGTAACGTGGTTTCCCTGTAGTATTTGCCATTTTCGTCGCCCGGGATTTTTGAATCGATCGGGATCACATTCCTTATTCCAAGGCCGTTAATCGTGTCCGACGACGTACTGTAACTAAAATTTCTATAAATAATGCTCCCACTGCTCTCGACATCCCTTATCTGCTTGATTCGTAATCCGCCGGCAAGCATGACTTTTCCGCTGTCGTTTTGATACCTGTGAGCCTCATAATAAAATTCAGACCGGCCTCCGGTTGGATAAGTTATGCCGGTGAGGATTCCTTGCTGCATGGCTTGCTCATTTGGCTGCCGATCGGCTCCAGGCATCGAAACATCAACGGTCATGAAAGGAGAAGTTAAAGTTGCGGTAGTGGATATGGTTGGCACGAGCGTATGGTTGTCAGCGCCATTATAATACCCCCACTCGTCGATTGACCTTGTGTTCCTGTCCGTTTCGAATGGCCGGTATGTGAAGGTGTATTTTTCGTCATCATGTCCGATTCCAGAGATTCTAACTCCATTTAATATCAGTCGCAAGAAATCTGAATTGTAATGCTGTTCGAACATGATTTTCCGAACGATGTTTGATGTCTCGTCATAAACGGTAATCTCCTTGAGGCCTTCACCCCTCTTTTCACTTTTGGTGAAGATTATATATCCTCCGCAGAAAGATATTTTCCGCACATAGGCGTTTTTTTGCGATATCAAGACTCGCTGAGGCATAGGAAAAACATACCCCTCCGGAAGACTTAATTCCAACAATGTCGTTTCCTGCAATGACTGGGAAAGGAGGTCGTATTTGAAGTAATGAGCTTCAGAAATACCCTGAGATGCGCAAACGGCCACATCTGCTAAAGGTACGCCAACATGGGCTGAGAATTCGTCCAGCATGACCACTGCGTCGGCATACCTGTATGTAAAAATCTCTTCTTGTGGCGAGGAGTACTCGAATTTTATGCGCCGTCCCGTTGGAGACTCTATCGTGTTTATTTTCCAGGATGAAGGCATCTCGATTACGGAAATGCCGTAATGATTGTCTACATAGTCCTTGTAGGTTCTTCCCTCGCCGCCGAAGCGGTATAGCATGCCGCTGGCATCTCTGATGTCTATGCGTTCGCCATATTTGTTCGCCACAGGAAGACTTACCTTAATGTTATCTTGCGGAATAGTGACAGGATACAACTCGTATTGCGACAATCTCTTGAAATAGAGTTTTCCAGAATTCTCCGGGAGTGAATAATAGAACTCATCTAGCAAGACATCGACTGCTCCCTCGTTAACTGCATTGAGCTGCTCCCACGTAGGATGCTGCTCAGAAGCCAACAGATAAGAGTAAAACTGTTCATCTGCACCGCCGTTTATTATTCTTGACAGCGTCGGGCCCACGCTGAGGCTCCAGCCATCGCCTATCCAGTCGGCCGATCTCATGCCTGGTTTCAAGCCAGACGCATGATAGTCCAGCGTTATCGGTATCCTGATTTCACCGTCGATTATTTCGTACAGGGGTATGCTTATCTTAGCAAGACCGTTACTCAGGTTAACAGGGTATGTGACGTGCTTAGCAAGTTCCATCGCAGTCGGGGATGGTGGCGTCACTTCGGGAAGGTTCAGGCCGTAATTCTGCGCTTGGCAGACCGCTCCTGGCAAGGAAAGCATTAGGATGAATCCACATAGGCGTTTCATGGCTTGGCATCAGTCTTTGGTCATCTATCATTATTTGGCTGGCGAGGCGACATGCACTCATTAAACGTTTCAAATATATGTAAATAAAACTGATAATCAAAATTGCCTTTCAAAAATACTGTAGGCTCGGGGAATAATCAATCCAGGTCCCTCACCAAGGACTATATTCAGTCCGGATGCTGGACAGCAAACGTTATTTCTTCTGGATGATTTTCACAGGCCCCAGCAAGCCGGCAGGAAGGAGCTGCGACTCCTTAGTGAACCAATTATCGTAGTCTATCCAAGCTATTTTCTTTGCACCGGGCTGCAGGTCACCGATTATCCTGTTCGCCCAGAGATTTGCGACTTTAATCTCAAGCTGATTCTCCCCCGGCTTCACTGCCGAGGTTACGTCCACCACGAAAGGCTCTTTCCAAGCCCTTCCGCAATCCATGCCGTTGACCTTCACTTCTGCGATGTTCTTCACCGAACCAAGGTCAAGGATGATTTTTCCCGAGGTGTCTGGCACATTCACTGTGTTCGAGTATGTGGCTACGCCAGAGAAATATTTTATTCCCGGGTCTTCCGACTCCGTGAATGACTGAAGATTCTCGAACACCGCAGATGCCGGCGCTCTGCTCACGATCGGCCACGAGTTGCAGATTCTCTGGACAATAGATGTATGCAGTCTCGCTTTCTCCATTGACCGTCATGGATTCAGCGGCAGCAATATCACATACGCAATAACATTCCGATTATGTTATTGAAATCGAAAATGTCAAAAAATGAACGATTCATGATGCTAGATGGAGCAGGCAATGATTATATTAGTTTCGATGAAAATATCATAATAATGAAACAATCCGCATTGAAATTAATCACTGCGGCGATGGCTCTGGCTTCAGCCACCGTCGCCTACGCACAAGAATCATTCGTGGCTGAAGAATTTAAGGATGCCCTGAGAGGATATGAAGAGGAAGCGAGGGCTGAAAAAATTGCCATAAGCTCGTTGATTGTCTGTCAGGACGATGTCAAGTTATGTGAAAGGTATTATGCACAGAAACCGGAGGCTTCGCATGCGATGTGGTCGGTTAGTAAGACACTCACTTCATTAGCCGTGGGATTCGCCATCGACGAAGGGCTTCTCAGCCTCGACACAAGGATTGCAGACATCTTTCCCGAAGAAATGAAAAAGGTAAAAACAAAAGATCAAGAATCATCGAAAAATATGTTCCTAGGCACTGTAAGAGATTATCTTACAATGTCCTGCGGCCAGAAGGAAGATGCCATAAGCACCCTTAAGAAAAAATATCTGATAACCGATGTAAACAGGATAGAACGCAATCTGAAAAGGCATCACATCACCTTGCTGGAGGTTTTCTTCCAAATTCCATTCGAAAACAGTCCAGGAATGGTCAACTGCTACAACAGCATAGCCAGCTATGTGCTTAGCGCAGCGGTGCAAAAGGTCACTGGGCAAAATGTAAACGACTACCTCACCGAAAGGCTTTGGAAGCCGCTGCACATCAAGAAGCCGCGCTGGGACAAGGTCTTCGGAATCAATTGCGGAGGATGGGGACTCTATCTGAAGACCACGGACATGGCCAAGGTCGGTCTGATGATGCTGGACGGTGGCAGATACGAAGGAAGGCAGATACTGCCTAAGGTCTACTTAACCGATGCAGTAAAGCCGTATTTCATGTGGGACAGGCCGTCATTCACTACTAAAGAAGAAGGAAGGGCATATTTCCAGGGCTACGGTTTCCAGATATGGTATCTGAACGATGGTTTCAGTGCGAGCGGGATGCATGGCCAGTACATTATAGTGATGCCACAGATGAATGCGGTAATCGCATGCACCGCCGACATAAATGATGACCAGCAGAAGGAACTGAACCTGATTTTCAAGCATCTGGTACCCGCACTGAAGAGGTATGCAAGATATGAATAGATATTTGTGCCTAGTCATCGCCATTTTGTCCTGTCACCCAGCTCTATCCCATCCACACTCTAGGGTAGCTTTCAAATCCCTTTCAGAGGAAGTGACTCTGCCTCACAGCGACATCAATGCCATCGTGCAGGACCAAACCGGATATATCTGGATTGCCACATACTCAGGTCTGTGCAGATATGACGGAACAGGCGTGAAGATATACAGATCTGACAATTCAGGTTTGAGCAGGGACAGAGTGATATGCCTGCATTGTACAAAAGATTCATTGTTGTATATAGGAACCGAATCCGGGGGGCTGAATGTCTACGATCCTCACACTGACAGGATACGGCAGATCAACGGCCACGAACGCCACAGCACCGACGATGTCGTAAGTGACATATTCGAAGACGGTGAAGGGAACGTATGGTTCTGCCATAACAGCACCCTGTCCGTCGTGGGGAAAGATGGAAACAGCTATATCCGATGGTCGTCGAACGGGAAATCCACTGCGAGCTGCGGTTCGTGGATAGGCGGCGATTCATTGCTGTTCGACACGACGGCAGGGTTACTGTTGTACAAATCATCTACAGGAGAGTGCCAGACAGTATGCGAATCCATAAAGGGAGCATCAGCGATGACAATGACCCCCGAAAGAAAAGTACTAATCGGCACATACGACGGAATATGGGAAATCGGCCGAGACCTCTGTGCTGCAAAGGTGGTCGGAGCCGTTCCTGTCAGATCTATATGCTATGGACAGGATTCCAGTCTATGGGTAGGCACATACGAACAAGGGCTAATTGAATATGACAGTGGCTTCAGACCCGTGAGCCATTATGAACCCAATCCGCTGGAAACAGGCAGGATAGCCTCATCGGAAATTAGTTCGCTGTGCATAGACCAGTCCGGGATACTGTGGATAGGAACCATAGGAGGAGGCATGGACAAACTTGACCTAAGTGGAAACAACATCGAATGTTACACTATGCAAGAAGGGCTAAGCATGAACAGGGTCATCACGTTCATGGAAGATTCCGGAAAAAGATTATGGATAAGCACCCACGAGGGTGGGATAGACATATTCGACAGAGAATCGGGCCGCTTCCTCAACATGAAGATCAATTCACGCGCAAGCAGCGACTTCCCTTTGGTCTCGGCATTCTGGCAAAAAGATGATTCGGAAATATGGATAGGGACTTGGAACAGTGGCATCTGGGTAGTCGACGATGTGGTTGGTGACAACATTCTAGCACACAAACTTTCCGGTGAACAGATGAGGAACTGCTCTGTGTACAAGATAATAAGAGATAGGGACGGACATTTATGGATAAGCACCAATTCCGGACTGTTCGAGTACCTACCTGATACAAAAGAATTCAGGGAATACCGACACGACAACCTCAACTATGCATCGCTCAGTTCGAATTTCATAACAGACATTATGGACGACCCTGATACGAAGCAGAAAACGATCTGGGTTGGGACACGGGCCGGGCTTGACAAATTGGTATTCAGTGATGACAATACCTTGGAAATACACCGGGTCAGCATGAAACCCGAAGATGACGGAAGCCAAGCAACCTTCATATCGGCGATGCTCAGAGATTGCAGAGGGCGCCTTTGGATAGAGACCCTGTCCGACGGGTTGTTCGAAATGAAAGGAGGCAGGTTCAATGATGAGCCTCCATTGCTGGAATGCTGGAACAGTTCCAACTGCGGCTTTATCAGCAATGAGCTGGAGAGCCTACAGGAGGACGACAAGGGGAGGTTATGGATTGGAGGATATGGGATAACCAGATTCAATCCTGAAGACGGACAGGTCAAGACCTATACCGAGAAGGACAATCTGCAATCCAACTCATTCAAAATCTGGGCATCGTGCAAACTTTCTGATGGCTCAATGGTTTTCGGAGGCACAAAAGGATTCAATATTTTCCATCCTGACAGCATCCGGACGGACACATCGGCTCCGGCGACCGTCATCACTTCGATATGCATCAACGGACAGGAGCAGTCAAGGGGAAGCGACAGGATGGTGTTGAAACACAACGAGGACAATGTCAGCATCCGCTTCGCCGCACTAAATTTCCGGAACCCGGAATATAACAGATATACGTACAAACTGGAAGGCTACGATAAGGATTTCAGGCAGACAAACGGGAAGAATCCTATGTGCGAGTACTCAAGGCTGAAAAGAGGGAACTATCGTTTCATTGTCATCGGCTCCAACAGCGACGGAATCCAAAGCCTCTCCCCTGCCGGTTTTTCGTTCAGAATAAGGCCTCACTTTCTTCTGAGCAATGTGGCATTTATTATCTACGGGCTAATGGTCATAGCATTAATCTGGCTTATATGGCAGTTCTCGCTCAAGCAGATGCGTATCCACAACGAGAGACAGGTGCAAGAAGACAAACTGCGCTTCTTCACCGATATGGCTCACGAAATCAAGACACCGCTTTCCCTTATTTCCGCACCTGTCGAGGAACTACTTGAAAATCATACGATAGGGTCATTGACAAGGAACAAGCTTCAAACCGTGAACAGAGGCATAATATCCCTCCGTTCAGTAGTCGAGCAGATTCTGGATCTGCGGAAATATGAAGACAACATGATGAAACTCAGCGTCTCGGAAATCAATCTATGCCGTTTCTTGAGTGAAGCAGCAACTCTGTTCGAGCCACTTGCAAGGAGTAGGAAAATCAATTTCCGCACCAATATCCACGAGAGTAGCCTCATGGTTTATGTTGACAAATACAAGATGGAGAGAGTCGTGGCCAACCTTCTTTCAAATGCCTTCAAGTTCACGAAAGCAGGCGGAAGTGTGATGCTTAGCTGCTATCCTGAAGGGAAATACGTTTGCTTCACGGTTGAGGACAATGGGGAAGGCATGGACGAACATGACTGCGAACACATTTTCGAGCGTTTCTATCAGGGGAGCAACCAGAGCGAGGACGGCCGAGGAGGGACCGGTATAGGATTAGCCCTGTCCAAATCCATAATCAACCTCCACAAGGGAGAAATCAAAGTCGAGTCCAGGCTCGGATTCGGGAGCCGGTTCATAGTCCGCCTTCAGAAAGGGTGCAGCCACTTCAAACCTGAAGAAATCAACCGGGAATACAGCAACAGCGATAACATTTCCAATTACGACCCAATTGAAAAATGCCCAGACAACGATGCCACCTCGGACAAGGAAGCCACCATTCTAGTAGCGGACGACAACGATGACCTTAGAAATTACCTAAAAGACCTGCTACTGAGCCGCTACAATGTCATCACCGCCAACGATGGCATGCGGGCATACGAGCGAGCTATCAGCGAACAGCCAGATTTAATAATATCCGACATCGTGATGCCGGAAATGAACGGTATAGAGCTATGCAGCCGAGTCAAGGCCAATCCCGACACAAACCGCATCCCGGTGCTGCTCATCACAGCTAGGAATCTGATGAGCACTGAAATAGAGAGCTGGGACAATGGAGCGGACGGTTTCATAAGCAAGCCATTCCATACAGGAGTTTTCCTTTCTAGGATACACAATCTAATCGACACCAAGAACCGGATGCGCAGGTTGTACGGCAATCCTATCGAAGTGGGCCCGGGCGATGTGAATGTCCAGAGTGTGGACGAGCGGTTCCTCGCAAGATGCATAAGGATTGTCGAAGAAAATATGGGAGACTCCGACTTCGGCGTCGAGGAGTTTTGCATGGAGGTGGGGTTGTCCCGGCCGCAGTTGTACAGAAAGCTCGAAAACCTTACGGGAAAATCCCCTCTCCTGTTCATCCGCAGCCTCAGGCTCAAGAGGGCTGCACAGCTTCTCGAAAAGAACTCAGCTTCGGTAAGCGAAGTGATGTATTCGGTAGGATTCAGCAATTTGTCATATTTCTCCAAATTATTCAAAGCCGAATTTTGCTGTGTACCAAAGGATTACGGAAAAGAAAAGTAGTAATTCTGTTTTTTGTCAATCTATGAACGATTTCTTCCGGACTTTTCAAATGAGGATGCCTACATTTGATTCACCTCTTTGAGGGGCCAACAAGCATGTTGGCACAGAAATTCACATTTAATAACAATAGCATGCAAAAAACATTTTTACTTTTTTGTGTCACAGCTGCCGTACTATGTATGGTCTCATGCCAGAAGAGCAATGAATCTAGAACGACTAATAACGCGATAGATTTCATAGCTCCGGAAGGACCCATCAGCATCGGGAAGGCTGTCACGTTCAACGACAATTCACTGAATGTAAGTTCCAGAACCTGGACATTCGAGGACGGTTCTCCGGCAACATCCCACAAGGCATCGGCCGATGTCATTTTTAATTCTACAGGCAAGAAGAAAGTAACCCTCACCATCACTTTCACGGACAATTTCACGCTTTCCGAAGAATGTGCCGTCACTGTAACCGAGCCTCTCGAAGGTACGATTGCGGCAAGCAAGCTGACTCCTAAAGGGTGTATCAGAATAGGAGAAAGCACCAAGTTCAGCCTCAGCGATGTCAATGGTAACCCTGATTCCTATCTCTGGACTTTCGAGGGCGGCAATCCTGCAACTTCAACAGAAGCCAACCCTTCCGTAGTGTTTGACAGGAGAGACAGGAACGCCAAGGTGACTTGTGAGATTTCACGCAAGAGCGACGGAATCCGACAGACACTGAAAGCCGATTTCATCGTCGGCAACTATCCGCTTCTGCATGATCTTCCGGACTACGACATTGACAACTACTGGTTCGAAAGAGGGAAACTCGGCGGATGGATTGCATGGACTGAGAAAGGAAGCAATATAGGCACGAACGGAGAAAAGAACATTTTCTCTATTATAGAAGGCGGAGCAAACGGGACAGGACACTGCCTGAAGGTTGACCTCACCAAGATAGATGCCGAGGCAGACGGCGGTTTCGCAGACCTTTTCCCCCGTGACGCATGGCCTTGCAATGCTCATATCGAAGCCGGCAAACGGTATGAACTTTCCTATTGGGTAAAGGGCGGAGATGTACTTGAAGGAGGTTACATCCGCAATGAGGCTGGAGAGATATTAGAAGAATATAAGGATTATGCTTGGCTGAACGGCGGTCTGATGATTGCCAATTATCTGGAAGAATGGATGAATGTGGACGGTCAAGAAATGCACGCAGGCGCATCATGGTCAAAAGTTTTCCCGGGACTAGAGTTCGCAATGGAACCTAACCACGTATTAAAGGAAATATGGTTCAACCCGTCCATAGTAGGTATGAAAGACGGAAGCTGGAGACAGATTGTCATTCCATTCACCGCTCCTGCTACCCTTCACAACACATATCCGTATTTCAGAGTTTATAGCGGCTTTGCAAAAAGCATATATTTCGATGAAATAGAAATCAACCTCATTGAAGAATAATTATGAAAAGGGCAATAACAGCACTTATTCTGCTGACTGCCATATCCAAGGCCGGCCTCGCACAGATTACCGTGCGGGGCACCGTTACTGACAGCAGCCAGCAACCTCTGCCGGGGGTAGATGTCGTATTGTCAGGCACGACTACCGGTACTCAGACAGCACTTGACGGAACATATTCATTGACTGTGGATGATGAGAGCCGCAGCCTGCAATTCATCTGCATGGGATACAGGACGGAAACAATGAAGATTGCCTCCAAAAGAATAATCGACATCGTACTGCAGGAAGAAACTAGATCTTTGGACGAGACCGTGGTTATCGGCTATGGCTCCGTAAGGAAAAAGGATCTGACCGGCTCCGTCGGTTCGATAAAAAGCGAGAGTCTCCAGAACAAGATGCTGTTGTCCGTCGATGATGCCCTCGCTGGAGGTGTAGCAGGACTCATGGTGACATCAGCCTCAGGAAAGCCTGGAGCAGCCGCCAAGATGCTTATTCGCGGAGCTAACTCCCTCACGGGTAGTACGGCACCACTAGTGGTGGTGGACGGCTTCCCTCTGTTCGAGGTGAATACGAGCGGCGGCGGCATCGACTCGTTCGATGTCGGGATGTCCTCAATTTCAATGATAAACACCGACGACATAGCCTCAATCGAGGTCCTGAAGGATGCTTCGGCCACTGCAATATACGGCAACAGGGGCGCAAACGGAGTCATCTTGATAACTACGAAGAAAGGACGAGAAAGCGGAGGAAAGATACAGTACAGCAACTATTTCGGATTCCAGGACATGAACAGACGATACCAGATGATGGATTTCGATCAGTATGCCGCATATCAAGCTGCAATGAACCCGGCCAACGAACTGTTTTACGACAAGGCGAAAAGTGCTACCCGTGTTGTGAAAGGAGTCCGCACTGCCGACTGGCAGAATGCCATATTCCGCACAGGTTTCGTCCAGAACCATTCCCTTAGCATCCAAGAAGCCACCCAAAAGACCAATTTCCTCTTTTCCGGCTCGTTTCTGCAGGACAAATCCGTCC
This sequence comes from Bacteroidales bacterium UBA1680, assembly GCA_002320605.1. Classification (GTDB taxonomy): domain Bacteria; phylum Bacteroidota; class Bacteroidia; order Bacteroidales; family UBA932; genus Cryptobacteroides. Next base: position 11,476 of record DCKG01000030.1, on the reverse strand, counting down.
TTATCGAGACAGACTGGAAGAAAATCACCGGCAAGGCAAGCATTGACCATTATTTCACAGACCGAATCCGCACTGGCATCGACATCGGCTACAGCCGCATAATCGATGCCGGAGTGCCGACAGGAGGTGAAGGTACAGCCCAGCAGGCAGGCGTGATAATATCGGCACTCACCGCTATCCCGTTCGACCTTTCCGATAGCAATACGCAGGCGATTTTCCGCAAGGCAGGAATCAGACAGACTAGCCTGGACAACATTCTTGCTGACTGGCATGGAAATCCAATGGATATTGCACAGAAAACGAAGTTGCAGAAACATATCGACAGAACCATAATAAATGCGTATGCAGAGGCCGACATCCTGAGCAATCTGCGTCTGAAATCCACGTTCGGCTACGACAACTATTCCCTCAATGATAGGCAGTACTACCCTACAGACACCCCAAGGGGCTGGTTCTACCAGGGACAGGGGCTCATCACCACCAGCACATCATCGAGCTGGATAAACGAAAACACCATGACTTGGACACCGACATTCGACAAGCACAGGCTCAATGTCCTGCTCGGAGTTTCGGAACAGGGATACACTTCATTCTGGAATCAGAGCGAGGCGACACAGTTCGACTACGAGGCACTCGGATATAACAACATGGGGATGGCAAAGGTGTTCAAGTCATATTCGAGCAAGGGAACGACACATTTCCTGTCATTCATGCTCAGATCCAACTACAGCTACGACAACCGGTACATTGCCACATTCACAGCAAGGAGAGACGGCACTTCGAGCTTCATCAAGAACAAATGGGGCAACTTCTTCTCCGGAGCCTTTGCATGGAACATCGACAGTGAACCTTTCATGAGCGGCCAGGATGCGGTGAGCACCCTCAAACTCAGGCTGAGCGCAGGACAGGTGGGAAACTCCAACGTGCCGACTGTCGGATCATATTCGCAACTGATGAACACATACTACTCATTCGGAGGGAACGAAGCGATAGGCCAGTCCCCGGCATCGATAGCCAACACCGACCTTACTTGGGAGACCACTACCGAAGAGAACATCGGCATCGAAATCGGATTTCTGGACGACAGGATAAAGTTCAACGCCGACCTGTACAACAAGTTAACCGACGATCTTCTGCTCGAAGCTCCCATTGTGAATATCGCCGGGTTCGAGAAAGCATGGCAGAACATCGGGAAACTACGGAACAGAGGAGTCGAACTGAGCCTTAATGCAGACATAATCCGCAAGAAGGACTTTTCGTGGAACTTCAACGCCAATTTCTCCCTCAACAGGACGAAGATCCTCGAATTGGGACAGAACGGAGCTCCCATCTATCTCGGAGTGACATGCCTAAGCGGGCAGAATGCAGTAATCCTCAGGGAAGGAGGATCATTGGGCGACATATACGGATACAAGACTATCGGCGTATATGGCTTCAACGATTTCGAGCAGGATGGATACACCCCGAGAGCGGGAGTCGCTGTCGAAACAGGGGCAGAACGCCCCGGATCTATGCGGTTCAAAGACATATTGGAAGACGGCAGGATAACACCCGATGATCGCATGGTAATCGGGAACGCCATGCCGGATTTCTATGGTGCATTCGGAACTGAAATATTCTGGAAGGGCATCAGTCTTTACGCCCAGTTCAATTACTCAGTTGGAGCCGACATATACAATGCCAACTACAATGTACTCGCCAAATTCAACAGCAGCCCATACAACCAGATGGGCTGCTGGAAAGATAGATGGACAAGGGACAACACTTCGAGTACCCAGTATGCCGACATGACGAATTATCAGGTATGCTCCGCTTTCGTGGAGGATGCATCATTCCTGAGACTCAAAACATTAAGACTCAGCTGGACAATACCATCGAAATGGTTCAATTCCCGATCACACATAGGGCTAATCCGTGCATATATTAGCGCAGACAATCTGTTCGTGGCAACGAAATATTCTGGGTACGATCCGGAAGTGTTCTCGAAACAGGGTTCGACTGACTCTTCGAGCATCCTCACCTCCGGATTTGACTACGGGGTATTCCCTAGAGCAAGGACATTCACTATGGGATACAACTTCACATTCAAATAAATAGCTGTTTTTAAGCCATTTCATGGCTGTCTATATAAGCATTATAATCTTTGACATTATGAAGAAGACAATCATATTTTTGTGCATATTGACCATACTATCTTCGTGTAGCTTTCTCGAGGTGCCACTTGAAAGTTCGGTGAATTCCGACAACTACTACAAAACGGTGGAAGATTTCGATATGTCTCTCACTGGGGTTTACAACATCCTTATTTCATCCGACTGGAGCGATGATGCGCGGTTCGGAAGCTATTTCCAAGGTTTCCTGTTGCTCGGAAGGGTGGGTACCGACGAGATGGTCGTGGCATACGACAACGGACACGGGGAATCGGCAATCGGGGACTATAGCTACACTCCGTCAAACCTCTATGTCTCAAGGACTTGGTATATGATGTATAAAGGAATCTACAGGGCTAATGTCATAATCGACAGGCTTACTATGGTAGATACTGATAACTCTGCCGCAAAGGACAGGATACTCGGGGAAAGTCATTTTCTGCGATCATTCTTCTATTTCCACCTTGTTAGGCTGTACGGGGAAGTCCCTATCGTGGAACACGAAACGAGCGATGCATCCGCCCTCGACATGAGCATGAAAAGCATTGCAGAAGTGTACCGGTTCATCATCTCTGACCTTGAAGAGGCCATCAATCTCCTTCCTGAAAGTAATTCCAACGGAAGGCCTACGCATATGGCAGCCAAAGTAATGCTTGCAAAAGTATATCTCCAAATGTCGGGCGAACCTCTTTCAGACACCGAGGCGGCGGCCAAATCCGAAAACCTTCTGAAAGAAGTGATAAACAGTGGAAAATACGCCCTCGTTGAAGACTATTTCTCTCAGTTCGACGGAAAACACGAATACAACAGCGAATATGTCTGGGACATAGAATTCGCCAATAACGGCACAACCATTTATGGAGGACAGGTAGGCACGACGGAAGGAGTCCCGAGTCCTGCAAGTCTCTACTGGACTATGATAAGAACTTGTCCTGAATTCTACGACACCTTCGACCCGCGAGACAAGCGCCGCGACAACGTCGCCCGTTTCCAGTTCGTATATGACACCGACAACAATCTCGTCGAAGAATATTTCGATCCTAAGAGCGGAGAGATTGACCCGTATTATTTCGCCTATAAGTTCCGTCACGCTCTCACTGCCGAGGAGAGAGGCAGCGGCTGGGCGAACTGGGCAAACCCTATCAACTTCCCTGTGACGAGATATGCCGATGTCCTCCTGATGTACGCAGAAGCAGGCCTGAGGACTCACGGAAGCATATCAGCAGAGCAGAAAGAATATTTCAACCAGGTCAGAAGAAGGGGGTTCGGAGCTGACATCTATACGCCGAATCCGTCCATTGACAAGAATGCGGTTGACGCAAACACCATCCTCGCCGAGCGTAGCTTCGAACTCTGCTTCGAAGGACACCGCTGGTATGACCTCGTGCGTTTCGGAGCATTGGAAGAAGCAGTTAAGACCATAGGCACAAACGCCATCACGGCCCAGTTCAACAACCAAGCGAAGAACGTCAGGCCGAAACACAAATTTTATCCGATTCCTCAGGATGTAATAGATTCGTCCAACGGAGCCATAACTCAGAACGAACTATGGAAATGATACGGATAATATCTGCATTGGCTTGCCTGTGCTGCATTCTGTCATGCTCGCGCAAACTGGACCTGGCAAACCGCTACGACAACTCCGAAAGCAGCAAGCCCTTCAACGGGACTCAGCCGTCCGGGGACGACGATGTCGAGTATCTCGATATGGGACAATATCTTATAAGCAAAAGAATCAATGTGTCCGTACCAGAACACACACCCAGGGCCCATTACATTCCGGACGGAAAGATAAGCGTAGTAAAGTTCAGCTTTGACACATCGTGGAGACTCATCTGGTCAGCGGATGTTTCCTTTATGCAGACCGGATGCTCCAGTCCTTTTTTAGAAGACAACATCTCCGGTCTTGACAATTCAATGGGTTTCATAGGCAAAGGAATCAGTGCCACTCAGGATGGATTCACCGACGGAGGTATGTGGACTATCGGCATGAACGAGCTTCCCGACGGCACATTGGCTGCTTTCTTCCATGCAGAAAGCCATTTCAAGGGAGTAGCGAGCCAATACAAGAGCATCGGCGTCGCCTACTCTTCCGACAAGGGACTTTCATGGGACAACGGTACTAAAATCATCTCTAGTCCCGACCCAAAACCTGAAATCGGAGAAGGCGGCGGCAAGTCATACGGGCTGGGAGACGGATGCGTGGTCTGGAACAAAAGCCGGAAGCAATGGATATGCTATTACAGCGGTTATTGCGCCGACCCCGGTGACTTTCTCATAAGCATGGCTGCATCATCGGACGGCAAGGCTATGCCCGGTACATGGAAGAAATGGGACGGGAGCGGATTCCACTCTCAGGCCTGCGACCAGAAAAGCGGACTCGGGGCACAGAACATCAGGATTGAAGGGCTGAAGAATTTCCATGGAGGCAACCCGAGCGTAAGTTGGAACACCCAAATCAGGAAATGGATAATGACCTACCATACATGGGGAAGAGAGATTGTCATGAGTGTAAGCGATGATGGCATATCCTGGTCCGAACCGTTCGCGATCATAGGGTCAGAACTGGAGAAGGGAGGGGCAATGTACCCTAACATAATAAGCTCGGAAGGGGATCTTGAAAGCGGAAGCGAATTCAGGATCTATTACAGCGCGGACATGGACAATTCCACAGGGGAACGCTCATTCGCCTACCGCATCGTGAAATTCAAAAATCTGTAAATGAAACGATTATATCTTATCATACTCGCTGCATTGCTTGCAGTTTCGTGCTGCGGGAATGTGATATACATACCATTTGATCAGGAAATAGAGGACTATTCTCCGATTGTCAGGGAAATATTGGAAAACCACCCCGGACGGATTTGCTTGTCGTTCGATGAAGGCATTTATCCCTTCTACCCTATGGAGGCCGCAGAGAAGTATGTTGCGATATCCAACAATGACAACTCTTTGAAAAAGATAGCCTTCCTCTTAGAAGGGCGCAAAGGGATAAGCATCAGAGGGAAAGACAGTGAACTGCTTTTCCACGGTAGTATGTCACCATTTTTTATAAGGGACTGCGAAAAAGTCACCATAAGCGGAATCAGAATCAGCTACGACCACCCTTTCGTACTCGAAGGAACCGTCCTCAGCAACGATACTGAAGAAAAATCATTCACGATGAGGATAGAGAGCAGGAATCTGTACGAGGTGAAGGACAGCATGCTGATGATAAGAGGGTACGATTGGGAGATTCCACTCGGAGAAAACATAGTTTTCAATGCCGTGAAAGGATGTCCATTAGCCAATGCCGAAAGATATGCGGGATTTCCTGCAGAGGAACTGCATTGTGAAGACCTTGGAGAGAATGTAGTGAAAATCATCAACTTCAATTCAAGGGTTCTGCCTCCGGCAGGAAGCATATATGTCGACAAGGGGCCGCACGGAAACAACCGGCTCTACCCGGTCTTAGCAATTCAAGATTCTAGGAATATTGTCCTGCAGGACATAACTGTTCACGACAGCGGAGCAATGTCGTTGATAGCCGAGAATTGCCGGGACATCAGGCTGAACCGGTTTAACACCTCGGTGAAGGAAGAACAGAAGCGGATGATTGCATCCTCTGCCGATGCCACACACTTCGTAGGATGCACGGGCAAGATTGAAATAGAGGAATGTCTTTTTGAAAGCATGCTAGACGATGCAGTCAATATACACGGGACTTATATGAAAGTTGACTCTGTCCAGGCCGATTCGGATGCAGCCGTACTCCATTGCAGTTTCGGGCATTTCCAGCAGGAGGGATTCCGATTCTGCTCTGCGGGAGACACTCTGGCTTTGGTTGACCGATCCAGTCTTCAAACCGTCGGGAAAGGGGTATTGCGCAGTCTGGATATTGTGAATGAAAACCATTATATACTAGATGCTGGCATATTGTCCGGAGCTGTTCCCGCCGGGGTCTGTCTTGCAGTAGAGAATCTGTCGACCTCAAAGGCGGATGTGAGAATAACAGGTTGCACGGTAAGGAAAAACCGGGCGAGATCGCTGCTGCTCTCCTCCGGAGGTAAAATCGTTGTGGATGGTTGCCATTTTGCATCGATGATGGCCGGTATCAGGATATGCGGTGATGCAAACTACTGGTATGAAAGCGGCAGGACGGATGAGATAATCATTCGAGACAACACCTTCTACAATCTCGGCAACGGAGGCTGGTCGCCACAGGCTGTCCTACAGGTTGATCCAGTGATACCGACTTCCGGCAGGGATACTGATTTCTGCTACCACAATGAGATACTTTTCGAAAACAATGTAATCCTCTCCGCCGAAGACCAGACAATATACGCCCTGTCGGTAGGCAAGATGATAGTGAGAGGAAACCGTTTCATCCGGATTCCCGACAGCTCTTGCCGCTATCCCGGACTCGCAGTTATGGACTTTTTGTATTGCAAAGGAGTGGAAATATCGGGCAACGACTTGAAACAATGGCCGGAAGGCTCGTTTATAAGCAACCATAACTGCCATGAATTCGAGTTTAACGGGCCTTACCCAGTTATGGACCGGGCAAATCCGTATTTCTATGAAAATTAGACTCCTGTATGTCGTATTTGCCATCCTGTCCAGCATATAAATATAAGAAGTCGTAAAGTCAAGGATTACGGCATCATTCCTGACATCGATGAAGATATGGATCTTCGCACTCGCCCACCTGATATTCTCCCTCGAACACCCTGCCGAACTGGTATTTGAAACTGGGCGCTCCTACAATATGACCGCAACCGGTTTTTATTCATTCCATCTCGATTATCCGGTGGCGGTTACCGTCACTGGCAGAGATTCCTTCTCTCTTCAAGGCAACGACTGCACATGCATCGGAGAGGGAAAGTATACATGATGGGTTCTCTCCGAAGATTGCCGCAATGTCGGCATATCGGGAATCATCTTGGATTTTGATGTGCCGCCTGCATCCACGGACACAATCTGCGGACAGGGTGATGGGTATCTTTAGATCCGTTTCTAAACACTTCTGGAATTCAAGGTTGCAGCCGAAATTCCCTCCAACCTTCACAACCCGAATACGAGAAAGATACTTCAGGATACCAACGACAAATATCTCACTCAGAACCTCGAACCGCTGCCGAAATCATTTACGGAGATGACGAATACGAAAGGGTGATTTCCAACCTGACTCTTGATGAGTTGATATGGCAATGGAAGCCAAGACCGTCAAGGAGCTTTCAGAGAAACTAGCCTCTGAATACGATACCGCCGATGCATGCGACAGATTCTGCGATTTCTTCTTCGGCAGGCATCTACATTTCGACTACTATCGTGGATAATGTCAGAATCTTCTACAGAGCGCTGAGGTATTTTGAGGATTAACTTTATCTCTGCATTAGAAAAGATCCTGCTCGGAACCGAAGGCCTTTGTTCCACTAAGGCGGTTTTAGTAGCTTAAGCGAGACTTTTCCCTATTCCTTCTTGCCTCCTATGCGCAGCTTCGCTTGGGTGATTTCTTTCTGGAGCCGTGCTTTCAAGAGTTCCTTGTCAGGCAATTCCGTGTAATATTGGGCGACTTGAATGCCGGCATCACCAAGTTGCAGCAACTGAATCTGCTCGTTATTCCCTGCGGCGCAGAGGAGCAAGCCCAAAGGGCTTTCTTCTCCCGGTTGACGCTCATATTTATCCAACCAGCGAAGGTAAAGTTCCATCTGCCCCTTGTAGGCTGCTTTGAACTTGGTTCTCTTTAGGTCAATGGCAACGAGACGGTGTAGTTTCCTATGGTAAAAAAGCAAATCAAGGTAGAAATCTTCTCCGTCCATAATCATCCTCTTCTGCCTTTCAACAAAAGAGAACCCATTGCCCAATTCCATCAGGAATTGCTGCATTCCAGTGATGATCATGTCTTCCAGTTTTTTCTCGCTGTAATACCCTTTGAGTCCTGTGAAGTCTAGGAAATACGGGCTTTTGAACACCAAATCCGGGGATATTGCTCCGCCTTCTCTCATTGTAGAGAGTTCGGTTTTGATTACTTCCTCCGGCTTTCGACTGATTAGAGTACGTTCGTACAGCATGCCTTCCATTTGGCTGCGCAACTCCCTTATACTCCATCTCTCAGAAGCCGCCATTGTAGCATAGAATTCACGTGCGAGGGAATCCTCTATTGGCAGTAGCTCCATAATGGCTGACCACGGCAATCGTGTCGACAGCGTCGACACGATCTGATAATCCTCAAATTCTCTGGCGAATTGCATCATCCTTCGGAGATTTCTCAAATTAAAATCCTTGCCATAGCGTCCCTGCAATTGTGTCGACAGCGTCGACACAATCTCTTTGCCATATTCAGCTCTTTGATTGTGAAGGACTTCAGTGTTAATTCGCTCTCCAATATGCCAGTACATCAGAGTAAGTTCACTGCTGACATTGACAGCTACTCTTTGACGAGCAGATTCAATGATGTGGCAAACGTCATTGAATAGCATGTCGGGCGAGCTTATGTTAACGTCGGTATCTTTCCGGTCCATTTCGATTCACAAGTTTTTCAATGCGAATTTAACTATAAATCTGGTAAATGTTATTCTATAAATGATTAATCATTTACATGTCAATGCAATAGCGTTTTATTCGACTTGCAAAGGAAACAAAATAGGAACAAAATCAATAATTTAAGCGATTCTCCGTTTTTCGCATTTCACTTAGTTTCATCCTTTGCACTTGGTCATACTAAAAGTGTTTTTCAAGCTATTTTTCCCGACAACCAGTCGCTCTTCTGAGAATATATTGTTGAAGCGCATCGATGAATTGTTGCAGCCAAAAGAGAAAATGACAAAGCTCAGTCTTATGGGTATATCCCTATTGGAGTTTTGTTCTTCGCAAAGGTAGCTATTTCTATCAAGTCATAGGCATATGGAAAGGCAAATATGCCTACCTAAATTTAGTTTACTTTGATTTAGCATATATATAGGCTAATAGACTAAACTAAACCTTTTTTCGCGGCTTCCCTGTTCTATTCTGCACAGCCAAAAGAGAAGCCCACTACGCGCTTTCTCTTTTCGCTGCAATACCTATTTTCTACAGATATTAACAATATCCTGATATGTAAAATTTAAAACAAATAATTATATTATCCCCAAAAAATTACTCATGCGGTCAATACACCGTTTCTTTTGATTAAGATTAGGATGAACATACAGATTAAGTGTCGTGGCCACATTCGAGTGACCAAGTATGACGCTGACAGTTTTATAATCACACTGGCTTTCAATGCATCGGGTTGCAAATGTGTGGCGTAACCCATGAAAGACCAAATGGGGAATATTCAATCGTTTTAGCAGCCTGCCAAAATAATCACGGTAAGAGCGTGGCTCTTTGGATTGTGAGGAAGTACCTACCACGTAAGGGGACCGGGATTGTTTCCTTACTGTTTTCAAAGCTTGAAAGAGTTGCTTGGATATGGGAATTTCACGATAGGAATTCTTTGTTTTCGGAGAAGAGTGAATCCTTTCGGTAGATTTCAACTCGCAATTATATATCCTGCCAATGGTATGCCTCACGGTGACGATCTTTTGTATAAAATCAACATCTTCCCATTTTAAGGCACATACTTCACCAATTCTCATCCCCGTACAGAGAGCCAATAGTACACCTATATTTTGAGGTGTTGGCTGTTCTATCAAGTGACGCATCAATATCCGCTGATGATTCAGGGACAAAGTTGGCAACAGCCTGTTTCCTGCATGGGTTGGATATTCAATTTCCCATTCTCCAAAATGGAAAATCCCGTGTTTGCTTCCGTATTTGATAACGGATTTAAGCACTGCCACCATATCCCGGACTGTTTTCCTTGCCAATCCCACAGTACATTTGTCTATTACAAACTGCTGGACGTCATGTTCTGTTATTATTTCCATGGCACCGAATCGTGGTAATAAATGTATCTGTAACGTAAGCAGGTAAGCACACATGGTGGAATGTTTCACTATCGGACGTTTCGCATCGCACCAAATTTCAGAAACTTCATGAAATGTTTTTTTCTTGTTCATATTTTGAGAGAATTGATTGATATAACTCTCTCAAAATAATACATTTTATTTATTCCCTTTTAATCGGTTATGGGTTTTGCAGAGCATCTCACAATTTTCTATGTTAGTTGCCCCTCCTTTGCTCCATGCAGTCACATGGTCAGCGTCCATTTCAGAAAGTTTGTATATACGAGTTTTGTTGGCGTTTTCACCCAAGGCGCAGAGCGGGCAATTGGAGATACCTTGCTTTTCTGCTGCCTCTGTCTGACGTTTGTAAGCCGATCGCTTGGTCGATTCTTCAAAAATGCGAATATCAAGCAATTTCTTGTCTACTTCTCCTCCTAATACATATTCGTAAATATTTCGTGAACTTCGCACGCTTTCATCCGCTTGCAGAGCTTTCACTCGTTCTGTAACATGGTCGATGCTGTAAGGCGTGGTATGATATGTTTCATACAACCGACCCCATTCCAAACCGCACATATCATGTTCGACCATGGTAAATGTGGCTGATACCCAGTCAATCACAGAGCGGAAATAACTTTCCAACTCGCCTGTGGAATGGTCATGACGATGTTGGCTCATATAGGCATCGATACCCACCCCTTTACTATCGCAAATCCATTTAAGGGCTTCTGCCAAATAATCCTGCCGCTTCACATCTCCCTTTATATAGTGACTCCACTTCTGTATCTCTGCATTTTGGGAATTACTGAATACGCGCTTCGCTGCATTCACAAACTCACCCGAATAGATAGCGTTGAGCAATTCCTGTTCCTTGAGTGGAATACCAACAATGTTAATGGTCTTGAACCATTCTTTGATCTCTTTTTCTTCACCTTCACATTCATATACAAGCAGAAGGGATTGCATAATCTTTTGTTGTTGTTCTTCGGGCAATCCCGAGAAATATTGCACATTATCCGATTCATCTTTAATGGCGAATTTCCCTGTAACAAACCGACCGATAGAGGTGATGCGCTGTTGCCCGTCAAGCACCTCGAACCGTCCGTCTGCCGTCCGATTGAAATAGATTAGTCCGATGGGGTAGCCCTTCAGCAATGATTCTATCACAGCCACATCCCGTTTCCCGTCATTATAGATGTAATGACGTTGGTACTCAGGCTGGATAGTGAGTTTTCCGTCCAGTCCAAACAGACCTTTACCCTCCAGTTCATTATAGGTAAATCCTTTGCAGATGTCTGCTACTGTCCATTTTGTATGCAATGTTGTCTTCATTATATTTTAGTTTTAAGTTGAAATCTTAGGGATAACAAAACCATGGTTTGGATATGCATCTAAGATTTATCCCGAGCAAATCCAAGT
>DCKG01000001.1 GCA_002320605.1 Bacteroidales bacterium UBA1680 | reverse complement strand
TCAGCCTTTTCAATGATCTTGTAAGTGTGCCCTTTTTCAAAAGCGGATGCAAAGGTAGTAACTTTTATTTCACTTCCAAATTTTTTTTGAAAATATTTTTCAACAAAAATCGGCCTTCTACGCTCGTAAAACGATGTAATCACCACTCCTTCGGCAGGTTAAGCGCGTCATATTTTTTTTTGCTGAATCTTTTCGGCAAAGAACGCTACGACATATTCATTGAAAGTAGATTTTATTGTACTTTTGTGATTCGAAACATATTTCCTATGACAGAAAAAATCATCATTCTTGATTTCGGCTCGCAGGTGACCCAGCTCATCGGTCGCAGGCTACGCGAGCTGAACGTCTACTGCGAAATTTATCCGTTCAACAAAATGCCAGTTCTGGATGCCGACGTGAAGGGAATAATCCTTTCCGGCAGCCCATGCTCCGTGCGCGACTCTAATGCCCCTCAGATAGACCTGAGCGCAATAAAAGGCAGACTTCCCATTTTAGGAATATGCTATGGTGCGCAATACCTTGCTTATAAATATGGAGGTGACGTGGAAGCTTCGCTTGCTAGGGAATATGGCAGGGCAATGCTGGAGGTCAACAACCAAGACGACCCGCTCATGAAAGGGGTCGAGCCTCATTCCCAGGTCTGGATGTCCCACGGTGACACGATCGCAAGGCTGCCGGAAAGAGGAGAGGTGATAGCGTCCACAGAGACGGTGACTAACGCAGCTTTCCACATAAAAGGAGAACCGACCTACGCCGTGCAGTTTCACCCTGAGGTCTTCCACACCACGGATGGCACCAAGATATTAGGAAATTTTGCTTTGGGAATATGCGGATGCAAAGGTGACTGGACTTCGGAATCGTTCATCGAGACGACAGTGCAGAACCTTCGCAATAAGATAGGAAATGACAAGGTAATATTGGGTCTTAGTGGCGGCGTAGATTCCACCGTGGCTGGCGTGCTGCTGAATAAGGCAATTGGGCACAACCTCACCTGCATATTCGTAAACAACGGCCTTCTGAGGAAAAATGAATATGAAGACGTGCTCTCTTCGTACAAAGACATGAATCTCAATGTCATAGGAGCCGACGCTTCCAATGACTTCCTGACAGCGCTCGCTGGAGTTACCGAGCCGGAGGCCAAGAGGAAAATCATCGGGGCGAAATTCATCGAGACGTTCGACAAATATGCCCACCAGATTGAAAATGCGAAATGGCTGGCGCAAGGCACGATTTATCCAGACGTAATCGAATCCGCCGGCATCGAGGGGATAGCCTCGAAGATCAAGTCTCACCACAATGTGGGCGGCTTGCCTAAGAATATGGATCTGAAGATAGTCGAGCCTCTGAGGATGCTGTTCAAAGACGAGGTACGCAGGGTAGGACGGGCCCTAGGCATCAAAGAAGAGCTTGTAGGCCGGCATCCTTTCCCAGGACCGTCTTTAGCAATCAGGATAATAGGAGAGGTCACCGAAGAGAAGCTGAACGTGCTCAGGGAAGCCGATGACATATTCATAAAAGGGCTCCGCAACTATGACAGCACTGCCCTCCATCTTCCTTCCGCTTCCGACCCTCGCATCGAGGCGAAGAACCTATATGATGCCATCTGGCAGGCAGGCGTCATCCTGCTGCCTATCAAGAGCGTAGGCGTGATGGGTGATGAGCGCACGTACGAGAATCCTGTCGCCCTCCGCGCCGTGGTTTCAACCGATGCGATGACAGCCGACTGGTTCCACTTCCCATACGACTTCCTTGCGAATGTCAGCAACGAAATCATCAACAAAGTCCGCGGGGTCAACCGCGTAGTCTACGACATCTCCTCCAAACCACCAGCAACCATCGAGTGGGAATAGCTTACTTGCAGGACATGATGTTCAAGATGAGGTTGTCGGTGGACTGCATGCCGACACGGCCGATTTCGCCGAGATTCCGTATGGTCTTCTCGATGTCATCGTCCACGATGCCGTCATGTTTGGTGGCGCAGATGCCATTGAGGGCGAGGACAGCGGACTGGACGGAGCTGCATACTCCGGAAGCGACCTTCATGGCACAGCCGACTTTAGCCCCGTCGCAGACCATTCCGGTGATATTCCCCACCATATTCTTAATCGCAGCGCACACCTGCTCGTAAGAACCGCCTTTCATCAGCACGATTCCGCATGACGAGCCCGTGGATGCCACTACGCATCCGCACAAGGCGGACAACCTGCCAAGGTAGGATTTTATATGTATGGCCACCAAGTTACTAAGAATCAATCCTCTGGCAAGGAGCTCATCATCGAGCCCGAACCGCATTGCGTAAGCGATTACAGGCATGCTCACCGTGATGCCCTGATTGCCGCTTCCCGAATTGCTCATGGCAGGCAGGACGCAGCCATCCATCCTGGCATCGGAGGCAGCCGCTGTCATGCCCATGGCGAAACTCATGAAATCATCTCCGAAAATCCGCTCCTGGTTAGCGCGTATCGTTTTTCCGACCTTCAGCCCGTAATCCCCCTTCAGTCCTTCGCGAGCCAGAGCCAGGTTATAATCACGGTCCTCCAAGATGAACTTGATATCCTGAAAATCTGCCGATTTCGCGAAATCGTAAATTTCTCTGACAGTGAGGCCATAACGAGACCTGTCACTGCTGCATTCCTCCCCGCCACCTAAATGGTCCGAGAATAGGACTTGACCATTGAAAGAGGTCTCGGCGATATGGTCATGAGCATCTTCGACTATGGCTATTGCGCGATCCCGAGATCCGTCCACTCGCACGGAAGCCTCAACATAGAGTTTCTTGCAAGTATCAGCAAGGCCTATATGCACCTTGCAATTCTGTTCCAGCTTCTTTGCCATGGCTACAGAACTGCTGCACATGTCTTTCAGGACTTCCAGCCCATATTCAGAACGTCCGCAGACCGCTCCCAGTGCTGCCGCTATCGGCATTCCGATCATGCCTGTGCCAGGTATGCCAACGCCCATGCCATTCTTCAATATATTCCCGCTCACTGCCACATCTATTTCGAAAACAGCATGGCACCGCCACTGCGCAGCAGAAGAATCAATATCTTTGGAATATTCCGCCAGCACTTCGACTGCCTTCGCCGTGGCGAGGGCAACGGCTATCGGCTCGGTGCAGCCCAAAGCCGGCTTCACCTCCGCATGGATTATTTCTATTATCTCTTTCTCTCTGTCTGTCATTTCTGTCAATTATTATCTTCCAGTCGAAAATGTCAGATTCTTTGCGACCTTGCCATCTTCATGTCGCACCGTAACACGAAGTTTGCCACCTTCTGTGCGAGCCTCAACTATGCCGTTATTGGAGTTCACGAGCACGGGATATTTTATGGTCGAGTTAGGCTCATGGAATTCATCTTGGTGCAGGTGTCCCGATATCATCAAGTCTATTCCCATGTTGTTCAGAACCGGCGTGAATTTGTCCATGCAGTCGTTCTGGCCGTGCCAACTGTCGGGAGACTTCACAGTCGGCATGTGCGCAATGACAACCCTGAATTTCGCAGACTGGAAATCCGGATCGTCTTTAAGGGTTTTCAGCCACTCTGCCTGCTCTGTACGGTAATTATCGTAGTCCACGATGTCGGAATATTCAATGTCACTGTCTGGCTTGTCCTCCCCTGTGTCCAGAAGGATGAAATAGACCGGACCTTGGCGCAGAGTATAATAAAGATGCGATTCGCGCGGATTGAAATAATTCTGTATTCCGGTGGCATATTCCCCTCTAGTCTCATGATTGCCCCTGACAAAGTAAGGAGATTTCTCGGATGCGAAGACTCTTATGCTTTCATCCATGAATCCCGTGAAAATTTCTTCAGGCTTATTGAGGATGGAAATCATGTCTCCATTGAAGAATATGAGATCGGCATCTTTATTTTTATTATATCCAAGCAGAACGCCTATCAGGCTGTCCCTTGCATGTATGTCGTTCAGGACCACGAACGATGTCTCTTTCCTGGATTTGTCCAAGGTCGTGAATTTCAGGGGAGCAACGGAGTAGACGTCGGTAGACGCAACGTTTCCATAATGAACCCTGTTGCTCTTTCTGTACAGGATTTCTTTAGCGAAGACTCTGTAACGGTAATTCGTGCCTGGCCTGAGGCCAGTAAGCTTAACGGAGTGTAAGTTAGATGTGACCTTAACGCCTATATTCGTGTCGAAATATTTCGGCCTCTCGCAGGCGTAGAAAGACGTGCCGTCATCAGGAGCCAGCTCCACCCAGCCAATTGAAGGCTTGTCCGCCTCCCACACCACGACGGCCTCGTTGTCCGTTATATTCTGTAAATAAGGTCCATGCAGAAGCTTAATCTGCGCTGTCAGTGTGATTGGCGCTACCAGCGCCAGCAACAAGATGATTTGTCTTTTAAAATCCATGTCTTTCGATTATGTGCGGTGTAAAAATAGCCAATTTTTCATATATGTACAAAGCCAGAAGCCATAAAAAAGCCGGCTCATGCTTATGAGCCGGCTAATTTTGTTGTCATCTTGACGGAAGTCAGGATCTAGGTCTTCGACCTTAGTCGCGGATGGCTGCTATGCCAGGAAGGTCCTTGCCCTCGATGGCCTCGAGCATTGCGCCACCACCAGTGGAAACGTAGCTCACCTTGTCGGCGAAGCCCATCTTGGTGACGGCAGCAACCGAATCACCACCTCCAACCAATGAATATGCTCCATTCTGGGTTGCCTCGGCAACATATTTGGCGATTTCCTCGGTGCCATGAGCGAAGTTAGGAAGCTCGAACACCCCTACAGGGCCGTTCCAAAGAATGGTCTTGGATTCGAGGATGATCTTCTTCCAATTTTCCAGGGAAGCCTCGCTGGCATCCATTCCTTCCCAGCCGTCAGGGATATTGTATATGTCAACAGTCTGACGTGGAGTGTCATTGTCGAATGCCTGACCTGCTACGGTTGCAACAGAAAGCGAGATGTTCACTCCCTTCTCCTTTGCCTCTTTGAGGATTTCGAGGGCGTCCGGCATCAGTTCATCCTCATGAATGGAATTTCCGATCTTGCCGCCTTCGGCCTTGATGAATGTGTAGCCCATGCCGCCGCCGATGATCAGGTTATCAACTTTGTCGAGCAGATTCTTCAGCACGCCAAGCTTGCTGGAAACCTTGGAACCACCAATGATGGCTGTGAAAGGACGTTTGGCGTTCTTTAGCACATTGTCTATGGCAGCAATCTCTTTCTCCATGAGATAGCCGAACATCTTGTCGTTCGGGAAATATGCAGCAATAAGCGCCGTTGAGGCATGAGCCCTGTGAGCAGTTCCGAAAGCATCATTGATGTAGCAGTCTGCGTAGGAAGCGAGCTTCTTCACGAACTCTTTCTGGCTTTCCTTGACAGCCTTCTTGGCAGCCGCCTTCTCCTCGTCAGTAGCATCGTCTGCCAGTCCCCTAGGCTTGCCCTCTTCCTCCGCATAGAAACGAAGATTCTCAAGAAGCAGGACCTCGCCAGGCTTCAAAGCAGCTGCCTGCGAGTCTGCCTTCATGCAGTCATCTGCAAACTGCACAGGTACACCGAGGCACTCTGATACATGATTCACGATATGTTTCAATGAAAATTTAGGATCAACCTTCTTAGGACGTCCAAGGTGAGACATTAGAATGAGGGCACCGCCACCGGCGAGCACCTTCTTCAGCGTAGGCATTGCGGCACGGATTCTGGTATCGTCCGTTATGTTGAAGTTCTCGTCAAGAGGAACGTTGAAATCCACTCTGACGATAGCCTTCTTGCCTGTGAAATCATAAGTATCAATGTGCTGTTGCATAATAAAATAAATAAATTGTTATTGTCTCTTTTTGCCACGCAAAGATAGTAAAAGATGAGAAATATTTTACTTCTCGGAAGCACTTACAACGTTAAAATACAAACTTTTAGTATATCTTTGCGGCATGGCAGCAGAATTTCCGTCGAAAAATTGGAAAGATTACGAGCTTCTCGACTCTGGACGGGGCGAGAAGCTGGAGCGTTTCGGCAAATATATCCTATCCCGTCCCGAGCCCAAAGCCCTTTGGGACAAGCAGATGGGCGAAGAAGAATGGAAGAGGATGGCGCACACGACCTTCTCCCCTGGCGCAGACTTCGGCAAGGCTGGGAAAGAGGACAGTGGTACTTGGAACAGGATTAAGAATATGCCAGACCAATGGTGGATCGAATATGCCTCTGAAGGGGGACCTCGCTTCAACCTAAGGCTCGGCCTCACTGCGTTCAAGCACGTCGGCGTCTTCCCAGAACAGGCATCTAACTGGGAATATATCTATATGCAGACCACCAGAATAGCCGCCAGGAACAAATCACAGAATCTTCCTGCACCTAAAATCCTCAATCTATTCGCCTACACTGGGGCTGCGTCCCTAGCCGCCAAATGCGCTGGAGCGGATGTAACGCATCTTGATTCTGTGCGGCAGGTAGTCAGCTGGGCTCACGAAAACCAAGACAGGAGCGGGCTGGACGGCATTCGCTGGATAGTCGAGGACGCAATGAAATTCGTAGCAAGGGAAACCCGGCGAGGCAATCTTTACCAAGGCATCATTTTGGACCCTCCTGCATACGGCCACGGACCTAACGGAGAAAAATGGAAGCTGGACGAATGCCTCTATGACATGATGCTCGGAATCGCCAAGATTCTCTCCCCGAAAGACAGTTTCATGGTCCTGAACCTCTATTCGAACGGTTTCTCAGCCATGCTGGGCGAAACCGTAGTCAGGCAGGCATTCCGCCTCACGAAGCAAGACAAAATGCAATCGGGAGAGCTTGTCCTCAGCGACCGCTTCGGCAAAGCCCTCCCGCTCAGCATATTCGTTAGGCTGGAACGCTAGGAATTTCCTGCCTCTTTCGTTCCTGTCAGCTGCGAGAGCAGATCATTCAGGCGTTTTTCTATCTTGGCAGCATATTCCTCGTCACCAGACTTCTTCATCGTGTTGGACAGATAGAAGATCATGTTGCAGGAATATTCAAAATCGTCTTTAGCAACATCATACATGCTCAAATAGAATCTCACCGACTGCATTACCTGATCCGACACCGCATCCGCTAGTTTCCTAGCCTTCTCATTCTTTCCGATGGAATAATAATCTTCTACCATCTCAATAGGAATGAGAGTATTGGAAGGCCAGCCATAGATGGTATTATCGAATGGATAAGAAGTCGGGTCTAGCGCCGCCTGGCACATGTCCAGAGCCTCCTCAGCCCTTCCGTTCTCCCCTGCTTTGATGAAAGCATTGGCAGCCGTCGTGAACATATTCCTAATCGACATCACGCCTAGATTCGTGTAGATATTCTGATAATCAACGTAATAGTCTTTTCTAGAAGTGGCTGCGAACGAGAATTTGTTCTTCAGGTTGTCATACAGTTCATCAGTGTCAACGATTCCGGCATCCAGGCTCTTAACGGAGTTCCGGATAGGCACGAACTTATAGGAATAGCCCTCGTACATCAAATAATCCTTGATTCCGATGTTCAAGTCTCCTCCATTGTTCAGCACATTGAGAGGGCGGTCCCACTGATATGAAGAGAGGAAGTCTAGCAAGAACAATTCAGGCTTAGTCAAATAACTCTTCGACGCAGGTATTTCAAGTACGATAGAGTCAGGAATCTGTTCGGCAAACTTATCGCTTAATATTCCATATTTCAGGCAGTTCTCTTTATTCACTGGAATGATCATCTTCCTAGATGCCCAGTAGTCTATTCTTCTGCCATCTTGCAGAGTAAGCTTGGCCTGAGGATGCTTGAACACTTTGACGATGTCTGAGAGCAGGTAGGCTTTCCCGCCGGCATCCTGGATAGGAATCCAGTCGTTGATGCCGTACAAGTACTGCTCCTGGCCTACCTGAAGATCTAGCCTTGGCGATTCATTGCTGGCGTACTTCATCTGATCTATGTACCAGTCGGTGCCAAGAAGGGACGTATTGCATATCCTCACGTCGGTCCTGAATCCTTCCACCTCCTGAGCATACCAGAGAGGGAAGGTATCGTTATCACCATGAGTCACCAGAAGGCCGTCCTTGCCTATTGAATTAAGATAATTCTTGGCAGTCTCCACGGAAGTGTACCTATGGCTTCTGTCATGATCGTCCCAGTTCTCCTCCGCCATCAGCGCAGGCACGAACAGGCAGGCGACAGTCGCAATGGCAGCAACCGCAGTGCCCTTCTTCTCTTTGGTAATCCATGAATATATCGCAGCGACCGCAAAGCCCACCCAGATGGAGAACGCATAGAATGAACCAGCGTATGCATAATCACGCTCGCGCACTTGGTAAGGTGGCTGGTTCAGGTACATCACGATTGCAATTCCCGTCATGAAGAATAGCAAGAATGTAAGCCAGCAGCCCCTCCTGTCCTTGTCGAACTGGAACACGAGCCCAAGCAGGCCGAGGAGCAAAGGCAGGAAGAAATAGTGATTCTTGCCCTTGTTGTTCTTCACCCAGTCAGGAGCCTGGCTCTGATCCCCAAGACGCATGTCGTCCAGAGGCTTTATGCCACTCTCCCAGTTGCCCTTGAAGATATCTTGTGCCGGGGCATGTATGTCATTCTGCCTTCCCACGAAATTCCACATGAAATATCTCCAGTACATCCAGCCGAGCTGGAAATCGAAGAAGAATTTCATGTTCTGGGCAAAAGTAGGTTTCTTGTAATTGCTTCCCGGCACCGTCTTGCCCTTGCCATCCATGTAGCTTTGATAGAACGGAATGTGATTGTCCGTATTGCTCCACATCCTAGGGAAGAGCATCTTGCCCGAGGCCTTGTAAATAGCGTTGACCGGGCCCTCAACCTTCTTGTATTTGCCATCCAGCGGCGCCCAGTAAGTCTTTGAGACTAAATCATAATCGGCACCGAAATACTGGCCGTACAGAAGCGGCTGAGAGCCATATTGCTCACGGTTCAGGTAGCGCACCAGAGTGAAAGGATTATCTGGCTGGTACTCATTGGTCGGGGTCTTCGCGCAAGAACGGATGACCACGATGCTGAACAAAGAGAACCCGACGAGGATTGTCGTAAAGCACAGCAGAGCAGTGTTCCAGAATACCTTCCCTTTCTTTAGCGTCTTGAACAATCCCCAGAAGCAAAGCGCCAGAAGAGCTACCACGAAGAAGGCTGCTCCCGTGTTGTAAGGCAAGCCTAGCCCGTTCACGAACAACAAATCGAAGTACCCTGCGAATTTAGGCAGGAATGGGATGACGAAGAAATACATCGCCCCTATCATCACGAACGACAACAGCAACAGCCCGACATATTTCCAGAAACCATATTTTTTGTCCTCTCCATTCTTGTACACGTACATGAACACCAGCATAGGGATTGCCAGCAGGTTAAGCACATGCACGCCTATGGAAAGACCCATCAGGAACGAAATAAGAATGAGCCAGCGGTTAGAGTACCTGCGGTCCTCTTCCTCGTACCATTTCGTCATGACCCACACTACCATCGCAGTGAACAGCGACGACATTGCATAAACTTCACCTTCAACCGCAGAGAACCAGAAAGTATCGGAGAAATTGTAGACTAAGGCACCCACGGCCCCGCTGCCGAAAATGGCAATGGCCTGGCCCAAGGAATATGCCTGCGTGCCATCTTCTTCTTTCCCAGGCTTAATCAATCGTTTCGCAAAGAAGACGATCGTAAGGTAAAGGAAGAATATCGTCAGCGCCGAGCAGAGCGCGCTCATGGAATTCACCATCACGGCTGCGTGATCCGCCCCGCCAAACATGGTGAAGAAGCGAGCAATCAGCTGGAATACAGGGTTCCCAGGCGGGTGGCCGACTTCCAATTTATACGATGATGCGATGAATTCTCCGCAGTCCCAGTACGATGCGGTCGGCTCGATGGTGGAAAGATACGTGAATGCAGAAATCAAAAAAACGATGGCTGCCGTCACATGATTCCACTTTCTGAATTGTTTGTTATCCATTTCAATTTTAATATCAAACAAAGATACGAAAGGTTTCATTATCTTTGCAAAAATAGGCGCAAAAATGACAGGCGGCAATAATTGGAAAGAACGGCTGGGAGTGGTCTACTCGACTAATCCCGATTATGAATATGAAAACGAACATTCTGCCGGAGAGGCCACTCTTGAGCCCTCGAAGCAAAAGCTCATCGTCACCATAGATCGCAGGAACCGCAGTGGGAAACAGGTCACCCTCATATCTGGCTTCGTGGGCGCTCAGGACGACCTCGCAGCCTTAGGCAAGACCTTGAAAGTGAAATGCGGCGTGGGCGGCACGGCCAAAGACGGAGAAATCACCATCCAAGGGGATCAGAGAGACAAAGTGACAGTCCTTCTAAAAGAAATGGGCTACGACGCCAAGAGAGGTAATTAATGAATATGTCAGAGACTTTCAGCGAAGACCCTATTTTCGCGGCGACCGCAGTCGCCTCGACCGTGCTGTTCTTAATATTCTCAGGAACATTCCTCCGTCTTATGCCTGCCCTGATGAACGGCGTGATACGGTGGAAAGGTAATTTGGAACTGGAAGATAGTTTGCAGCTTTCTAAGAGCAGGAATATAATAGCTGCGATACTATATATTCCTTTAGTGATGATTTTCTACCTTTTCGGAATATTCCGCCCTGCGTTCATAGACAGCGTCCCATCTCTATGGCAGTTCCCGCTCGTCGTCGGCATATTCCTATTCTACCTTCTGCTGAGGTTCTTCCTGAACTGGCAGATTGAGCTCCAGAACTACTCCAGCAAGACATTCACGGCAGCGAACAATTGCTTCTTCAATTTCGCAATCCTTCTTTTCATCGTGCTTTTCATCGTCGTCATATTAATGAAGCCTTTCACGAACGATGACAACGTTACCAGAATAGTGCTGACTATTGTTTTCTTTGCTTCATACGGATTCCATCTCTACAGGCGAGGCCAGATTTTTGCGTCAGCTTGCAGACCTTTGACAACAATTTTGTATCTTTGCACCCTTGAAATAATTCCGACCGGAATGATGGTCATCACCACGACTATGCTCTGACCTCGTTCCATCGAAGAACAGAACAGGAAAATGGATATTAGGAAGATTTTAATATCACAGCAGAAACCGCTCAACGAGGCGCCTTTTGCTGAGCTCAAAAAGAAATTCGGCATTGAACTTGACTTCAAGCCTTTTTTCTTGGTCGAACCCCTGAGCTCCATTGAGTTCAGGGCTCAAAGAGTTAACATTTTGGATTATACTGCCATAGTTTTCTCTTCCAGGCATGCAATCGACGCATTTTTCTCTATCTGCGACGAACTTCGAGTAAAAGTGCCTGAGACTATGAAATATTTCTGCTCTACGGAAGCAGTGGCAATGTATCTCCAGAAACACATCGTGTACCGCAAGCGCAAGATTTTCTACGGGACGGGCACGCCAGACTCTCTGCTCTCGCAGATTGGCACCAAGAATAAAGACGAAAAATTCCTAGTCACCCAGTCAGAGACGAGTAACAGCGTAGTCCTCACCTCCTTGATGGACGCTCAGAAACTGAACTACAAGACTGCGGTTTTCGTGAAATCAGTGCCTCAGGACTTGAAAGAGACGAAACTTTCAGACTACGACCTAATCGTGGTCTACAATCCTGCCGATGTCGTGTCCATCTCCGAGAATTTCCCTGATTTCAAGCAGGGAAACATTAAGTTCATGACTTACGGCAAAAACGTGATCAAGGCTATGGAAGATGCAGGGCTGTCCATCGAGATTAAGGCTCCGACTCCGGAGACTCCTTCCGTAGCAAGTTCAATCGAACGTTACCTTCTGAGCCATAAATAATGTTCACTCTACCGAAATCTGAACGTCTTAAAGGCAAGACGGCGATTTCGGCTCTGATGACGAAGGGCCGATGGGGACGGACTGCGGCTCTGAAATATTGCTGCTTGAAGAAAGAGGAATCCGAACCAAACAAAATCATGGTCTCGGTTCCCAAGCGTCTGTTCAAGCAAGCTGTAAGGCGGAATCTTCTAAAGCGCAGGCTTAGGGAGGCTTACAGGGTCAGAAAGCACATGGCCAGAGGAATTGACATCCTTTTCCTATATAATATTAAAGAAATATTGCCTCAGGAGGAGATTGGAAAGCAGGTTGAAGAGATTTTGCATGGGCTGGAAACTGAAGACAAGCGATGAGCTGCCGCATTGGAGGCAGGTCGTGAGGAAAGCGCTTAGCTTCCCGTTCACGGCTCTCATCGTGTTCTACAGAGTAGTCATCGGTCCGTACGTGCCTAAGACCTGCCGTTTCGAGCCATCATGCTCAACATACGCCTTGCAGGCATTCAAGAAATGGGGCCCTTTTAAAGGTCTCGTGCTTACGGTTTGGCGTTTGCTCCGCTGCAATCCATGGGGCGGCAGCGGCTACGATCCAGTGCCATAGGCCGGCTTCCAGCAGCCTATCGGCATATTCATAGAACTATTTTTAACGCAGCCGAGATGAATTTTTCACCATCATCTCGTCTTTGAATATATTCCTGGCGGCCAGAAAATTGAGGATTGCCGCCAAAAGCGGGAATATGTTAGGTACCGTGAATATGAACTCATCTCCGGAAGTGAAGAATTCGACGGCTATCCACGACTGGAGCGCAATCATCAGTATCGCAGAAAGCACTGCCGTGCGCATCTGGAAGATTCGGTGCGAATATACCGTAAGAGCTATCAGCTGGAGCAGTCCGATTACGATCAGCAACACCAAGTAAGGCACGAACTGAGCAAATTTCAATTCCTCTGCCCTAGTGCCTCCAGGGCCGAGCACATAGCACCTGACGCAAAAAAACATTGCCACGATTAGACCCGTGGCTATTGCCAAATATAAAGTCTGAATTCTTTGCCACATAGTGCAAAAATAGTTTTTTAAAACGGAATTTCATATCTTTGAGCCTGTTCAACCCTAAAAATATTCGTTAATATGAAAATACCAGAATCAGAATTATTGATAAACGGGGACGGCTCGGCTTTCCATATTCACATGAAGCCGGAAGAATTGGCTGACATCGTGATACTTGTCGGCGATCCAGGAAGAGTGGAAATGATCGGTGAGTATCTTTCCGACAGAGAGTTCACCCATTCGTCAAGAGAGTTTGTCTCCACTACTGGAATGTACAAAGGCAAGCGCATGACTGTGCTATCCACTGGCATCGGAACGGACAACATCGACATCGTGATGACAGAGCTGGACGCTCTTGCAAACGTGGATTTCTCGACGAGGGAGCCGAAGAGCGAGCATCGGACTCTGACAGTGCTGAGGATTGGCACTTGTGGAGCCATTCATCCGGACATTCCTTTAGGCTCTGCAATATTTTCGCACTACTCCGTTGGCTGCGACGGCATGCTGAACTGGTACGCAGGCCGCAGCAAAATCACGAACGCTGCCATGGAAGAGGCTTTCAAGGAGCACATGAAATGGAACTGCAACCTGCCTTCGCCTTATTTCGTAAAGGCAAGCGACAAGCTGATTGTCGCATTTGAGAAGGACACGGTGAAAGGCGTGACGATCTCTGCTCCTGGCTTCTACGGGCCTCAGGGCCGTTCCGTAAGGCTTGGACTTGCGATGCCTGGCATGCTGAAGGACCTGGAATCTTTCCGTTTCGGAGAATACAGGATTACGAACATAGAGATGGAGAGTTCGGCTGTGGCAGGAATGGGTCTTCTGCTCGGACACGATTGCGGCACGGTTTGCTGCGCCATAGCTAATCGTTACCTCAAGAGCAGCAACACAGACTACAAGCCTCAGGTTAGAGCCGTCGTCGAAATGGCCCTAGACCGCCTTGCCGGACTGTCATGACCTGTTATTGAATAAGGAAAGGACGTTCTCTGAATATGTCTTAGAAATAGGTATGGGCTTGATCGCATCGTTGCCGAGGTCAAGCTCGTATCCGTCTTTCTCTTTGCGGAGGACTCTGACCTTCTGCATGTTCACGATGTACTTCCTATGGCAGCGCACGAGACTGCTGCCCTTGAAACTTTCTTCCACCGTTTTTAGGCGGCAACGCAGCATATACCTTTTAAGGTCGCCTTTACTATCCATGTACCAGACATTTATGTAATTATCATCAGACTCGATGTAGTAGAGATTGTCCAAATTAACGGAGAGCCTCAGCACGCCCCCATTATCGAAGAGTGTCACCTTTTCCAGCTGTGAAGGAGCCAAGGTCTCATCCGAGACCACTTTATCGTAATTCAGAAGACGGATGGTCTTGTTTTTGTCGTTGATGGCAAAATACATTCCCACTATGATGTAAGGAATTATGATAGAAATAGTTCCATACACTAAAGAGTTACCCAGAATTCGTGGAAACTGATCCCAGCCTATCTTAGTGATTGGCACGGTAAGGAACGTGTACGCAAGACATATTATTATCACCTCAGCCATATCCCAGCTTACATAACCCAGGTAAGTCATCTTTATCTTAGTCCTAGTCTTATACATCACGAATTTGCTAAGAATCACGAGGAGCAAAGAACCTAATGCGAAAAGCACCGTGAAGAAAAAGAATATTGAGTTGCCTAGATGAAACCAAGCATTATGAGAGAACGGTATGCTCACGAGCAGGAAGACGATGGAGAAAAGCGCCGTGAAAACCACGGTGCCAATGAGCTGGTATTTTCCGCGGAGATATTCAGGAATTGTATTTCCAGGGCCTTTCTTTGCCATATTCATTCATTTATGCTTACAAATATAGCAAAATTCCGCATCTTGGAATTCCGTGATTTTACCCCACATTTCAGATAATCGCCCCCTTCGCCAATTTTGAACTCGAATTTTCAATCGTTCGCCACATAAATTTTGAGATAATAATTAACAGTGATAATTTTACGTGAATCAATAAATATTAAGAATATGAGAATAATAGGGACTGGTAGCGCACTGCCGAAAAAGGTGGTTACCAATGACATGCTTGCCGAATTCATGGACACGAGCGACGAGTGGATAACGACTAGGACAGGGATAAAATCCAGGCATGTAATCTCGGATGAAAATATAGAAGACCTCGGCGCCAAGGCCTCGAGAAAAGCTCTTGATATGGCTGGGATGAAGCCTCGGGACATAGATTTTTTTATCTGCTCGAATGTCGTGACCGAATACATGACCCCGGGACTTAGCAGCGTCATCGGAGAACTCCTAGGCCTGACCTGCCCGATGATAGACATTAATTGCGCGTGCCCTGGCTTCATCTTTTCATTGGATATCGCAGAAAGTTACTACAAGGCAGGGAAAGTGAAGAACGTGCTGATTGCTTGCGTGGAGGAGCCAACGAGGATGGCCAGTTGGAATGACCGTTCCACATGCGTGTTGTTCGGAGACGGGGCCGGCTCTGTCGTGCTGACCGCCGGCGACAATATTATGGCCACCAGGCTGCACGCAGAACCTGCGGCAGACAAGATCTGGCAGAAGAGAAAACTCGTCAGCACTCCATTCATCACTAAGGAAGAAACAGAATTTCCTCTCCAAATGAAAGGCAGGGATGTATTCAAATTCGCAGTGAATGCTTGCTGCCACGGGATGGACGAGGTTCTCGCCCAAGCTGGAATTTCGAAAGACAAGGTGGCCTATTACATGGTCCATCAGGCAAATCAGAGAATCATAGATGCCATAATCAACTATATGGGAGAGCCGGCATCGAAATTCCCGGTGAACATCACCGACCATGGCAACACATCTTCAGCTTCATGCCCTATACTGCTCGACGAATGCAACCGTAAAGGCGCATTCAAGAAAGGTGACATTCTTGCGTTCAGCGCTTTTGGCGCAGGTCTTCTCTCAGCCGAGGCTGTCATAGAATGGTAAACCAAAGAATATTATTAAATTTGCAATCACTTTAATCGGAAAAACCTTAAACAACATGGATAAAAGAGTAGTCGTAACTGGAATGGGCATAATCTCGCCTGTAGGAAATGATTTGCAGACATACTGGAAAAATCTTTGCGATGGTGCCTGCGGCATTGATTTCATCAATGATTTCCCAACAGACAATCTTCCTGTCAGAATTGCTGGTAACGTAAAGGATTTCACTCCTGAGAACTACGGAATGGACAAGGCATTCATTCGCAAACAAGACAAATTCACTCTTTACGGCGTCGCAGCTGCCTATCAGGCAATGCAGCAGGCCGGCCTTCACGCAGAAGGCGAGGAGCAGAACATCGACCCATTCAGGCTTGGAGTCTATGTCGGTTCTGGAATCGGAGGGTTCGAGACTCAATACAGAGAGACCCAGAAAATAATCGAAGACCCTTCCGGCGAATGGATTTCCCCATTGTTCATACCAACTATGATTTCGAACATCTGTGCAGGCCACATAGCGATCAAGCATCATGCAGAAGGACCTTGCCTAGACATAGTAACGGCTTGCGCCACCTCGACGAACTCAATAGGAGAAGCTTATAGGGCGATAAAACATGGTTACTGCGATGCAATCATAGCAGGCGGAAGTGAGAACGCCACCATTCCTCTTGGAATTGCCGGCTTCGCTAATGCGAAAGCGTTGTCTCGCGCCACAGATCCTCATTATGCTTCCCTTCCTTTCAATGCGAACAGAGGTGGTTTCGTAATGGGAGATGGAGCCGGAATATTAGTTCTTGAGGAATATGAGCACGCAAAAGCCCGCGGAGCTCAGATCATCGCCGAAATCGTCGGCTATGGAAACACTTGCGACGCATACCACTCTACGGCACCAAGGCCTGAGGGAACGACTCAAGCTGAATGCATCAGGCAAGCTGTCAAAGAGGCCGGCCTTGACACAAGCAAAGATGTCATGTACATCAACGCTCACGGAACAGGAACTCACCTAAACGACGCAGCAGAAACGAAAGCATACAAGCTGGCTCTTGGAGACTATGCGTACAAGGCTCACATCAGTTCCATAAAATCTATGACAGGACACATGTTCGGAGCCGCTGGCGCAGCGGAGGCAATCGCCACTATATTGGCCTTAAGAGATGGCATCTGCCCTCCTACAATTAACTTGGACACGCCAGATCCTGAATGTGACCTTGACTACACCCCAAATAAAGCCGTAAAGGCCGATATTACAATTGGCATTTCCGACTCGTTTGGTTTCGGGGGTCATGATGCTTGCGTAGCATTCAGAAAATGCTTAGATTAATATCACAAAAAAGGCTGTACTGCTATGATGAATATTGATGAAATAAAAACTTTCCTGCCTCATAGGGAGCCTATGCTGCTCATTGAGACAGCGGACATCGATTCTGAGGGAAGAGCTCACTGCACCTACAGAATCAAAGAAGATGAATTCTTCACCAGAGGTCATTTTCCTGGCAATCCAATCGTTCCAGGAGTCATTCAGTGCGAGATAATGGCGCAAAGCTGTGCGGTGCTCGTCAAGGACGGAATTCCCGGACATATAACTCTTTATGCCGGCCTTGACAAGGTCAGGTTCAAGAACATGGTGCGTCCGGGGGATTTATGCGAAGTCACGGCACAGCTTGACGAGAGAAGAGGAGACATGTTCTTCTGCACCGCCAAGCTTGAAGTGGACGGAAAGCTTTGCGCAAAGGGCAAGCTGACTTTCGCCCTCATCCCTAAAGAGAAATGACCTACCGTCAAATAAGAGAAAATGAATATGATGACTTGTCCTCGCGGATTCTCTACGAGGACAATCATCTTTTAATATTCAACAAGAAACCAGGCGAGATAGTGCAAAGCGACAAAACTGGTGACGAGTGCCTGGCTGAGACTCTTAAGGCTTTCATTGCCCAGAGAGACAGTAAGCCGGGCTGTGTTTATCTTGGCATACCGCATCGCTTGGATAGGCCAGTCAGCGGAATCGTCGTTTTCGCGAAGACCTCAAAGGCCACGGACAGGATGTCCGAATTATTCCGCACTGGCGCCATTCATAAAACATACTGGGCATTGTGCATTAAAGCCCCAGAAATAGAAACCCAGGAATTGGATGACTGGCTGGTTCGCAATGAGAAGACGAATAAGAGCTTCATCGCCAGGAACGGAGAGAAAACTCCCGGTGCCAAGCTTGCAAAACTAATCTTCAGGCACTTAGGGAACACTGACCGATATGCCCTCTTAGAAGTCGAGCTGCTGACCGGACGGCATCACCAGATACGTTGCCAGCTGGCGAACATCGACTGCATCATTAAAGGCGACTTAAAGTACGGCGCTCCTCGCTCTAACCCAGACGGTAGCATATCCCTACACTCTAGGAATATAAAATTCGAGCATCCGGTCAAGAAAGAACCAATGGACATCACGGCTCCTGTTCCACCCAGCTGGAAGGGCGTAGAGAAGTTCTTGTAAGCTCTCGATATTTCCCCGCAAGGTATTCTTCTATCCAATCCGTCGGAGTCTCCCCAGTATTCATTTTAAAAGCCATGTTGAATGTGGCTGTCGAATGGAAACCGGACATATCCGCCACTTCGGCCAACTTTTTCCTTGGCTCCCTCTTAAGGATTTCCATTGCATGGCAGATCCTGTAATAGTTTATGAATTGCCGGAAATTCTTGCCAGAGAACATGTTTATAGTCTTGGAAAGATAAAGCTTATTGCAGAACATGTATCTGGACAGGTCATCCATATCAAAATCCTCCTTAAGGAAAGGCTTTTTCTCCAGCATCAGCCTTACGATCCTGTCATAAATGCCCTGCATGCGTTCATTCTCTTCGTCTGCTTCGCTCTTCCTCCTGAAGCTAGATTCATTCCTCATTACCTCCTCTATCTTCGTGACCTCCTCTTTCAGTGATTTAAGCAAGAAACTATTGTTGGTGACGAATTTAATGAAAGCGATTGAAAATTGAAAAAGGAACAATGAGCCGGATAATAATATAAGGATGTGTTGTGGCAAGCCTTTCATGCGGCTGGAGCAGAAACATAGTATGGCTATGAGAAAAAATATGATAGTGAAAATGAATCTGACATATTCATGAACTCGATTAACTATCGTCGCCTCTCTCAAAACCTGCCTGATGGCAGAAATATTGAAAAGCATCCGTACGATAGCGCCAGAAAGCACGAGAAACAAATTAGCCATCGGAATTACGAAGAACCTGTCATTACCCAAAAACGTCCAATCCAGGTAATAAGATATCTTTACGAAGAGATTCACCGCAAAAGCGGCAATCGAGAATCCTAGCCCGAAGCGTAATCTGTTTTCGGAGGCATAAACATAGAGCATTACTTCATCGGCTATGGCCAGATCGAGGACGTTGTCGTAATAACCCGATTCTCCATATTCAAAGAAATCCATCAAGATAAGCAGGATGCTGAACAGGCAAATAACGCCAAGAGTGATGGTTTTGAGAAGTTTCTCCTTAACTGTCTTTTTTATCGCATAGGTAAAGAGCAAAAAAATAATAGCTATCTCTACCATTATTATAATGGTAAACATTAGTATTGAATGATTTTAAAATTTACTTCCGAAATATAGCGAGAAAACGAGTAATTATCACGTAATTTCAATTTCAAAAGCTAATTTTTTTATCTTTCTTTATAAAATTTCTGTTTTTTGAAGAAATTTATATTTTTTTCGCACCCTTTCGATTTTTTTTGCGCAAAATTAATTTTTTTTAGAAACGTTTCCCTTGATAGAATCGAAACCACGTCCGTAAACTCCTGTAACAGAAGATATAGACAAGAACGCATCGTTATCGATAGCTTTGATGCTGCGTAAGATGAGATTCACGTCTGTCTTTCGAGTCACTACAGTAAGAACCTTGATATTCTCTTTCGTGTACCAACCTTCGCCATCCAACACAGTCACTCCCCTATGGAAGTCCTTTGTGATCATGTCGGCAATATCGGCATAATGCCTAGAGAATATGAAAAGCTGTACGCTCTGCCTGGATCCAGACAGGTAAAGGTCAACTACAGTACCATTTATCGTCACGAGGATGAGACCATATATTACTGTGACAAATTTAATGTCGAATTTCATAAGGCTCCCATCCGGCATACGAGAAGGCACGAGCAGTGAAGATAGGATAATGATGACATCCATCCATAAAATCATGCGGCCAGGCGAGATATTCCTGTATTTGGCTACTATCAAAGCAATGATGTCGGTTCCTCCCGAGCTGCCTCCCTGAGAGATAGACATCCCGATGCCAACGCCTGTCATGATGCCGCCTATTATGGCGCACATCAGTTTCCCATTCGACAACGCAAAGTCTTGGATGATGGACTGTGGCACTATTACCTGGAATACATTCAGTCCTATTGACGCAAGAATAATGGCATAGATGGTCTTGGCACCGAACATAGGACCTATCACCAAGAAGGATATTAGAAGGAGGAAGACATTAATGACTAAATAGCTGTAACCCATTTTTATGCCTGTGGCATATTGAATTATGGAGCTGACGCCGGTCACTCCTCCTCCAACTAGGTTATTAGGCGTCAGGAATATCGTCCATCCAAGAGTATAGATGATCATCCCTACAGCAATCAGGAAATATTCTTTTACAGAATTAGCTATTTTGTTTTTGCTCATCGGCATTATTCTTCTTCCTTTTTAGCTTTTTGATTGAAACCCCTGTCTTTATTTCATCGAATCCCTCTCCATAAACTGTGCTAGCAGACGACACTGAAATGAAGGCCTTAGGATCTATGTTCTTTATCACTTTCGTGAGATTGTGGAGCTGATTCTTTCGAACGAGAATCAACAGGACTTTCTTCTCATTCTTTGTGAACCAGCCGACGGCATCCAATGCAGTCACTCCCCTGTCTAGTTCTTTAATGATGTAATCAGCAATCTGTTCGTACTTTTCCGAGAATACGAGCAATTGCCACGTGGACTTTCTGCCTAAGGTCACCCAATCGACGAATACAGAGAATATTATCATGGCCACATAGCCGTAAACCATGTCCTCCAGCGTTTTGCCTGGCACAAGCAGCACTGAGGCGATGATGAACACATCGCAACAAAGATAGACTGTACCCAGCGACACAGGCCAGAACTTGTTGATTATCAAAGCTATTATGTCTGTCCCTCCGGTACTGCCTCCATGATCCAGCACGAGCGATATCCCGTATGACTCGATGCAAGAGGCCACCACGACCAAAAGCAGCTTGTTGTCAAAGAATATGTACCAGTTCTCCATCCCTGCGAATATATCCAGGAAGAAAGTAGAAATGGCAATGACATATATCGTCTTGAATCCGAAAGCATTCCCCAAGATTAGGAAACCCATTACGAGCAAGAAGATATTGATCGCGCCGAAAGATATGTAGACTGGGATCCCCGTAGCGAAATTGATCACCGTAGCTGCGCCAGTCACTCCTCCGCTCGCAATCTGGTTTGGGACGAAAATACATGACCACGAGAATGCATAGAGCATGGTACCGACTGTCAAGATGAAGTAATCCCAGATAACAGACTTCACCTTAGCTGACTTAGTCAATGGCTTCGTTGCAGACATAAATATTGACCGACTCTATTTTATGACGAAATTTACGATTTTTCCCGGCACTACGATCACTTTCACTATTTGATGCCCGTTCGTGTATTTCCCGGTCTGCTCCAGGCTCCTTATATGTTCCTCAACCTCTTTAGGGTTCAGAGACTTCGGAAGATCCACCGTGAATCTCATCTTCCCGTTAAAAGAAACAGGGTACGTAGCATTGTCTTCCGCTGCAAGCGAGGCATTGAAATCAGGAAAATGAGAGTAAGTGATGGTCTCATTATGCCCCAGCATCGCCCACAGTTCTTCTGCTATGTGAGGACAGAAAGGGGATATCAGAATTGTAAGAGGCTCCAGAATCTCACGCTCATGACATTTCATGGCAGTGAGATCATTAACGGTGATCATGAATGCGCTGACAGTCGTATTGAAGGAGAAGCTCTCTATGTCGCCTTCCTCCTTGCCAATAAGTTTATGCAACGCCTTTAGTTCCTCTGGAGAGGCCTTCTCGTCAGTGACCGCAAAATCGTCCCCATTGAAGAACAGCCTCCAGAACTTCTTCAGGAAACGGTTCACTCCGTCTATTCCGTTCGTATCCCAAGGCTTGGACTGCTCCACGGGGCCGAGGAACATTTCATAGAGCCTGAGCGTGTCAGCGCCGTAAGTCTCGCATATGAGGTCTGGATTTACGACGTTGTACATGCTCTTGCTCATCTTCTCGATGGCCCAGCCACAAACATATTCGCCATTTTCCAGCACAAATTCGGCATCCGCAAACTCCGGACGCCATTTCTTGAATGCCTCCAAATCCAGCCTGTCATTGCGCACGATGTTCACGTCAACATGAATCTCGGTTGTCTCGTACTGATCTTTGAGACCGTAAGATGCGAATTTATTCGTTCCCACGATTCTGTAGACGAAGTTCGAGCGACCCTGAATCATGCCCTGATTGATGAGTTTCTTGAAAGGCTCATCCTCGCAGACATAGCCTAAGTCATAAAGGAACTTGTTCCAGAATCTCGAATAAATCAGGTGCCCTGTCGCATGCTCGGTGCCGCCGATGTACAGGTCTACGTTGCGCCAATATTCGTCTTTATCCTTATCGACGAGGGCGTTGTCATCGTGCGGATCCATATATCTCAAGTAATATGCGCTGGAGCCTGCGAATCCTGGCATAGTGGACGTCTCAAGAGGACAACCTTCGTATGTCCAGTCCTTTGCCCTGGCGAGAGGCGGCTCCCCGTTCTCGGTAGGCTTGAACTCAGTGATTTCCGGAAGAGTGAGCGGAAGCTTGTCGAAAGGCATAGGCTTAGCCATGCCATCTTTATAATATATCGGGAATGGCTCTCCCCAGTACCTTTGGCGACTGAATATGGCATCGCGTATCCTGTAATTCACCTTTCTATGGCCGAAACCACGCTTCTCGACATAATCGATTGCGGCTGGGATTGCATCTTTCACCTCCATTCCGTCCATGAAACCGGAGTTCATCATACGTCCTTCCTTCGCATCGAAGCTTTCCTCACTAACGTCACAGCCCTCGATGAGAGGAATTATTGGCAAATTGAATTTCTTGGCGAAAGCGTAGTCGCGGCTGTCATGAGCAGGAACCGCCATGATTGCCCCAGTGCCGTAGCCAGCTAAGACATATTCTGAAATCCAGATAGGAACCCTCTTGCCATTCATGGGGTTAACTCCGAATGATCCACTGAATACGCCTGTGACAGATTTTGTCTCGGCAAGTCTTTCCCTCTCGGTCTTTTTCTTCACATATTCGAGATATTCGTCAACTGCGGGCCTCTGCTCCTGAGTCGTCAGGACTTCTACCAGATCACTCTCTGGTGCCAGCACCATGAAGGTTACGCCGAACATGGTGTCTGCTCGAGTCGTGAAAATCGTGACATCATGTTCCTCATCCCCGTTATAGCACTTGAACACGGCCTCGCAGCCGTAGGATTTGCCTATCCAGTTGCGCTGCATTTCTTTTAGCGAATCGGTCCAGTCTATGCGGTCAAGGCCTTCAAGCAGTCTTTCTGCGTATGCACTGACCCTGAGCTGCCACTGCTTCATCTTTCTCTGCATCACTGGGAAACCTCCGCGAACGGAAAGGCCGTCCTTAACCTCGTCGTTAGCAAGCACTGTCCCAAGCTGAGGGCACCAGTTCACAGAGGTCTCGCCCTGATATGCTATCCTGTAATTCATCAGCATGTCAACCTTCTCTTTCTCCGAGAATGCGTTCCACTGCTCTGCGGTAAAAGGATCGTGCTCGTTGCAAGCAGCATCGACCGCTGAACTTCCGCCTTTTGCGAATGCTTCTTCGAGCACCTGGATCGGGCGGGCCTTCTGCAAGTTATTATCGTACCAGCTGCCAAACATTTTTAAGAAGGCCCACTGCGTCCATTTGTAATATTTTGGATCGCATGTGCGTACTTCCCTATCCCAGTCGTAGGAGAATCCTATCTGGTCCAGCTGCTGACGGTAGCGGCTGATGTTATTCACAGTAGTGATTTCAGGGTGCTGGCCGGTCTGGATGGCATACTGCTCTGCCGGAAGCCCGAATGCATCGTATCCCATAGGATGAAGCACATTGAAGCCTTTCAGCCTCTTGTAGCGAGAATAAATGTCACTAGCGATATATCCAAGCGGGTGTCCGACATGCAGTCCTGCCCCCGAAGGATAAGGAAACATGTCCAGCACGTAATATTTTGGCTTTGTCTTGTCTTCCGTGGTCTTGAATGTGCCCTCTTCGGCCCATTTTTTCTGCCACTTTTTCTCAATCCTCCTGAAATCGTATTCCATATATCAATAAAATCTAATTCTCATGTTTTTTTATTCCGAAAGTGCCTTTTTTCTCCAGCCTGAACTCAACGTAGAGGGTCATCTCTGACTTAACTCTCTTCCCAGCAGACATGCCTGGCTTCCAGTCCGGAGATGCGCTGATGACCTTAACAGCTTCTGCATCCAGAAGTGAATCTACGCTTCTGACGACTTTAGCGTCCTTCACCTTCCCATCTTCGTCTATTATGAAGCTGACTTGGACATTGCCTTGTATGCCTTGATTAACAGCCTCCTTCGGGTACTTCAAATAGCTGTATACCCATTTCGTCAAGAAATATCTTGGGTCGGAATGCCCGAAGAACGTCGGCTTCACGTCACAATCGTAGTAAGGAATAGCTCTGCCAGACCCCTTAGCCTCAGATGGCCTGAATGCTGGTTTAGGCCCGTTGGCAAGCGACACAGTGAAATTGTAGACATATTCTAGTTCCCTTTCCATCGTGTCATAATCTATTATGGACTGGGTGTCTCTCTCTGTATCGTGCTCTGGATATATTCCAGTCGTGAAATATACCGAAGGAATCTCCTTGCCATAGAACGACCTGTGGTCTGATGGATAAGGTTCCTGACTGACAATCCGAGGGGTAATAGGCTGCAGCTTGCTTGCCTCCGCATTCAACTGCTGATTCAGATCAGCATTAGATGCAGTGTAGGCGTAGAAGCCAAGACTGCCAGTCCCTACCATATCCAGATTTATCATTGCGTCAATGTTAGCGACATCGGAGAATGAACGATTCAAGAAATACCAAGACCCAGAGAATATCTGGCAAGATGCGCCAAAACCTATGAATAGTATAGAGCGACGAAGAAGCAATCTATTTGTTTCCAGCATTTTAGCCAGCTCCAGCATCATTGCGAGGCCGGAAGCATTTCCATTCGCCCCATAATAATTTTTCTCCACTTTTCTTCCGTTCACGGTCATGGAACCTATTCCAAGGTTATCCATCCTGGCCCCAATGACTATGTAATTCCTATATAGTTTAGGATCAGAGCCCTGCAGGAAAGCAACGACATTCCTCGAAGTGAGAGTGTCACCATCATCTTGGCGAATGCCAAACACCTCGCCATCCTTGCCGGAAAGCACGTCTATGCCATATTCCTTAAACACATCGGAAACATATTCTGCAGTAGCTCTCTCTCCTTCCGAACCCGCAAGGCGCCCTTCCATGCTAGCAGCAGAAATCGTAGAAATATGCTCCCTTAGAGCGCTTATGGTTTCAGAATCCTCCAATTCCGCATAGCCACTCTTGAATTGAGCCTGGGCGGAAAAAGTAGCAATCGCCATTAATATGGCAGCAGCGATGCTTTTCATTAATATTCCGTATTCTCTCATCTTGCTATTCAATTAAAATCCAGACTTGCGGAGGACAAAAAGCCTGCCGCTTCAGCTCTTTCAAGGATTGGTAGAGTTGAACTGCGTCATTCGTCTTGCACACGCCCACCACGTTGTAGCCGTTCTTCAAAGCAATCACCTCGGCATCATATCCTCTTTCCGAAAATGTCTGGCTGCATCTCAAGGCATTGTCCATATTCGAAAAAGAGCCAACGATGATATAATATTTACACGGCAGGTCAGCGACCGCAAGTCCCCCGAAATTAGATGTCGCCATCATCTTGTAGCCATTCATTTTCAGGGTGTCCAAGGCAGCCACGGAGTCAGCTTCGTGCTTCCTCACGGCAGCGATTGAGTCACGTATGGCATCCTGCCTGGCTTTTTCAGCCTCGGCCTTCCTAGTCGCAATCGCCTCTGCCTTAGCCTCTATTTCTCGAGAAGTAGGCCTGCCAGCGACCTTCCTTAAAAAGTCGCATCCGGTTGCCATCAAGGCAGCCAACGCCAGAAGAAAAATAGCCTGAAGAATTCTTTGCATAGATGCAAATTTAATCATTTTTACGACCTTTGGAAATAGCCTGAAAAAGATATAGAAAAGGCTGGCGCAGGAGTCGGGCCAGCCTTTTAGCATAATGAAAGTGAGATATTCCTAGAATGTAAGTTTTGCCATTCCCAGCACGCGGTGATTCTCGACCCAGCGCTTGTTTTTATTGGCGAGACCGTGATCATTGAGCTTGTTCAAGTCTCCGTACTCCACTTCCGTGTAGTCATATTCAATTGCAAACGTCAGCTTGCCGATGTTGTACGCCAGAGTAGGAGTCACCCTGAACATCTGGTTCATGTTCTTGAATCCATTGGAAGCGTAGTAGATGCTGCCTGCGTTGCTGTAGCCATCCGCATCGACCGGAAGCTTGTGCTGCGTTCCAAGAGCCTTGATGTAGCCGACCATGCACATAGCCTGCCATTTTTTTCCATAGCTTGCAGAAACGAAGCTGGAAGAATTGCGCAGCGGAGTGTACTTGTAGTCAAGCTCATCTGAAGTGTCGTACAGTGCGTATCCACTCATCATGCGAAGATGGTCACCGCCATTTGCGAAAATTGACTTAGCATTAATCTTGAATAGTCCGTCAGCGTACTGCAGATAGACGAATGGATTGAACATGTTTATCCTGTCATCTGTCTTAGTCCCCACATAATGATTCTGCGTGTTCTCCGTAAGCTTATAACGAGGAACCAGGCTGATGAACTCAGTTCCCAATCTCGCAAGGAATTTCTTTGAGACGTACGAAACACCTACGTATGTCTCAGGAACGAGGCTGTATTTAATGTAGTCTTCTGATGCTCCCTGAGGTCCGGTAGGCCTATACTGCATAGGGTAGAGAATGCCTGCCGTGAAGACCAGGTTCCCGACGTATGCGTCCATCATGATTTGAGGGCTCCTGTTGAATGCGTTGAAAGGAGTTCCTGACTCTAGGTTGATGGCGTATGGCAGGTCCGCAGCCATTGGATGCCAAGCCTGACCAATCTTAAGGCTGATCGAATTGCCGCTGCAATTCACATCCTCCCAGAGCAGATTCATATAGGCCTGACGAAGTCTCAATGATGCCGTGCTTCCATTCATGAGATAGAAGTCCGTCTCAATTTTTCCAGACACCTTCATGGATCCGAACTGATAGCCTTTAACATTGAGGCCGAGCCTGGAGGTTATTGCATAGAACCTGAAAGCAGGATTTGAATATATATCCTTCCCTTCAGCATTATTAGTCTTGTCGTAAGGCATGTAATAGAACAAATCTTCGGAACCCGCTTTGCTCTCCCTCGTGTCGAACGCAGCATAGGTGCGGAAGAATCCGTACGGCTGCAAGTGGGCAGTCAGTTTATCAGCATTCTGCGCGAAAGCAGAAGCCGAGGCTAGGCAGAGCGATGCAGTTACTATAATTAAAATCTTTTTCATAATGAATCAAATAATATATTTACTGTGCGAATGGGAATATCTTGGTCAGCCAGAAGAAGCCGAGCACGAACCCGACGACTCCGATGATGATTCCCACCTTAGCCATATCTTTTGTCTGAACAAGTCCGGTAGATGCAGCGATGGCATTCGGAGGCGTAGAAATAGGGAAGCACATCGCGATAGATGCGCAGACGGCGATGAACGAGATCATTGCCTTGGTGCCGCCAAGGGCTATGAAGCTGGCGTTGTTCGCAGCAGCCGGATCAGCCATGCCCTGCGCCACTACTATCAGTATAGGAATCAGCAAGGCAGCAGTCGCAGAATTGCTGATGAAGTTAGACAGGAAGTAGCAGACGAGGCCAGCGACTATCATGACGAGAACCACGGACATGGAACCGAACGGGATGGCCTCTATGAGAACCTTGGCAAGGCCGGTATCCTGCAGGCAGGTGCCAAGCGCAAAGCCTCCGGCGACCAGCCATAGCACAGTCCAGTTGATTTCCTTGATGTCTTCTTTCGTGAATATGCCCGTGCATGTGAGCACAGCCAGAGGAATCAGAGCCACCACGTTAGAGTTTATCTTGGTGATCTGCTCGGTTGCCCAAAGCAGAATCGTGCCGATGAAGGTAACCCAGACGACGATCGTCTTCCAGTCCGTCTTGCGCTTGTTCTCCGGAATATTAAGCACGACTTCCTTCGACTTGAAAGGGAATAGAACCTGGAGCAATATCCAAGCGAATATGATCATGATGATAACAAAAGGAATCATCCTGACCGCCCATTGCATGAAAGAGACATCGTTCCCTGCCTCGGCAAGGAATTTGACTGCGGTAGCGTTAGGAGGCGTTCCGATCGGAGTTCCGATGCCTCCGATGTTGGCAGCTATAGGAATCGAAAGGGAAAGCCCGATTTTTCCTTTATCGTCGGATGGGAGGACGGCAAGCACCGGTGCAAGGAATGCAAGCATCATTGCAGCGGTGGCTGTGTTGCTCATGAACATGGAGAAAACTGCTATGACGATCAAGAACCCGAGAAGCACCGACCTAGGCTTCTTCCCGAAAGGAGCCAGCATCAATCTTGCCAGAGTCACGTCCAGCCCGTATTTCTGTGCCATGATCGCAAGCACGAAACCGCCCAGGAACAGCATGACGACAGGATCTGCGAAAGCTGCCATGAGAGATTTATAGTTCACCAGCTGGCCGTATTTCGGATCGCAGAAGAATCCTATTCCCTTGTTGGAAACCGTCAGCAAAGCCATGACTATCAGCAGCACGGATGTCGTCCAGTTAGGGATTATCTCAGTGATCCACATGAGGGCGGCGAAAACGAACATGGCGATGACGCGCTGCTGAGTGACAGTCAGGGCATCAATGCCGAAGAAAGATACAGGAACGCACCACAGGAAAATCGTGATGAGCAGAACGATTGGCAGAAGTACGACGTACTTCACGTTGAATTTCTTATCAGCCATATCAATTAATAATAATTACTTTTCAAACTCAAACTTTAGATCAATCGGAATATTCTCTAGACGTATATTGACAAGGTCTGCCTTGAAATCGTCTGAAAGGCTGCAATACTTATCCTCGAACTGGGATGCGAACTCGTAGTCACCGGTAGCCTGTGTCTTGATTATGATTCCCGTAAGGTCGCTTATGAGCGCAAGGGTCTTATCGTAATCAATGGTGTATTTCCCACTGTCACCCCTCTTGAATGCCCCATTCATATTCAGATAATTGAATATCATGACATAGGCTCTTCCAAGCTGGGACACCTCTCCGAACCTCTGCGAGCGAACCAGATTGGCAAAGTAGGTAATGATGGCGTCTTCCTTGGTGGTGAGGCCAGGGATCTTATAGTCATCCAACAGCTTGCAAAGCAGATAAAGACCTGCAGCGCTGGCCTTTGCATCTTCCCAGGTCAGGGCCTTGTTGCCCAAGGCATCGCTGACGCTGCCTTTGCCATTGACGGTTGCCTTAACTCCAAGCCCGTGAGCGATCTCACGGAACGCCACGCACCAATAGAATGCCTCTTCGCTCAGGTGAGCCTGCTGATCGGAATTGAGGACGACCATGCCGACCTCATTCACCACCCTGTTGAATTTCTCCGACATGATGTTGCGCAGGAGGACAGACCTGGTCCCAAGTTGCTGTTGCGAATATGCATCAGTAGGAAGATTCAATGCCATGAGCTTGATGCCAGCATTAGCATGGCCGGCCATGTAAATGGCGTCGAATGTATATATTTCGGAATCGCTTCCAGGAACGAAAGTTTTGTACGCCTCATCGCAAGGCAGCATTTTCTGCAAGTCGTCAGCCATTCCGGTGAACTGGCTCAGCTGCGCCGTGCGCTTTTCATCTTTCAGCAGCACGTACGCATCGTAGGATGCCTTCAAGCCGAACAACTGGTCATCGTTGATTTCGCTAGGGCCGATGATCAGGTCCATCTTGCTGTCTTTCACGTCCAGCCAAGCCTTGTCCGCAGTAAGGTAATCATCCGTCCTAAGAGCCTCTATTTTTTTCAAGAGATAATTCTTGACGCTGGCCTTTATGGTGATGTCGGCCGCAGCCTGAAGCTCGCTAGATATCTTTTCGATGTAATTTTTGAAGGCCTCGTGATAAGGAACCGAAGCCAAGGCTCCAGCGCTGTCGCGAACTATCATGGTGTAAGGACTTGTCTTGGACGAATCAGAGAGAGCCTCGAATTCAGCCTTCGTCATGTCAGCAGGGTAGAAAGCCGCACCCAGCGGCCTTTCGCCATAACCTTCCACGAATGCCTTGCCGGTAATCCTGTCCCAAGGCCCATAGTTGATCATGGCAAATTCTTTGATGTCCGAATCCTGAATTCCATCCATCAATGCCTTATCGCCGAAGGTCTGTTTCCAATAAATGCTGTCAGCCTGATCAGCAGCGAATTTGTAAAGGTTAAGCACTCCTTTGCCATTGTCGGAAATGCCAGACAGGTCAGGAGTAGTGATTTTCACCAGGGCATACTCGTCAGACAATTTTCCTATCTCAGACTTCTTTTCAGTCTTGCAGGAAACGAAGAGCGTAATCAGAATGCACGCCAGAGCAATTTTTTTCATATTCAAAATCTATTGTATATTTTTTGATTTCAAACAGCCTGCAAAGTTAATGAATATTAATTTAAAAAAGGCACGGCAGAAAAATCCGTCGCGCCTTTTTCTTCATCTTTCAGGAATATGTCAGATTATTCCCTGCTCCAGCATTGCCTGAGCGACCTTCATGAAACCGGCAATGTTAGCGCCTTTCACGTAATCGACGGAACCGTCTTTCTGCGTGCCATACTTGACGCACTGCTCGTGAATATTCTCCATGATCCAGTGAAGTTTCTCGTCAACCTCCTTCGCAGACCAGCTGATATGCTGGGCATTCTGGGTCATCTCAAGACCAGAAGTAGCGACTCCTCCTGCGTTCACTGCCTTTCCAGGGGCAAACAGGATTCCATTGTGCTGGAAGAAATGTATAGCGCCAGGCTGGCATCCCATGTTGGACACCTCGCAGCAGCACCAGCACCCATTAGCCTTGAGTTCCTTGGCATCGTCCTCGCTCAGCTCATTCTGGAATGCGCAAGGAAGAGCAATGTCGCAAGGGATGCTCCAAGACTTCTTTCCAGGAAGGAATTCAACCTTCCCAGGGAATTTGTCAGCTAGATCTTGCACCTTATCCCTATTGGAAGCACGCATTACAAGCATATAGTCGTTCATTTCAGGGGTCATTCCATCAGGAATATGGCAGGCCCCGTCTGGTCCGCTTATGGCTACGACCTTCGCCCCAAGCTGAGTAGCTTTCTTAACGGCTCCCCACGCTACGTTCCCGAAGCCAGAGATGCAAACCTTCTTGTCCCTGATGTCCTTTCCTGCATGATGAAGGACGTGCTGGGTGAAATAGAGCGCACCGAAACCAGTAGCTTCCGGACGAAGGATAGAGCCTCCCCACGTAGCGCCCTTTCCAGTGAGCACTCCCGTATGGTATTCATGGGCAAGCTTCTGATACATTCCATTCAGGAAGCCAATTTCGCGGCCGCCGACACCGACATCACCAGCAGGGATATCCTGGTCAGGACCTATGCAACGCCAGAGCTCTAGCATGAACGCCTGGCAGAAGCGCATGATTTCAGCGTTAGACTTGCCTACCGGGTCGAAATCTGAACCACCCTTGGCACCACCCATAGGCAGAGTCGTGAGGGCATTCTTGAACGTCTGCTCGAAGCCCAGAAATTTCAGCATAGAAGGGGTGACAGCCTTGTGGAAACGAAGGCCTCCCTTGTAAGGGCCAATGGCAGAGTTGAACTGAACGCGGTAGCCGAGGTTTGTCTGAACATCGCCGTTGTCGTCAACCCACACAATGCGGAAAGTATAAATTCTGTCTGGCTCGACGAGTCTCTCGACTATCTTAGCTTTCTCAAATTCCGGATGCTGATTGTAAACATCTTCAATTGACTCAAGAACCTCCTGCACAGCCTGCAGATATTCTTTCTCTGTAGGGTACTTGGCCTGGAGACGGGCCATTATTTCTGTAGTATTCATATTAATTAAATGGTGTGATACAACACAAAATATTAAATATTCATCATTTTATTTCCCATGTCGAGCCGCTCCGCAGCAGGTCGTCCACGCAATGAATCTTGCTCTTGCGCATGACATCCTTCACCTGATCGCGCACTCCATCATCATAAGTGATGTCTTTCACATCTCTGATAACTCCAAGAGCCACTGGCAGGTCCGGGCCTTTCATGTCTGCGAGAGCCATTTGAAGACCCAGGTTATTGGCATGTGCATCATGAATGAGGATATCTTCTTCCTTGTAGCCATTCTCACCAATGGTAACAGCCTTGATGCGGTTATCTTCAAAGACAAGACCCTTATCATTATTTTTCCCGAATATCATCCTTTCACCTTGACGGAGAACAACTGTCCTGTCAGGACGAACTGCAGGATCGGCAATCTCTTTGTGAGCGCCGTCATTGAATATCACACAGTTTGTCAGCATCTCCATCACTGAGCAGCCATCATGCAAAGCCGCAGCTGTCATTATTTCCTCGTTCAGTTTCAGGTCTACATCAAGAGAGCGAGCAAAAAAAGTGCCTTTCGCGCCCAGAACCAGGGAACCCGGATCGAATGGGTGCTCTACGGTACCATAAGGAGAGGTTTTCGTGATGGCTCCGAATTTGGAAGTAGGAGAATACTGCCCCTTCGTGAGACCATAAATCCTATTATTGAACAATATGATATTTATATCAATATTTCGTCTTATTGCATGGACGAAATGATTGCCTCCTATTGCGAGCGCATCGCCATCGCCGCAAGCCTGCCAGACAGTCAGCCAAGGATTAGCGACCTTGATGCCGGTAGAGACTGCCGTGGCACGGCCATGAATGCTATGGAAACCGTATGTGTCCATGTAGTAAGGGAGACGCGAC
Source organism: Bacteroidales bacterium UBA1680 (assembly GCA_002320605.1). Classification (GTDB taxonomy): domain Bacteria; phylum Bacteroidota; class Bacteroidia; order Bacteroidales; family UBA932; genus Cryptobacteroides. The sequence continues at coordinate 72,748 of DCKG01000001.1, read as the reverse complement.
GAGCATCCGATTCCGGACACTACGACGTAACGCTCTTTCTCGTAACCAAGAGCCTGGCTGACTTTCGGGAGAGCCCTCTGCAAGGCAGCCAGAACAGCATGGTCGCCACATCCAGGGCACCAGCGTACTTCCTGATCACTTTTGAAATCCTTGAATGTCAATGTTGCCATAATCTAGATCTCCTTATTTATTGCCTCAACCAGTTCTTTCACGAGGAATGGCTGACCCTGAACTTTATTGCATTTGTCGTATTTGAAGTCTGGCAGACAGTCGCGCAGGTAAGCGCAGAACTGACCGCTGTTCAGCTCGCAGACGAGAATTTTCTCGAATTTAGAGAAAACGTCCTTAGTGTTCTTAGGAAGAGGATTAATATAGTCGAAATGAGCGAAGGACACGTTCTTGCCTTCCTCCCTCTCCTCATCTACGGCACTTTTTATGTGGCCATAAGTTCCGCCCCAGCCAACTACGAGCAGTTTCCCAGAATCAGGGCCGTCAACCTTGAGCTCCGGAATGAAATCGGCAATCCTAGCCACCTTAGCGGCACGCTCGTTCACCATAGTCTGGTGATTCGCCGGATCCGAAGAAAGCACGCCTTCGTGATTTTTTTCCAGTCCGCCAACCCTATGCTCGAAACCTTTCTGCCCAGGAATGGCCCACTGAGGAACCATGGTCTCGGGGTCTCTCTTGAAAGGATGGAATCGTTCCCCTTCTTTAAGCACTCCGCGTGCGAACGGAGGCTTGATTTCCGGATAGTCAGCCATGGTCGGAATGCGCCAAGGCTCACTGCCATTCCCCAGGAAACCCTCTGACAACAAAATCACAGGGGTCATGTGCTCAAGTGCTATCTTTGCCGCATTAAATGCGGCATTGAAGCAATTAGCTGGAGAATGCGCGGCTATGACCGGAATCGGGCACTCGCCGTTTCTTCCGTACAGAGCTTGCAACAAGTCGGTCTGCTCTGTCTTGGTAGGGATTCCTGTTGAAGGGCCCGCTCGCTGAACATCGACCACCACAAGCGGCAGCTCAGTCATTACGGCTAAACCCAGAGCCTCGCTCTTAAGCGAGAAGCCAGGGCCGGAAGTAGTAGTAACAGCAAGATTGCCTGCGAAAGAAGCACCGATGGCGGTGCATATGCCCGCAATCTCGTCCTCGGCTTGCAATGTCTTGCAGCCGAGACTCTTATAAATGGCAAGCTCCTCTAGTATGGCCGTTGCAGGAGTAATCGGATAAGATCCACAGAAAAGCGGAAGCCCAGATTTCTCAGATGCAGCCAGCAAGCCCCATGCAATAGCCTGATTCCCAGTAATATTCCTATAGAGTCCCGGTTCGAGGCTCTTCGCAGGCTTAACCATGTAGGTGTTCGGGATAAGCTGTATGTTAGCCGCATAATTATAGCCGTCTTTCAGCACCTTCTCATTTGGCCCTACCATTTCGGGGTGCTTCTTGGCGAACTTTCCTTCAATATAGCTATTGACATATTCAAGAGGACGGCTATAAATGAAGCAAGCCATGCCTAACGTGAACATATTCTTACACTTCAGGATAGACTTCTGATCCATGCCGCAACCTTTCAGGCTTTCCTTAGTAAGAGTGGTGATAGGAGAAGGTATTATTATCCTATCCTCAACTCCCAATTCAAGAAAAACATTATTCGTCTTGAATCCAGCTTTCTTGATCAATTCATCCGTGAAAGAATCGGTATCGATAAGAATCATGGCTGTCGGCTTGCACCACTTTGCATTCGCTTCAAGTGCGGCAGGATTCATTGCGACCAGCAGATCGCAGTAATCTCCAGGGGTGTTGACTTTCGTGCTGCCGATGTGCACCTGAAAGCCAGAGACGCCGGAAACAGTTCCGTGCGGAGCCCTGATTTCCGCAGGATAGTCAGGGAATGTCGACAGGTCGTTGCCAGCAATCGCAGAAGTATTGGCGAACAAAGAGCCAGTAAGTTGCATGCCATCACCGGAATCGCCTGCGAACCTGATCACCACATCTTTCGTATCAATTACCTTGTGTTGCATTACTTGTTACAGTTTTTTAGCGCAATAATTATATAACGTTGCAAATTTATATAATTTACCAAATATTTCATAACAATTCCGAAGAAAAACGTTTTATTTTCGTGCAATAAAAAAAGACAGGCAATGCCTGCCCCTTTTAAATCTCTTCTTGCAACTATTTTGCAGTGCCTGCCGTAGAACCAGTAGCGCTTGCGGCAGATCCCTGCTTAGCCTGAAGTTCCTTCTGCAAAGACTCAACGGTCCTGCCTTCCGGAATATTCAATGCTTTTCTTGCCTCAGGAGTAAGGTCCTTGCTCTGTGAAGGGTCAACATAAACATACTGTGACGAATCGAAAACGAAAGCATATCCGCCGGCCTTCGCAATCTTTTCGATTGCCTTGCGAGCCTTGTCGTAGATAGGAGTCATGAGCTGCTCATTCTGCTGCTGGAGCTCTTGCTGGATGGACTGCTGGAACTCCTGAATCCTGTTCTGGATGTCACCTAGTTCTTTTTCCTTGCTTTCCCTGATGGCAGCCGTCCATGTGGACTGCTTCTGCTGGTACTCGCTATATTTCGTCTGAGCCTCTTCAACCATGCTCTGATAAGTTTCATTAGCTTCCTTCTGCGCAGCCTCCATCGTAGACCTAGCGTTATCGGACTCTGGCATAAGAGTCACAAGCTCATTGAAGTTGACATGAGCCAATTTCACCTGCGCAGAGGTGGCTAACGTAAACAATGCCATAACGGCGAACAATGCGATTTTCTTCATATTCATAAATAAAATTTAGTTATCATTTTAGTAATCCGACCACAAAATTAAGAAATTATTAGAATTGTTGTCCTATAACGAAATGGAACTGGCTTCCGCCTTTCCGCCGCTGTGACGAATTGTCGTTGTCGAAACCATACCCCCAGTCAACGCCCAGAAGGCCAATCATAGGCAAGAATACCCTCACGCCGACACCTGCAGATCGCTTAATTTGGAAAGGATTGAAGTCTTTGATGTCCGACCAGCAGTTTCCGCCTTCCAAGAACCCGAGCACGAAGATTGTCGACTGAGGTTGCAGAATCACAGGATAACGTAGCTCGACAGTAAACTTATCATAGACATTTCCCGCATAATAGCTTGTATTATAGGTTGAGACTGCCTCCGGGGTCAACGAGTAATCCTCATATCCACGCAGCGCTATGATATCTGAGCCATAGGTATCGTACCCGGACATTCCGCTTCCGCCGACCCTGAAGCCCTCGAAAGGAGAATAGCCCCATTTCCTATTATAATATCCCAGATATCCAAACTGAGCTTTCCCCATTATGACTAAGTCACCGATTATCTTCTGATACGTCTCTGCGCTGAACTTCACCTTCCAGTATTCAATCCATCTGTACCTGTCACGAGAAGACCAATTATCGTAGTTGATGTCTTTATAACTGTCTACGCGTACCGGCTTTCCAGATGCATCCAAAGTTCCTTTATCCTTCTTCCTGAACAAAGAATATGGCGGAGTGAGCTGCAATGTAGTAGAAAAGACAGACCCTTGGCGAGGATAAATCTGCTGATCAGTGGATGTCCTTGACAGGCTGGCCGTGTAACTGATGTTATGAGAAACGCCATCTGAGAAAAGATAATATCCGCTGTACCAGTTTTTCAGGTCGTACGTCTGCCAGCTCAAGCCATTATATAAAGTGAAATAATTATCCGGCCATTTCAGCCTTGTTCCAATGCCGCCGGAAAAGCCATATACCTGCATGACTTTAGAATTGCTCAGCATGCCGAGAGCTATTGAGGAGTTCGTCTGCCTTGAATAGTATGTGTTAATGCTGAGAGAGGTTGGCTTTTTCCCGAACAACCAAGGCTCCGTGAATCCGAATATTGCCGAAGTATAATACGTTCCGTTCGTCTGCAGACGCAAAGACAGGCTCTGGGCATCCCCCAGAGGCACAGGCCTCCAGGCCCCCTTGTCGAACATCCTCCTCGTAGAGAAGTTATTGAAATTTACGCCGACCGTCGCTACGAATGTCTTGCCGCCCCAGCCTCCAGAGAGTTCCAGCTGGCTGGAAGGCTTTTCGGTAACGTTATATATTATGTCAACCGTATTGTTCGCTTGGTTAGGCACGATTGAATAGCCGCCTTCCTTGGATATTGCCTCAGGGTCGAATTGCCCCAGAGAAGCGATTTCTCTGATAGACCTTTCGAAGTCAGTCTGGCTGAACAAATCCCCGGGGCGAGTGAATATCTGGCGTCTGACTACCCTCTCATTAGTAAGGTCATTCCCATTTATGACGATATTATTCAGAGTGGCCTGCTTGCCTTCCGAGATCCTCATCTCGACATCCACCGAGTCGTTCTCGATGTTCAGTTCCACTGGCATTACCTGGAAGAAGAGGTACCCCTCGTCGCGATATAGCTTCGAGACAGCGTAATCGTTCTGCTTGTCACCTCCAAACAGCCTCTTCTGCATCGTGACTACATCGTATGGATCCCCTTTCTTAATGTTCAGAATCTGATTCAGCTGGTCTGCCGAATGCACCGAGTTTCCTGTCCAAGTGATGTTTCTGAAATAATACTTGTCACCCTGATCGAACTTGAAATCGATTCCCAGCCTGCCCGGCTCCACATAATAAATGGAATCTTTCAATATTCTGGCATCGCGATAGCCGGCCTCGTTGAATTTGCTTATGAGATTCTTCTTGTCGTTAGGATATTCCTTTTCATTGAACTTCTTGCTGTTAAAGAAGTTATATATCTTCTTTGCCTTCGTCTTCTTCATGGACCTAGCCAGATTGAAGTCCGATACTCCAGTATTTCCCTCGAAATTAATGTCTCGGATTCTAATCTTCAGCCCCTTGTCCACCTCGAAGGTAACTCTTATCAAGTTTTTAAGCACGGGATCCGGCTCCGACTTGACATTCACCTCGCAATTCAGGAAACCTTTTTCAGAGTAATAACGTTTGATGATTCCGATGGATGTCCTGGCTACGTAATCAGAATACTCACCGCCTCTACGAAGCTTCAGTCTTTCTTCCAAATCTTTTTTCTCGCCTTTCTTAACACCGGTGAACAGCCACGAAGACACTCTCGGACGCTCTTTGACATCTATCACGAAGAAAGCAGAATCTCCGTCAGCGCTCAGGTGATCAATTCCCAAGGAAACATCCTCAAACTTATTCTGAGCCCATAGCCTGTCCACGACAGAAGACATGGCATCGCTAGGAACGGTCACCGTGAGACCTTTCGAAAGGCCCGTGAGAGAAATAATTTGATTGTTGCTGTATGACTTGTTTCCTCGCACCGTGACACCCCCGACGATGTAACTCTTCGGGTTGTCATAGTCCACCTCTATATATTTCGCAGCTAAGGTGTCCTTGACATCTTGTCCCATCAGCGAGAAACTCGCCAGAAACGATGCCAGAATGCCGGCGATTTTGTATATATTCATTAAACCAAATTTCATGGATTTCAGAGTTGCAAATATAAGCAATTATTTAACTTTTCCATATCGGCGGTCTCGTTTGCCATACTCTTCCAGAGCAAGCAGGAAATTTTCTTTCCCAAAATCAGGCCAAAGAGTGTCAGTTGAATAAAATTCAGAATATGCGCTCTGCCAGAGAAGATAATTGCTTATTCTCTTCTCGCCCGAAGTTCTTATCACCAGATCCGGGTCTGGAATTCCCTCGGTCACTAAAAACCGATTGAAATCATCTACCCCGAGGAATTCCATTTTTTCAGGATTCCCTGAACATTCCAAAGCCATTTTTTTAGCGGCTTGAAGAATATCCCATTTCCCGCTATAACTTAAGAATACGATTAATGTCAGCAGAGGCTCCTTGCCTTCATCAGACTCAGTATCAGCCTCAGCCTTCGAGATAGCCTCGCGCAGCTCTGAAGATAGCCTCTCAAGGTTTCCAAGCACCTTGAATTTCACGCCTTTTTCTTTCAATGAAGGAATCTCATTCTGAATAGACTGCATCATGAGACTCATCAGGCCAGAGACCTCATTATCCGGCCGGCCCCAGTTCTCCTCGGAAAAAGCAAAGAGCGAGAGATATTTGACTCCGCTCTCGGCCGCTGCTTCGACGCAAGCCCTAACGCTCTCTACGCCTGCGGCATGACCGTAAATCCGTTCTTTTCCCTTCTGTTTCGCCCATCTTCCGTTCCCATCCATGATAATGGAGACGTGCGTAGGAATGTTACTGTCAGAGTTCATCGTTTATCCACGTTGTTTCTAATATCCTCACCCCAGAAAAGTTTGGTAGTGAGAGCTTTAAAGAAATTCGACTTTTCAAGATGCACTTTCTTGAGCGAAAATTGTGCCACCTCCACGCTTATCGCAGCATCTGGTCTCAGAATCAGGCTCCGATTATCCATGGACATCTGAACACGTTCATCTCGGCAGCGCATCCGAATTTTTATCTTCGTAGAGTCAGGAACGATAAGAGGGCGCACATTCAAGTTGTGAGGTGCGATAGGAGCGATGATAAGAACCTTTGAATCAGGGGTGCAGATCGGGCCGCCCACGCTCAATGAATATGCCGTCGAGCCGCTGCTAGTAGAAACCAGCAGGCCATCTGCCCAATACGTCGGAACGTAATCCCCGTTAACCGCGACATCGATGCCTAGAATAGCAGCCCCAGAGCGGTGCACAGAGATTTCGTTAAGAGCATAAGGCCAGAAAGAGCTCTCTGATTCAATAATTTCTCCTTCCACAGAAGCTTTCAGCAAAGCCCTGTCTTCAATTGAATATGTCCCCGTCGACAAAGCATCCGCAGCCTCTTCGGGCGTATATTCAGACAGGAAGCCGACCCTTCCCATGTTCACTCCTATTATAGGGACGCCACTCTCCCCCACTCGTTTCGAAGCCGAAAGAAAAGTTCCATCCCCGCCCAAGCTCATAACCATACCCGTGTCGGCAGAGAGATCTTCGCTCGAATGAATCTCGCTGAAACTGAAGCCACATTTTTCCAATTGCTCGCAAAGAGAAATAAACCTCTTATCCCCCTTCAGAGCTGGATTTCTAGTATAAACTGCTATATTCATAACATTCATATCGCTAAGGTAGGTATTTTTGTAATATTTTATTTAATTTTGTCTGTTTAAGAGAAACTAAGAATAAAAGAAAATATCATGAAACAAACACCACTAATTCTGAGCGTCATTTCGCTCGTCGTAGCATTAGCATTAGGAATCGTCATGCTCACCAGCAACGGAGGCCGCAGAACTACCAAAGCTAGCACTCCTGCCGGAGAGGCAGCGCAGCAGGGATCGATAGTATGGTTCGACCTGGATAGGGTTCTCAATGAATATGACATGGCGAATGACCTTCGCAGCGTGGTTGAGACCAAGATCCAGGGCATTCAGGAAGAAGTGAACCGCAGAGGCGCCAAGCTTCAAAACGATGTGAACAAGTTCCAGTCAGACCTCGACAAAGGCGTTCTGGTTCGTTCAGTCGCCGAGCAGAGAAATCAGAGGCTCCAAGAGCAGCAGAACAGCTTCAACAACTACACGAATCAGAAACAGCAGGAAATCGCCGAGGAGCAGAGCGTCATGATGAATAAAATTGGCGATGCCATAAACACATACCTGCAGAAACTCAACGAGGAGAAAAAATACGCCATGATCATTAGCACTCAGGGAAGCGTTCTTCCTGCTCCTGTAGCAGTCGGCGATCCTAGCCTGGACATCACTGATGAAATCATAGCTGGCCTGAACGACGAGTACGTGAAGAATAAGGCTAAAGGGATCACATCTCCTGCGGACACCACAAAATAATCAGCCTTGAGGATAGCCTTTCTATCTTGTTTCTACCCTTACAGAGGAGGGATAGCTCAGTTCAACGCGAATCTTTTCCTGGAACTGGGCAAGACGGAAACTGTAAAAGCTTTCAACTTCAAGCGCCAATACCCTCAGTTCCTCTTCCCTGGCAAGACCCAGTATGTAACTGCCGACGATGAGGCAGCGCCTATTGAAAGCGTGCGTCTGCTTGATACCGTGAATCCTTTCACTTATAGGAAGACTTTGAAAGCCATCCGGGAATGGAAGCCAGACCTCGTCATCATCAGTTATTGGATGTCGTTCCTTGCCCCTTCGCTAGGATATGTCGCCAAGGGGCTCTCAAAGCATTGCATAGTCGTCTCAATCCTGCACAATGTAATCCCTCATGAGCCTAAGTTCTTCGATGCGCCACTCACGAAATATTTTTTGTCAGGCTGCACCGGCAACATAACCCTCTGCGACGAGGTAGCCGTTGATTTAAAGAAGCTGAGCCCAGCGGCACGATACATAACGCTTTTTCACCCGATATATTCCCATTTCGGAGAGAAGTTGCCTAAAGAGGAGGCAGAGAATACTCTAGGGCTGGAACATGGTAAGAAGAACCTGCTATTCTTCGGTCTCATAAGGGGATATAAAGGATTGGACATACTCCTCAGGGCATTCGGCCAGCTGGACGACAGTTATCAGCTAATCGTGGCCGGTGAGCCATACGGCCCATTCGAGCAATACCAGGAAATAATAGATGAGTCACCGGCAAAAGATAGAATACACTGCTTCACTCATTATATTAAAGACTCCGAGGTAAAGGAATATTTTTCAGCGGCTGACTTGGCAGTCCTACCTTACAGATCCGCGACCCAGAGCGGCATAAGCGCCATTGCCTGCCATTTCGAAGTGCCTATGGTCGTCACCGACGTGGGCGGCCTGAAAGAATCAGTAGGAACTTCTGGCACAGGACTTGTCGCTGACAAGCCCGATGAAGAGAGCATCCTGAAGGAGATACGCAGGTATTTCAGCGACGAAAACCTGCGGGAAAGTTTTTCCGAAAGCATTCGTTCAGAGAAAGCACGGCTCTCTTGGAAATCATTTACTTTGAAACTTTTACAGTTTTCCCAAAGCTTGAACGGAAATGAATAGAATACTAATATGCTCACTTGCCGCCCTGTGCCTTATGGCAGCCTCTGCCGCCATCTCCAAGGCTCAGGAATATCAGGCTCCGAAAGTTGAAATCTCGAAAGAGAAGGTTCGCTATCATGGGACTACATATTACTCGCATATCGTTAAAGAGAAACAGACAATTTATTCCATCTGTAAGGCTTACAATGTGACCCAGCAAGAACTTTTCGACGCTAACCCTACGCTACATCTCGACATGGAAGGGCTTAAGAAGAATCAGATTCTGCTAATTCCTATTAAGAATCTTACTGAAGAGCAGGAATCAGAGAAAACTCCCGAGGAAGAGAAAAAGGAGACGGTAGAAAAGCCTGTCGAAGAACAAAAGCCTGAAAATGTCAGTCCGCAGCCATCGAAGGATGAATATTTCTTCCATACAGTGAAATGGTATGAAGACCTTAATTCAATAGCCCGAAAGTACAAGGTCTCAAAACTTTCCATCATTAATATTAATGGGCTTGAGAGCCAGAAGGTCAAGCGCCGTCAGGTGCTTAAGATACCTCGCGACCACAAGAAGTGGGAGAATGTCACGCTAACGAACTTAGAGACGGCGGAAAAAGAACCGGAAGAGATTAAAACCAGCACGGAAGTTCAAGAGGAAAGCATCTCAGAGATACTAAGCAATGCCGGCAACCATCAAGTGCACGCTGCCATCTTAATGCCATTCAATATCTCGAAGACTACAGACAGGCAGCTAGTGATGGATTTCTACTGCGGCGCTCTCATGGCAGCCAGAGATCTGGGCAATGAAGGAGCAAAGATAGACATAAGCGCATATGATTACGATAACGGGCATCTGCCATCTGGCATTTTCCAGGATAATGATTTCGTTCTTGGGCCTGTAGCGAAAGCCAACCTTGCCAGAGCCGCTGCGATAAGCGATGGGGAATCTTGGATCATCTCCCCCGCCGACAGGATGGCAGAAGCCCTCGCAGATTCCGTCAAGAACTTTATCCAGGCTCCTGCCTCGGTCGAAGCACAAATAAACGACGCTGTCCAATGGCTGAAGACCGACTTAAAGAAAGGCGACAAAGCAATCCTCATCTCGCAGAGTGGCAACGCAAAGGGCTATGGCTCTTATTTATCTAACTTAATGAGCCATTCTGGCATAAATTTTACCAATGTTTCCGTGAATGTTCTCGAAGCAGCGAGACTTTCCGAGAAACTGGCTGGGAATCTGAGCACTGAAGGAACTACAAGGGTTATCACGACCTCTGATAGCGAGTCATTCATGAACCAGATAGTGAAGAGTTTGTACATCCTTTCTGTCTCGGGGAAGGACATAGCTTTGTACACTAATGCTAAAATCCGAACATTCAATACAATAGAGATGAAACAGCTGCATGGTGTGAAGCTTCACGCAAGCGTCGCTTCAGAGGTTGATTATAGCTCTGCTCAAGTTCAAGAATTCACTCTTTCATATAGAGACCTATTCAAGGCAGAGCCGAGCCATTTCTCGTTCCAGGGATACGACTTGATGAGGCAATTCTCAACTTTGGCATCTAAATACGGTAAAAAATGGCCTAGGATGATTGATGCCTTCACGATGAACGGATTGCAGTCTAATTTCGACTACGTGAGGAAGCCAGGTGGCGGTTATGCCAACACGGCGACAAGACGCGTCATTTATGCGCCAGATTACTCGATTGAGATTGTAGAATAGATTTTTCTACCTTCCTGCGAGAAGGGATCTAGCATTTGCGATTGCGGCTGGGGTTATCTTTTCTCCGCTCAGCATCCTAGCTATCTCCATCACTCTGTCATTTCCGGAAATCTGACGAATGGATGAATATGATTTTGTACCCAATGCATTATATTCCTTTTCAACAAGATAATGGGCATTGCCCCTCGAAGCGACTTGTGGCAGGTGGGTAATGGCGAATATCTGCATGTCACCACCCATGTCGCAAATCATCTTTCCCATTTTATCAGCAACGCTGCCTGACACTCCGGAATCTATCTCATCGAAGATGAGAGTCGGCATGTTCACGAATTTGGCCATCATGGCCTTCAGGCATAGCATCAAACGAGACATTTCGCCCCCCGAAGCGCAGCGACTGAGATCCAAAGGGTCGTTTCCAGTCGAAGAAAAGAGGTATCTGACGGCATCTTTTCCATTTTTCGATGGCATCGCAGGAGAAATTTGAACGTCGAAAATCGCATGCTCCAATTCAAGAGACCGCACGGGCTCCATGACCTTGTTAGAGAATGGGCGAACGGCTTTCTGCCTCTTGGAATGGAGGGTGGAACATATTCCATCATATATTTTTTTCTCCGACTCTATCTCTTTTTCTAATGCCTGCCGACGCTCATCTAAAGAAGTGGAATCGAACAGCTTCTGAGAAAGGGCATCCCGCTTCGCTATCAATTCAGTCACATTCGAAGCCCCATACTGCTTCATTAAATCATACAGGAGCGACAGCCTGTCCTCAACTGCATTCAGACTGTCCTCAGAAAGAGACACTCCGTCATTAGCGGCGGACACTTCTTGCTCTATGTCCGAAAGTTCCAGGCGAGAAGTCTCTATCCTCCTCGCAAGCGAAGCCGCCTCAGGCACAAAATTTTGAATTTTCTCCAAACTCTTCTGAGCCTCTTTAAGAGCCGAGACTATTGAAACCTGCTCTCCGTCAGAATATTCCCCATTGAATATGCTTTCTGCGGCTCCCAGACTCTCCTTTATTTCCTCAGCGTTAGCAAGTTGCTTCTGCTCAGCCTCAAGCGATTCCAACTCTCCCTCCTGAAGCTTTGCCTTCTCTAGCTTTTCCAGCCTAGCCTCGGTGTATTCCCTCTCTTCTGAAAGGACATAGAGCCTCGAATTGACATCAGAGAGCTGCGATTCAAGGTTTTTAATATTTGAATATGTCGAAGCGCAGTCAGTCAGGAGACTATCGCAACCAGCATAGTGGTCCAGGAGCGATAGCTGGAACTCGTGATCGGAAAGCAGCAGAGTCTGATGCTGGGAATGAATGTCCACGAGCCTCGTCCCTATAGACTGCAGAATCTGCAAGCTGACAGGAGAGTCGTTTACGAAAGACCTGGAGCGGCCAGACTTGTTAACGACTCGGCGAAGAATCAGCTCGCCATCTTCGCACGCTAAATCATTCTCAGCAATTATTCCCATCAAGACGCTGTCTGAAGCTGGAATGCTGAACACCGCCTCCACTACGCAGGAGTCAGCGCTGCCGCCTATTGCTGAAGACTCGGCCTTTGCGCCAAGCAGAAGAGACAAAGCGCCAAGCAATATGGATTTTCCCGCGCCCGTCTGCCCAGAAATAATGATGAGACCCTCTGGAAAAGAAACATCCAGAGAGTCTATCAATGCATAGTTGCTGATCTGAAGGGATTTCAGCATCGCCGTAAACTATTCGGCGTCAGTTTCTTTCGGCTCGTCTTTAACAGGACCATTCTCTTCTTCTGCTCCAGCCTTCCTGTAGTAGAGCTCGCCATCCTCAAATTCCTGAATAGCGATTAGATCAGGTTTCGGCAGCTTCTCGTAATATTTAGAGATTTCTATCTGCTCCTTGTTCTCGAACACCTCGTCCATAGTATCCCTTTCGTTCTTGAATTCCTCCAGTTTCTTGGCGAGTTCTTTCTTCTCCGCCAACGAAATCTGATTCGCTCTCTTGGAAAGGATTACGCATGTCTCGTAAAGATTGCCCGTAGGCTCCGCCAAATACTTCACGTCCCTTGTGATAGTGTCCTGAGGTACTTTCTTACTAATTTCCATTTATCTAATGCTTAATTTACTCTATTTTTTGTACGCATCTGCTTTAGCGAATTGTTTCATTTTTTTTCATTATCGCGATTAAAGTCCTTTTCCTTCACCTCCAAATCAGCTTCGGTGCCAGAATATCTGCCCAATACCTTCTGAGCCCTATCGTAATAATGAGAAAGCTCCTTCCTGTTCCTTGAGTCAGGATATTCCCCTATGAAATTGTAATAGTCATCGACGAACGTCAGGTAACGATCCTTCTGCTTGGACTCGACGCTCATGCTGGCATATTTGTACGAGGATTTAGCGAGATAATAAAGAATGTCCTCTCGGTAAATATTGTCAGCGTCATCTTTCAATATATTCTTAAAAGCTGTCCATGCGGCCTTGTAATACTCCATGTTATAATAAAGCTTCGCATTTTCGAACGCCTTCTTGTCCAGCCTCTCGTTAAGGTTTTTCAGCATGTTCTCGCAGATTGTCCTATGAGGCGAGTCTGGATTATCTACCAGATATTGATTGATCACTGCGATAGCATTTCTCGTAGGGTTCTGATCCAGCTCGTAACGATAGGTGGAGCGGTAAAGACAGTCAATCCTGAGGAATGCCGCGTCCTGCGCGAACGGGCTGTTCGGGAAATTTGTCAGGAAGTTCGCCAAATTAGTCTCAGCCGTATAATAATCCTTGTACCTATAATTGCTTAGGCCCCAGTAATATTGCACCGTGTCGTCTCTGGCAGTGCCATTGGTCAGTACCGAAAGAGATTCGAACAGCTGAGCAGCCTTCTGATATTTTCCCTTATTGAAATAGTCGAATGCCGCAGCATACTTAGCATCCACGTCGCTGCCGTTCAGCAGGGCCTCGAACTGGGATTTGCAAGACGTAAGAGCGGCAATCATAACTGCCGCAGCAATGAATATCTTGAAAGACTTAGACATATTATTAATATTTCGCATTCTAATGCGACAGCAGGAATTTCTCAACATCCAAGGCAGCCCGGCAGCCAGACGCAGCAGCTGTGATGGCCTGCCTGTATCTCGGATCCTGAACATCCCCGGCCGCAAAAACTCCTTCAACGTTTGTCTGAGAATTCTTGCCGTCTGTTACGATGTAGCCATTCTCGTCGGTCTTGACCCACTGCACGAACATGTCGGAATTCGGGTGATGACCGATGGCCAGGAAAAAGCCGTCGACTTGAATATCAAAAACCTTACCATCTTTCCTAAGTATTCGAACGCCAGTCACCCCGTTCCCATCACCCAGCACTTCTTGCGTGCTGCAGTTCCAGAGGACCTCGATGTTCTTCGCATTATTCACCCGCTCCTGCATGGCCTGAGAAGCCCTGAAGACATCCCTGCGGACTATCATGTAGACCTTGCTGCAAAGATTCGACAGGTAGGTCGCCTCCTCGCAAGCAGTGTCCCCACCCCCGACTACGGCTACGGCCTTGTTCCTGTAGAAGAATCCGTCGCAAGTAGCGCAAGCAGAAACCCCCATGCCTTTGTACTTTTCCTCGGACGGCAGGCCTAGATATTTAGCCGTCGCTCCGGTCGCGATGATCAAAGCATCAGCGACCAGCTCAGAGTCTTCATCGACTTTCACATGAAAAGGCCTGGAAGACAGGTCAACGGAGCTTATCACCCCGCTACGCACGTCAGCGCCAAGCCTGACGGCCTGTTCCCTCATGTTTCCCATAAGTTCGTTTGCGTCAACTCCATCCCTGAAGCCCGGGTAATTCTCGACCTTAGTCGTCGTCGTGAGCTGCCCTCCTGGCTCAAGTCCCTCATAGAGTACCGGAGACAGTCCTGCCCTAGAAGCATATATTGCGGCAGCGTAGCCTGCAGGCCCACCACCAATTATAAGACATCTGATATTTTCCATATACTTAGAAGCTGTTTGAAATATTTACTCTTGTTCTTTATGTGCCTTTCCGGCCATTCTCTTCTGCTTCATCGGTCACATAGCTACCGCTATGCTCCCTCTTCAGCAATTGAAACTGTCTCGAAAAATCCCTATAATTAACTGCGGCAAACATTTCAAAACAGCTTCTTAAATTTATCATGGCCGATGGAATGCAAATATAATCAAATTAAATCGAAACTCTCATCATGGCAGATGCCGGCAAAGAATAATTTAAATAATTATAATTTATGGTCGATTTGTATTATTTTTCTATTATATTTGCATTCAGAATTTTAGAGACATACTAATATGGCTGAGAAAATTTGCATGGCTCCGGACCTAGAAAGATTCCGTGCGCTGCTGAAGAAATATGATTTGAAGGTGACTCCGCAGAGGATTGCCGTTCATGAGGCGATGCTGGCATTAGGACATGCATCGGCCGACATGGTGACTGAGTATATCATCACCCACGGCAAAGCGAAGGTTACTGTCGCTTCAGTTTATAACATCCTTTCACAGCTCACCATGCTTGGCATCTACAATCACAGGCTGAGCTCGAACAACAAGATGTACTTCGACGTGAACACCTTCAAGCATTTTCACCTTTACGACACCGAGAACAACTGTTATGTCGATGTCGTAGACGATGAATTGCAGAAAGTCCTGGAGGATCGCCTGATGAGCAAACATTATAAAGGCTACAAGATAGACGACATCGACGTACAGATTCTCTGCCACCCTTCGCACCACCGCAAGGTCCTGTCATAGGCTGACGGGCATCTCTGCCCATTTTCTTGGGATTGATAGTAAAATCGAGTAGGAGGTAAACGAAGTAGTTTTCTTCCTACTTTCGTTTTCCGACCTCTCACACCACCGTACGTGCCGTTCCGCATACGGCGGTTCTCAATAAAGCGGTGAACCGATGGATGGAGTGTCCGAGATGAAGAGATCCTAGGGATCAAGTCCAAAACCCTGCGTTCAAGAATATACACTGTGTTTAAGAATACACCACCCCGTCATCCTTAACTATACTCCCCGTCATCTTGAGGTAGCAAACTGCACGAAAAAAATTTGCCGTTATCGGCAAAAATTACCATATTTGTTATCGAAAAAACCAAATTATTGCCGATAACGTATGACCTTCACTACCGTTACCCAGTTTGCGGAGCAGCATGACTTGTCCGAGCGCACCGTTCGCAATTGGTGTGCTTCAGGGAAGATAGCAGGAGCCTTTCTCGCAGGGAAGACTTGGAATATCCCTGTAGATGCCCAGCTTCCCGGAAAAGGAAAGGTGAAAGCATCTCCGCTCCTGAAACGGCTTCGTGAAGAGAATGAGAGTAAGGTCAGCGGAGGCATCTACCATCGCACCCAGATTGACCTTACCTATAATTCCAACCATATCGAGGGAAGCAAACTCACCCATGAGCAGACACGATATATCTTCGAGACCAACACTATCGGCATTACGGACGAGAGCGTCAATGTGGATGATATCATTGACTTTCATCAGAAGTTCGAGACAATTCATCCCTTTCAAGACGGAAATGGCCGTGTCGGGCGTCTTGTTATGTTCAAGGAGTGTCTCGCAAACGATATTGTCCCGTTCATAATCACCGAGGAACTCAAATTCTTCTATTATCGGGGTTTAAAGGAGTGGAGCCACGTGAACGGTTACCTTACCGACACCTGCCTTACCGCACAGGACTACTACAAGAAACTTCTGGATTATTTCAAGATCAGATATTGAAATAATTGAGGCAGTCCCAGGGTTTGAGACGACCTCGGGATTTTTCCATTATTTCAATTGAGTCCCGTCCTTGAAGGCATTGCCCACGCGCTTGCCGATTTCGAGATAGCCCAGATGAACGGGATCGAATGTCAGCAGGTGCATCTTCTCCAGATCCGGCTTACCATCTTCGGCAAGATACTGTTCGTTCACGCGAATGTTCAGAATCTTGGCCACAATATAGTAGCCGGTTTCCGACTCATCGATCTTCCGCTCTATGCGGCACTCCATGGTCATGGGAAAGTCGGTGAAGACAGGAGCATTCACCTGCTCTCCCTTTTCTACGTTCCAGTCGGTCTTGGCTACCTTGTCCTTAGCCTTCTTGCCGCTGACGATGCCGACATAGTCGGCTGCAACCATCGTCTCGGCTGTGGCGAAAGCAACCGTAAAATCGGGATTGGCATTGAGATTGACGGTAGTCTGATGGTTGCCCATCGAAATCATGATCTTGTCTGCGTCCCACTGTCCTGCCCATGCTGCGTTCATGGCATTGGGTGTACCATCGGCATCGTATGTGCCGATAACTAATACTGCTTGTGGCATGAACCATGCCTTTGGATCAAAGTTCTTCATGATATCTGATTTTTAACGAATTTCTGCACTGGCTCCAAGGGGTGAGCAAAACATCTTCGTAAATAATTGATTATCAAGAACATAGGAAACACCTCTTGCCTATCCTATCGGTCAGGCTTTGGACTTGAACCGTGTCATGCCCGACACACCCTAAAAAAGCAACCCTCGGATTCCTCCGAGAGTTGCAGCAGGGTGCGCGGTGGGACTCGAACCCACGACAACCAGAACCACAATCTGGCGCTCTACCAACTGAACTACGCGCACCATGTTTGGCTTGCAAAGATACAAAAAAATCTTGCTTTGCAAGAATATAAATCTCTATATTTGTAAAAATATGAGGTTAAAAGATATTATAGACATAAAGGATCACATCGATCGCGAATCCGCAGCAGAAAAAATACGTGGAGGGATTGCCTTCCGCGGCCCTAACGCTTGGATTCTCGGATTCGCGATAGTGCTGGCCTCGGTAGGCCTGAATGTGAATTCGGTTGCGGTAATCATCGGTGCCATGCTTGTTTCCCCACTCATGGGGCCAATCTTCGGAGTGGGCCTGGGGCTGGGCACGAATGACACGAAACTCATCAAAGACAGCCTTATGAATCTTCTCATAATGGTCTGCATAAGCCTGTTCGTTTCGTTCCTCTATTTTCTCATAACTCCGCTGAACCTATCGAACCCTACCGAGCTAGAGTCAAGGACCAGCCCTACGATCTACGATGTGATAATCGCCTCGTTCGGTGGTCTCGCCGGGATTTTCGAAATCTGCCGAAAGGAGAAAGGCACCGTGATCTCCGGCGTTGCGATTGCCACCGCTCTCATGCCCCCGCTCTGTACGGCCGGCTACGGCATCGCCCATGCCAGCATGCACTATTTCGGGGGCGCCATGTTCCTCTTCATAATCAACAGCGTTTTCATCGTGCTGGCCACCTTCGCGATGGTCAAGTACCTGAAATTTCCTGAAGCCGCATTCGCCGATGCCAAGAGAAGGAAAAATACCCGCAACATAGTGACGGCGGTGGTAATTTTGGTGATGATTCCTAGCATCTGGAGCGCGTTCATCATGATTCGCAACACGAATTTCCGGCAGAACGTCGCCAATTTCGTGCAGGAAAACAAGACTTACTCCGGTGGCTACATATTCGATTACGAGGTTAGCACGAAAGGGAAGCAGCACGCCGATATTTACGTAACTGGGGAGCCACTCACTCAGGGCAAGAAAGAAGAGCTGATCGCCAAAGCGGGGAAATTCGGCATAGCCTCTGACAGGATCAATTTCATAGAGCACAAGATATTCGAAGAAAATCAGGATGGGAGTTCTTCCGAGATAGTGAATATGCTGTATCAGAGGTCATCCGATGAATTGAATCGTAAAGACCTGCAAATCAAGGCTCTGGAGGGGCAGCTGATAGATGCGAGAGGCACCGCAATCCCTTATGTCCAGCTGACCAAAGAAATCAAGTCTGCCTACCCGGAAATTGAGGAAATGACTTTCGGCCGCGGAGCTTCGGTTCAGGCCGACAGCCTTGCCAAAAATGATCTCATCATCGTGGTCGCCAAAGCCAACCCGAAGCTTAGCCAGGAAAAGCTCAGGAAGCTGGGTGGATGGCTTCGAATCCGCATGAATGACACTACCGTAGTGGTCATGAATCAGAATTAGGATGAGGGGAGCGCTTCTTATTTGCATCGCATTGTTTCTTCCCGTCCTCGGCCAGCTGATGCCAATTCGAAAAGTACTGACGGGGAAGCTGAGAATGGAGAGCCGGATTCCGGCTCCTGCCTCCCTCTCTTTCCATCCTGACACCATCACTTTGACGTTCCTTGGCGATGCCATGATGCACAAAGAGCAGATAAGGAATGCGCACGTCAAAGAGCATTCGGCATATTCATTCAATGAATATTTCGAACCTCTGGAAGGCATCATCCGAAATGCGGATTTGGCCATCATCAATGCCGAATTCACCCTGGCGGGAAAGCCCTATTCCGGATATCCTTGCTTCTCTGCCCCCGATGAATATGCCGAATATCTGAAAGATAGCGGAATAGACATATTCCTGACGGCAAACAACCACATCCTGGACAAAGGCTGGAGGGGTCTGCGGCGGACGCTGGCGGTATATTCAGATAAAGGAATCTTTACGGCAGGAACTGCCCTCTCCGCAAAGGAAGACAGCCTTTGCAACCCATTGATAGTGCCCATCAAGGGCATCAGGATAGCATTCGTGAATGCAACTTACGGCACGAATGTCCATTTGCCAGGCGATTCGATGGTCGTGCATAAGCTGGATAGCTCCGACGTGGCATGTTCAATGAGCATGGCAAAGGCACGAGGAGCTGACTTCATCATCGCCCTCCCCCACTGGGGCGTGGAATACTCCTTGAAGCACTCCAAGAATCAGCTCTACTGGGCGAGCTTTTTCGTTCGGCACGGAGCAGATGCGGTCATCGGCACTCACCCGCACGTCGCCCAAGACACTCAGGTTCTTGGTGGTACGCCGGTAATATATTCATTAGGCAACATCATATCCAACATGAGCGCCAGGAACACCCGGATCGGCCTCATAGTCACTCTGCGCATCGCAGTGTCAGAAAACAGGGATTGCACTCTGCTGGAGCCAGAATATACATTCACTTGGTGCGCTAGGCCACGTGCCATCACTGACAGTTATAAGACCGTGCCAGTTGGGGAATGGATTAACAAAGAATACGAGTGGAAAAATAAAAATGACTATATTGATATGTTTTCTTCCTATGAAAGGGTGAAGACGAAAACAGGAATATCCGACATTTAGAAACATGAAGAAAACCATTAAGATTGAAGGAATCGAGCCAATTGAAATCTATGGGGCAGGCAATAAGATACTTGAAGAGTTCTGCACATATTTTCCATCACTTAAAGTCGTGGCAAGGGGGAACGAGATAATCCTAGACGGTAAGGAAAGCAGCATTCAGGAATTCTCGCAGAGATTCGGGGAGCTTGTCGAGCTGAGGCATCATAAGATGAACCTTACGCCGTTCGATGTCGAGGACATTTTCGATGGCAGTTCTTCGCAGAGCAATTTCATAGACGGAGAAGCGATAATAGTGCATGGGATAGACGGGAAACCGATACGAGCCCGCAATAGGAACCAGCAGGAGATGGTGAAGGCATATTTCAATTCGGATCTCATCTTCGCCGTAGGGCCTGCAGGAACGGGGAAGACCTACATAGCCATCGCCTTGGCTGTAAGGGCTTTAAAGAATCGTGAGATAAAGAGGATAATACTCACCAGGCCTGCCGTAGAAGCTGGGGAACGCCTAGGATTCCTGCCAGGCGACCTGAAAGATAAGCTGGATCCTTACCTGCAGCCGCTTTACGATGCTCTAGGCGACATGATTCCTTCTCGCAAGCTGCAAGATTTCATGGCCGATGGCACCATCCAGATAGCTCCGCTAGCCTACATGAGAGGCCGTACCTTGGACCACGCCTGCGTCATACTGGACGAAGCCCAGAACACGAATGTTGGTCAGCTGAAGATGTTCCTGACCCGAATGGGCATGAACGCCAAGTTCATAGTCACCGGCGATGCCACGCAGATAGACCTCCCAAACAGAGAAGACTCAGGCTTGCTCAAAGGCATTAACATGCTGAAAGACATAAAGGGCATCAGCACTATTTTTTTCACCAACGACGACATCGTCCGCCATCCGCTTGTGACTAAAATCGTCAATGCATTCGACAAATCGAAAGAGGAGAAGGACTCGTGAGAATCCTCCCCCTCTTTGAAATTCGTCGTATTCAGATGACTAATTCGCCATGGCTGAATATTTCTCGTAACCTTGTTTGTATTTAGGATCCGGATCGTCTTGGAGACGATAGCAGATGTTCTTTAGATAAGAAGCGATGCTGGATTTCACTTGATCGTCCTTCGTGATCTCGATGGCTTTCTCGAAAGGATCCACGCACTTCTTCAGAGTTTTCTCGAACTCTTGAACGAGGGCGACATATTTCTTATCGTCAAGTTCGTCCTGAGCCTTCTTCTCGAGCTCGACTGCCTGATTGAAGTAGAAAAGGCCTTCTCCTACGTAACCGTACTCATAGTTAGGGTCGATTTCGGAGCATTTCTTATACGCCTCGATGGCTTTCTCGGTCTCTCCAAGCTTCGAATGAACGTTGCCTTCCACATAGTAAATAGACGCATTCTTCGGGTCCTTTGCCTTTGCCTGATCCAGAAGTTCGAAGAGTTTATCGGTATTAGAGCCAGAAGAAACATAATAATTGATAAGCCCTATCAAGATGGACTGGCTCTCAGGATACTTCGTGAAGCCTTCCTCGAGATATTTCCTGGCGACTTCTTGTCCTGCTGCAGAGGTGTCAAGTTTAGTGGCGACATCTGCAAGCCTAGAATAAACCTCGCCACCCTCTGCGGCATAACCTATCTTCAGGCATTTCTCGAACGCATCTTTCGCAACCTGAAGGTCGCCTAGCTGCTGAGCGATGAAGCCAGAATTGTACAAAGAGAATGTATCGATTTGAGAGAGAGGCTTTTCCGACATTACTTTCTGGGCCAGGTCGAAATATTTCTCAGCGCTTTTCAAGTCCCCAAGGCCATATTTGTTGTATGCCTCGTTAACGATCTTCTGATTGAGTACCTTAAGGCCATTAGCGATGTCCTTGGATTTAGAACCTTTTGAGTCAACCTCAGCGGCCTTCTTGTAAGCATCGTACGCTTTCTCCAATGCGTTCTCGATCACAGGCTTCGTAACCTCGATGATCGCAAGCTTTCCGCCGCCGAAATAGAGATTCTTATTCGAGAATACTTCCTTGACGTAAGATGTCCCATTCAGCTGAACTTGTTCAGTAGAAGTCGGCTTATCGTTTCCCATCATAAGCTTAACTTCAGCTTCTGACGAGCCTACGAGAGCATTTCCTGCAGGCGCATCATAGGCATTTACGTATGCCTCTGCAAGTTTTAACCACGTAGCAGGCTTGGCAGCCTTCTTCGGATTATCAGCGGCACTCTTTGCAGACTCCACAGCCTTCGCTGCAGCCTCCGGAGTAATTTGCTGGGTGCCTACTTGTGCGTTGGCAATCTGGACAGAAGCCAGAACAACCAAGGCTATCAAAATTCTTTTCATCTTATATAAAATTTAATTATGGTTATTATTCTTTTTCATTATTTATTTCACCATCAGCCTGAACATCACTTTCCTCGCTCTTTTCAACAGGCGAGACAGCCGCGATAGAGTCTCCCTCCTTGATGTTTATGAGTTTCACCCCTTGCGTAGCCCTGCCTGCGACCCTGATGTCGGATACCGCCATCCTGATCGTAAGACCAGACTTATTGATAATCATCAGATCATTTTCCTCTGTCACGTTCTTTATGGCAATCAGCTTACCTGTCTTTTCAGTGATATTGATTGTCTTGACGCCCTTTCCGCCACGGTTAGTCAGCCTGTACTCTTCAAAATCCGTACGTTTGCCGAAGCCATTCTCACTGACGACCAAAACCGTATGCTTATCAGCATCTGGGGCATTTTTATCGTAATTGATCGCTCCGATCACCTCGTCTGTCGCTTCAATATTAATGCCACGTACTCCAGTCGCATTCCTACCCATCTCACGAGCATCTGTTTCCTCGAAGCGGCAGCAGCGGCCATCGCGAGCTGCAATGAAGATTTGCTCGTTGCCATTGGTGAGCAGCGCCTCTGCCAGAACATCACCATCCCTGAGATTAACGGCATTTATTCCCGCTACTCTAGGATGTGAATATGCCACCAGAGAAGTCCTCTTGATGACTCCCCTCTTAGTGATTAATACAATATAGTTATTGTCGATATATTCTTCATCTTTGAGCGTCCTCACATTGATGATGGCTTTTATCTTATCATCAGGGATGTTCAGGACATTCTGAATGGCACGGCCTTTAGAAGCCCTCGATCCTTCAGGAACATCGTAAGCCTTCAGCCAGAAGCAACGTCCAGATTCAGTGAAGAACATCATGGTCGAGTGCATGTTGGCGACATAGATATGGTCTATGAAATCCTCATCCCTCGTAGCTGAGCCCTTCATTCCGACGCCGCCTCTGTTCTGAGTGCGATACTCCGTCAGCGCAGTCCTTTTGATGTAACCCAAGTGGGAGATGGTGATCACCACGTCCTCATCCGGGTAGAAGTCCTCAGGATTGAACTCCTCCTCGGAAGGTCTTATTTCAGTCCTTCTAGCGTCTCCGTACTTCTCCTTAAGTTCCTGAGTCTCCTGTTTCACTATATTCATTTGCTCCTCAACGCTGCCGAGTATGACGTTGCACCTGTCGATGAATTTCATCAGGTCGTCATATTCAGCCTGCAGCTTGTCTCTTTCGAGCCCTGTCAGCTGACGGAGCCTCATTTCAACTATTGCTGTAGCCTGAGCATCCGTAAAGGCGAACGTCTTCATCAGTTCGGCCTTTGCTTCATCCACGGAAGCAGAAGCCCTGATGATTCTGATTACTTCGTCGATCACGTCGATAGCCTTCAGCAAGCCCTCCAAGATATGAGCCCTCTTCTGAGCCTTATCTAGCTCGAACTTGGTCCTTCTTACGACTACTTCGTGGCGGAAATCTACGAAATTCGCTATCAGTTCCTTGAGCGACAGCGTCTTCGGACGGCCACCTACAAGGGCTACGTTGTTGAATGCGAAGCTGGACTGGAGCGGAGAGTACTTGAACAAGGTATTCAGGACAACATTCGAATTGAATCCCTGTTTTACCTGAATGATTACCCTGACGCCCTCGCGCGAAGTCTCATCGTTAATGTAGCTTATTCCTTCTATCTTCTTGTCTTCGACCATCTGGTGAATCTTCTCCAGCATCTCCTTCTTGTTCACCATGTAAGGAATCTCGGTTACCACTATGGTCTCACGACCTGTGTCAGACACCTCGATTTCAGTCTTGGACCTAATAACCACTCTACCGCGGCCTGTCTCGTAAGCTTCTTTGATTCCGCCTACGCCCATGATGATGCCGCCGGTAGGGAAATCCGGGCCTTTGATGTATTTCATCAGCCCGTCAGTGTCGATTTCAGGATTGTCAATGTAGGCACAAATCGCATCGCTGACCTCACCCAGATTGTGCGGAGCCATATTCGTAGCCATTCCGACTGCAATTCCGGATGCCCCATTTAGAAGAAGCAGAGGTGCTTTCGTCGGTAACACCATAGGCTCCTGAAGAGTGTCATCGAAGTTGTTAGTGAAATCCACGGTGTCCTTGTCCAGATCTCCCAGCACGTCATCGGCCATCTTCGCAAGTTTGGCCTCGGTATATCGCATGGCTGCGACAGGATCACCATCCATTGAGCCAAAGTTGCCTTGACCCCAGACCAGCGGGTAACGCTGATTCCAGTTCTGCGCAAGGCGGGCCATGGCATCGTATACCGAAGAATCGCCATGAGGGTGGTATTTACCCAGAACCTCACCAACGATTCTGGCAGATTTCTTCGTCTGACCTGAATATGACAATCCGAGGCCTTCCATGCCGAACAGCACTCGCCTCTGGACTGGCTTCAAGCCATCTCTCACATCTGGAAGGGCACGGGATACGATGACCGACATCGAGTAATCGATATAGGCCGAGCGCATCTCATGATCTATCTCCACCGGCTCAATGTACCCGTGCTGGACTTCCTCGTTCATTTCCACATTATCCATATTAAAATTCTTAACCTTATAAACATGCAAAATTAATAAAAAATTACCTTTGAGCAAAGCGACAAAATGTCATGACAACTCTTTTCGCATGGATGTTGATAATTATCCGGAAAACTTACCTAACTTTATAAATCATGGAAGTAAACATATCACAAGAACTGAATGACATAATTCGTTTCGCAAGAGAGGAAGCCATGCGGACTGGAAGCTATGGAATCAGCCCAGATCATCTTTTTCTCGGAATGGTGCGCCATGCGGATAATGACGCAGTCTTGTCGCTGAACGGACTTGGCGTGGCATCGGATGAATTCAAGGATTTCATAGACAGCCATATATTCGTCAACGAGTCCATCCCTTTCTCTGAGCTAGACAAGATTTCTTTCACTCGCTATGCCCAGAATGTTCTAAGCATCACAGTCATGGAAGCATCGAAGATGAAGTCTCATGAAGCGAAATCCATCCACCTTCTTCTCGCGCTATGCCGCACTACTGAAAATTACGGTCAGGCATATCTGAGAAGCAAGGGCATCGATTACGGAAAGCTGCTCTCCTATATGAGAGACCATGACATGCTAGCATCAGATAAAAAAGACAACGAGCGCTTTCAGAGCCAGCAGAATGAAAACTTGGATCCAGAAGAAGCCGCCAGCGGCGAATCTGGAAAGCTGAACATCGAAGATTTCGGCTATGACCTTACTAAAGCAGCGGCGGAGGGCAAGCTGGATCCTGTCGTTGGCAGGAACACTGAAATCTCCCGCGTCATAGAAATCCTAGGCCGCAGAAAGAAGAACAACCCTATGCTCATCGGTGAGCCAGGCGTTGGCAAATCTGCCATCGTCGAAGGCATAGCACTGAGGATTGCCAACGGAAGCATATCCCCTGCGCTAGCGAAGAAGAGGCTGATTTCCCTTGACATCGCCTCAGTCGTAGCCGGCACGAAATACAGAGGAGACTTCGAAAAAAGGCTGAAGACCATAATCAAAGAAGCCAGCACGAATCCTGACATAATTTTATTCATCGACGAGTTCCACACAATAGTTGGCGCTGGCGGGGCGCAAGGCAGCCTGGATGCAGCGAACATGCTGAAGCCTGCTCTCGCCCGCGGAGAACTTCAATGCATCGGAGCTACTACAATGGATGAGTTCGCGAAAATCGTGGAGAAGGATGGCGCTCTTGACAGAAGATTCCAGAAAGTGATAGTAGAGCCTACCGACGTTCCTCAGTCAATAGCCATCCTTAAGAATATCAAAGGTAACTACGAGGACTTCCACAAAGTAACCTACAGCGACGAAGCCATCGAGGCGTGCGTGCGTCTCACCGATCGCTACATTACTGATAAATTCTTGCCAGACAAGGCCATAGATGCCATGGACGAGGCAGGGTCGATGGTTCGCCTGAACCTTACAAAGGACAAAAAGACCGGCAGCATCGTCGATGGCGAGGACATTGCGACAGTGGTCTCCAAGATGACCGGAATACCTGTGAATAAGGTTGCCGAATCTGAGGGCACGAGACTTCTGAATATGAAAGAGCGGCTCAAGAGCAGAATCATCGGTCAGGATGAAGCCATCGACACCGTTGTCAGAGCCATCCAGAGGAACCGCGCTGGACTGAAAGACCCGAACCGACCAATAGGAACATTCCTTTTCTTTGGACCTACAGGCGTCGGCAAAACACAACTTGCGAAATGCCTGGCCGAATATCTATTCGATTCAGAGGAAAACATGGTGAGAATAGACATGAGCGAATATATGGAGAAGTTCACTGTCTCCCGCCTCATCGGGGCGCCTCCGGGATATGTTGGCTACGAGGAAGGCGGACAGCTTAGCGAGAGAGTTCGCAGGAAACCATACTGCGTCGTTCTCCTGGATGAAATAGAAAAAGCACACCCGGACATATTCAATATCTTGCTGCAAGTGCTTGACGATGGCCGTCTGACCGACAGCAATGGCAGAGTGGTAGATTTCAAGAATACCATCGTCATAATGACTTCCAACGTCGGGAGCAGGGATCTCGAGGAATATGGCAAAGGCGTTGGATTTGCGACTGCGGGGAAAAACGTCGAGCATAACAGGCAGACGCTGCTGGAGAAGGCCATCAAGAAATCATTCCCTCCTGAATTCATCAACCGAGTGGACGAGCAGGTGTTCTTCAATTCCCTGACTAAGGACGATATTGAGAAGATAATCGACATAGAGCTGAAGGACCTTCGCGAAAGGGCCCTGGAGGCTGGTTACAAGCTTACCATCACTCCTACGGCTAAACGTTTCATAGCTGATGCAGGATTTGACCCAGCTTACGGCGCAAGGCCTCTGAAGAGAGCTGTGATGAGATATGCGGAAGATCCCGTGTCTGAGTTCATTATCTCGGACCGCATCCTGTTAAGCCAAAAGGGTTCCGGTGAGTTGCGCACGCTGAAGGTCGAACTAACCCCTGACAAAGAGAACACGATGGTGACCCTTAAGAAATCCGATGTGGTGCCGGCTCTGAGCTGACCATGTCAGGCTGCGACGGGACACAGGGTCTCCGGCTTGTCTATGCTGGTCACCTCCAGCCCGAAGTCGCCGATGAATTGAACCAGAGAGTTGAAAGATGATTCGTCCGTGATGATTGAGGACAGATTCTCGATGTTGTTATATTCCTGTTTCATATTCATTTAATTTTATTGTTTCTTCTTTTCATAGGCAAAGATAATACGGGCTTGAGCCAAACCACGGCACAAGCCCGTATTTTTATTGCGATATTTTTTGCATAAGTTTGCAAGAGATAAACGAATTTCCAATGGCAGAAGAGAGAAGCGTTGACAAGCTTGCCAGATACACTACGTGGGCTGTCGCCGCAGCAGTCGTGATTGCGATTTGCTGGTATTTTCGCAGCGTGCTGATTTACATAATATTAGCCGCCGTGTTATCCCTGCTCGGGAATCCCCTGATGAAGGGGTTGTCCAAAATCAAGATTAAAGGGCATGCCGCTCCGCCGTGGCTGCTTTCCTTAATCACCATAATCCTTCTGCTAGTGATAATACTCGGAATAATCACTCAGATATTCCCAGTGGTCTTCAGCATAGTGCAGAATATCTCGTCAAACTTGCAGACTGCCTCCATCAACTCCAGCAACATCACTCAGTGGCTGGACACGGCAAACAGCTGGCTGATACAGAGATTCCCGAAGCTGGGCAGCGACTTCAAGCTGCAGGTGACCCTGGTAGATTGGGTGAAGAGCGCATTCAACCTAGACTCGCTGAGTTCAATCGGGACGGTGGTCGGTTCCGTAGCCTCAGCCCTGGGCAGTTTCGGAATGGGACTTTTCTGCGTCATATTCATTTCTTTCTTCTTCATCAAGGATGACAAGCTGTTCCGAAAAATCGTAGGTTCGCTGGTGCCCGATAAGGTAGAGAATGAAGTGATTGGAGCCATAGGGGACATCGAGCACCTGCTTTCAAGGTATTTCGTGGGCCTGATGATCGAGGTCCTCGGTGTCACTGCCCTGAACTTTCTGGGATTGCTGACGGTAGCTAAGCTAGGCTTCTCCGCAGCCATAGGAATTGCCTTCATGACAGGGATCCTGAACATAATCCCTTACCTAGGGCCTTGGATCGGGGGCGCAATAGGCGTCGTCCTGGGCCTGGTGCTGAAATATAGCTCGGCGGCGGTGACAGGCATATATCCAGACTTCTGGGTAGCGTCGATCGTGCTTGTGGCGATATTCGTGATAACCCAGATGATAGACAATTTCCTGATGCAGCCGTTCATATATTCCACCAGCATAAAATCCACGCCATTGGAGATATTCCTAGTGCTGATAATCGCTGGACACGTCGGCGGAATGCTCGGGATGCTGGTTGCGATCCCTGCATATACGGTGCTGAGAGTGATCGCAGCACGGTTTTTCTATAATGTCAAGCCAGTGCGGAAGCTCATCTCAAGTTCAGGAGGAACCATCGGAGGAGAAGGAACTCACTCTGGCGACAAATCCAAAGGAAACAATACAATATCATGAATATAAGGAATATGCTTGCAGCCCTCGCATCGGCTGCTTTCTTGATCTGCGGGATATTCGCTTCAGCGCAGGAAACTTATTCTCCCACGGGAACTTACAGGTTCGCAGTAAAGGACGGACAGGAGTTGTGCCTCGACTATTACGCCACTGCTGCGGGAAGCGAGACCGCCATTGACGGCCACGCCAAGCCAACCGTGCTGTTCGCCTTCGGAGGCGGATTCAAGGGTGGGGAAAGAAACGATAAGGGTTACCAGAAATGGTTCAAGATGCTGAATGACGAGGGCTATGCCGTCGTTTCCATAGATTACCGTCTCGGCCTGAAAGGCATCGCTATCAAGAAAGGCCTGGGGCAAGTACGCCAATTCCGGAATGCCGCCCAGCTTGCGGCAGAAGACTTGCTCTCAGCCGTAAAATACCTGCTGGACAACGAGAAGGCTTTCGGGGTCGATGCCCGGAATCTGGTAATCAGCGGGTCCTCGGCTGGCGCAATCGCTTCTCTCGAAGCTGACTGGTTGTTCTGCAACGGCAGGTCGAACGAGGCTTTCCCCGAAGGATTCGACTTCGCTGGGGTGATGCCGTTCTCCGGAGCGATAATCACGATGGAAGGGAAGCCGTCTTACAAAAAAGAGCCGGCGCCGACTGCATTTTTTCACGGAACCGCAGATAAGGTGGTGAATTACAAGAAAATACGACTTTTCGGCTGGGGAATATTCGGCTCCGACGCCCTCGTCAAAATATTCAAGAAAAATGGATACACCTATAATATATTCCGCTACGAAGGACACGGACACGAAATAGCCGAATCCATGACGCAGACCTTCCCTGAGCAGCTGAGATTCCTTGAGACGGTGGTGACAAGAGGAGTGCGAAGGAGCATCGACTCCAGCATAGACGACCCTGAGGCACCTCAGCCATCCGGTTCGAAGAACAGGAAGGAACTATATGGGAAATAAATGATTTTTTATGAATATGCCACAGAAACTTAAGCTTGGCGAAAGGTTCGCCACAGCATTCAGACGATTCCGGATCGCATTCATTTTTTTAGTCATGCTTGTTGCGGCAGCCTTCGTCCTGTTTCCCGTCAAGCATGGGGATTCTTTTCTGTTTCCAACGCTCTGGTACTGCTTCACAGCAGCATTCCTTTCCGTAGCCATGAAGCTTCTTCGGGAGGAAAAGCCTGGGATAGCGGCGGAAATCGTGCTGCAGGCAGCCCTTTTTGGATTCTGGGCATATTGCTGCTTCTTTGAAAATTTTAACGGCGCGTGCCAAACTGCGATGGGCAGCATCTCCGTCCTGGTGTTCATAGCATGCTTCATAAACTCATTCTACAAGGAACGGAACGATGTGCCTTTGGTGAACTTTACGATACGTATGGTCGTGGTGCTGGCTGCGACAGGAATCGTCACGCTAATTTTCATGCTTGCCATATTCCTAATAATGAGCGCCCTGAACATGCTATTCAAGATAAATGTCACGGACTATGCCTACTTCATGGCGGCTGTCATCTCATGGACGCTGCTATTCCCCACCATGCTGCTGCAATTCGTTCCCGAAGGGCAGGCAAAGCACGACTATTCCACCAACCTTGGAAAATTCGTAAAAGGGGTCACGAAATGGCTGGTTCTGCCCGTGACGGCAGCTTACTTGGCAATCCTCTACGTCTACGCCATCAAGATTCTGGTAACGTGGACTCTGCCGAACGGCTGGGTCGCCATCCCGGTCACAGTGAGCTTCGCCATCTGCCTGCTACTGCTTTTCCTGCTCTACCCGGAAGCATATTCGGAAAACGAAAAACCGCTTTCAGCGGCTGTGCTTCGCTGGATTCCAGTAGCCATGCTGCCTCTTCTGGCGCTAATGAGCGTTGGCATATTCAAAAGAATCGGAGACTATGGTGCAACCATTGAAAGGCTTTACTTGCTGGCATTCAACCTGTGGTGCTACGGCATCTGCCTGGGGCTGATTTTCAGCCGCGGGAAGCGCTTCTGGTGGATTCCGGCATCTTTTGCGCTTGTCTTCCTGCTCACCTCTGTGGGACCATGGAATTTCACCTCCACGACGAGGAGAATCATCCAGAAAGACGCAAGGAACATAATGATGGATAACGGAATAACGAAATTTCCTGCCGACAGCAGCACATACTCATCAATGATGTCCAAGGCAGACTCAGCTACCACTGAGAGGCTGATCGATAAGCTGACATACCTGGAATGGAATTACAGGGAAGATACCACTGCGATCAGGGACCTCGTAAACTACAATGTAGACATATACGGCATATATCCTTCTTACGAAGCTGACTCGGTGGTCTCCCTGCCGGATACGGCATCTTTCAAAGACGTAAGGATAGAGCAGGCGAAGGATTCGGTGATATTCAGGATTCCTCATCCGACGTATTACCAAGACACCCTGCTCCTTGCCGTACCTAGAGAGGAGCTTAAGAAACTTTACGAGGCAGTCCAGTGACCACGAGCCGCCTGCGCTAGACCAACATAAAGCATGGACAGATCGCTACTCATTCTATTGGTGCTGTGCCTTTCCACGACAGCATATTCGCAAACCCCAGACACGCTTGCGACTTCTTCCGTTGCCGACACTCTGGCAAAAGCTGACACTGTCAAATTACAGGAACTTTATAAGGACACTATTCCCTCTGGTCCTCAGAAACTGATTATGAGAGAAGCGACCACGCAGGATGGTTCGTCAATGATGATGGACGATAACGGAAACGTGTGGAAAGTGTTCACTCAGGACGGCTTGGATGTGCTCATGAACGTGCGCTACCTGAAAAATTACGGGAAATATTACCGAGTGGACCTGTACCTGCAGAACAATACAGACAGCACCGTGCATTACGACTTCGGAAACATGAGAATTTCCACCATGGACGGTCCCGTGAAGCTATTTTCGAACAATAAGTATTATAGCAGGGTGCATAGCCGCAAGGTATGGAAAACCGTAGGCGTCACGGCAGGCACATTTTTCATATCTCTGATCGTGCAGATGATTATCCAGAGCTCCGATGAGGATAACGATTCCCTAGCTGCAAATATTGCTACGGCATTCGTCGACGAGGCTGCGATTGCCTTCACCATGATGTACAATCATCGTCAGAACGAGAACATGCAAGAAATCAAGCGCCAGAACATCGGCTACCTGCGCGATTACGACATTCCTCCGTACAATGCCATCGAAGGCCATGCATACGCGAAATATGCCCCTAAGGCAAAATTGGTGAATTTGTTCATTCCTGTAAGCGGCCGTGAATATATCCTAAGCTGGGACACGACTCATTTGGAAAATGCCGGTACCGACTAAGCAAGTCCTACGCCAAACATTATCTCAGGATTGCAAGGCTTGGTGCTGACAAGGCGTTTTCAAAGGTTATTGCTCCTGGCCGAACAATGCTGAAGTATGTCGACGGTAATGAACCCGTCACACTCCAGCTGTGTCACGCAATTCGACAAGGCATTGAATGACAGGTGCTTCTGTTGGCAGATTTCGTCCATGGAAATGCCTCGGTTTTTCTTGATGCACTGAGCTATTGAGCAGATTTGAGCCAAATCGTCTTCATTGAACTGCACTTTGTAATATTCACGGACAGCCTCTACGAAATCCTCCTGATGGCGAAGCATCGTCTTTCCGAGACTTAGCTTCTGCATCAGTTCCGCCAAATCCCCTATCGGCTCTGCCAAGTTCTGCCGTATCAGCAGATTGCATCCTTGCGAATATGGATCATCCACCCTCCCGGGCAGGGCGAACACTTCCCTGTCATAGGAGTTTGCCAGGTGCGCAGTAATCATTCCTCCTCCCTTTATCTTAGACTCTATGAGAAGAGTAGACTTGCAGATGCCAGCTATGATGCGGTTCCTGCGTATGAAATTGATCGCCACTGCCTGAGTATCAGGCGGATAATCAGAAACAAGCCCGCAGCCAGGCGTAGAAGCTATCTGTCCGCCTAGGTCATGATGCTGCGAAGGATAAATCTGGTCTATTCCGGTTGCCATTACAGCAACCGTCTTCAATCCGTTCTCCAGAGCCGTCCTATGGGCAACGGCATCAACGCCCAAGGCCAACCCGCTCACCACAAGAGGTTTCACCGTGGCTTTCGACATAGCCTTCACGATTCTCTCACACCAGTCCCTGCCGTAAGACGAAATCTTCCTGGTTCCGACAACTGCTATGCATGTCTTGGTCTTAGAAACCGGATGACCAGAGTTATCTGGCGAGCCGACAGTGGTGAAGACTTCCTCAGGAGCAGAAACGCCTCTATAATATATACCTAAAGGCGGGTCGTCGCATTCCCTCAGCAACTGTGGATAACCTATTTCACCATAGCCGATGAAGCGGCAACCATGCGAGACAAGCTTTTCCAGTTCCATAGCAGCCGAATCGAACGCGCTAGAACTTATTTGCTGGGCATATTTCATATTATAAGGCCCTAGCACTTCTCCAACGGCCTTCCTGCCAGCCGAGAAAACATTCGCTGCCCCACCGAAATTCCCGACCAGGCTCATTCCCAGTTTCGGCTCGAAACCGAAAATTCTGTTCAGGGCACAAAGAGCAGCCCTTTCCTCAAAATCTCCCTCCATACTCTACTATCTCTTTCGGCCAGCAATATATTCATAAAAGAGACAAGTGGCAAGGGTGCGTAAAAAGTATTTCTGTTTCCTCCTAGGATTTTTTCTGTTTTCAGAAACGATGAAAAAATCTTTCAATGAAATTTTTAAAATCATTAGGATTTTAACGCAAAGACAACGATTTTTAATAAATTTGAAGTCATGATTTTCGTAGACACACACTGTCACATAACCGACGAGTCTTTCAGAGGGAAAGATGCCGCAGGTAGCGATGAAGCCCTTGGCTACATTCAGAGGGCAGTCACCGCCGGAGTCGAAATAATGCTGCAGGCGGATGTTGATAGCACCGAACGCGGCACAATGCTCGACATCGTCAGGCGCTTCCCCAAAGAGCTCAGAGCCATGATAGGTCTCTATCCTGGCTCCGTCAAGGAGAACTGGCGTGATGAAATCAAAGCAATGGTGAAGGCCGCTCAGGCATGGGAGGCAGAGGGACGGACCTTCGCCGCCATGGGGGAAATCGGCCTAGACTATCATGAGGGCAAGGCTTATTCAGCCGAACAGAAAGAAGCCCTGGCGTGGCAGCTTGAATACGCCGCCGAGCATGACATGCCGGTGAACATTCATCTGCGCGATGCGATGGGCGACTTCTTAGATGTCATCAAAGCGCACAAGTCTCTGGGACTCAGAGGGAATATGCACTGCTACGCTGGAAGCTACGAAAGTTTCATGGAGCTTTCTAGAATGGGAGACTGGTACATCGGGGTAGGCGGAGTAGTGACATTCAAGAAAGCATCCCTTGCGGAAGTCGTCAGGCGTCTCCCTCTGGATAGGATCGTCCTTGAGACGGATGCTCCATACTTGGCTCCCGTTCCGCATAGAGGTGCCAGGAACGAGAGTTCATATATTCCTGTAATCGCATCCAAGGTAGCCGAGATCAAAGGCACGAACCTCGAAGAGGTAGCGGAAGCGACCACATACAACGCCTATAAACTATTCAATATCAAATAATATGACGAAGTCATCAATACTCATGATATATACTGGCGGGACCATCGGGATGAAGCAGGATCCTGTAGACATGACCTTGAAACCATTCGATTTCAGCCAGATACTCGACGAGGTCCCTGAACTTAAGAAATTCGCCTTCAGGGTTGATGCCTTCACTTTCAATCCACTGATAGACTCTTCCGACGTTGAGCCTTCCATGTGGCAGAAATTAGCGAGCCTCATCAAAGAACGTTATGATGATTATGACGGTTTCGTTGTCCTGCATGGCACAGATACGATGGCATATTCAGCTTCAGCCCTAAGCTTCATGCTAGAAAACCTGTCCAAGCCTGTCGTATTCACGGGAAGCCAGTTGCCCATCGGAGTGCCGCGCACCGATGGCAAGGAGAATCTAGTTTCTGCCGTTGAGATAGCATCCGCAAGGGACTCCAATGGACATTCGATTGTTCCAGAGGTCTCCATTTATTTCAATTCCAAGCTGCTAAGGGGTAATCGAAGCACGAAAATAAGCTCAGAGGCCTTCAGCGCTTTCTCATCCCCGAATTATCCTTCTCTGGCAGAGGCAGGGATAAGCATAAAATACGACCTAGGAGCCATCAGGCGGCCAGATGTTTGGGAAGAACCACTGAAAATCAGCACAGAATTGGATACCAGGGTGTCAATCCTGAAGATACATCCTGGAATCACTCCGCAAGTGATGAGGTATTTCCTCTGCGGCCCCGAGACGAGGGCTGTCATCCTGGAGACATACGGTTCCGGCAATGCGCCTTCCAAGCAATGGTTCACCGACATAATCAGAGAAGCATCGGAAATGGGCAAAATAATGATGAATGTCACCCAATGCATTTCTGGGACAGTCAACATGAGCATTTATGCGACTGGCAAGGCTCTGAAAGAGCTGGGGGTGATATCAGGGCAAGACATCACGACCGAAGGCGCTCTTGGAAAACTTTTTTATCTCATGGGAAAATCGAAAGACAATGAATGCGTGAAAAAGCGACTGGGCGAAAACCTGCAAGGAGAAATTTCAATCTAAACATTGCCTTTTGAAAAATATTTGCTAAATTGCATCGGTTTTGGGTAGCCAGAAAAGCTCCCAAATAATTTGTTTTAGAAAGATAACTATCTAATACATTATTAATTAAAACACACGAAAACAGTATGAAAAAGTTTTTCATGTTTTTGGCAGTAGCTGGCGTTCTTGCCATTACTGCGAACATCGCTTCAGCACAGGATCAAGCTCAAGGTAGCGAAGCTGCCGCAACTGAGCAAGTTCAGGCTGCAGATGAGCCTCAGGAGATGACCGCCGAGGATCTTCTCAAGGGTACAGGTGAGGAAGTTCCTTTCCATCAGCAGGTAAAGTCCTACTTCATCCAAGGAGGCGCAGGCTTCATGTCAGCTATCTTGCTCTGCTTGATTCTAGGTCTTGCTCTTTCTATCGAGCGTATCCTCTATCTTTCTTTCGCGAAGACGAATACCAAGAAGCTTCTCAAGAATGTCGAGGATGCTCTCGCACAGGGTGGAATCGAAAAGGCAAAGGATGTTTGCCGCGATACAAAAGGACCTGTTGCAAGCATTTTCTACGATGGTCTCCTTCACTATGACGAAGGCCTGGACGTAGTCGAGAAGAGAATCACATCCTCTGGCGGCGTTCAAATGAGTCTTATGGAGAACAACCTTTCATGGATCGCGCTGTTCATCGCCCTTGCTCCTTCCCTCGGATTCTTGGGAACAGTTATCGGTATGGTACAGGCCTTCGACGCAATTGAGGCAGCCGGCGACATTTCCCCTACCATCGTTGCAGGAGGTATGAAGGTCGCCCTTATCACAACCGTCGGCGGTCTTATCGTTGCCATGATTCTTCAGGTGTTCTACAATTATATCCTTTCCAGGATCGACGCTTTGTCAATCGACATGGAGGAAGCATCCATCGGACTCGTCGATGTTCTTGCCAAATATCAGGATAAGAAATAAATTGTCGGAACTCTTTTAGAATCAATCATAATGAACAAAATATTTAAATTAATAGGCTGGATATTGGGACTTCTAGGCATCGTTCTAGGGATTTGGGCTTTCGCATCAGGGGAGACGAATCCTACGTCTGTCGATGTAATCCTCCGGTACACCTACTTTCTGCTAATCGCAGCGGTGATTATCTGGATAGGAATCGCAATATTCATCACAGCCAAGAACAACCCTAAGGGGTTGGTAAAGGCTCTGCTCGTAATCGTAGTGGCAGCCGTCGTTGTGCTGATCGCCTATGCAGTCGCATCTGGAGCTCCTGCATTCAACGTGAAGACTCAACCTTCACAGCAGATACTTAAGTTCACAGACACGATGCTCACCCTGACTTACATTCTCGGTGGCTTGGCAATTTGCGCGATCATATTCGGAATCATCAGAAACGCTCTAAAAAAATAACATTCTATCATGGCTAAAAGAAAAACACCGGGCCTTAATACTCAGTCAACAGCCGACATAGCGTTCCTTCTGTTGTGCTACTTCCTGATGACATCCACTATGGATCAGCAGGCTGGATTGCAGCGTCGTCTGCCTCCAATGCCTGACAAGAACCAGAAGGTAGAAGACATGAAGGTTAATGAGAGGAACATCATCATCGTGAGAATCAACTCTGGTGATAGATTGTTTGCCGGTGACCAGCCAATGGATGTTAGTCAGCTTAAAGATAAGATCAAGGAATTCCTCACGAACCCGAATAATGACCCGAAACTTCCAGAAAGGGAGAATAAGGAAATAGAGGGATTCGGAACTTATCCTGTCTCAAAAGGCGTTATTTCACTTCAGAATGACCGTGGAACCAGCTACGACGCCTACATTCATGTTCAGAACGAACTCGTGAAGGCTATCAATGAAATCCGAGACGATTTCTCAAGACAGCACTTCGGAAGACGTTATGCGAATCTTACCGAAGATCAGCAGAAAATCGTCAGAGACGCTATTCCACAGAACATTTCCGAGGCAGAACCTAAGGATGTCAACAAAAAGTAATTGAGGAGGAAAAAACCTATGGCAGTATTTAAAAGAAGTGGTAAGAAAGACATGCCGGAGATCGGAACAAGCTCCGATATCGTGTTCATGTTTCTGTTCTTCTTCATGGTGACTACGCAGATGCGTTCCACCGAAGTCAAGGTCAAGGTAAAGCTTCCTTCAGTTACAGAGGTTGCTAAACTTGAGAGAAAGGATCTGGCTTCCTACATCTATATTGGCTCCCCTAATGCTCAATATCAGGGGCAGTATGGTACAGATGCTCGTATCCAGCTGAATGACTCTTTCAAGACCGTTGATGACATCAGGGATTTCATAGCTTCCGAACGTGAGGCTATGAGCGAGGCTGACCGTCAGCTAATGACTGTGTCAATAAAGGCGGACAGAGATGTGCGAATGGGCATCGTGACAGATGTTAAGCAGGAGCTGAGACGCTGCTCCGCGCTTAAGATCATGTACGCTGCCAACAGAGATCAGAACAAATAATTCTGAATCGATATATTCTTAAAAAGAGGAGGCCCGATGGTCTCCTTTTTTATATTCAAAACTTGAAGTTTTTATGTTATCTTTGTCCAATTATATACATAAGACATCATGGAAACTATTAAGAGGACTAAGGTTAAGGATCTTTTAAAATGTGAGCCGGGTCAGGAAGTGCTTGCGAAGGGCTGGGTTAGAACTAAGAGAGGCAACAAGCAAATTAAATTCATCGCCCTTAATGACGGTTCTACTATTTATAATATCCAGATAGTAGCAGATACCTCGAAATTCGAGGAATCTCTATTACAGAAAATAACCACGGGCTCAAGCCTTGCTGCCAGGGGGAAATTAGTTGAGTCGGTAGGAAGCGGCCAGGCAGTCGAGATACAGGCGGAGGAGATCGAGGTCCTTGGCGAATGCGACCCAGTAAGGTATCCCCTTCAAAAAAAAGACACTTCTCTTGAATATCTTAGGACAGTGGCCCACCTGCGTCCTAGGACAAACACTTTCGGCGCTATACTGAGGATTCGACACAATATGGCCTTTGCTATTCATAAGTTCTTCAACGACAAAGGTTTCGTTTACCTGAATACACCACTCATCACAGAGTCTGACGCCGAGGGAGCTGGAGACATGTTCGAGGTAACGACATTAGACCTAACAAAGGTTCCGATGAAGGACGGGAAAATAGATTACAGCCAGGATTTCTTCGGGAAAAGGACCAGTCTCACCGTAAGCGGCCAGCTTGAAGGAGAGCTGGGAGCAACGGCAGTAGGCGAGATTTACACGTTCGGTCCTACTTTCAGGGCAGAAAACTCGAATACGCCTAGGCATCTTGCGGAATTCTGGATGATAGAGCCAGAAATGGCCTTCTACGATATTTCCGATGACATGGCTCTTGCGGAGGAATTCGTGAAATATCTGGTGCAGTATGCTTTGGACAACTGCATGGACGATCTGAAATTCCTCAACGACAAATACGATGACGGCCTCATCGAGAGGCTTCGCAGCGTGCTTGGAGTTCAGTTCCAGAGAGTGACCTACACCGAGGCCGTGGATATTCTAGAAGAGGTTGTGAGGAACGGTCACAAATTCGAGTTCCCAGTGCATTGGGGGACAGATTTCCAGAGCGAGCACGAGCGCTTCCTCGTAGAGCAGCACTTCGGCAAGCCTGTAATTCTCACTGATTTTCCTAAGGACATAAAGGCCTTCTACATGAAGCAGAACGAAGACGGGAAGACAGTCCGCGGAATGGACGTGCTGTTCCCGAAGATCGGTGAGATAATCGGAGGCTCAGAGCGTGAGGCTTCTTTGGAAAAACTCGAGAGGAGAATCGACGAGCTGCGCATGAACCGTAAGAATCTGGAGTGGTACATCGACACCAGGAGGTTTGGCACGGTGCCACACAGCGGCTTCGGCCTTGGCTTCGAAAGGTTGCTGCTCTTCATTACCGGAATGGCGAACATCCGGGATGTCATCCCATTCCCAAGAACTCCGAAAAATGCTGAATTCTAATATTTTACGAATATGCTAGTGATAGGAATAGCCGGAGGTTCCGGCTCTGGGAAGACAACGGTCGTGAACGAAATCACCAAGAAACTGAAAGAACGCGTCGTGGTGATTCCACAAGACTCTTACTATAAG
Organism: Bacteroidales bacterium UBA1680; assembly: GCA_002320605.1. Lineage (GTDB taxonomy): Bacteria > Bacteroidota > Bacteroidia > Bacteroidales > UBA932 > Cryptobacteroides. Next base: position 33,449 of record DCKG01000001.1, on the reverse strand, counting down.
GACTCTAGCGATGTTCCGATGGAAGATAGGCTGAAAATCAATTACGATCATCCAGACGCAATAGATTTCGATTTGCTCTGCGAGCAGCTGAAAGAGCTGAAGAAAGGCAGATCGGTTGAGCAGCCTGTATATTCCTATATCACATGCTCTAGGTCTAAGACTGAGACCGTCACCGTAGACCCTGCAGAGGTAATCATCATAGAAGGCATCCTAATATTCACATGCAAGAAACTCAGGGATCAGATGGACATCAAAATTTATGTGGACGCTGATGATGATGACCGGCTGCTGAGGGTTCTCTCTAGGGACATACTTAAGAAGGGCAGGACGCTTGAAACCGTCATGGAGCGGTATCAGCAGACCGTGAAGCCTATGTATCTGCAGTTCATAGAGCCTAGCAAGCGCTATGCAGACATCATAGTGCCTCAGGGAGGCCTAAATAAAGTGGCGATTGATATGATTTCCGCCACTATCGAAAAATCACTCAGGGACAAGATGAAAAAATAACAGCCGTGAGAAAACCCGACGAAGGAGATAAGGCAGGACTCTACATAACCGTGATATTCCATCTCGGATTGCTTATCATACTCCTTGTCTGCCAAATCGGGTCGGCCCTTAGGAATGGAGATACATTTGTAATAGACTTTTCTAAGCAGGAGGCTAAGGAACAGGTTCAAAAAGAGATGAACCTGAAAGAAGAGGTTGCCGAGAAGATTAACCAGATGCTTGAGTCATCAGCAGGCGCGCCAGTGAGGAATTTGGCTGTAGACCGGGGAACTCTGAAGGATGACAGGAATACGAACGCCGAGGAACTTTACAAGGATGCGGAAAAACTGGACAAAGAGCTGAAAAGTGGGTTCAAGGTCGAGGAAGATGACGAAGATTACGTCGCAGTGAACAAGCCTCAGCCGAAGAAAGAAGAGGCCAGCTCTAAAGATGCTTACAAGGGGCCGTCCGTAGTATCTTACGAACTTGAAGGAAGAAAGGCCAGCAGGTTGTCAATCCCTGCATACAGATGCCTCGGTGCGGGTTATGTGACGGTCATCATCACAGTTGACCCACAGGGAAGCGTCATCAGCGCTAAAATTCAGGAAGATGTGTCTTCCGATGATAAATGCCTTCGGGATTTTGCTATAAGAGCCGCTAAGCTTTCAAGGTTCTCAGCTTCGACTTCCGCCCCTGCCAGACAGGTTGGGAATATTGTTTACATGTTCATAGCCCAGTGAGAAATGAGTAAGAAGACCATAATCGCATTGATATCGATTGCCGTGGTGATAATTGCGGCTATCGCTGTAGCAATCAATTTTCTCTACAAAGAGAGAGTGGTTATCGAAGTCACTGATTTTCAAGCAAGCCATCCGCAGATTACCTGCGTGCCTTCAGATGCGGCCATAGTCTTTTGCGTCAAGGATTTCAAGAGGGCTCAGGAATACACTTGCGATTCCACAGCCGCCTTCAGCCAGCTGTTCTCGGGGTTCTTCGACAAATTGCTAGCGGATCGCTACCCTAGCCTAGAAAAATCAGATGCAGTTATTTCCATTCATTATAGCAAGGACATGCCTCCGCTCCTGATCATTGATGCCAGCAAAGCAATGGCAGACTCAGCAAACGCTGACATAAGCAGGCTATTAGGGAATGCAGACACGCTTCACCTCGCCCACAAAACGAAGGATGGCAAGATAATGATTTCGCCTTCCGAGACCATCGTGAATTCATCTATCAGGCATCAGTCCTCAGGGCACTCCATCCTTGAATCAGATGGATTCAGGGACATAGCTTCTACTGCCGCAGGCGAAGACATCATATTCATTTCTAACGCATATTCAGATAAAATCATCGATGCTTTCTTTTCTCGGAAGCATCATGGTAAGGCTTCTTTCATAAAAGAGATTTCAAAATGGTCTGCGTTCACGATAGATTCGCACTCTGATAAAGGCTTTGAAGCGCACGGAGCCATAATTTACAGCTCAGACCCATCGTGGTACATGAACGTGCTGCAACACTGCGGCGGCATCTCTCCTACGGTGGCGAAAGTAATCCCTTCCAACGCCGATTACGCCCTCTCTCTGCCTATCAGCAGCATAATCTCGTATTCAAAAGCCTATAGAAGCTATCTCGACTCTCAGGCGAAGCTCGACAAATTCGAGTCCGTCCTGAAAGAACAGGAAGAGGAATATGACGTAGATGCTGAGGAATGGGCTAAGCAATTGGATATTAACGAGGTTGCTATTGCAGGAATGCACATCAAGGACAGGCTCTGCCAGTTTCTGTTCATCCGCCCAGGCAAAGAAGCGAAAATGAGGAAAGGGGTAAACAATTATGCTGCTCCGGGCTTTGCGCAAACCATGTTCGGAGGCATATTCAAAGCCGATGACGAAAGCTCCTGCATCATGAAAGACGGCTGGATGATAATTGGGGACAGCTCGGCGCTAAAAGAATATTCAAAACCTGATTTCATGGAAGAGAGTCTCGCAGGCTTCCTCGACGACTGTGGCTTTAAGTCCAGGGTGCCACAGAAGAACTGCGCATTCTTTTCCTATTATTCCATGGGGGAGGATCCTGCTCTGCTCGATGCTACTTTCTCGAAGCCGATGGCGATGGCTTTCAGGAATATATTGAAAGGAACTACTTATGCTCCTTTGTTCCTCAGCGGGGTATTTCAGGATGGCGTGGTTCGCCTAAATCTCAACGTTGATCGAATCGTCGTGACGAAGAGCAAGGCTCCTGCCATAGATAGAGACACGGTCGTCATAGTGCCTTCCGGGCCGTTCACCGTAAAAAACAGCGCCACGGGCAAAGAAAACAAGCTTTATCAGAACAGTCATAAGTCAATATGCTTGCAGGACGAGAACGGAAAGGACCTATGGGGCATTCCGTTCAAAGAGGATATCTGCGGATATGCGGAGACTATCGACTATTACAATAATGGCAAGCTGCAATTCCTATTTGCCGCGGGATCAAAGCTTTACCTGCTCGACAGGCTGGGCCGTTTCGTAAGCGGTTTTCCAATAGACCTGGGCAAGGAAATTGCATTAGGGCCTAAGATTTACGACTTCACGGGGGCTCATGGCTACAGGGCCATGGCGCTCTTCAAAGATAACACAGTCGGATTCTTCAACCTTCACGGAGAAAAAGTTGACGGATGGAAAGGCATCAAGGTAAGCGAGACTATAAAGCAGCTTCCTGAGCTGGAGAAATCAGGAAAGGAAAACTACTGGATTGTCAGGACTTCCAGGCAAACTCTCGTCTTTCCGTTCATGGGAGGGGAAAGCCTTGTCAATAATGAGGGAGAGAAGATGATAAGACCCGACAGCAAGGTGGAGTTCGACGGGAAAGGCTCATTCGTGGCGACTTGCTACGATGGCAAAGAAAGAAATTTTAAAATAAAAAAATAAAATATGGGAGAATTTCAGTTCAAATCCGTTAACAAACTTCTAGAGAACAGTTTCAGAGAGAACTGGGAAAGAATGGCGCTGTCCAACTACCAAGGCACTACACTGTGTTACAGAGACGTAGCAAGGCGCATAGAAAAACTTCACATCGCATTCGAGAAATGCTTCCTGCACAAAGGTGACAAGGTAGCCATCTGCGCGAAGAACCAGATCAACTGGGCAGTCAGCTTCCTGGCAACCATCACCTACGGAGCTGTGGCCGTGCCTATCCTCGCCGATTTCAAGGCAAGCAACATACATTACCTTGTAAACCATTCCGAGGCCAGAGTGCTGTTCGTGGATGACTTCATCTGGGAAAACCTTCTCCCTGACGAAATGCCGGGGGTCTTCGCCATCGTAAGAATCAACACTTTCCAGGTGCTCTACGCCAAGGTGCCTCGCATAATGGAAGCCCGTGAGCATATGAATGAATATTTCGGGCAGAGGCATCCTAACGCATTCCTTCCAGAAGACTTGCACTATTATCAAGACTCGCCTAACGAGCTTGCGATGATAAATTACACGTCCGGGACTTCCGGATTCTCAAAAGGCGTCATGGTGCCATACAGGGCTATATTCTCGAATCTTCAATTCGCCCACGAAGATGCCCTGCCTATGCTGAACAATAAGACCAACGTCGTCTCTATGCTGCCTTTGGCTCACATGTACGGAATGATGTTCGAGTTCTTCTTCGAGATGTCGATTGGGGCGCACGTGCACTTCCTCACCAGGATTCCTAGCCCGAAAATCATCTTGCAGGCCTTGGGCGAAGTCAAGCCGGACATAATCATCGCAGTGCCTCTGATCATCGAAAAAGTCTACAAGTCCAATTTGCAGAAAGCAGTAGAGAGGGGCACCATGAAGACGCTTCTGAAAATGCCTGTCATAGATAAAGTCATCCAGAAGAAGATAAACACATCCCTGAGGGAAGCGTTCGGGAGCAACTTCGAGGAAGTGATCCTTGGCGGCGCCGCGTTCAATAAAGACATAGAGAAATTCTTCTACAACATCGGATTCCCGTACACCGTAGGTTACGGCATGACTGAATGCGCCCCCATAATAACATACGCCCATTACGACAAGAAGAAGCTGTATTCATGCGGCAGGGCGGCAATGAATATGCAAATCAGGGTAGACTCCGTCGACCCGCAGAACATCGATGGAGAAATCCAATGCAAAGGCCCTAACGTCATGCTAGGATATTACAAGAATCCTGAGGCTACGAAAAACCTCTTCACCGAAGACGGGTGGATGAAGACCGGTGACATGGGCGTAATAGACAAGGATGGATATCTGTTCATCAGAGGCCGATCAAAGTGCATGATCCTTGGTCCTAGCGGACAGAACATCTATCCTGAGGAGCTGGAGAGCGTGATAAACAGCGTCGCCTACGTAGTGGATTCTCTAGTCATCGAGGACAATGGCGGCCTCACCGCCCTCATTTACCCTGACTACCACAGAGCCGAGCTTAACGGGCTCGACCGAGAAGATCTGGAGAAAGTTCTTTCTGGCCTGCTCCCACAGATCAACACAGAACTTCCCAGCTATGCTCAGATAAGGAAGATGGAATTCATGCCTGAAGACTTCGAAAGGACTCCTAAGAGCAGCATAAAGAGATATCTTTATCAGAGGAACAAATAATGGAGAAATTCGACGAGAGATACATGGAGATGGCCTGCGTCTGGGCGAAGAATTCTTATTGCAAGCGTCGTCAGGTTGGAGCCCTTCTGGTCAAGGACAGGATGATCATCTCCGATGGCTACAATGGCACCCCTGCCGGTTTCGAGAACGTCTGCGAAGATGAGAATGGGGTAACGAAGCCTTATGTGCTGCATGCAGAGGCAAACGCCATCACGAAAGTTGCCAAGTCGGGCAATAGCAGCCTTGGGGCTACCTTGTACGTTACCGCATCTCCTTGCATCGAGTGCTCGAAGCTAATAATCCAGGCTGGCATTAAAAGGGTGGTTTACAGAGACGAATACAGGCTTACTGATGGGATAGACTTGCTGAAAAGGGCAGGGATTGAAGTAGAAAAAATTGACTGATGAAGCATATTTCTTCAATAATAATCGCTTTTCTGGGCGTAATCGTGGGGATTCTTTTGGCCATGACAGTTTACACGATGGCTTTCAAGAAAAGGGTCTGCAATGTCCAGAATAAGAATTGGTCGAAAATCGATCTGGTTCTGGATCAGCTCGATAAGAATTACGTAGACACTATAAATCACGGGAATGTCACTGACGCGGCAATAGAGGCGGCGTTGGCAGAGCTGGATCCTCATTCCGTGTACATGCCTCCAGTGCAGCTGGAAAAAGCGGAAAGCGACCTAGCGGCCAATTTCGATGGCATCGGCATCCAGTTCAACGTACCGAATGACACTGCGATAGTGCTCGAAGTCATTGCCGGCGGCCCTTCCGAAAAAGTCGGGTTGCAGCCTGGTGACAGGATATTAAAGGTGGACAGCCTGAATATCGCCGGCGTTCACTATCCTCAGGATAGCATGGTGCGACATATTAAAGGACCATCTGGTTCAAAAGTGAATATATTAATAGGTCGCAATGGCGAGCAAATCCCTTTTGAAATTACCAGAGGCAAGATTCCGCTTCACAGCGTAGATGCAGCCTTCATGATAAATGACGAACTGGGCTACATCAGGCTCACTAAATTCTCCAGGACAACATTCGAAGAGTGCCAGGCTTCTGCGCAGGAACTTCTGTCTCTAGGCATGAAGAAGCTCGTTTTCGACGTGCGCCAAAACGTCGGGGGCTATTTCGACCAGGCGATAAGACTTTCGAACATGTTCCTGGACAAAGACGACGAGATCGTCTATATGCAAGGACTGCATAGAAAGAAAGAAGACTTCAAGGCCGATGGGAACGGACTACTCAAAGACGTGAAACTGACAGTCCTCATCGATGAGAATACTGCATCCTCTAGCGAAATATTCGCCGGCGCAATGCAAGACAACGACAGGGGCACTATCGTAGGGCGCCGTTCTTTCGGCAAGGGTCTCGTTCAGGAACCGATATATTTCAGCGACGGCTCTGGCATCAGGCTCACCGTGGCAAGATATTACACTCCATCTGGCAGGTGCATTCAGAAACCATATTCAGATGACTATCAGCTGGAAATCTATAAGAGGTATTCAGAGGGAGAGATGCTAGTGGCAGACAGCATCAAAGTTGACACTTCGGACATTCACAAAACTGTCGGCGGAAGAACAGTCTACGGCGGTGGCGGTATAGTGCCAGACGTTTTCGTACCTCTGGACACTACAAGGGCCAGCGATTTCTTCATCGCATGCAACAAGAAAACCACGCAGATGAGGTTCGCCTCAGCAATGTTCGATAAATATAAGAACACCCTCTCCAGCATCGACGATTTCAATGTTTTGGAGAAAGAACTGGATAAAATGAACATTCCTTCCGCCTTCAGGCAGTATGCCGCCGCAAAAGATGGAATCACAGCTTCGCAGAAGGAATGGGAAGAGACTCAGTCATACCTTATTCCTCAGCTGAGGGCGTTGATCGGAAGGTATTCTAAACTGGGAGATAACGCCTTCTACAAGCTGTACATGAGCGTGGACAACACTCTGCAGAAAGCAATAGCTCTTGATAAGAAAAGCTGATTATTGAATCGGGCTGACGTAATCTTTCACGTCCTGTGCGCTCACAGGATTGCCGCCAAGTATCATCAGCCGCTCCACGACGTTGCGCAGCTCTCTGATGTTCCCTGTCCAGCTCATTCCCTGAAGCATCTTGATTGCCTCCTCAGAGAATTTGCGCACAGGCATTCCTGATTCAGTGCTTATCTGCTGCACGAAATAATCCACGAGCTGCGGGATGTCATCCTTCCTCTCGTCGAGCGAAGGTACTTGGATTACTATCACGCTAAGCCTGTGATAGAGATCTTCCCTGAAATTGCCTTTCTCTATCTCTTTCTTGAGGTCTTTGTTCGTAGCGGCAATTACTCGCACATCCACCGCAATGTCTTTATCTGAGCCAACGCGAGAGAGTTTGTGCTCCTGAAGCACGCGCAGCACTTTCGCCTGCGCGGCCAAGCTCATGTCCCCGATTTCATCTAGGAACAGCGTTCCGCCATCTGCCTGCTCGAATTTGCCTTTGTGCTGCTTTATCGCAGAAGTAAAGGCTCCCTTTTCATGACCGAAAAGCTCACTCTCGATAAGTTCTGAAGGAATGGCTGCGCAGTTAAGCTCTATGTAAGGCATGGCGCTGCGAGAACTCTGCTCATGCAGGCTTCTGGCGACTAATTCCTTACCTGTTCCGTTTGCGCCCATGATCAGCACCCTGGCATCCGTAGGCGCCACCTTGGCGATTATATCACGAATATGCTGCATGGCTTCCGAATCCCCCACCATCTGCTGGCCATAGACCTTCTTCTTGAGGGTCTTGTTCTCGTTGATGATAGTCGTCCGCTCAGAAGCATTCTTGATAGTAATAAGGATTCGATTCAGGTCAAGCGGCTTCTGGATGAAATCGAACGCCCCTTTCTTGATGCATTCCACTGCAGTGTCGATGTCTCCGTGGCCGGAGATCATCACGATTGCAGAATCTATCCCGTCTGCGACAAATTTGTCCAGCACCTCCGTTCCATCCATTCCAGGCATCTTTATGTCACAGAAAATGACATCGTATTTTTCTTTATCTACCATAGCCAAGGCAGTCGGCCCGTCTTCTGCCAGGTCAACATCATAGCCCTCATCGGTCAGAATCTCCTTGAGAGAGTTCCTGATCGCTCTTTCATCGTCTACAATTAGTATTTTCATTTCACCTCCAACCAACTGCAAAAAACACGCAAATTTACCTTAAATTTCTTAATTTTGCTGTGTTATGCAGATACCAGACATTATCGTGGCCATAGATGGCTTTTCTTCAACCGGCAAGAGCACCCTTGCCAAGCTCATAGCTAAGGAATATTCTTTATTATACCTCGATTCCGGGGCACTTTATAGGGCTGTCACCTTACATGCCATGGAGAATGGGATGATTGATGGGAATGGAAACGTCGACGAAAAGAAGCTTCATGAGTCTCTTGGGAGCTTGAAAATCAGCTTTGGCGCGGGAGGAACCTACATCGGAGACCGCTGCGTGGAGAAGGAGATTCGCACGCTGGGAGTTTCCAGTCACGTGAGTCCTGTCTCGGCGATTCCTTTCGTCCGTGAATATGTCGACAGCCTTCTGCATGAGTTTGGCCGCCGGAGGCGTGTGGTAATGGATGGCAGAGACATTGGCACGACTGTGTTCCCAAATGCAGAAGTCAAGATATTCATGACTGCGACTTCCGAGGTGAGGGCGCAGCGGCGCTTTGACGAAATGGTCGCAAAGGGGCAGAATCCGAAGATGGAGGATGTGATGAAGAACATAGAGGAGCGGGATTATATTGACTCGCATAGAGAGGCTTCTCCTCTATCCAAAGCCGCGGATGCCTTCGTGCTGGACAATTCCGACATGACCCTCCATGAGGAAACTGTCTGGTTCCGCGGTCTTCTGCAAGGCAAATTCGGAATACTGGAATAATTTTGCAATCAGGCGTTCTCCGGGGTTATCCTGTGCGGCTAACAAATGCCGCCCAGTCCGAACCCCAATCGAACGCCTTGGAACAATAAGTCCGGAGGGACTAGCAATAATGAAGGAAGCATGCAACTTTCGGTTGAGATAGAGAAGCATTCAGGGTTCTGCGGCGGGGTGATAAACGCCATCGGGAAAGCTGAAAAGTTCCTTTCTGGCGGGCACAAATTGTACTCGCTGGGATTGATAGTACATAATGAGGGAGAGCTGGAGAGGCTGCATAGGAAAGGGCTGGAGACCATCTATAATGCAGAACAGCTTTCTGCGGACACCGAGACGGTGCTCATAAGGGCGCACGGGGAGCCGCCAGAGACATATTCAAAGCTTAAAAGCCTAGGGGTCAATGTAATAGACTGCACCTGTCCTGTGGTGCTCCGGCTCCAGCGCAGGATCAAGGAAACATATTCAAAAATTCATCCCATAGGGGGCCAGATTGTGATTTTTGGCAAAATCGGCCATGCTGAAGTGCTAGGGCTGGTCGGGCAGGTCGGAAGCGACGCATTGGTCATAGAAAACATGAATATGCTTTCGAAGGCTTTGGAAAGCGGAGCCTTGGATCTCAAGCGGCCAATCGCCATTTTCTCACAGACGACAAAGAGCCCCGATGAATATAAGGATATCTGCTCTGTTCTTAAAAGCAGGATTGAGGAAGTCACCGGACAAGAGCCAATCCAGGACGGGTCTCTTGAAATCCATGAGACGATTTGCTCTCAGGTGGCATTCAGGCACGAAGAACTCGCCGAGTTTGCCGCATCTCACGACGTAATCATATTCGTTTCAGGCGCGTCCAGCTCCAATGGCAAGGTTCTTTTCAACCTTTGCCAATCTCGCAACCCTCGCTCGCACCACATTTCCAGCCCAGATGAGATTCTGCCTGAGTGGTTCCACGACGGCGACCACGTCGGCATCTGCGGAGCCACTTCCACCCCACGCTGGCTCCTCGAAGAGACATCCAATGCAATCGGCTCGCTCTAAGGCAGATTCAAAAAAATTTTGAATAGAAATCGCATTTATGTAAATTTGCAGCCGAAATGTCTGCAATTCAACATTTTCGAATATTTATTTACTGATATATCTATGGCAACAACAGCAGATTTTAAGAACGGCCTTTATCTCAGCTTCAACGGAAAACCATGCATGATAGTATGGTTCCAGCATGTAAAACCTGGGAAAGGCCCAGCATTCGTAAAGACGAAACTCCGTAATCTAGAAAACGGAAGAATCCTCGAGAACACATTCACGGCAGGAGCTAAGATAGACACTATCGATGTTGAGAGACGTCCTTACCAGTTCCTCTATGCCGACGAGGAAGGTTACAATTTCATGCACGAAGAGACTTACGAACAAATTCATCTCCCGAAAGATGCGGTTGAGAACGCAGACCTCATGAAAGAGGGACAGCACGTTGAAATGATGTTCGTCGTAGAGCCAGAGGAGAAATGCCTCACATGCGAGCTTCCTACATACGTTACCTTGGAAGTGACTTATACCGAGCCAGCAGTGAAAGGCAACACCGCCTCAACATCGGCTCTTAAGGAGTGCACCCTGGAGACTGGAGCCAAAATCATGGTTCCGCTCTTCATCAACCAAGGCGACAAGATTACCGTCAACACCACTGACCGCTCTTACGGACAGAGAGTATAATCCCTATGCCCCTGAATAAGTGCACCTATAATAATGAAGGCTGGCCTTTCGAGGTCAGCCTTCATCGTCATAGGCCATCGAAGCCTATTTCTTGTCGTGATATTCCTGGAAAGCTTTGATGACGCCCTCATTGGCAGCCTTAAGCTTAGCCTCATCCATCTTTATCACCTTCCTGTCGTAGGTCATCAGTCCATTCACCTCGCCTTCGCAGTCAGTCGTCTGGGTGTAGACGGCGGCAGAGCAGCCCTGGCGAACCAAGGTCTTCAGGATTTCGGCGAAAGCTTCATATTCTTTTAACACCTCATCCCCATTCTTGTACTGCACATAACCCCAGTTGCGATCTGTCTGCCACAGATGGCCTTCCAGGGGCAGTCCGATTCCGCCATACTCACCCAGGACATTAATCATGTCCTTGTCCCACAGTCTCATGGCCGGATAAGGATAGTGATGATTGTCGAGTATGTCTCCGCAGTCTTTGACCCAGTTACCGCCGGAAGCCATGTTTATTAACCTGGTCGGATCCTGAGCCCTGGTGAAATCTATGGCAGAACGAGTGTCGAACTGACTCCAAGCCTCGTTGAAAGGAACCCACACTGCTATGCACTGGAACTTCTTCACCTGATTCATTATCTCGCCCCATTCTTTATAATAATTTGCCTTAGCCTGAGGAGTGGCAGGGAAATCCGTGCCTTCATCGTAATTGAAAATTCCCCACTTATTCAGGTGATTGTCACCGAAAGAAGGCATATCCTGCCATACAAGCATGCCTAGCTGATCGCAGTAATAGAACCAGCGGGATGGTTCGACCTTAATATGCTTACGGATCATGTTATAGCCGAAGTCTTTCGTCTTCACGATGTCATATTTCAGAGCCTCATCGGTTGGAGCCGTATAAAGACCATCAGGCCACCAGCCCTGATCCAAAGGACCGTACATGAATATCGGCTGGCCATTGAGACCTAGCAGCTTCGTGTTGCCATTTTTCTGGTACACGGAAACTTCCCTCAGGGACGTATAGCCCTTGACTGCGTCCAAGACCTTGCCTCCGCGAAGAACCTGAATCTTCAGGCCATACAGATACGGAGAATCCGGAGACCATAGTTTTGCGTCCGGAATGGTCAGGGACACGGTGTTTCCAGGAAGCCCCTGAGCCTCAGCAACTACCTTGGCATACGGATCGGTCTCCGTCGAGAAACCAACCCCGCCGTCAACGACAGACACCTTAACGATGTCGCTTTCATGCGCCCCACAGACGGAGACGTTAAGGTCCAGAGTACCGTCGTGAATATTAGAAACCGCATAATAGTCGGTGATATGTGTTTTAGCGACAGGTTCCAGCCATACGCTCTGCCATATTCCCGAAACTGCGGTGTACCATATTCCCGAAGGTTTCAGCACCTGCTTTCCGCGAGGCTGAAAATCATTGTCTGTCGCATCAAGCACCTTCAGCACCAAAGTATTAGCTCCGCTCTTGAGGTATGGGGTCACATCGAAAGCGAAATGAGCATAGCCGCCGGTATGAGTACCGACCTGGACTCCGTTCACCATTACGTCTGCCCTCCAGTCCACAGCCTCGAAACGCAGCATTAACTCCTTTCCCTTCCATGAAGAAGGCACTGTGAAAGTCGTCTTGTACCAGATGGCATCGTTAGGCGTAACAGTCTTCCCTACTCCAGAGAGGGATGATTCAACGGCAAAAGGAACGAGAATCTTGCCTTGGAACTCATCCGGCTGCTTGGATGATTTAGGTATGACGGAATATTCCCACAACCCGTTCAGCGACTTCCAGTCGGAACGCACCATCTGTGGGCGAGGATATTCAGGATGAGCATTGGCAGGGGAAACTTCTTCTGCCCATTTCGTCTTGATTTTGTCGCCTGAAGGGGCCCATTGCTGAGCCGAAGCCATGCTTGAAATTGCAAGAATAGAAGCAATGACCGTAAAGAGTTTGATTTTCATAATGCTGTAAATATTGGTGTTATGTTATTCGATCTTGATGAATGCAAATATACCATAAATGTTTAAATTTGTAATTGATAAAACCACTTCTAATATGTACGATTCAGAAAAAGGGCTTTGGATAGCCCATTGCCAAGAAGGGCCGCTTTCCATCGTCGGCAAGATGGCCAACAGACACGGACTAATTGCAGGTGCTACTGGCACTGGCAAGACAGTGACGCTTCAAGTCATGGCAGAGACATTCTCTCAGGCAGGCGTGCCTTGCTTCATGGCCGACATGAAAGGCGACCTCTCTGGAATATCACAGAGTGGAGCGATGAATGGTTTCATCCAAAAACGGATGGCGGAATTCGGCATCACCGATCCTAAATTCGGTGGGCGTCCTGTCAGATTCTTCGATGTCTTCGGCGAGCAAGGCCACCCGATGAGGTGCACTATCTCTGAAATGGGTCCTCAGCTGCTTTCCCGCATCCTTGGGCTGAATGAGACCCAGGAAGGTGTCCTGAACGTGGTCTTCAGAGTAGCAGACGAACTGGGACTTCTGATCATAGACATTAAAGACCTGCGCTCGATGCTGAACTACGTTTCTGAACATGCAAAGGAATATATATCCACATATGGGAACATAGCACCTGCGTCAGTAGGAGCCATTCAAAGGTCTTTGCTGACTCTTGAGAACGAAGGCGGAGACAAATTCTTCGGGGAACCCTCGTTCGACATAAAGGATCTCCTCCAGACTACAGCTAACGGGAAGGGCATAATGAATGTCCTTGCCGCAGACAAACTTATGATGAAGCCAAAGCTCTATTCTACTTTCCTGCTCTGGCTGCTTTCTGAACTCTACGCCACTATGCCGGAAGTCGGCGATCTGGACATGCCGAAACTGGTATTCTTCTTTGATGAGGCTCACACCTTATTTGCGGACACCTCCAAGGCCCTCGTAGACAAGATAGAACAGGTAGTAAGACTCATAAGAAGCAAGGGCGTGGGCGTGTACTTTGTCACTCAAAGCCCTACCGACATTCCTGAAACCATCTTAGGGCAGCTGGGCAACAGGGTACAGCATGCCCTACGAGCCTTCACGCCAAAGGATCAGAAAGCCGTGCAGGTAGCTGCTGAGACTTTCAGAGCCAATCCTGCATTCGACACGTCTGAGGCCATCACCAACCTCGGAACTGGAGAGGCTCTAGTTTCATTCCTAAACGAAAAAGGCGCTCCCGGAATAGTTCAGAAAGCGAGAATTCTGTTCCCACTGAGCCAGATAGGGGCCATAACGCCTGCTCAAAGAGATCAGATAATCAAGTCATCAAACATTTACGGAAAATACGATACTCCTGTAGATAACATCTCTGCTTATGAGCAACTTCTAAAAATGGCAGAGGAAGAAAAACAACAAGACGAGGCACGAGAAGCCGTTGAGGAAAATCAGCCAGGCGATAAGTCTGCTGGCAGGCCAAAGGCTAGCATCTGGGGGAAAGTTGGCAAAGCAATCTTAACTGCCGTCACAGCCACAGTCGCGACCAGCGTGGGCAATGCCGTATCCAACAAAGTTACCGGAAAGAAGGGCAGCAAGACTTCTGTCAAGACTCAGGCCGGAAGAGTTGCCAAGAACGCAACTTCTGCAGCCACCAGGACCATCACACGCGAGCTCACCCGCTCTATACTTGGCAACCTGATAAAATAAAGGATGCGATTACAGATTTATTTTGCGAAAAAAGAGAAGTGAACGCGGCCGTACCGCTTCTCTTTTTTTAAATAAGGATGACTGATAAAAGAATGCTCATCCCCGTGCTCCAGGACGAAATAATTGCCATCATAAAGAATATTTCTCTCGAAAATTTTGCCTGGCAGCGTTTCCAAACCCTCCATCGCATACGGCGGATCAGCAAAAATAATATCGAACTTTTCGTGACAGACAGTCAGAAAATCGAAAACATTATCCCTCACCACGACGACGACATTGTCCAAGCCGAGCTTGGCTGCCTCAGTCTTAATGAAAGTTGCGTTCTCGCGGGCCATCTCAACAGAATACACCTTAGCGGCACCCCTTGAAGCAAACTCGAAAGCAACGGCGCCAGTACCACCGAAAAGATCCAGCACTGTCATCCCCTCAAAGTCATATTCATTATCCAGCACATTGAAAAGCCCCTCACGCGCAAAATCTGTGGTTGGACGAGCATTATACCCAGCCGGTGGGTAAATCTGCCGCCCCCTCAGCCTTCCACCTATGATTCTCATAGCTGCTCCACGGAATTAAAATAACGGTAAAGCGACATTTTCTCCTCTTCGCTGAGAGGCGTCCTGAAACAAATTTTAGTGACTTCCGGATTGAATTGCAGTTTTTTTAGAGACAGGAATATGAAATATTCGGCACACGTGAAATCATCCGCTTTGAATATGTTGGCAAGCAGCAAATTGTTTCCTTGTGCGATGCCAAGATGAAGATAGCCGTAAGCGTAAGAGGCCACAACCTTGTTATATTCAGGAAGTTTCCTCAAATCCTTCAAGATGAAATACAGCTCGGGAAGCACTCGTCCCTGGTCCTCGTCGACATAACCAGAGATGTTTCTAGTCATGGCATTATCGACAGAAAGAGAATACACCAGCACAGCTGCATATTCGCTAATGCTGATGTATTCTACTTTATCCTCTTTACTTAACTCGACCGTCTCGGAGAGTGTCTCTCTGGCAGCAGACGGTTCAAAGAAAGCAGCAGGCACTAAAGCCGCTTTTGGAGTCAGAAGAGAAAACACTTCTACTCCCAGTTACCTGCATTATTGTTAGGCGCAGTGATGCTGCCTACCTGCAAGCCTTCATACCTGCCCTGATCACGACGGTCAGCGTCGAGATTGATTCTCAGCTGGTTATCCATGCCCTTCAAAAGAGCCTTGTAAGGGAGCTTGGCCTCGAACAAAGGAACGTCCACGCCTGACACTTTCTTAACGACGGCATCCATCTCGATCTTCTGATCCTCGCAGAATGGAATCGCATCGATAGAATTGATGTTGAAATCGCTTCTGCTATGGAACAGGGTGTCTTTCACCGCCAGCTTGTTCTCAACAGAGAAAACCAGATTCTTATCGCCTTGCTTGTAAAGGTCATAAAGGCCCTCTGGAGTAATGTTCTTATGCTGTTTCTTGACAGCTTCGGTGTGTGCGACGGCGGCAGAATCATCATTTGAGCCAATCTGCATGAGCACGGTCATCTGGCCGTTGTCATAGAATTGCTTTAGAGTATCGAAAGAAGCCGTGAACTTGCCGTTGACGCTCTTGTAAGCAACCTGAAGATCACGGATGTCTTTCAGTCTCTGAATCGCAACTTTTTCTCTTTGCGCCTTCTCCTTGTCGAAGCGGACAGGCTCCATGACGCTGGAATAAATTGTCCATATCAAGCCTACGGCGCATAGCGCAAGAACGATGCAAAGAATCGTGTTCAGTACCTTGTTCATTATCCTAAAATTTTATGATTTGCAATTAAAAGCATATTGACATACCTGCCAATGCAGGACAAAGTTATGAAATTGATTTATGAAATGCAATATAATTTGTAAATTTGCTCATCAATGAAAAGAGCAAAAGAATTAGAGAAAATCATCAGCGCTTCATCAGTGATAACGGTGACTGCGCACACCCATCCGGACGGCGATGCCATAGGGAGCGGGTGCGCCATGTTACGTTATCTGCGACTCATCAAAGGCAAGAAAGCGGCGCTGATAGTTCCCACAGCCATACCGACATCTCTTTCTTTCATCGCAGAGGATGGAGATGCTATTTTTTCTTTCTCGGATGCTCCGCAGGAATGCCAGGAATGGATAGCCGCAAGCGACCTCGTAATCTGCCAAGATTGCAATTCATTCAGCAGAGTAACTGGAGTCGAGCCATATCTGAGAGCTTCGAACGCTAAAAAGATTCTGATAGATCATCATCTGAATCCTGACACAGAGTCTTTCGATCTTGTCATCTCCAAAATCGACATTTCCTCAACGAGCGAACTGCTCTATTGGACCCTCAAAGAGATGAGCGATGTGGAAGGAGACTTAAAAAAGCTACCGCAGAGCTGCCTGGATGCACTAATGACGGGAATGACTACCGACACTAACAATTTCGCGAACTCAGTCTTCCCAAGCACATTGACGATGGCATCTGAGCTTCTTGCCGCCGGAGTGGACAGGGACAAGATTCTTAACTGCATCTATAACAATTACAGAGAAAACAGGCTGCGCCTGATGGGGTTCATGCTCCATGACAAAATGACCATAATGGCCAATGGGGTTTCCTACATGATACTGGATAAAATCACTCAGGAGCGGTATGGCTTCGAGTATGGGGAATCTGAAGGATTCGTGAATATGCCGCTGGCGCTCGCCAAAGTCAACGTAAGCATGTTCTTAACAGAGGAAGACACGAAATTCAGGGTCTCCATACGCTCTAAACGGGGATTTTCCGCCAATTCCTTCGCAATGAAATATTTCAATGGCGGAGGGCATGAGCAGGCTGCCGGAGGGAGCCTTTATTTCGGGAAAGACATTTCTTCCCCCGAAGAGGCAGAGTCCTATATCATTAGATCATCAAAAGAATATTTTGCCGAATGAAACATATTCATAAAATAATATTTTGCATTGCCACTATCTTCTTTTTTGCATTTTGCGGGAAAGAGGATACCGCCAAGAATCAGCAGGAAACATATATTTCTACGATAGCTTCTTCCTATCAGCAGAAAGACTCTACCGTGATGGTTCGCCATTCCAAGGGATCAACTATCGTGACAATCACGCAGGGCACCGGAGAAGAACTTTCCCCTGGCGGCACAGTATCTTTCTTCTATGCAGGATATTACCTTACTTCGGGCTCCATCAGCAACAGCAATCTGTTCGCAACTAACAGCAGGGAAATTGCCGAGACTGCGGGGTGGAATTTATCCGACACGACGGTCTTCAAGGCCGATACTTTGAACATATCCGATGCCAGCCTAGTAAAAGGGCTGAAAAATGGAATCATCGGCGTCATGAGCGGCGAGGAATGCCTGATAATGTTCAACCAAGACTATGGCTTCGGCAAAAAAATAATAGGAAATATTCCAGAAAATTCCGCTCTGGCTTACCATTTGTGGATTGAGAGCGTTGCCAATTAATAAATGACAGTAATGAGAAATTTCTTGAACGAATTTTACGCTTTTGCGGCCATCCCTGCGATGCTTCTTGTCTGTGGGTGCGCAGACAATAAAGATAAGACAAGCGATGAAATAAATAAGGAATACATCGAAGCTTGGATGAAAGTCAATCACCCCGGCATAACGCCGACAGGCAAGGGTATCTATATCCTTGACGACAAAGAAGGGACAGGCGAAGCATTGGGCGATGAGGACTATTTCGCCATGATTGAATATACCGTGGCAGGCATGAATGGGACGATTTCCGCGACTACCTATCCGAAAATAGCTCAGCAGCTCGGGACTTATGACAAATCGTACTATTACGGGCCCCACACTTATTTTCGTAACGCTCAGGCAACGCCTATCGGAGTGCTGGAAATACTCAGCGGCATGAAGGTAGGCGGGGTTAGGACTGCGCTCGTCCCAAGCTGGCTTAACGTGACCGAAGGTTATTCTGGCAGCAGTAAAGCTTCTAATGCCATCTACACAGTTACACTGGCAGATAAGACAGATAACATCCTCCAGTGGGAGATAGACACGCTCGAAAGATATACTCAGAAATACATGAACGATGTGGATTCCTCATTCACGGGGTATTATTATTTACAACTTAAAGCGCCGTCCGATACTAACACCCTCCCTAGAGACACATCATTCTACATCAATTATACTGGGAAGCTTCTGAACGGCCTCGTTTTCGACACTACGGTTGAAGACTCCGCCAAATTTTACGGAATATATTCTTCATCTAAGACATATGGCCCTGTCAAAATTCAACTGAGCGAGAATTACGCTGAAATCACTCTTGAAAGCTCCTCTTCTTCATCGAGTTCCAGCAGCAGTTCTTCCTCTATGGTGACTGGCTTTGCATACTGCCTCTCGCAGCTGAAGCGTTATGAGAAGGGCGTCTGTGCATTTATGTCTCAATACGGTTATCAATATAATGGCAACGGGAACTCTATTCCTAGCTATGCGCCGCTGGTTTTCGAGATAGAAATGGTGGATGAACCTGAATAGTAGCAGGTTTTCCGTTTAAAGATCTTTTCCTTAAATTTGTCTTGTGGGACTGCGGTGATGTGCCGCCATCTCACATTGGCTAGTAAATGGTAATGACATGGGTATCATAATAAATGTTGGACGACAGTTCGGCAGTGGCGGGCTGGGCGTCGCAAACGAGATAGGCAAGAAGCTTCACGTCAAAGTATATGATAAGGAACTGATCTCAAAAGCCGCAGAAGAAAGTGGCTTCAGCAAAGAGCTGTTCATGAAAACCGACGAGAAGCGCAACCTCTTCAATCTTTCCTCCTATTTTGTGACCGGACGATTCGGAGCCATTCATAACTACATAGGGGATAATGACTTATTTAAGATTCAGAGTGACGTGATACGCAAAATCGCCGAGGAGGGATCAGCAATTTTCGTAGGCAGATGCTCGAACTACATATTAAGAGACATGAAATGCCTTGATGTCTTTGTGACGGCACCCATGGAAGATAGGATAAAAAGAGTTGCAGAACGCTCAAATTTATCTCCAGAAGATGCTAAAAGCCTCATAGAAAAGAACGACAGGACAAGGGAGACTTATTACAATTTCTTCACGTTCGGGAACTGGGGCAGTTCTACCGACTATGATTTGTGCATCGACTCATCGGTGCTAGGAATAGAGGGAACGGCTGAATTCATAATCGAATTCGGTAAAAAGGCTGGCCTGATTTAGGAATATGATTGAAAAGAAAGCCAAAATAATTCTTGCGTCAGTCATTGCCTTGCTGGTCATTCTGGTCATAATCACCACAGCGGCAGCTAAAAAAAACAAAGACTTAGAGGAAGATATTCCAGAATACATTGCAGACCTGAATGCAACTCTTACGAACGAAATGAGCGACTCCCTTGGATTAGATGGCTTGGACAGAAGAGTCAATGAATATATGACCGTCTGGGGGTTGCATGGCGTTTCACTGGCGGTGATGCGCAATGACTCGCTACTCTTCGCCAAAGGTTTCGGGGAAGCAGATCAAGACGAGCCGATGGTCCCGGGGAAAATAATGAGAGTGGCTTCGGTATCAAAACTAGTCACGGCCACCGGAATAATGGTGATGCAAGAAAAGGGACTGCTTACGCTGCAGGATAAGGTGTTCGGTCCTCAGGGCATACTGAACGACTCAGCCTTCACTGCGGCCATAAACGACACGAACTATTATAAAATCACGGTAGAGCATCTCCTACGGCATCAGGGCGGCTTTTCAAGACGTGGAGGAGACCCAATGTTCTCTACCAGATGGCTCATGATGCAGAATCACTGGACAGAAGTACCGACGCACGAACAGCTGATGGTAACCCAGCTAAAACGCCGACTGAATTTCGTGCCAGGGACATCACAATTCTATTCAAACTTCGGATACCTCGCCCTCTCGATGGTAATCGAGAAACTCTCTGACCAGACTTACGAAGACTATATTCAAGAGAATGTTCTTAGGCCTGCTGGATGCAGAAATTACAAAATCGCGGGAAACTATTATGCTGATAAATATCCCGACGAGGTGCGTTATTATGTCTACAAAGACGACGAGCCAGCTGAGGAATTCAATAACAGCGGTCGTAAAGTAGAACGTTGTTACGGAGGAAATGACGTCACTGGACTATCTGGCGCAGGAGCCTGGGCAGCCTCAGCACCTGAGCTAGCGCTTTTCGTAGCCTCGATTGATGGAAAGCCTGAGGTTTCGGATATCATAAGCGAGGATAGCGTGAAGCAGATGACCGAATATTTCGACGAAAACACCTATTCGCTCGGATGGAACGACACAAACCCGCAAAAAGGCTGGACTAGGACTGGAACTCTTTCTGGCACGAGCGCATATGTTAAATATTACCCTGATGGAGAGTGCTGGATATTCATAACTAACACCAGCACTTGGAAAGGGCCTGGACTCGCTCGTTACACCGATGAGCTTTTCGGAAAGCTGAGAGCCTCTTATTCCTCGAAATTACCAGCCAGGAATCTGTTCTATAAATAGGACCCTCGATTTACTGTATTCTAGCAGGCACAGTGCAACGAAAATATTAGAATTGACAGAAAAATCTTGGCAAGATTTTTCTGTTTTAATTTAATATTTCTATTTGCTTTGGCTAAACTTGCCCTCGAGAAAATTTACTTGGCTATGAAAATCAAAGATTATTGCGAGAGTGAGAGGCCACGGGAAAAACTTCTTTCTAAAGGAGCTGGAGCGATGAGCAACGCCGAACTGCTGGCAATCCTGATAGGTTCGGGCACAAAAGACGAGAACGTGCTGGAAGTCTCGAATAAATTATTGAAAATCAGCGGTGGCAAGCTATCGGACATTGCCAGCATGGATCCAGGGCAGATTACGAGCGTTAACGGCATCGGCAAGAATAAATATGCAGCCATCGCAGCTGCGTTCGAGCTGGGGAGAAGATGCACTCTGGAAGAACCGGGGATAGAGAAAAATTCCATCACCAACGCCGGAATGGTGTACAGAATCATGATTCCGCACATGAAGGGGCTAGACCACGAAGAATGCTGGGTATTGCTCTTGAATAGGGCAAATTACGTCATTCACAAAGAGATGATAGGCCTGGGGGGCATCACGTCCACTACCGTGGACACTAAAATAATAATGAAGAAGGCCCTGGACAAGAAAGCTTGCGGGATAATACTGGTGCACAATCACCCTTCTTCTAATCCAAGGCCAGGAAAAATGGATATGGAAGTCACTTCTTCGCTGAAGAAAGCTTCGCAGACGTTCGACATATCCCTGATAGACCACGTTATCGTCAGCGATGACAGTTATTACAGCTTCGCCGAGGACAGGGTAATAGAGATTTGAAATTTTGATGGTAAGGAAATAATCCCTAATTTCGTGTTTCGGAAATCAATTTTCGAAAAGCTATGAAAGTCATCAATCTTGGGGACTCAAATTCCGTCATCGGTAACATCATCGCCCAAATGAGGGACAGAAACGTCCAGAAAGATAGCCTGAGGTTTCGCTCTAACCTAAAGAAACTTGGCAACATCTTCGCTTATGAGCTAAGCAAGACTCTGGACTACCACCCTAAAGACATAACTACGCCTCTCGCCACTGCAAGAGTGAATATATCGGACTCTAAGATCGTGGCCGCGACCATCCTACGAGCCGGCCTGCCGCTGCACGAGGGGATATTGGAGATTTTCGACAAGGCCGAGAACGCTTTCATCGCGGCATACAGGAAATACGACAAAGGCGATGACTTCCATGTGAACATCGAATATTGCACCTGCCCTTCGCTGGCTGGAAAGGTACTTATTCTCGCTGACACGATGCTGGCCACGGGGGCTTCCCTGGAAGTTTCATACAGAAGGCTGCTGGACGATGGCGGAGAACCGGCATACACCCATTTCGTATGCCCCATCTCTAGCATCTACGCAATAGAATATATTCAGAAAAGATTTCCTGACAACACAACGCTTTGGACTGCGGCCGTCGATGAAGAACTTACCAGCCATTCTTACATTGTCCCGGGATTAGGGGATGCCGGAGACTTGTCTTTCGGACCAAAACTATAATTCTTTGCGAAGCCGAGCTTTAGGAATCGCAAGCTGATCGCGGTACTTGGCAATAGTACGGCGGGCGACCTTATAACCACGCTTATTCATCTCCGCAACCAGCTGGTCATCAGTCAAAGGCTTGTGCTTGTCCTCAGCGTCAACGCATTCACGAAGGGCCTTCTTAAGCTCTCGCGTAGAGACTTCTTCGCCTTCCTGGTTCTCCAGGCCTTCGGAGAAGAAGAACTTGAGAGGATATATTCCGAAATGCGTTTCGATGTATTTGCTGTTAACTACTCGCGAGATAGTGGAAATATCAAAACCAGTCTTCTCCGCTATATCTTTCAGCACCATTGGCTTCAGGTGAGATTCGTCTCCATCCAGGAAGTAATCGTGCTGATAATCTATTATAGCCTGCATTGTGCTCTGGAGGGTGTTATGGCGTTGTTTAAGCGCTTCGACGAACCATTTGGCCGAATCCAGTTTCTGTTTTACGAACGTAGCTGCCTCTTTTTGCTTCTTGTCCGAAGAACCTTGAGCCTGTTCAAGCAGTTCGGCATATTTCCTATTCATGCGAATTTCAGGAATATTGAATCGCGGCATTGAAAGCTTCAGCTGGCCGTTCTCGACGTTCAGCACGAAGTCTGGGACTATCTGCTGAGCCTGATCGTTGTAAGAATCGTCTATCTGGCCGCCAGGAGAAGGGTTCAGCTTCATTATCTTCGACATTGCAGCCTTCATATCGCCTTCCGTCAGGCCAAGCTTTGATATTATTTTCTGGAAATGCTTATTCGAAAACTCATCAAAATGATTCTGGATTATCTTCTCGGCATTCCTGACATCCTGGGTCTGCTTCATAGCCTTAAGCTGAAGGAGCAGGCACTCCTGAAGGTTCCTCGCTCCCACGCCAGTAGGCTCGAAATCCTGAATTACTTTGAGCAATTGCAGGACTTCATCATGGTTGGTTTCTATATTTTCCTTGAAAGCCAAATCGTCCACGATGCTGTCTATGTCTCTCCTTAAGTAGCCATCATCATCCAGACTGCCTATTATGAAAGCCGTTACGTCGCGCTGATGCTTTCCCAGATTCCTGAACCCTAGCTGGTCCATGAGACTCTGCCTGAAACTTTCCTTTACGGAGAAGGTATTGTACTGAGGACGCTCGTCCTTGCCATAATTATTCACGTGAAGGTTATAGTAAGGGACCGGATCGCTGTCATCATTGCTTATCTCGTCAAGAGAAACGTCCCTAGCTCCCTCCTGATCATCATCTTTCTTCTCTACCGGCGTGTCATCGAGGACTGGATTTTCATCCAGTTCATCACGAATCTTCTGTTCGAGCTCCTGAATCGGGAGTTCAATCAGTTTTATCGTCTGAATCTGGAGCGGAGACAGCTTCTGAGTCTGCTTCATCTCCAGCCCTTGTTTGAGCATGTCTGCCATTACTTCCTCTTTAATTCCATGTCCGTCTCGTGTTTTTTGGCGCGATTGAACAGCGGGAACTGCGCACTTTCTTTAATCACAAGACATCCAGGATACTTTTCTTTCAATTCTTCAGCAAGCTTCAATGCCTCAGATTTCGTTCTGAAATCCCCGGCGGTCACTCTAAAGAACGGGCTTTGATAAGACCTGTAAACCGTGACATCTGGAAACGTATTCTTAAAATTGGTTACGACGGCCTCGGACTCGCCTCTTGCAGTCTGTTTATTGTCATTGAATATCCTGACTCTGTAAACTACGACATTTCTTGCAGTGTTTGAAGCAAGCTGGGAGGAGAACGAATTCATGATGGCTTGTGACTGATGCACGCTCACGTCGGAAGGCAAGACATTAAAAATTGTCTTACCAACTAGCGAGGAATCAACGACTTGCTCTTGCGCCCGCATATTGAATAAAGCGCATGATGCTATAAAGAATATTCCTAAAGCCTTTTTCATTCGTTCGATAATTTATTTAGGTCTAAATCTTTGAACTTAAAAGTCTTGCCGACTCCGTTCTTCAATGTGACGTGAGCCTCGACATCGGTCGTGAAACCTTCAAGGCTGCCGTTCTTCAAGAGAGCCATGACTTGCCTCAGCCCGACGCTCTCGCTGAGTTCAGCTGAACAAGGCAGGTCGTAAACCTTGACGCTCTTCTTATCCACCGACAAGGAATCGGCAGAATAGGCCGCAAAATCCTCGCCGTTATATTTCAGCATGCCGTTCACCTTCGTGATAATAAAGCCCATCGCCGGATTGTCTATCCCGATGGCCAGCACAGCGTCGGCAGAACGGAAGCCCTTCGGCGAGAATGACTCCAGCCCTACGGATGTTATTTTAATATCCTTTACCTTAGAGCAAGAAGGAATCATTGCCAGCAACAGCACGCCGGCGAAAATCGATATGATGGTTTTAACTCTTCCCATACGCTTTCCAAAACGTACAAATATAGGAAAAATCTCCGATTAACGTAAAAATGCATATCTTTGCCAAAACAGCTTCTCATACTCATGGAAAAGAAAATTTACATCGAAACATACGGGTGCCAGATGAATGTCGTGGATTCGGAGGTCATTTTCTCCATCCTCGGCAAGGAAGGGGCTTGATGGGTAAGCGTCTCCGGGAATACGCATTGCCGCTCGCGAAATCTGCCGCTACCTTTGCGTTTTCAAAAGTAAGAAGTCAATGGAAACGCAAATGAATGAGTTCACGGAGATGGCCAGCAAGCGTTATCAGCGCGCATGGCGCGGGTATGAAGCCACCATTCGCCGTGGTGGATCAGCCAAGTTATCCTCGTATTGTGAGTCGGCTCACGTCAATTACAACGGCATGAAGCATTGGGTTGCTGCGCACGGACTGTCCGTTCGCCATTTGAGAAGGAGAAACAGCAGGCGCAAAATCCAAATCGAAGAAAACGCAGTCGGAGGGTCGCCGGATATGTTCGTGCAGTTCATGCCGCCGACTCCCATGCCACCGGTTCCGATGTGCGGTGTTAAAATAGATTTCCCTGACGGGGTGACGCTGACTCTTCGGGAGTGTTCCCCGGAAGGCATAGTCGCCTTGCTTGATGCTTATGAGCGCCGCAGGTCGGCGAGGGAGGCTGCGGAATGTTTTCGTTAGAGGCCAGCCACAGGTACTTCATGTGCCAGCACCCCGTGAACATGCGCAAGGGCATCGACTCCCTGTTCAGCCTGATCCAGGCAGAGTCCCCGCTCTCGCCGATGAGCGGCGACGTGTTCGTGTTCTTTTCCAAGAACCGCCAGAGCGTGAAGCTGCTTCGCTGGGACACGGACGGGTTCCTGCTGTACCAGAAGCGCCTTGAGCGAGGCTCGTTCGAGATGCCCCGCATCAACCCGGCCACCGGCTACCATGAACTCTCGTGGGAGACGTTCTCGTTCATCATGTCCGGGGTGAGTCTGGAGAGCGTACGCTTCCGCAAGCGCTACCGCACCAGGTTCGCCGGAATCTGAAACTTTTTCGAAAGAGTTTACGCTCGGCAAATAACCATTTTATAATCAATTGGTTATTGGCCATGGAAGGCTCATTGCGGGGCTTCTCGCGGCCTCAAAAATATTCCGTCTCTCCCTCCAAGCAAAGGGGCCCGGCGTCTCTCCGGAGGCTCATAAATGGCCATTAACGCATTGGCGTTCAACTTGTTATATTTGCGCAGCCCGAAATAATTGCTTATATTCGCTCCTGGGGAAGGATCTCCTTCGCGAATATGGGCAAGGACATGATCATAAACCTGTTTTCGTCACTCACGTCGTCCTTAAAAATTTATCCATTGATTATCAATGATTAAAGGGGTGCGAATTTGTAAATTTGGGTGCCTCGGGGTATCTTTGCGCCATGTTCGTGCGCAGGAAGACCAACCGCTCGGGGAGCATAAGCGTCCACGTGGTGGACAAGAGTGGTGGTGGCTATAAAGTCATCAAGACCTTTGGCACGGCATCGACGGCGTATGAGGCCGACATGCTGGAGAACAAGGCGCGCCAGTATATCCGGGAGCGGACAGGCCAGTTGGAAAGCCTGTTCGGAGATCCGAGCGAGGATGTCCTGAACGAATTCCTTGCCGGTTTGCATAACGCCCAGATACAGGTAGCGGGCCCCGAGCTTATATTCGGTGCATTGTATGACAGGATAGGTTACGGGGCGGTCAAAAGCGGGCTTTTCCGCCATCTCGTGATTTGCCGCCTGTTCAATCCTGGCAGCAAACTGCGGACGATTGACTACCTGCAGCGATACCTCGGCGTGCGCTACGACATAACTCAGATTTACCGGTTCCTGGACAAACTGAGCGTCTTCGAACTATTTGAAATTCAAATATTGCTTTGTAAAATTTATAACACTACTAGAACCAATATTATTTAGCATCTTAACCATTTCCTAGCAAAATTGATTTACAATTTAAGGAGTTTAGATCCGGAAGATTGTGAGTTACTATTATTAATATTAGATATGAACTGACTTGACGAATGATATCTAACATTTGACGAGAATACACCTCATCTACAGAGCTAAGAAGTTCGTCTAAAACTAGTACATCTGGCTTCTTGTAAAGAGCTCTAAGGAGTAGTATTATCTTTGTTTCGCCTAAAGAGAGCCCTCCACATTTAATTATTGTATCGAGACCACTATTAAAACGCAAAAAGAAGTCCGAAAGCTTTAATTGGTCTATCAAATAGTAGAGCCATTCAATATCATATTTTTCGCCAAATACAATATTTTCCTTTATGCTACCGTCTATTAGAATCGCATTTTGCAGTACTACCCCTATTTTTTGGTTTAACGAAGACTTCGATATGGAACTAATTTCAATATCATTATACTTTATGACTCCATGATAATGATTATATCCACCAAGAAGCGTATGAACCAACGAAGATTTACCAGAGCCATTTGAGCCTTGAATAACTAGACATTCACCCTTGTTAATTTGAAAATGAATATCTTCAAAGAGACATTTCCCTTGTTGAAGCGAGAGGCTTAAATTGTCCACTTTTATAGATGTTATGTGACCATCTATAGTAGAAATTGTATTCTGTGCATCAACAGGCACATTTGAATCCAATTTGAATTCAAAGGCTCTATTTAGTGCCTGATAAGTTTTGGCG
The DNA here is from genome assembly GCA_002320605.1 of Bacteroidales bacterium UBA1680. Classification (GTDB taxonomy): domain Bacteria; phylum Bacteroidota; class Bacteroidia; order Bacteroidales; family UBA932; genus Cryptobacteroides. The sequence goes on along the minus strand of DCKG01000001.1, from coordinate 6,044 downwards.
AATATAGGTATGCTTGAAAATAGGTTTTGAATATGTGGATATAGCATAGAAGTATAAGAAATTAATGCGACCAAAGATCCTAGTGCAATTCTATTTTCGAAAAATAGGTGGCTCGCAAAGATTAAAGATATGCATACATATAGAACATTAATTAGCAAGAATATTGAACTTATACCAACTTGATATTTTGACATTATTACATAATCAGAAATAAACGCATTTTTTCTTCGGAAGATACTGCTGTCAGATTTATAATATGACGAGTAACGAAGAGAGTCTAAATTATTCAAATAAGAACCGAGCGTAGCATTAAACTTGCTCAAACTAGCAAGCCTATTTTTCTCAAGAAATAAATATTTTCTAGAAAACACAATTGACAACAACAAATAAATCAGTGTGATTATTATTGTAATAGCCATTATCTCTACTGAAAATAAAGCAATAACGATAGAAGATATTATGAAAAAGAAAACACTATTAACAAGAGATGAAATCAACGAAAAAACATTACTTGAATTATCTACTTCCCTAAATCTTGAGATAACATCCCCTAGGCTATAAAAGTCTTGGCTCCTTTTAGAAAGGGACAATAAAGAGTCTAGGATTGATTTAGTTAGAAAAAATGTATACTTAGATGAGACACGAATCACTAACAACTGCAAAACGTAGTTGACAAGAACTCCAATAGTCAAACACATTGACACACTGAGAACCGCAAGTACGAGAGTACTCATTTTTTGCAATGGGAGTATGGTATCAATAAGCATTTTAGAAAAAACCGGGGAAATTAGACTGATTACACTTGCCATAAGAGACAAAACAGTTATAATGAATAAAATCCCTTTATACGGAGCGAATGTAGATAATACGTTCTTCAGATTTTCATTTTTACTTATGTCATTTATTGCATAAAACTCCTTAGCAGGGCTAATCTCGAGTATGATTCTTGACTTCCACATATCTAAGAATTCATCTTGAGGAATTATAATAACACTTTTTGCAGGATCTCCAATAATCACACAATTATCTTTAAGTCCATAAAACACACAAAAATGAGAGAATCCTTCTTGTGTTATAATTTGGACAATTCCATAATTTAACGATGATAGATTACAATCTTGCAATTTAAATGCAGATGTATTCATTCCCAGCTTTTTTGCCGCTGCAGATATGTCTAACAAAGAGCAACCACTTAAGGTTGTATTCGTAAGCTCTTTTACAGTGGTTATTCTATTATTTCCAGAAAAGAACCTTATAATCATCAATAAGCAAACAGCTCCACATTCATTTTGATCTTCCTGTGGAACAAATGCTTTTTTAGCTCTCCGATATAGTCCCATGATTTTAGTTGTGAATAACTGTCATTTTCTGCCTAGACTTATCAATATCAAACACACTTGGGTAGTTCATAACTTTAAACGTTGCAAAATGCACACGCTCCTTGTCGTAAACAAAATAAACCCCATCCTTTTGATCAATTTTTCGAATAACATTTTGAGGTAGTGTTTCATGATAATTTGATTTGGTTGACAGTATGTAAATATCATAATTATTTAGTAGCTTATCAATTACTAGGCTTAAGTCATCGAGTTCTGCCTTACAACTTCTACAACTCAAATCAATAAAGTAAAGTCGCATCTTTTTGTTGTTTGAGTGTTGATAAGAAATTTGATTTATAGATGAGATTTGTGAGCCGCTTAAAGGAATGATAGTATCTAGTCTTTTCCCCCGCAAAAGAAAATAGTTTGTAATAATTAAAATTACTAGTAACAAGATACTAAAAAAAGCGAGAAGTTTAATTGTCACTGTTTTTTTCATATTACTGAAATATTTAATATAGTTTAGCAAGTGATTTAAAGATGGTGTTTCATCAAGTGTGTACGAATCCGGTCTCACGGAACCTCTAGATTTACAAATATGATCATTTATTCTTACATCTCGTCGTTATCGGCAATGGCCGAAACGAACATCGCTTATGATGTCGCACTTGAAGTGCGTCGTATAGCGTTTCAGCAACATTTTAGGGGGAAATTCCTCTATTACGTTTTCCTACCACTTATATCCGTCGGCACATATCAGGCCGATTCGTTCTACGCCTCTTTCGTATATCTCATTGAGCATCTCACCCCAGCCGTATGCTCTTTCGGTGGGCTTGTTATAGATGCATATAACTTCTCTAGTCTTGTCCTCCTTCACTGCGAGCAAAACAAGGAACGTTTCTGTGTCTACGTTGCGCTTGCAATGGATCTTTATGTGAACACGATCTATGAACAGTATAATATGCCTCCCGACTAGGCTTCAGAGATTTCCTCACATCTTTCCGAAGGTAGTCCAACATCCTCGAGATGTTCGCCTTGATATAATGTTCGCCGTATTTATCGTTGAACACATAGCAAAACTAATCCGGTGGTAATCATTGCTATGTAACTCCCGGCCACTCTTTCGCTCTCTTATTCTTGGATTAATAATTGCGCAACTCCGAAATGATATGCCTATCTCTGTCCATGTTAAATATTTTTTCTATTTATAGATACCAAAATATTTATAATCGACAAATTATCCAAACATTTCTGAGACTTTCAATCTAGCTTATTGCATTATATTTTTACTTGTAAAACTTAAAAATATTAATCAAAACGAATATATTTATCATTAAGAACAAGAAAGCTAAGTAGCCGATCAATGTAGAAATTGAAGTCTTTATTTTAGCACTTTTTGTATTTGGACTAAGAATTATCCGTGAAGTGATTATCAGAACAACGATAAAAACGATTTGCGAGATATTTAACAAATCCAGTGGTGCTTTGAGATGATTTAGATTGCCATAGCCATTAAACAAAACATTAACACTTTGATATCGGTAATTATTATTTACGGTTTCAGAGGTATAGCTAATAAGTCCACATACTTTGCCAACTACAGAGACGATATAATTTAGGCCAAACACAGTAGTAGCAACTGATGCAATGCTAAGTTCTTGGACATATCGCACTGCAATATTGGTAACTTTATGTGATGAATAAAGTATTAAACTTACAATAAAATCACGTACTAGTATAACGATAAAAATACCAACAATATTAAGCCAAATAATTGATTGCTCTTTTCGATACCATTCATATGCTTCTTCTAATGAACTTGATTCAAATATATAATAATCAAGAGTGAATAAATATCTATATTCAATGAATAAAGCGAAGTAGCATAGCACAACTGAGATTACCAAACCCAAGAAAAAAATCTTGGAATCCGATTTTGATTTCAATTGTAGTTGTCTAGGCTGCGACATCATAATGAATTCCAAAAGGGACGTGAATCAACTTCTATTAACTCACATCCCATAGTAAATTAAAAGTCTAGTACTAGCAAGGCATCTCTACGTTTTGGGTTATTGGTATCCAAAACACAGTTAGCACATTAGTACAGAAACGACTGCCATTGTAACAATCACTACAATGGGACTCATAGCCAAACATCTTACCACCTTGTAACTCTGCAAGGGCACTTAGAGGAACTTCTGTCTTCATAAATAAAAAAATTAATATTAATAAAACAACTCATGTGTGTCCGGTAAAAATCCGGACGGTTTAGATAAAGTTCAACAATAGATAAATTTGGTTCGCTAGAACCATCAATTTTATTGACAATACTGACATTAGGTTTCCTAAACAAGTCTCCGAGGGGCGTAGTGTCTGTACTACAATCTACAGCATCTCGTAGATGGACCTCTCGACATGCATCCCCTTCTGCACAATCGCCATCATTCAATAGCTGATGATTGCAGAATATGTATCCTGACTGCGTTTTCGGAGTTACCCCAGAACTTTTTTATTTTGAAATGCTGCTTCTGCCATTTGAAAAACAGCTCAATCTGTCATCTCTGACGATATAGTTCTACAACCATCATCTGACTGATATTCAATGCATTGGTAAAGAATACAAATCTCGTTTGTTCTCTTCATCACCGTACTTGATACGTCTAATTTTGTCAGGGTACTTCTCTCTGGTGAACTGGCCATCAATATATCCGACAGCGTCGGACATAAAGCCGGATCCAGGTTGAAATCGTGTCGTCCATTTGGTCGGGCGGAAATCGTTATTCTTTTTTCCTCTGACCACGAAATATGCTCCGATGTTCTCAATGTTATGGAGTCGCTTGAAGTCATTGTAGCCATGGTCGAAATGTAGAACGATTTCTCTTTTCGTAGGGAATCAGATCTATCGCATTCATGTCGTGCACTCTGGCTTCGGTGATGTGGAAGAAGGTTGGAAAGGAAGTCTCAATGTCATACAATGCATGTACTTTAATACCGCCTTTTTCTTGGTTCTTCCTATATAACGCCCTATTGAACGTCTGAGCAAAGCTCGATAATCATTGAATCAAAGTCATATACGTTGCCTACAAGTTAGAAGATACCATATGCACTTAAGGCTCTTGCTTCTGATACTACAAGCAAACTCTTCGAAGATGCAGTATCTGCAGTCATTGATTGCCTTGGCGAGGTTACTCTCCGCATCTACTTTATCAAAGCATAGATGAGCGAACATATGTTGCAAGGGCAACTTCACGAAGACTCTCCCGATTGCAAAGTTGGCCAAACTTGAGGACCAAAAAACTAATCGTAGCAGGTACGTACGAGAAATTCCTGTAATTACCTAACCCTAAATATTTTCAAAGAACTTTTATAACTTTTTAGTAAACGCTAATGAAATCACTTGGGGAATCGTACAACGACACCACCCATAAAGTTATAAACATCTCCTTCATTTCTCACATTCATTCCTGCAACCATCTTGTTCCAATCTTCATTGTTAGAATCACATGCTGTCCATGATGAACCATCTGAATATATATTTAGCGTCCATGACCTTATGCTATTTTCTTTCGCTGTTAGGTAAAAGCTAAAAGGCATGTATTTTGACATCTTAAACCTTTTTGTACCCCACTCATTTAGCATTTCAACATAAGAATAAGAAGGATCTGCAACGAAGAAAACTATAAAGACCCCACTTTTTGGGAAAAAAAAAGGCTCATCAATCTTTGAATAATACCTATTCCTGATTTTGCTATCCTCGTTATCCAGAGTTAACTGTGTTTGTTTTGATATGGCCTTTCCACTAGGACTTCCATTTATTGGGTCAGGTATTGAGAGGTAATATTGTATCGTTGTATTATGGTTACCACTAAAACTTATTAAATCTAAAAAAACCTCATTTACTTGTGGGGCTTCTACCCATGTTTCATTGTAGGGTATGTATAAAGCATTCACCGTATATTGAAAAGGAGCGTAACCACTATGATGGGTTCCTTCAAACGTTCCACAGAAAGTGATAGAACCTGTATACTTCGTCACTATAACTTCATCTAATGAATATGAAACCGGCACGAGAAAAATGATGTTATCTTTTACATTTTCAGGTGAAATAATTTTAGTTCTATAGGATATATGCGAAATGGCAATACTATCAACCAATTCTTCAGGAAGAACAAATCGCCCACACGAGTCACAATACACTCCATCTAAATGTCCAAATGAGACACTTGCGAATGGTACTGGCTCCTTAGTGTTTTCATCAAGAATTTGAATCTTATGCGATACCACTTGGGCACTACAAACCTCAACAAATACACCTAAAACCAAGGGGATGAATATAAACGCCTTATTCTTCATTATTAATCGATTATACCACTAAACTTCAATATATTACCTTGGACTTAAAGTTACTCAAAAAAATTTATAAAAACAAATAATTTGAATTGGAAGTTTGACGGTATAGCCAGATAAAATTTTTCGTAAGTTCTTGATGGATTTCATCAGCTTGGTTGAAGGCAGTGGCGCAACCAGTGCAGTCAGAAAGTCCAGAACAGTGAAGTGGCACTTCAGCGTGATAAAGGACAACTGCATCAGAGATCTCTCCCTCATCTGCTTACTGCCCTGACTCATAGAGAAAAAGGTGAATAGCGGGTGTGGCGTATATGATGCAAAGCCGGAAAAATCTCCGATTAACGTAAAAATGCATATCTTTCCTCTATAAATCAGTGT